>NZ_BJDG01000059.1 GCF_005404945.1 Lactiplantibacillus pingfangensis | reverse complement strand
CCCGGATTTAAAATTGAAGTGCAACACCAAGTAAAGTAAACAAATAGGCCATGGAGACCTATACTTTAATCAACGACGAATAAAGAAAGAGGACTCTCCATGACCCAACTAAATATTACCACTACTCATAACTACCAACAACTCTCAGAAGCTGAAAGAGGCGCTATTCAAGCGTTTCATGAAGATCATGATTCTATTCGAGCCATTGCTGAACGACTCCATCGAAGTCCTAGTACGATCAGTCGAGAACTCAAACGTGGCACCGTTCGCCAGCTGAATTCTGATTACTTGCCTTACTATCAATACTTTGCTGAAGCCGGACAAGCTAACTACCTCAAACACCGTGAAAATTGCCACGCTAACGGGCTTTTGAACCGTTGTTGGCTGTTCTTCTCTATGCTTTGTAAAGCCCTCAAAAAGCATATCCGGTGGGATAGTATTGATAGCTTCGTTCATCGTTTTCGGCGTGACCATCCAGATAAACCTTGTCCATCCACGCCAACGGTCTATCGATATATTGATATGGGATTGCTTGACCTAAATAATAGTGACTTGCCCATGAAGCTCCGACGTCGAGTTAAAGGTAGTCATAAGCCCCATATTCGCATGAATAAGAAGAACTTGGGGACTTCCATTGATGACCGTCCTAACTATATTGATGATCGACTATTGCTCGGCGACTGGGAAGGTGACCTAGTCAAGGGTAAGCGAGTCGCTAGTGAACCAGCTATCATGACCTTGACTGAACGCTTAAGCCGCTTTGAAATCATCGTTAAGATTCCTGACTATCACGCAGAAACCTGTCGTGACGCCCTCCAAGCTATCATTAATCAGTACGGCCGGGACAAGTTTCATTCCATCACTTTTGATAACGGTAGTGAGTTCTCCCTGCTCAACCAAGTTCATGGGACTCAGGTCTATTTTGCTCATCCTTATTCACCTTGGGAACGTGGTAGTAACGAGAACCAGAACGGCCTAATCCGTGAGTTTATGCCCAAAGGTAAGTCAATGAAGATCTTTACCGAAAGCTACATCACTGAAGTCCAAGCTGCCCTTAATAACCGACTCAGAAAGTCCCTTGGATACTTAAGTTCCAGTGAAGCTTTCAAGTTATTCTCACCAATCAAGCTCACATTGCATTAATGAGTATAGCTCCATGTCTTTGTTTATTTTACTTAGTGTTGCACTTGATTTGACAATTCGGG
>NZ_BJDG01000058.1 GCF_005404945.1 Lactiplantibacillus pingfangensis | reverse complement strand
ACCCCTACGGGATTCGAACCCATGTTACTGCCGTGAAAGGGCAGTGTCTTAAACCACTTGACCAAGGGGTCATATTTTAAAATTAAAACTAACGGAGAAGGAGGGATTCGAACCCTCGCACCGCTTGCGCGATCTATACCCTTAGCAGGGGCACCTCTTCAGCCACTTGAGTACTTCTCCAATGGGCCTAAATGGACTCGAACCATCGACCTCACGCTTATCAGGCGTGCGCTCTCACCAACTGAGCTATAGGCCCATAAAAGCGGGTAACGAGAATCGGACTCGCGACTACAGCTTGGAAGGCTGTCGTTTTACCACTAAACTATACCCGCAACACTTATGGCGCGGGACAGAATCGAACTGCCGACACATGGAGCTTCAATCCATTGCTCTACCGACTGAGCTACCGAGCCATTTAGCCATAATAATATTTAATTAGTGTAACGGTCCGTACGAGACTCGAACTCGTGATCTCCTGCGTGACAGGCAGGCGTCCTAAACCAACTAGACCAACGGACCAAAATTGCGGGAGCAGGGTTTGAACCTGCGACCTTCGGGTTATGAGCCCGACGAGCTACCAGACTGCTCCATCCCGCGATAATAAGGAGGATGAGAGATTCGAACTCTCGCGTGGTTTGACCCACCTGACGGTTTTCAAGACCGTTCCCTTCAGCCAGACTTGGGTAATCCTCCATGTAAAAATGTATAACTAGGAACTTGTCCACTATAATTAGTAGATGGACCTTGTAGGACTCGAACCTACGACCGAACGGTTATGAGCCGTTTGCTCTAACCAACTGAGCTAAAGGTCCGAGTGCTTATTCCTATCGCGGCAGGGGGGATCGAACCCTCGACCTCCCGGGTATGAACCGGACGCTCTAGCCAGCTGAGCTACACCGCGATCTGTTAAATAATCAAAGATTATCTAATCGGGAAGACAGGATTCGAACCTGCGACCCCCTGGTCCCAAACCAGGTGCTCTACCAAGCTGAGCTACTTCCCGTTATATGCACCCAGTAGGAGTCGAACCTACAACCTTCTGATTCGTAGTCAGACACTCTATCCAATTGCGCTATGGGTGCTTCATAAAAGTGCCGAGGACCGGGATCGAACCGGTACGGTTATCACTAACCGCAGGATTTTAAGTCCTGTGCGTCTGCCAATTCCGCCACCCCGGCAACACTTTTGGTAAAAGCGGAAGACGAGATTCGAACTCGCGACCCCCACCATGGCAAGGTGATGTTCTACCACTGAACTACTTCCGCATAATTATTCAGTTAATGCCGACTAGAGGATTCGAACCTCCGACCCCCTGTTTACAAGACAGATGCTCTGCCAACTGAGCTAAGTCGGCATAAGTTGATGATTAACACAACTATAATATCATATCATGCCAAGATATGTAAATCAACAAAAACTTTTAAAACTTTATCATGTCATGAACCGTGACAATGAGCCGTGACAGGCTCGAACTGTCGACCCTCTGATTAAAAGTCAGATGCTCTACCAACTGAGCTAACGGCTCAATGGAGGATACAGGGCTCGAACCTGTGACCCTCTGCTTGTAAGGCAGACGCTCTCCCAACTGAGCTAATCCTCCATG
>NZ_BJDG01000057.1 GCF_005404945.1 Lactiplantibacillus pingfangensis | reverse complement strand
TGTTATGATCCCTCTATGGTTGTCAGATGAAATACTATAATTCATCTGATTATCATGGAGGGATTTTTGTATGTCCAGATCTAAATATAGTGCCATAGAAAAATTAGCCTTAATTAATGAATTTGAATCTTCGGGACAGTCATATACGTCTTTTGCAAGACAACATGGTTTTACAGGAATGACAATGTCTCGTTGGCAAGAGCGATATAAACGTGATGGTATTGAAGGATTAACAGAAGCTAGGAAGAACAATCATTACAGCAAGGTTTTCAAGCAGACGGTCGTACAAGCATTCTTGAGTGGTGAAGGCACTACCCAAGAGCTGACCATGAAATATGGATTACGTTCAGATATGCAAGTAATCACCTGGGTTTCCAAGTATAATAGGGAGAAAACTGTGACGGCTTCACCGTCAAGAAAGCAGGTCCCTACCATGGCTCGAAAGACTACTTGGGAAGAACGAATTCAAGTCGTTGAATATATTACGATTCATAAACACTCTTATAGCGAAGCCTCAGAACATTATCAGGTCAGTTATCAGCAAGCGCGATCATGGGTGCTTAAGGCTAAAGCTGATGGCTATGAGGCTCTCACAGATAATCGTGGTCACCGGAAGCCTAAGCAAGAATTAACAGACCTAGACAGAGCCAATCTGCGAATCCGGCAATTAGAAGGTCAAGTCGCCGATATGAAATTATTGGAGGACTTCGTAAAAAAATATCAGGAACTTCAGCACAAGGGGTGAATAAACAACATCGACTAGCTTACCAAGCAATTAAGGAAGTTAGTCAAGAAAACCGTGGTGCCATTACCAAATTATTGGCCTACGTTGGCGTTAGTCGTCAAGCTTACAATAAATCCTTCCACCGACAAGCAACAGTTTGGGAGACCCAAGAACAGCTTCTAGATGAACGAATTACGTATTGGTTTAACCAACATCATCAAGCGATTGGAGCGGGCAAGATTCTATCAAACCTCAAGCATGATGATCAGATTACTTTTGAAGTAACACTCAAGCGGGTTAAACGGATTATGCGTAAGTTAGATATTAGATGCCAGATTCGAGTCAAAAGACATCATCGAATCAAGGAACAAGAACAGTATATTCAGGACAATGTCTTGAATCAGAATTTCGATGTGACCGCTCCTAATCAGGTCTGGTTATCAGATTCAACTGAATTGACATACGGTGTTCACGGACAATACAAAATGCGGTTGAGTGGTGTGTTAGACCTTTATGGACGGGTTTTAATCGCCGCTAATTTGAGTAATACTGAAACAGCAGCGGCGGAAGTACAAGTCTTCCAGCGAGCTTTTGAGTATGCCGGTGACGTTCATCCATTGGTTCATACTGATCGTGGTTCAGCATACACTTCTAGATCATTTAATGAATTGTTGGCACGGCATGGCGTTATCCGAAGTATGTCACGACCAGGAACACCGTATGACAATGCGCCAATAGAACGTTGGTGGAATGAATTCAAGACACATTGGATGGATCGACATCCAATGCCAAGCACCTACAAGGAGTTCAAAGAACTAGTAGATGAAGGTATCCACTATTTTAATTACCTAGATCGATCACCAGCAAGAAACGACCTCACCCCGGTAGAATACCGAAATGAGGTCGCTTAGAGACAACAGTAAATTTATATTATTTCATCTGACAACTTGACAGGGCCTAGCGCA
>NZ_BJDG01000056.1 GCF_005404945.1 Lactiplantibacillus pingfangensis | reverse complement strand
CACATTGCATTAATGAGTATAGCTCCATGTCTTTGTTTATTTTACTTAGTGTTGCACTTGATTTGACAATTCGGGAAGATTATTTGTCTGACACTTCATTCATTAAGAAATGGCGCTTGCCACTCGTATTATTGGTTTTTGCACTTGAAGCCATAATCCTATTATTAGTAATTCAATACATGCAACTTGGAAACTTTCAAAATGTTTATAGCTGGTTCATGCTTCATAAAAAAATTTACCTTTTCAGTGTGATCCTTTTGATGCTATTTGGTTGGGGTATCACTAGCATTATTAATCGCCTATGGATTAGTAACAGCCTATTTATAGACATTATTCTAGTTTTTGGATTCGTCAATAATCAGAAAATGACTTTTCGTCAAGAACCACTGCTGTCCAGTGACCTGACGATGGTCTCAAATGCTGGACAACTCGCTTCAATGATCAGTTTCACGCACATACTGACACTAATCATACTATGTATTCTCATAGTCTTATTGAATTACTTTGGTTTCAAATTTCTACGATTCCCAACACACACACTGCATCTATCAAGTAGAATTATTGGCTTGATTGTAATGAGTATGATGATTTTTTCCTTCTTTAGAGTAAATCATACTAATAGTCTGTCGGCTAAAGTTTTCACGAAGTTTGGTGATGCTTCCTACGTCTGGAGTCTAAAAGATTCCGCAGACAACAATGGTCCACTCATAGCATTCATCAATTCAATCGACATGACGGTCATGGACAAACCTGCTGGCTATTCTCAGAAAAAAATGCAATCGATTGCTAAAAAATATACTAAAGTTGCCAATAGTATTAATCAGGAGCGTTCACAATCTGATATCAATAAACAAACATTAATTTATGTGCTCAGTGAAAGCTTTTCAGACCCAACGCGTGTCCCAAATCTTAAAATTAGCGCCAACCCGATGCCTAATATTAATAAGATTAAACGTGAAACGACATCCGGAACAATGTTAAGCTCAGGTTATGGCGGTGGTACGGCCAATATGGAATATATGGTGGATACAAGTTTGAATCTAAGCTTCTTTTCAAAAACAATGACAACACCATTCACGCAACTAGTTCCCAATCAGAAAAATGCTTATGCAATTACTGATTTATTTAAGACTAAAAATGCTATTCATACGTTCACCGGCACGCTTTATCGACGAGTTGCAGTTTACAAAAAGTTTGGATTTCAAACATTTAGAAGCACAGACTCCACAGGAAGCCAAAAACTACACTATGCAAAAAAGATTCAAAAAAGTGATCTCATTGGTGACAACGAATCCTACAATAACGTCCTTTGGCAACTCAGGCACACCCAAACTGGACAATTCATTAGTTTAGCAACAATGCAAAACCATATGCCATATGTAAATAGATATTATCATGTGCCATACAAAATATCTGGCAAGGCCAGCAAGGGTGCCAAAAAAGAAATTGCAACCTATACAGAAGGTGTGCATCTAACAGACCAATCCACTAGAACATTCATCAATCAGCTAAATAAAATTCACAGACCAATCACGGTACTGTGGTACGGCGACCATTTACCTGGTATTTATAATCACGATAGCATGGCGCGTTATAACATAAAATTACACGAACCTGACTATTTCATCTACAGCAACACGTATGCGCGACAACACGGATACGGGCAAAAGAAACTCAAACACAAATCTGGCGTTGTAGGGTCGAATGCGCTATCAGCATTAGTGTTAGCTCAAATGAACCAAAAAGTGACTCCCTACTATGCACTGATTACAAAAGTATTGACAGAACTACCAGCAATGGCAACAAACAGTCAGAAAGCAAATACACCGTTGCTAGTAAATCAAAACAACAAACAAACCTCTTTACGCAAGCTAAACGCAAAACAACGCAAATTGTATAACGACTATCAATTAATTCAATACGATTTAACCGCAGGAAAATCATATTTAAGCAAAACAGACTTCATGACAAAGATAAAATAATCCTAAACATACAAGAAATTGCTAATTATGGCAACTTCTTGTATGTTTTTCGGGCTCTTTGTCAACTGTTGTTGGTAATCAGCTATCATTAGCGCCCAGCCGCCCCGTGGCTGGGCGCTTTCTGTACA
>NZ_BJDG01000055.1 GCF_005404945.1 Lactiplantibacillus pingfangensis | reverse complement strand
GCGCCGAGAGTAGTTGGGGGATCGCTCCCTGCGAGGGTAGGACGTTGCCATGCAAACGAAGGAATCGATTAACGTCGATTCCTTTTTTCGTACAATTAGAAGTTAATTTGATTGTTGACCAGCGCAACTAATGGAAAACGGTCTAAATTAGAGACCAATAATTGTTATTCACTGCATTAAGTGATATGTTATTAGCATATTTTATGAAGTGGAGTGATAGTAATGGCTAAAATTACTGTGGGGGATCGGGTCAAATGCCAGAAAAATGGTAATACCGATTATGATTTTTATGCTAAGGTTGAGAAAATCTATGAGAACTCTGCCTACGTCACAATTACTCATTATGATGTGCGGGACGACATTAACGTCGTTGAACTTCAGTATCGTGCGGTAATCTCACTTAAAAAGATGGCCGTTGCAGAGCCAACCGATGCGGAAAAAGATAAAATGCAGGCCGTTAGTGCGGCGATGTTGGCGGATTAAACTGGTTGGGGGATCGGGTTAATCAGTGAATTGTAACTGAAAACAGGTTAATAAGTCAGTCAGGATCACCGGAATGCTAACGGTGGTCCTTTTTTTCGCGATAATGTGCATGACCTGTACAATTCCAATCAAAATGGTTACAATAGAGGCTGTTAGTTAATAATTGTTCTAAAGTGAGAGAGGAAGATTTTATGAACGATGCAAAAGCGACGCCGACACTGGCAGGTCGTCGACGTTTCTGGTTTATCTTCACGCTGTTGACGGGGACTTGGACGATGTCGATTAGTCAGTCCTCGTTATCGACGGTTTATCCAACGTTTATGCACGACTTTGGTATCTCGGCCTCAACAGTTCAATGGTTGACGACTGGCTTCATGTTGACCATGGTCGTGATGATGCCAATTAGTCCTTGGCTATTAAATAACATTGGGTTTAAGAAATTATTTTTAACGGTTTTAGTGTTATTCGATCTTGGTTCGATCATTATTTACTTTGCACCTAGCTTTGCGATTATGATGGTTGGCCGGCTCATTAAAGCGGCGGCTGTCGGGGTGTTATTTCCATCGTACCAGTCAATTCTTTTGACGATTACGCCAGAAGATAAACGGGGTTCCACGATGGGCGTTGCTGGACTAGTCATGGGGTCAGCATTAGCGTCTGGACCGATTATCTCGGGAGTTGTGCTAAAGTTCACCGATTGGCATGGTCTTTTCCTAGTCTTTATTACTGTTGCAACGATTCTGATTTTTTTGAGCTTCTTGACGATTCAAGATGTCATGGTTAGCAAGCCATCCAAATTGGACACAATTTCAATCGTGATGTTGCTTGGTTTTGCCGGAATCTTATATGTTGTGAATGAAATTGGCAAACCTAACGTCAACTGGACCATTGGCTGGTTATTGCTGATTGTTTCAATTGCGGCGGTGGCTTACTTTACTTATCGACAATTTCATCTCACGACACCGTTACTCGAATTACGGGTTTTGAAAGTCGTCAACTATGATCTTGCTATCTTTTTAACGGCGATTTCATACGTGGCGTTGATCGTGGTAACCATTGTTTTTCCACTCTATTATCAAGGCATTTTGAAAGTATCCCCATTTATCTCGGGCTTATCATTGGTGCCTGGGGCGGTCTTCCTAAGTATCTTGAATCCATTAACGGGTCGATTAGCTGAGAAATTTGGTTATAAACAGATTATGTTATTGGGAATGGCAATGATCGTGGTTGGTTGGCTAGTCTTGATCTTGATCCCTAACCAATTAACACTTTTGACGATGATCCTGATTGCGGCACTGATTGAAGGCGGCAATGCCTTTGTGATGATGCCAGCGGTCACATTAGGGGCGAACTCACTCCCTAATCAACTCATTTCACATGGGACGGCGGTAATTACGACCGTGCGTCAAATATTAGGCTCAGCAGGGGTTGCGATTGCGACATTAATCTTATCAAATGTGACGGCCAAACAATTACAAGCCGGCGTGCCAGCGCTCACTGCTAATCTAAAAGGGTATCATGCGGTGTTCTTAACCATGTTAGGAATTGAAATTGTTGGCTTTATTTTAGCGTTATTATTACGTGATGATCGGCATAAAGCTTAATTCAAAAGGACTGTAAGGCTATACTCCTACTTAGGTAGACAAGCAAATAATTAAAGCTTGTTTACTTAGGGAGGAGTTTTTAGTATGGGCCGA
>NZ_BJDG01000054.1 GCF_005404945.1 Lactiplantibacillus pingfangensis | reverse complement strand
TCTTAATTTTTCAAAATATATTTTGACGACCTTCCCTTGCCAATAAGTTTTATCCGCTGACTTTTCTTCAATTCACTAAGAGCTCGTTTAATTGTTATATCGCTGTATTGCGGGATCAGGGCCGTGAGCTCACTTCTAGACAAGGGTTTTAATTCTTGCGTTAATGTTGTAAGAAGCTGTCCAAGATCTATGATTTTTGATATACTTCTATGTAAAAAGCGAGTTTAAGCTATGAAAAATTATCCCAGCAATATTACTCGGCAACAATTTGAATTAATTCGACCAGCTTTAGAAAATTTTCGTAAGCGAACTAAGCCTCGAAAATATGACCTCTACGAGGTCTTCTGTGCGGTCCTATATGTCTTGAAAACCGGTTGCCAATGGCGTCAAGTCCCCGGTGATTTCCCAGAATGGCGGTCAGTTTACAACTATTACAAAATTTGGTCAACTAAAGCTGAGCCTACGGCTGATTCTTTATTGGAACAAGTTTTAAAAAAATTGTCATTGCTCGGCGAACTTACCAAGGACGTTCAGCTTTAACTTCCTTTATTATCGTTGACGCTCAGAGCGTCAAAAACACCGCTACTGTTGAAAACAAAGGTTACGACGTTGGTAAGAAAATCTCGGGGATTAAGCGCCATCTGGCAGTTGATATCAATGGCTTTCCGAAGGCCATTCACATGACGCGAGCGAACGTCTCTGATCGAGACGGGGCCAGTGCAATGATCGCTTTACATGCCATGCATTTACGCCAGGTTCAAAATGTCTTAGTTGATGGTGGTTATTCAGGCGTTAATTTTCAGCTCGATGTAGCCAGTAATTTAAACGCAACCGTGCAGGTTGCGAAGCGCAGTGAGTTGCATCGATTCGAAGTCATGCCCCAACGTTGGGTAGTTGGACGATCTTTTAGTTGGCTAGAGAATTGTCGGCGACTTTGGAAAAATTGTGAGCGTCAATTAACCACCAGTCTGCAAATGGTCGTTTTAGCGTTTTTAGCACTATTACTTAAGAGATTTTAGACAGCTTCTTAAAAATGGAATGGCATTTCGGCAATTTTTTGTAAATAAGCGTTTCGTTTAGCTGATTTCGCGTTGCTAATGCCACCAAAATTTTGCCATTTGCCAGATTTAATACCAAGTTGTTTCAATGTTGTTTTAATAAAAATTTTTTGGACGGCATTTCCGCAAAACCATCGAAGGTAAAATGTTGGGGAAGTGGAAGTAGTCAGAACATACGCACGTTTAAGATTAACCAGCTCACCGCGGATGCCTGTCTTTGTAACGGTATGAGTTAGGCCTTCACCTTCCTTCATTACTTTATCAATGAATCCCTTAAGCATGGCTGGGATACTGTTCCACCAAATTGGTGTGATAAAAATAATCCCATCAGCCTGTCGTAGTAAGTTTAGATATTTCGTCACGAGCGGATCGTGGGTTTGACCACTGTGAAATAGCTGCAATTCTTCCTGATCATACACGGGGTTGAATTGTTCTGCATATAGGTCAATCATTTCCGGATTCAAATGTTGCTGTTTTAAATTATTGATAACTTGTTCCAAAATGGCGTGATTAAAACTGTTGACGTAAGGATGACAGTAAACAACAATAATTTTTTTCATGGGTGCTCAACTCCAATCAATTCAGTTGCGGCATTAGTTAATAATTTGTGATCATATTTAGCAGCACCATTTTGAATCAGAATGCCGTAGCCTTGAATGAACGACCAAACCTTAATGAACAGATTATCCACTGAGTCGGTAATATGATAAGTCACTTTAATATTTTGGATGAGTGCTTGGACATCATTCAGCAGTGGAAACTGATCTTTTTGATCACTTTGATAAACTGCCAGAACGCTTGGATTATAAAATAAGAATTCTGTTAAATTAGATTGCTCCTGAAATTGGGTAATCATAAATTCACCAAGGACAATTAAAGACGCAAGTGGGGTACTTGGTTTTGCATCCAGAACGAATTGTCGAGCATGCTGACTGAGTTGACTTGATAAGGTGATCGAGATGGTTGTGAACAGATCATTTTTATTGTCAAAGTGTTTGTAAAACGATCCGGTTGTTAGATGCAAGTCACCTAATAAGCGCCGTAATGAAATGGATTGGTATCCGGTTTCTTTGATTTGACGAATTGCCAGTGAGACAATTTCGTCTTTGGTATGATTCTTTTTTCCAGCCATTAAAACACTTCCTTTTGACTAAAAGATAACACCGTTACCCTATGGATGTAAAGTGACTGGAACAATTGTTGTTTTTTCGGTTCTGGTGCAAAATTTTTCAGGTAAACTTATTTTGAGTATAATTAGCCTAAAAAGCGAGGTAGCGATGATGGAA
>NZ_BJDG01000053.1 GCF_005404945.1 Lactiplantibacillus pingfangensis | reverse complement strand
GCATGGCAACGTCCTACCCTCGCAGGGAGCGATCCCCCAACTACTCTCGGCGCTAAGAAGCTTAACTTCTGTGTTCGACATGGGAACAGGTGTATCCTTCTTGCCATCGTCGCCACACTATTGAGAACTTGTGCCCTCAAAACTAGCTAATATCAAATTATCTTTCCTATGAACCTAAACACCATTTGCTTGGTTAAGTCCTCGACCGATTAGTATTAGTCCGCTTCACACGTCACCGTGCTGCCACTTCTAACCTATCTACCTGATCATCTTTCAGGGGTCTTACTTCCATATAGGAATGGGAAATCTCATCTCGAGGTCTGTTTCACACTTAGATGCTTTCAGCGTTTATCAGATCCATACGTAGCTACCCAGCGATGCGCCTGGCGGCACAACTGGTACACCAGAGGTATGTCCATCCCGGTCCTCTCGTACTAAGGACAGCTCCTCTCAAATTTCCTACGCCCGCGACGGATAGGGACCGAACTGTCTCACGACGTTCTGAACCCAGCTCGCGTACCGCTTTAATGGGCGAACAGCCCAACCCTTGGGACCGACTACAGCCCCAGGATGCGATGAGCCGACATCGAGGTGCCAAACCTCCCCGTCGATGTGGACTCTTGGGGGAGATAAGCCTGTTATCCCCAGGGTAGCTTTTATCCGTTGAGCGATGGCCCTTCCATACGGTACCACCGGATCACTAAGCCCGACTTTCGTCCCTGCTCGACCTGTCTGTCTCGCAGTCAAGCTCCCTTGTGCCTTTACACTCTGCGAATGATTTCCAACCATTCTGAGGGAACCTTTGGGCGCCTCCGTTACTTTTTAGGAGGCGACCGCCCCAGTCAAACTGCCCACCTGACACTGTCTCCCGCCACGATTAGTGGCGCGGGTTAGAGTGGTCATACAGCGAGGGTAGTATCCCACCAACGCCTCCACCGAAACTAGCGTTCCGGTTTCTATGGCTCCTACCTATCCTGTACAAGCTGTACAAACACTCAATATCAAGCTACAGTAAAGCTCCATGGGGTCTTTCCGTCCTGTCGCGGGTAGTCCGCATCTTCACGGACAATATAATTTCACCGAGTCTCTCGTTGAGACAGTGCCCAGATCGTTACGCCTTTCGTGCGGGTCGGAACTTACCCGACAAGGAATTTCGCTACCTTAGGACCGTTATAGTTACGGCCGCCGTTTACTGGGGCTTCAATTCTGAGCTTCGCCGAAGCTAACCCATCCTTTTAACCTTCCAGCACCGGGCAGGCGTCAGCCCCTATACGTCATCTTACGATTTTGCAGAGACCTGTGTTTTTGATAAACAGTCGCCTGGGCCTATTCACTGCGGCTGATCTTGCGATCAGCACCCCTTCTCCCGAAGTTACGGGGTCATTTTGCCGAGTTCCTTAACGAGAGTTCACTCGCTCACCTTAGGATTCTCTCCTCGACTACCTGTGTTGGTTTGCGGTACGGGTAGTTAAATACTCACTAGAAGCTTTTCTCGGCAGTGTGACATCAGACGCTTCGCTACTAAATTTCGCTCCCCATCGCAACTTGTCCTTAAAGTGAAAAGCATTTGACTCTTCACAAGACTTATTGTTTGGACATTCTAATCCAACAGAATGCACATCTTAGCCTACTGCGTCCCTCCATCGTTCAAACGCATTTAACTAGTACAGGAATCTCAGCCTGTTATCCATCGTCTACGCCTCTCGGCCTCGACTTAGGTCCCGACTAACCCTGGGAGGACGAGCCTTCCCCAGGAAACCTTAGTCATTCGGTGGATGGGATTCTCACCCATCTTTCGCTACTCATACCGGCATTCTCACTTCTAAGCGCTCCACAAGTCCTTACAGTCTTGCTTCACCGCCCTTAGAACGCTCTCCTATCACGTGACCTAATGGTCACATCCACAGTTTCGGTAGTATACTTAGCCCCGGTACATTTTCGGCGCAGGATCACTCGACTAGTGAGCTATTACGCACTCTTTAAATGGTGGCTGCTTCTGAGCCAACATCCTAGTTGTCTGTGCAACTCCACATCCTTTTCCACTTAGTATACATTTAGGGACCTTAACTGGTGATCTGGGCTGTTCCCCTTTCGACGGTGGATCTTATCACTCATCGTCTGACTCCCGGATATGAATCAATGGCATTCGGAGTTTATCTGAATTCAGTAACCCAAGACGGGCCCCTAGTCCAAATAGTGCTCTACCTCCATGATCCTTAATCCGAGGCTAGCCCTAAAGCTATTTCGGAGAGAACCAGCTATCTCCAAGTTCGTTTGGAATTTCACCGCTATCCACACCTCATCCCAGCAATTTTCAACTTACACGGGTTCGGTCCTCCAGTGCGTTTTACCGCACCTTCAACCTGGACATGGATAGGTCACCTGGTTTCGGGTCTACAACCTCGTACTAAAATCGCCCATTTCAGACTCGCTTTCGCTACGGCTCCGACTTTTCAGTCTTAACCTTGCACGGGATCGTAACTCGCCGGTTCATTCTACAAAAGGCACGCCATCACGCATTAACGCGCTCTGACTTATTGTAGGCACATGGTTTCAGGAACTATTTCACTCCCCTTCCGGGGTGCTTTTCACCTTTCCCTCACGGTACTGGTTCACTATCGGTCACTAGGTAGTATTTAGCCTTGGGAGATGGTCCTCCCAGATTCCGACGGAATTTCACGTGTTCCGCCGTACTCAGGATACTGAACTGAGAAAGCTTGATTTAATCTACTGGGCTATCACCATCTATGGCGGATTTTCCCAAATCCTTCGACTATCAAACTTTTTGGTAACTCAAATGTTCAGTCCTACAACCCCAAAGAGCAAGCTCTCTGGTTTGGGCTGTTCCCCGTTCGCTCGCCGCTACTTAGGGAATCGAAATTTCTTTATTTTCCTGCTGCTAATGAGATGTTTCAGTTCACAGCGTTTACCTCCGACTAGACTATGTATTCATCTAGCGGTAACAGTTGATTAAAACTGCTGGGTTGCCCCATTCGGAAATCTCCGGATCATAGCTTACGTACAGCTCCCCGAAGCATATCGGTGTTAGTCCCGTCCTTCATCGGCTCCTAGTGCCAAGGCATTCACCATGCGCCCTTGTTAACTTAACCTTATTTTCCAAAGGAAAATACGATTAATTGAGTTTAGCGATTAAACTTCTTTTAAAAAACTCAAAAAACGCGGTGTTCTCGGTTTCATTATGAAAAAATATATTTGATATTATCTAGTTTTCAAAGAACAAGTTTGAGAGTTAGACCTCTCAAAACTAAACAAAGTTTCAACAATCATGTGTGTAAGGTTTCCGTAATATTCCTTAGAAAGGAGGTGATCCAGCCGCAGGTTCTCCTACGGCTACCTTGTTACGACTTCACCCTAATCATCTGTCCCACCTTAGGCGGTTGGCTCCCGAAGGTTACCCCACCGACTTTGGGTGTTACAAACTCTCATGGTGTGACGGGCGGTGTGTACAAGGCCCGGGAACGTATTCACCGCGGCATGCTGATCCGCGATTACTAGCGATTCCGACTTCATGTAGGCGAGTTGCAGCCTACAATCCGAACTGAGAATGGCTTTAAGAGATTAGCTTGCTCTCGCGAGTTCGCAACTCGTTGTACCATCCATTGTAGCACGTGTGTAGCCCAGGTCATAAGGGGCATGATGATTTGACGTCATCCCCACCTTCCTCCGGTTTGTCACCGGCAGTCTCACCAGAGTGCCCAACTTAATGCTGGCAACTGATAATAAGGGTTGCGCTCGTTGCGGGACTTAACCCAACATCTCACGACACGAGCTGACGACAACCATGCACCACCTGTATCCATGTCCCCGAAGGGAACGTCTAATCTCTTAGATTTGCATAGTATGTCAAGACCTGGTAAGGTTCTTCGCGTAGCTTCGAATTAAACCACATGCTCCACCGCTTGTGCGGGCCCCCGTCAATTCCTTTGAGTTTCAGCCTTGCGGCCGTACTCCCCAGGCGGAATGCTTAATGCGTTAGCTGCAGCACTGAAGGGCGGAAACCCTCCAACACTTAGCATTCATCGTTTACGGTATGGACTACCAGGGTATCTAATCCTGTTTGCTACCCATACTTTCGAGCCTCAGCGTCAGTTACAGACCAGACAGCCGCCTTCGCCACTGGTGTTCTTCCATATATCTACGCATTTCACCGCTACACATGGAGTTCCACTGTCCTCTTCTGCACTCAAGTTTCCCAGTTTCCGATGCACTTCTTCGGTTGAGCCGAAGGCTTTCACATCAGACTTAAAAAACCGCCTGCGCTCGCTTTACGCCCAATAAATCCGGACAACGCTTGCCACCTACGTATTACCGCGGCTGCTGGCACGTAGTTAGCCGTGGCTTTCTGGTTAAATACCGTCAATACCTGAACAGTTACTCTCAGATATGTTCTTCTTTAACAACAGAGTTTTACGAGCCGAAACCCTTCTTCACTCACGCGGCGTTGCTCCATCAGACTTTCGTCCATTGTGGAAGATTCCCTACTGCTGCCTCCCGTAGGAGTTTGGGCCGTGTCTCAGTCCCAATGTGGCCGATTACCCTCTCAGGTCGGCTACGTATCATTGCCATGGTGAGCCGTTACCTCACCATCTAGCTAATACGCCGCGGGACCATCCAAAAGTGATAGCCGAAGCCATCTTTCAAACTCAGACCATGCGGTCCGAGTTGTTATGCGGTATTAGCATCTGTTTCCAGGTGTTATCCCCCACTTCTGGGCAGGTTTCCCACGTGTTACTCACCAGTTCGCCACTCACTCAAATGTAA
>NZ_BJDG01000052.1 GCF_005404945.1 Lactiplantibacillus pingfangensis | reverse complement strand
GTACAGAAAGCGCCCAGCCACGGGGCGGCTGGGCGCTAATGATAGCTGATTACCAACAACAGTTGACAAAGAGCCTTATCTTAATTGATAGTTGCTTTTTTTGTGTGTAGTCATTGAAGACGACGCTGGTGTCAGTGGCCAACCAAAAAGGGCACTCAAGTCGATAATGATGACTGAGTGTCCTTCTTATTAGGATTTAAGTGAACGAACAAAGGCATAACGACTTTCATGATAATCAAAGTCGGGGGTTAAATATTTCGCAAACGGTTTGAATGACTCACTGCGCAACCAAACGGCATATTCAGAATCACTGTGCCAATTTGTGACAATGACGAAAGCCGCGTCATTTTTAGCTTCCCGAAGGACCCAAAAGTGCTTGAGACCATTCGGCTTTTCAAATTCAGCCCGAAAGGCGGTAAATTTAGAATTAAAAACCTTTTGTTCTTCAATCGGTAAGTCCATGAAAATGAAACTGGTCATCCCATGCCAGTCTTCGTTACCTTTAGCCAGTAAGACGTCATATGAAACTGGACTCGAGAAAACGGTCTTTTCACCGGAGAGGTCGAGTAACATGTATCGATCTTCGGTGGCATTGGCCTGCATTAAGAGTAAATCACGATCAGCGTGTTGTTGCTGAATCATGGTTAGAATTTTCCGCGTTCCAAATGTTGCTGAAATCTTTCCACTCATCAAATATCACTCCTTAATTATTACACTTATTATTATACGTGTTTTCGAAAATAATTGAAAACATGTTAGGTTAACGGTTTCAATTTTCCGACCGGCTACGTTAAAATAGACACAGAAAGGATTGATAATGATGAAATTAACCGTATTAGGCTATTACGGGGGTTATCCATACGATGGCGTCGGAACCAGCTCGTATCTTGTAACGTCCGGAAACTACCAGTTATTGCTAGACTGTGGTTCAGGGGCACTAAACGCTTTGGAAGAAATTTTGGATCCTTTACAATTAGATGCCGTATTGCTCACGCACTATCATCATGATCATACGGCCGATGTCGGCGTTTTACAGTATTATTGGCAATTACGCCAAGGAGAACGGAAAACGCCAATTCTGCCAATTTATGGGCATACTGAGGACCCGTTGAATTTTGGCGCACTGACATGGGCTGGTGCGACTGTCGGTCGAGCCTATCAACCAGATGAGGTCAATCAGATTGGGCCATTTGACGTCACATTTTTAAGAACAAAACATCCAGTTCCGGCATTTGCGGTTAAAATTGTTGAACGGGCAACTGGCGAGCAACTGACGTTCTCTGCAGACACGGCGGCCATTCCTGAACTGGCACCTTTTGCGACCGGATCACAGTTGTTGATGACCGATACAAACTTTGCTGCGGACAAGCAGGGCAAGCTTTGGCATATGACATCAGCACAATCAGGATTGATCGCAAAGGAAGCTCATGTGAAGCGCTTATTGCTAACGCATTTACCACAAGATGTTGATTTTGAACAATTGCGCCAAGAAGCACAGGCCGCTGCTGGGGCAGGTGTCAAGGTGATCGTTGCACAGAAATATTTACAATTAAATTTAGATTAACGTCTAAACCAAGCTGAGTCATTAGCTTGGTTTATTTTATTGTTTTAATAAGTGGAAACTAAATTGTACACTATACAGTCAGTGACGAAAGTTAAAGTGAAACCGTAATAAAAGTAATTAATCGGACAAAATAAAAGTATATGTCTATAATGTAGTTAAAAAATATTTATTATTTTTATGAAAACTATTCACAAAAAATGATAAAGCAGGTATAATAATATTTGTAATAAAGTTTTGTTGTTGGCGATGCAGAAGGAGGAGACTCAATGGTTACCTTATATACTTCACCAAGTTGTACTTCATGTCGAAAAGCTAAAGTTTGGCTACAGGCGCACGAGATTGAATTTACTGAACGAAATCTTTTTGCTGAACCACTCTCAATTGATGAGATTAAAGGAATTTTACAGATGACTGAAGATGGCACCGAAGAAATTATCTCAACCCGTTCCAAGGCCTTTCAACGGCTCCAATTGGATATTGACGATCTTTCTTTGACGCAACTTTACGACCTCATCAGTCGTGACCCAAGCTTATTACGGCGACCAATCTTATTAGATGAAAAACGGTTGCAAGTCGGTTATAACGAAGATGAGATTCGTCGCTTTTTACCACGCCGGATTCGGACGTTGGAATTACAACGTGCCCAGGCGATTGCGAACCTTTAAAATGAAGATGTTGTTAGCTCGTTGGCTTAGCTGATGAGCTAATTTTTTTATTTCAGATAGATTACTTTACAAAGCGCTGAAATAAGTTAGAATTGTGATAGTGATTATGGCCCTTGACACTTAGAAAGGGGTGGATCTGTAATGGAGATGGAACGAATCAATGATGATACGATTCGAGTTCTAATCGGCAACGATGATCTCAATGAACGCGGGATTCGCGTATTAGATTTACTAGGGAATCATAAGCAAATTGAAAGTTTCTTTTATAGTATTTTAGAAGAAGTTGATGTTGATCACCAATTTCAAGATAACGATGCCGTCACTTTCCAAGTTTTACCAAACCGGAATGGCTTAGAGTTATTTATTAGCAAAAATAGTGAAAGCTTGCAAGACACGATTACGAAGGCGACTCAGTCACCCGACCAATCCGGTGATCAAACGCAAGATGACGTTTCAGATTATTTGAAGCGAAAATTAATGCAAACAGATACAGATGGTAGCGACCAATCACAAGGTGTACAACATAATCAAACTAAAGATACGAATGATTTGGACCCTTATATTGAGGATCCTGAAACACCAACCAAAGAATTTGTGTTGGCGTTTGATAGCTTTGAAGATGTCATCGCCTTAGCTCAGATGTTTCGACCAGATGGGCTAGCGTCGAATTTATTTAAATATCGAGACAAGTATTACCTAGAGCTGGTCTTTTTTGTCGATCAATCGTCTGCAGGAGTCATTAAAGATGATATTGCTGTTGCGTTGGAATATGCGACTAAGACCAAGGTGACCTCAGATTTATTGTTAGAACATGGTGAAAAAATCATGTCTAACGCTGCACTAGAAACTGTCCGTCATTATTTTAAATAGCACGACCAAGAGAGCTAGAATCAACTATTCTAAGCTCTTTTTTTGTACAATTGATTAAATCGTACAAGTGGCAGTGGCCTCGTTTGCGTAATTGACCATCAAAGGGGATGGTTAGGTTGTTAATGGCAGAAGATGCGCGGCAGCAACTCATCATGGCTGACAGCGCTAAGCGACAGGTTAACTATTGGTGTCCAGGCTGCCATGCCCCGGTGCGGTTAAAGCATGGGACGGTGATGGTTGCTCATTTTGCCCATCAAGCTAATGAAGCTTGTGACACGTTCTCTGAAGGAGAGACGGCTGAACACTTATTAGGTAAGCAGCAATTGGCAGCGTGGTTTGCCGCGGCGGGATACACGGTCCAAATTGAAGCCCGCTTGCCGGAAATTCACCAACGGCCAGATGTCCTGGTTCGCCTAGGTGAGGGACAACCACTAGCTTTGGAATTCCAATGTTCACCGATTGCCCTTGAGCAGTTGACGCAACGAACACAAGGTTATCGTGATCATGGGTATCGGGTGTTGTGGTTATTAGGGTCGCCCTATCAACATCGGTTGCGGACTAATTCGAATGCCTTAAAATTTTTGCAATATTATGCGACCTGGGGCTGTTTTTTATGCTATTGGCTCACTCGAGAAAATGGGATCAAGTTGTTGTCAAATTTGATGACGATTGACGGGGAACCTTTAAGTTATCAGCACGAGCAGTGGTCGGCCAAGCAAATTTCAGTTTTGACGTTACTAGCCCATCGACCGGTTAAACTGGCGGAAATTCAAGTACCAGATCATTTCAGGCAATATCAACAACGATTACTACTCGGGCGACTGAGCCATCAAGCTGGCATTGTGAGTCTGCAAACCGCGTGTTATCAGCAAGGTGGCACGCTAGCACAATTGCCAAGTTGGGTGTTCATAACAGTCGCCAAGATACCAATTTTAAAAACGACTTATTTAAACTGGTATTTGGCAATCTTTTTGGCCTTACGGGGGGCGTCGCGACGATTGGGTCAGCAGGAGTTGCGGTTAGTGATTTTAAAAACGCTTCAGCCTCGTTTAGCAATCCGTCCCTGTTTACGATCAGCAAGGCACTTGAAGCAAACGTTGGTGGACACGGTCATTAGTGAGCTAATCACGGCGGCGGTCATTGTGCCGCAAGCGGCCGGCTGGCAATTGCAAGCGAGCCAATTAGCTTGGCGAAAAGGCTAATCCAGAACTTGCGTCACGCATTAAAAAAATTATGTGTTACGCTTGATGATATCAACTTAATTGGAGGGACTCATAATGGGGACAACAAAACAGCTGCCAACCCGCGCAGCCGTCCCAGTGTCACTGACCTGGGATTTGACGCCGATTTATGCCACGACCGCGGCATATGAAGCGGATGTGACTAAAATAAAAGAGACACTAACTACAGTTACGGCACTCAAAACTAATTTTAATGATTCTGCGACAACCGTCTTGACTGGTATTCAGGCGGTCCTGGAGTTGTATCGCCGTTTGGAAAAGGT
Organism: Lactiplantibacillus pingfangensis; assembly: GCF_005404945.1. Classification (GTDB taxonomy): domain Bacteria; phylum Bacillota; class Bacilli; order Lactobacillales; family Lactobacillaceae; genus Lactiplantibacillus; species Lactiplantibacillus pingfangensis. The sequence goes on along the minus strand of NZ_BJDG01000052.1, from coordinate 1,615 downwards.
TGCAGTCTATGCCAGCTTGAAGAGCGACCAAGATACCGGTAACAACACTAATCAGGCACTGGACGATCAAGCTAGTAGTTTGACGGCCGAAGTTTCCGCAGCCACTGCTTGGTTGGAACCGGCTGTTTTGCAGCTGAGCTCGGCCAAATTAGATCAATTTTTGGATGAAAATGTCAACTTACGTGATTATCGACATTTTTTAGACACAATTCGCCTGCAAAAAGGCCATGTGTTGAGCGAGACTGAGGAAGCGTTACTTGCTGGCGCCGGGGATATTTTTGATGCCTCCGCGAAAACGTTCGGTGTGTTGAACAATGCCGACTTCGAGTTTCCCACGGTCCATGATGAGCAAGGTAATGCGGTAAAACTCTCACAAGGGGTTTATGGGGTATTATTGGCGTCAGTTAAACCAGCCGTTCGGCGGGAAGCATTTACCGCGCTATATCAAGTTTATTCACAGTTTCGGCGAACGCTAGCCTCAACTTTAGCGAGTCAAGTTAAGGTTCACAATTTTGAGGCCCAAGTCCATCATTATCCAGATGCTAGAACCGCAGCGTTGGCGGCAAATCAGATTCCAACGACCGTTTACGATTCTTTGGTGACGGCAGTGGATAATCATTTGGCGCTCTTGCATCGTTATGTTGCCCTGAGACAGCGCATTTTGAATGTGGATGACTTGCATATGTACGATATGTACACACCATTAACGGGAAAACCAGCCTTGAGCTATACTTATGAACAGGCACAAGAAACCGTGCTTAAAGCGCTCAAAGTCCTCGGACCCGACTATCTGAAACACGTCAAAATGGCCTTTGAGTCCCGTTGGATTGATGTGGTCGAGAATCAAGGTAAACGAAGTGGGGCTTATTCTTCCGGAATGTATGACACAGCGCCATACATGTTGTTGAATTGGCAAGACAATATTGATAATTTATACACATTGGTGCATGAAATGGGTCATAGTATGCACTCTTATGAGACAACCCACCATCAGCCTTATCAATATGGTGATTATTCGATTTTTGTTGCTGAGATTGCCTCAACGACCAATGAGAATTTGTTGACGAATTACTTGTTAGCCACTGAAACCGATCCCCAGATTCGGGCCTATGTCTTAAATTATTATTTAGATGGGTTTAAAGGCACGGTCTATCGTCAGACCCAATTTGCGGAATTTGAACAGTGGCTGCATGAACAAGATGCCGCCGGGGAGTCGCTGACCGCCGACCGGTTATCAGAACATTATCTGGCGTTAAACCAACGCTACTATGGTGATACAGTCATTAGTGACCCTCAGATTGCCGACGAGTGGGCGCGGATTCCACATTTTTATTATAATTATTATGTTTATCAGTATGCGACTGGTTTTGCGGCAGCGTCGACATTAGCAGAGCGGATCTCGACCAAGCAACCGGATGCTGTCAAAGATTATTTAGGCTATTTACGGGCAGGATCATCGGCGTTTCCTATTGATGTCATGCGCAATGCCGGCGTGGACATGACAAAAACGACTTATTTAGATGCCGCTTTTGACTTATTCGGCTCTTTGTCAACTGTTGTTGGTAATCAGCTATCATTAGCGCCCAGCCGCCCCGTGGCTGGGCGCTTTCTGTAC
>NZ_BJDG01000051.1 GCF_005404945.1 Lactiplantibacillus pingfangensis | reverse complement strand
ATCTGCCGTAGCAGCAACGTGTACTAATATACCAATTTGAAATGAAAGTGTCAACACTTTTCGACATGTTTTTTCATAATCTGGTAAACACGGCAACTTTTCTCTATAATAGCCCACAGTTATCACTATGAAAGAAGGCTTCATACATGCTTGCCTGGCTACCGTTTATCCTAATCACACTGCTAACCTTGTTTATCAGTACACGACTCTGGCAACTACCGGCAACAAAATATCGCCACTTAAAACGATTGGCTTTACTACTGGTCATTTGGATTTTAACCGCAATCTGTTTGACGCCGACGACTTACGATTTTAGTAGTTCTGTTGTTCTTCCCTACATTACATTAGGACCGGCTAAAATTATTCCCAATCCGATTCGACAATTGGATTTAGGCTTTTGGCTAAACATTCTACTAACAGTGCCCTTGGGATTTATGCTTGGTTGGAATTGGCCAACATTCTCTTGGCAAAAAATCATCTTGCTCGGATTGCTCACTGGGCTTTCACTAGAAACGGGACAATTCATTTTAGACTGGCTGGTTCACCTTAACCGTTGGGTCGACATTGACGATGTCCTCACTAATTGGGCTGGCGTTATTCTGGGCTTTGGCAGTTATCAACTAATCGCCCACCTGCCTGGCTATCATTGGTTACAAAAATAAAAGGTAGTTAGCTGATCCTCATAACGAGTCAGCTAACTACCTTTTTACTAATCATTGAAAAACAATTCAAAAACACGTTGCCGGTCACGATTCCAAATATGGTTATCACTCGTTGGATAAACGCGGTTAGTCAATAAGACCAGCCCAACCTGGCGATCCAAGTCAAAAGCGACCGCTGTTCCGGTATAACCGGTGTGTAAGTATTGATGCTTCCCATTATGTCGTTCCCAACCGAGGGTCCGACCTTCCGCATCATGTTCTCCTAACCAGTCAAAGACATTCTCATCTAAAACACGTTTGCCTTGATACTCACCAAAATTCAACATCATCTCAATAAAGACAGTCAAATCGCTCAGCGTCGAAAACAATCCCGCGTGGCCTGCTTCACCATTCAGTAAAAAGGCTTTATAATCATGAACTTGTCCTTGAATCTGCCCGCGGCGCGGATCAAACTCAGTGGGCACAAACCGAATCTTGGGCCGATTCAAATTATAACCAGTGTTCGTCATCGCCAACGGATAGAGCACATGATCTTGAATGCTTCGAGCTAAAGCCCCATCAACCGTCCGAATAATCCAGCCAAGAATAATGTAGCCTAAGTCAGAGTAAACGAATTTTTCTCCCGGCCGATTAATGAGTTCGGCATTATAGACTGCGGCAATTAAGTCTTCCCGATTCATCGTCGTCAAATTATCAATATCTGCCGGTAACCCACTATTATGAAGTAAGAGTTGTTTAATCGTAATTTCTTTATGCGCAAATCCCGGTAAGAAACGCGCAACCGGATCTTCTAAGCGAATCGTATGATCCGACAGTAATTGAAAAATACGTGTCGTTGTTCCCACGACTTTTGTCACTGAAGCGAGGTCATAGATCATTGAAGGATCTAAGCCAATGGCAAAATCATCTTTTCCTTGTTTACCATGATAGTATTGCGTCACGCCCTGGGGGGTAATTATGCTAAATGATGCCCCATAAATATCACCAGCATCAATACAACTATCAATGTACGCTGCTATTTTATTAATCACGTGTTTATAGGCCTACCTTTCGTCATTGCCGTCACGTCAAACCCATGCGGCTTGCAGACTGTCATACTCTTTTATCATAACGAAAATCCCGATAAAAGCAACGCCATTAACTTTTAAAATTTTTAGGGTTTAAGCATTGCAACCGCTTACATAATCTGTTAGTATACTAAGTGAGGAAAGGAATTAATCCTCATTAGCAAGCTTCTCAATGAGCATTGGTTGTCGCTGTAACGTTAGACAGCTAGTTTTAAAAGTTATGGTCGTTATCGAAACCATTTCGGGCGTTGAGGCGTTATCGGTCTAGCGAGTGTCGGGAGATTTTCCGTTGGATGGCTGAACGTTAACCCTTGAATTAACGATAACCGCAACAGAATTAATTGGTGTTATCTAGACTATCAAGTTTTAATCTTTAGATTAGAAACAGGGTGTCGCCGATGCCAAGTTTAAGGTTCCACTAGTACAGTTCCATTGTAAGCTTCAGGTTTTAAAAAGTTTAAACGGAGGTGCATGTCTGTTACGAAGACATTCCTAAGTTTTAAACGCGAGTTCGGCTTTCGTTAAAACCCGTTTGAAGAGTCATGAATCAAGTATTTAAGTACTTTTGATCGACTAGAGCAGATAGCTACAATAAATACGGGTTAGTCCGTTAGAAGTTGGACACACGTAAAATTGAATAAGCATGAAGGTGTAACGTATTAAGAACACTGAACAAGTAATTCTTGCTAATATGGATTATTCCTCATAAGTAGAACTCAAGTTGAGAAGCCTTGGGTTCTATTTTTTTGCGCTCAAATTGGCTCGCCACCATGTAAGTCCTTTTATATTATATAGAAGAAAGTCACTCATCATTCAGCAGTAGCAACCGTTTACATCGCCAGTCCTAACCCGTATACTGGTACTAAACTCTAAGGGGGATCTTCACTTGAAAACAATTAATTTAGGCCATAGTGGGATGAACGCATCCGCAGTCGCTCTGGGTATTATGCGGATGAACAGTTTAACCGTCGACCAAGCTAGCAAAGTGCTCGAAACGGCAGTTGACTTAGGTATTAACTATGTTGACTCAGCCGATATTTATGGTGGCGGCGACTCATCAACTATCTTTGGTAAAGCTTTAAAACAGTCAACGGTCAGTCGTGACCAACTTTTCATTCAATCAAAAGGCGGCATTGTTCCTGGAAAACGGTATGACTTCTCCAAACAACACCTGATTGACGCTGTAGATGGTGAACTCCAACGCTTAGGCGTTGATTATCTGGATAGCTTCCTACTCCACCGACCTGATCCATTAATGGACCCAGCTGAAGTTGCCGAAGCTTTCAATGAGCTACAACTCAGCGGTAAAGTTCGCCACTTTGGTGTTTCAAACTTTAACCCGATGCAAGTTGACATGTTGCAAGCCGCCGTCAATCAACGCTTAATGATCAACCAATTACAATTTGGCGTCATGCACACCGGCGCAATTGACTTTGGTCTGCACACCAACATGCAAGACGATCGCAGTATCAATCACGATGGTGAAATCATCGAATACTCTCGGCTTCATCAGATGACCATCCAAGCCTGGTCACCTTATCAATATGGCAACTTCGCCGGGATTTTCCTAGACAATCCGAAGTTTCCTGAGTTAAATGACGCGATGCAAACCCTTGCGGATGAAAAGAAGACTAGCAAGAGTGCCATTGCCACCGCTTGGATCTTACGCCACCCCGCTAAAATCCAAGTTATCTTAGGCACGATGAATCCTAAACACTTAGCCGAAAATGCCGCTGGCGCTAATATCGACCTGACACGACAAGAATGGTACGACATTTATTTTGCTGCCGGGAACGATTTACCTTAACTAGATTCATCGCTCTCGGTCATGATGAGTCAAAACGATTAACGGGACACACTGTCCCGTTTTTTGTTTGCCAATTTTTCTTTAAATTTAACGTAAGAAGCCATAAAACGGAATAAATTCAAGTTTTTATATTTCGAATTTTAGTAAAACTGCGCTATCATTAGTAGTGTAAGTATCAAGTTATCACTAATGAAATTAATCAGCACTTTAAATGCATGATCAAGGGGAGCCCTGCTATGTCAAAATTCAACATTACACTCATCAACGCTGACCGCGCCAAGGCAATGCTGACGGAATATAAGGAACAACGTAAGAATTCAATCCCGCGGTTAGCTCATCCGGGACGCTATATTTTACCGGATCATAAGCTAACGCGGCGACGGGCGGCGTTTAAGATCGTCAAACACACTTTTTTGACCCCCCACTACAAATCCTACGTTGCCATGGACTCCGACAACGGTCACACACTTTGGTTTCATAATTTCGGCTCACTCACCGAAGCGCTATTCTGGCTAGAAACTGGGCTAAAAATCAGTGACACTGATTCGCATTCCAACTATACTGAATGGGCTGATAAACACGCTGAAGAAATCACCGCGTTTAAAGAAACCTTGCGTGAGTTAAAAAAGAAACAACCTACTAAGAAAAAAGCGAAATAAGGCAAAGGGACTCGGCAGCGGTTGCCAAGTCCCTTTTTGATTACCCTTCACCATTTAAATAGGCCGGGAACAGTTCTTCATACAATTTGATAAAGTCGAGATACATTGATGCTGAAATTGACTCGTTCGCTTGATGCGAGGTGAAATTACCGGGACCAAAGACCGTATAATCCGCACCTGCCGGCTGATCAATTAAAAATTGCCGGGCATCCGTACCACCCGCAGCGCCGACAGCAGGAATCGTCTGATTCGTGATGGTCATTCCCATCGACTTTGCCGCCAGTTCAGTGATTTTTAGTTCAGCGGGTGTAAACTTTGTCTGTGCCAAGTAGGGCTGACCTAACCGTTGAATCAACTTCAACATCCGGCCATCAGGATCACCAACAACTGGTTGGACCGACATTTCAACCTTCAGACTAATCTCACTGCCGTGAGCCACATTGAATTGCGCGAGCGTGGTCTCAAAAGTCTTTATCAAGGCATCATTACTGACTTCTGGAATCGTACGCATGCTAATCTGAGCTTTGGCCAAATTGGGAATCGTATTAACTTGATTGCCACCATGAAAGACATCAATATTGAATAACGTTTCGGTGTTCAAAACATCATTCTTAATCCCCGCGGTTAACTTTTTAACGTTCTCCTGAATCTGGACTAACGCATTCACCAGATGTGCAACTGCATTATTACCCATTTTGGGCATTGAACTATGGGCAGTCTGCCCTTTCGAAGTTAAGGTGATATCCACCGATCCAGCTTGCGCATAACAAATATTATAGCCAGTCGGTTCGGCAATCATCAAAGCAGTCACGTCTTGCATGTATCCGGCCGTTGTAAGGTCTGCGGCACCTTGTTCTGCAAACTCTTCACCATAAGTGGCTAGTAACCGAATCGTCCCATTTAACGGCACTTGTTGTTCCTTTAGCTCAATCATGGCAATCACTAGTGCTGCTAAGCCACTCTTCATGTCACAACTGCCGCGGCCAATCAATTGATCCCCAACTGTCGTCAGTGTGAACGGATCTTGATTCCAATCGGCGCGTTCGACGGCAACCGTATCCATATGTCCAGACACCGCTAACACCGGACTGCCGGACCCAATTTCCGCGACTAAATTCGCACGATCATGTCCCACTGGCAAAACCTGCGCTTTAATTTGTGCACGATCAAACACCTTTTTTAAGTATTCCGCCACCGCTAACTCATTGCCATTGACGGACTGAATCTTAACCAATTGACGTAAAATTTCGATTTTTTCGGGTCGTTCCATTGATAATATCCTCCATTTTCTGAAAATAACTGCGATTATCAGTTTATAGTCATCATAGTCCCAAGTCATGCGCAGTACAACCATAACCGAATGCTTCGTAAGGTCAACAAAAGAAGGCATTATTAATATCACGAGACTAAAAAAGACCTGATCACCATGATCAAGCCAGCTAACGACCATCCTTAGCTCAGCAATCCCCATTGCCAAGGCCCACCTAAGTTAAGCCATTTCTCCAAATTACTACTCCCCAAACCTGCTAACCAATCTCTTTTGACCGCGATCATCCCGACCACTCACCTTGTCATGCAACATTGGCTTGAACATGCCAACCCGGGCACTCGGTTGCCAATGTGCCTTAACTGGCATTCGTCCTGCCGGAACCGTTGTCGCCGGTAACGCCATTATCTTCGGCCGTTGCTGGCGCTGTAATAAAACCGGTAAGCTAGTCGTTGACGCTTCAGCGAAAGGACGCTGACTGGGGTTGATGCCACCGAACTAGGGTCCCCCAACCGCTAATCAATAGTCCCAATCCCAAAATTGTCATCAGCTTACCAATCATCTTCATCATCAGCGACCACCTCATCCCATTTATTTCGATTACAGTGATCAGTATAGGTCGATGGTGTAAAACTAATATCTCTATCCAGTAAAGTTATTGTTTAGATTACGTAAAACTAAGTTAAAAAAGCACGCGACTGAAAAAGCGACCCACATTTTGACATGTCGGCCGCTCGGTTTAACGGCTCTTTGTCAACTGTTGTTGGTAATCAGCTATCATTAGCGCCCAGCCGCCCCGTGGCTGGGCGCTTTCTGTACA
>NZ_BJDG01000050.1 GCF_005404945.1 Lactiplantibacillus pingfangensis | reverse complement strand
CTTTGCTAAGCGTGTTTGTTCTTTAATAAGTTCCATATTTTCCCCTCCTAAATTATTATTACAAGTCAAGTATATCCTATGTAGATACACAATGCAAATATTCTTACTGGAGGTCATTTACATGCAACAAGTTGTCTTACCCATAAAAGATTCGAACGTTCTTAAAGAGGTTCAAGATACTTTACTCAATAATTTCAAAGCTGACCGTTGTTAAAGAGGCCCCCAACATCTATAATCAAGATATTAGGGGCCATTTATTTTTATATACTAAAAATAACTTCCTTTATTCGTCATTTTTTCGATACCTTTTAGCACGATTTTGACCAGGAAATAAACGATCATGCGATCCGACTCGAATGCCAATTAAGACTAGTTCATCTTTATCAATCGTATAAACCACCAGGACATCGTTAGTTTCGCTTGGTGTTTTGTTTTTCGGGGTATCTCGTAAGTGAAATTCATTATAACCGCTCATTCGCCGATTAAGCTCATGATCTTCAAATTCTGGTGGTAATTGTTGTTGCTCAAGCAACAGATCAATGGCTGCTCGAACTTCATCAATAATAGATTTGTCTAAACTGGCTAACCGTTTTAGATCAGCATTAAAGGTTGCACGTGGTTTAAATCTTAGTTTTTTCATTATTTAAACTGACCCCAATAATCATCATCTGATTCAACAATTTCATCGTCAGGTAAAACATGGCGTTTAATTAACTGATCACGTGCAATTGCATATTCTAACGAACCTTCTTTAGCTTTTAATGCTCTTTCTAGCCAGTCCATTTTTTCTTGTGAAACGATGGCTACTGCGCGACTATTTGAACGAGCAATATAAACGGTTTCGTCTTCGTCATTAACTTGATCTAAATATTTTTTTAGGTTAGCGCGAAAATCGCTCTGTGTTAGTGCTAATGTCATATTTACCACCCTTTCTTTGTACTTAATATTGTACTTTAATTTGTACTAAAAATCAAAAATTTTAAAGGAGCTCAAACTATGCAACAAGTTGTCTTACCCATCAAAGATTCAAACGTTCTCAAAGAGGTTCAAGATACCTTACTCAACAACTTTAAAGCTGGCCGGCGTAACTATACAGTTTTTCAAGTTGGTAAAGCGACGCTACTGCGAGTGAGTGATGTCATGCGCTTAAAACAAACCGATATTTTTAATCCGGACGGTTCTATTAAACAAAATGCGTTTATTCATGACCGAAAAACTGGTAAACCGAATACCTTGTACCTTAAACCTGTTCAAACAGAGCTCTTATTGTACCGTCAATGGCTGCTTGATCATAAGCTGGATTCTGAATGGCTCTTTCCTTCAATTCAACACCCAGAACGCCATATTACTGAAAAACAGTTCTACAAAATTATGAGTAAGGTTGGCGATCTGTTAGGAATTAATTATCTAGGTACTCATACGATGCGCAAAACTGGGGCTTATCGCGTTTATACGCAATCCAATTACAATATTGGCTTAGTCATGCACTTATTAAATCATTCCAGTGAAGCCATGACTTTAGCTTATTTAGGCTTAGACCAAGCCAGTACCGAAAGTATGTTAGATCAAATTGATTTTGGTTAGTTTTATTTGGATTTTTAGTTGTCGCCAACGGCGACTTCTGATACAGGAAATTTAGCACAAACACCAGCAATTTTAATTGTGGTGTGTAAGTGCGCATTGACCTCGTTTCACTCGGTCTGCTGATAACCATAAAATCAATTTCTGCTGTTGTTGAATTGACTGTATTTTTAATCCAATTTATGTTTGCAATTAACTAAGATTGTTATGTTTTAAATATTTAAAAAGTGTTGCAGATTACGCTGTTTTAAGCCAAAATTTTTAATTGCTTTGTGCAGATAATCTTTATAAGCTTGGTAACAAATTTTGAATAACGGTGCTGTAAGATCTGTGAATTTAAACTGAAAGCATGATGTTAGGAGTCATTAAGATTGACGAAAAGAAAGTATTAAAATCAATTGATGAAATGCTTGCTGATCCTTGGCAAGTTGATATTCAAGAATTGTTTGAAGCTTCTGTCAATGAACCTAACGAGATTAAAAAGAATTTGTATGATTCCTTATACACTTATATTTTGCAAAAAAGACAAGAAGATATTATTAATCGTCCTGGCTTCGTTATTTAGCCCTCTAAGAGCCTGCTGAGGGCTTTTTGTTTTGCTTTGGTATAAATGTATATGAATAGTCTTAAAATTGCTAGAAACGAAAAATAAGGCCCTAAAAAACGAACATAGCAGCTAAGTTCTTGTTAAGATTCAAAAAAACTAACTGTTTGCTGTCAATGGTAGCGGACGAGCAAATCGTGGGAGCATAAGGAATTGACAGCTCTAAACCAGTCTTAACACTGAATTGGCGAAAAGCCAAAGTTTCTATAGAACTTTGCTTTCCTGCCTAACGGCGAGTGAAAAAGCGGTTAAGCTGGTTCAGCTTGGACGGGGTACGGGGCGTCAGCGCCCATATTGAATGTGACTTGTCACTCCTTTGCAGGCAACGAACAGAGTGAGGCGCAAGGAGCGTAGCGACTGGAGTTGAATGTGAGCCAGTTTTTAGCTCACTCCTTTGTGTTTTTTGTTTCTAGATTTTAATCTCGTACAGCGGTGCCTCTTTTATACCTCTTTTATAAACCTCTTTTAAACCTCTTTTAGACCCCTCTTGAGCCTTACTCTCCCAAGACATACAGAAGTTTATCAAGTAGGTTTTGTCTGTTTATCAAGTAGGTTTTGTCTGTTTATCAAGTAGGTTTTGTCTGTTTATCAAGTAGGTTTTGTCTGTTTATCAAGTAGAAATATAAAGTTGACTACTTGATAAACATAATCTAAAATTAATTTGTAATCATTAGGAGGTACAGCATGGGAAATGAAATTATTAAATATGATCCAGAGTTAAATACCATTCCACTTCGAAAATTTACTCCAGTTGAAATGAATTTATTTTTTTCGATTATTTCTCGTATGCGTGATAAGAGTAATCAGACCATTCGTTTTACTTTTGATCAATTAAAAGAGTTAAGTGCTTATAAACCTACTGCAAATAACCGTTTTGAAGATGACATTCAGAGAACTTATGAAAAAATGATGGGATTACATTTTGGTAGACGAAGTAAAAGTGGATTAACTCGAGAGTTTTTTGTTTTGTTTACAGAATTTAAAATTGATGGAGATGCAGAAGAACCTTATGTAGACGTAAAAGTTTATGAACGTGCTTTACCCCTTTTAAACAAGCTTGAAAGTTGGGTTCGTTATGCGTTGGCAGAGTTTAGAGATTTAAAAAGTAGTTACGCAAAAACAATGTTTCGGTTACTAAAACAGTTCAGAACCACTGGATATGCTTATTTTTCTAAAGAAGACTTTTTTGAATTACTAGATATGCCCAAAAGTTACTGGAATAGCCCCTCTAACGTCGATAAATTTGTTATAAAACCCATTAAAGAAGAATTAACTCCTTTGTTTAGAGGGTTAACGGTTAGAAAAAAATATGGTAAAAGGCGTGGGAAACCAGTTATTGGCTATTCGTTTACCTGGAAACCCGAAAAGAAAGATGCCAATGATTTCTCACAAGGCCAAATACAAGATGAGCGTCAAAAGCTTTTTAATATTCAGCATAATGGTGAATTAACAGAGCAGGAAAAATGGCGCGCCATTGACAAGGTTAAGGGGTTAACTTTAGGCTCTACTGAGAAACAAGCATTGGCTGATAAACAGGCCGAGCACGATAAAAAAATAAGAGATCAAGCAAGACAAGAAGCACTTGCTGAACTCCGAAAGGGGTTTGGAAATCATGCCTAAAACTATTAGAGAACTTGCTGATGAATTGGGCGTTTCAAAGCAGGCTATATGGCAAAAGATAAAAAGAGATGCGTCAATCGATTTACGTCAATTTACATCAACAAAAGGCAATACTGTTTACGTTGATGTTGATGGGCAAAAAGCTATTAAAGCAATGTTCTCAAACGATTCATCAACAAGATACCGTCAACAAAAAGATGATGTTGACGACAACAAAAAAGATGCGGTTGATGGACAAGATGAAGTGAAATTCCTTCGAAATTTAGTATCAGAATTTCAATCTGAAAAGAAAGAGTTACATAAGTTACTAGATCAGCAACAAAGATTGGCCTTACAGGACAAACAACTGCTCGAAGAATACAAGGCAGAAATTAAGGACTTGAAAGCCTTAACGATGGCACCGCATGATAATAGTGAAAAAGAAGTGACGTCAGACAAACAACCGGAACCTGAAAATAGCACCCCGGAGTCACAACCTAAACCTAAAAAGTGGTGGCGTTTTGGTAAATAGTTACAACTAAAAAAGAAAAGAAGACTAGTTAAATAGCGGAAGATAAATTTGAACAATCTGTAGCTGCCAAGCTAAAGGGTGAGGGCTGGGACTGTCCCACAGATTATTCTGGTGGGTAGATTGTAAAATTAATCCGAACGCTGTTCGGACAAAAAAGATCAGCTTCCTTTAAAATGGTGTTTACCACAAACCCATCTTTTAGGAGCTGATCTTTTGTCTAGTATAACCTATTCCGAACGAATTAAAATCGAAACCTTTTGTGAACTAGGGCTGTCCAATATCCAAATGGGCGTTCGGATTAATTTTAAAATCTACCATAAGTCTACCGATTTTTTAATATTATTTTATTCATCAATTTCCGGCGCCGACCCAAGCTCTGCCTGAATCATCCAGATTTTCTTCTCGATTGCGGTTTTGAGACCAATGAAAATATCTTGGGTACTGAAGTCTTTCTCAACATCGGATACTTCAATGCCGTGTTGGTAAAGGTCTTCCAAGTAACGATAGCCATCAACTAGGTGTGCGAGGCGTTCTGGGGTTGTTTTGTCCCATTCACCAGGCCAGTCTTGAATCTTAGTGTTTTCGACCATTTCTTTTAAGGTCGAGTAAGGACTGCCATCAAGCGCAATCAGCCGTTCAGAAATGACATCGAGTTGGCTGTCAATTTCTTCCATGAACTCATCCATCAAAGGGTGCAACTTCAAAAAGTTGGGTCCACGCATGTACCAATGCGTCTGATGGATAATCATTGACATCTGGCTCAAATCGGCAACGAGTTGATTTAATACTGCTTTGGTTTTCGTATATTTCATTAGATTGATCTCCTTTCGATATGGTTATTATAACTTAGTGGTAGCTTAATCTGAAACGTTATACACTGGCAAATTAAGTTATTTATAGCCCGTAGAATTAAGTCGTTTTGAAAAGATGGAGACGTTATATGGTAGATTGTAAAATTAAATAAATCTACAATTGAATTTTATTTACCTTATGAAGATGTTCAAAACGCGTTAAAGGAAAGTGCGCAAAACCCCTTTATACGTACAAAGGATGAATGGGTAGTGGGTAACAATGAGTGTAAATTAAATAAGGCACAAAAAAGGATGCTTAAGGATAAAGAAATATATAATCATTTCAATCTAGAAAATATTTCCAGTTCCATCAAAACGGAGCTAAACAAGATAGTGCATGACATCGATGACTAATACTTTAACACCAAACAGAAAGGGGCTATGAAGATATAGGGTCTATACTAGATAATGGACCCTATTTATTGAAATGGGAGAGTAATTTTTTCAAAGAAAAGGGGGTAAAAACTATGATTAAAAAAGGCATTACAAGAGTAATAATAAAAGTAATGAATTCTTGGAGTTCAATTTTTTCAACGTTACCAGGGTAACTTTTGGGAATCGGAATTAAAAAGTCGAGGAAGATTGGTAAATATACAATGCTATTAACTATTACAACACTACTTATTCCGATTACGTAATGAACCATAGAAAAAGTTAGGACTTGATTGTGTCTGAAGTATTTTTTTTGAGCCTGCTGTACAGTTTTTTTCCTAGTTACAATGTCATGCCTTGCAGCGTTGAATAGGAGTGAAAAGCCTATTAATGCAACAATTATTAATATAAAGCCGAATGAATTGGTAACTCCAACTTCTGAAGTGAAATTTAGAAAAAAAGGGCCCAAATATTTGGAGATGAACCAACTAGATAAAATTGAAATAATAATTGTAAGAATGTTTTTAAAATAGCCATTTTCAATGATAGTATCATTTATATGGTCACATAAATATAAAAAATCAATTGTTATGAGAAAAAAAACAACTAATATTACGATTAACCATGAGTACAAGGCTGATTCAACCTCCTTAAAAATTATTTGCTCAATATTCGAACACACGTTCGAGTAGACGGCTTAATTTTAGCACAGAAAAACAAGAAAACAAATTTTTGTCGGATTATTTTCGAACAAAAAAGATCTTCCAGGAAAATGGGAAGATCAAGTAAGCTATATATTTTTAAGGGCCCATTTTTACCAAATCGCCCCTCAAAAACATTGAAAGAATAACCCCCAATATCTATAATGTAGATATTGGGGGTTATTTGTTTTAAT
>NZ_BJDG01000049.1 GCF_005404945.1 Lactiplantibacillus pingfangensis | reverse complement strand
TTGTGACTGCGTCAAAGCTTTGATCTGCTGACCAAGCACCATACGTCTTTTCCCCAGTTACTGCGTCAGTTGAGACTTGACGTGTGAAGTCGACAGAAGCAGTGTGCGGCTGGGCCAATACGTTTCCATTCTGATCAACATAGCTGACGGTCTCATTAACTGTCTTCTTCTCTGTCGTCATCGTTGGAGCATTCTTGGTATAAACCACATGCACATCAGTGTTTGGTGCGTCCGCCGTAGGCGTTAATTCCGCAACGCTGGTTTGACTTGGCGTGTAGCTGGCGATGGCTGGTGAGTCTACTTGTGCCCACATTGTGTCATCTCCAGTAGCCTTCCAATCAGTCGTGGTGTAACCACCACCAGATTGAACTTCCTTACCAGTAACGTTATCCGTCACAATGTTCCGTGTAAAGTCAACGTTTTGCGTAACCGTTGGAGCCGCGGCTTGTCCTTGCTTTGGTCCATTTCCGTAAGTGTAATCGATTGTCCGAGTTACTGTCTTTTCAAAGTCGGACTTATCGTAACCCGTTCCTGGATTATCCTTATCATGGTTGGTGTAAGTGTGGATTAAGTAAACATTGAAGACTTGGTCAACGGAACTATCAACGTCGTAATCAGCGGCCGTGAAACCATTTACAGTCGCATCACTGGTCTTGTTCGTTGATAAGGCGTAACCATTTGCCAAGTAATTCTTTAATTGTTCATCAGCTGTTCCAAAGTTAATTTCTGAACCCGAATCACCTGTTAATGTTTCAGAATATAAGTTCTTATCATTATCAGTTTCGTCAATGATGCTAACTTTTGCGGTTTGTGTATCAATGTTGTATTTAACATCAATCGTTTGATTACCGTAGTCTTTATTAACGTTTGCAGCTTCTACAGAAGTCTTATCAGCTGTATATCCTGGAATTGAAGGTGAATCAACTTGATTAAATTGAGTAGAATCGGCCTTTGTAAATCCAAGGTTAGTTAATGCCGAAACAATATCAGAAGTGTTTTGCACTTCTGCATTTACATCGCTTTGACTCTTAGTACCATCAAATACATAAGTGGTAGTTTTACCAGTTGCTGAATCATTTACCCTAGCAAAAGTAGCATTATTTACAACACTATCTGCCGCGGTTTGTCCCGCCTTAGGTCCATTTGCATAAGTATAGTTAATGGTCCGGCTAGCATTGGTTACACTAACTTGTTGCGTTTGCACAACTTGGTTTTCATGCCATTCAACGGTTGGGGCTGTTGGTGCTACAGGAGCTGTTGGTGCATTCCCTGGATCCTTAGGTGTATTAATGTTTGCATTCATCGCAAACCACATAACGGTATTGTTGTGTTGGCCAATTGAATTACCACCAACACTAAAGTTGATATTACCGTCAGTTAAAATTAAGGCACCTGATCCATAATAAGCCGTCTTAGATTGAGGATAATCCCAACCTTGAATATAGGTCCCGGCAGCTTCACTACCAATACTTTCAGCATTGAGTTTAGCTCCTTTAGATACATATTCATTATTACCTACTGAATATACGGTACCATTTTGATTATTAATTGACGATCCAGGTAAGTAAACAAATGTGTTTTTACCAATACCAACTTTTTCAACGTGATCTGATTGATCGTACTTAAAGTTAGGCGTATAGGTAACAGTACCATTGGTTAAGGTGTATTTCCCAATAGTTTGATCGGTAGTATCGTACTGGTTACCGTTAGCATCTTTTGCAACATAAGAGGTAACATCAGAAACAGTACCATCAATCACAAATTTAAATGGATTAGTATCAGATAATGTTACATTCTTTCCTGCGAATAGATGTTGTAAATTCTCACTCACAACATCAACTCGTCCGTTCGTTTGTGTTGGTCCTTCATTGCTTTGATAAGGATTCCATTGTACCTGAACAGTCTTACCATTATTATCGTTAGCTTGAAGAGTAATAGCTTGCGGCTTTTCATTAGGTAGGTATTGTGTCCCATTCCAGTGGTTTAATGATGACAAACTAACGATAGCCTTACCGTCGCTGAAATCAACTTGAGTTCCATCTTCATAATAGAACTTAATTCCCATGTCCATCGAGATAGGATTATTAGTTTCAGTGTTCGAACCAACAGTAATCGTTACAGTAGGGTCGCGGATAATGTCAACGATAGCATTTTGAGCGTTATTTGATGAGCTCTTAAGAGTATACTTATAAACGATTTTTGCAATCTTCTTGGAAGATCCATCATCTTGAGTATACGAAGTATTACTCAAATTATCATAAGTAGCAGTAACTGTGTCGCCGACCTTCATCAGGATGATATGATCTTGACTATTTGAATATGGATCTGTCCTGGTTAAATCACTATCAGTCAGTGCTGACGTATTATATTGATCAATAATTGATTTATCATTACCACCAATACCAAGCCGCTTGACTGCATCAAGAGTAATATAATTAGTTGTTCCCTCAATTGATACAGTTGCGTTTGGTTCCGAGGTCAACGATAAATTGTTAGCCCGATCAATTGTTCCAACTTGCGTTCCACTAGTAACCTCCTTTTGATATTCATCATAAGCAGACTTGGCTGTGTTATATTGTTGCTTTTTTTCCTGATAGGTATCTTGTTCAGCCTGATACTTAGCCTTAGCATCTTGATAGTCCTTAGCTGCGGTATCAATTGATGCTACTTGACTAGAATAATCAGCTACAGCCTCTGATGTAGCTGATGTACCTGAATATTGTGAAGCAGCAGTTTCATTAACATTGACACCTGCACTCTTTGCATTATCAACAGCAGAGCTTAAAGATGTGCTTGAACCACTTGTAGCAACAGTTGTATCTGTTGGAACCGTACTGGTGGTTGTAACTGTAGCTTCGCTAGCTGCAGTACTTACACTTGCTGATGATGCTGAAGATGATGCAATGGTTGTCACAACTACTGGTTTATCATTACTAGTCGTTTCAGCCTTCGCTGCACTGCTACTACTTGCACTGGTTGAATCGGCCTTCGCTGCACTGCTACTACTTGCACTGGTTGAATCGGCCTTTACTGCACTGCTACTACTTGCATTGGTTGAATCGACCTTTACTGCACTGCTACTACTTGCTACAGTAGCTGCTGATGAAACAGCGCTCTTCGTATCACTAGTGCTGTTTACAGTGGCGGCAGTTAAGTTCTCTGAGGTGGTATCAGCATGAACTGCTACCGTTGATACCCCACCGAAGACAAAAAAAGACATTGTAGCAATTGCGGCAAAAACGAATTTTTTGCCATCTTTATACATTTTATAATGTAATTTCTTTTCTCCCATTATAAACTTCCTTCCCGCTCAATTATATTGAGCTAACCTATTTTTAATTATATACTTGTAGAACAAAGTGACATACCTAATTCTGCAAAATAAAGCACTTTTTTTGTAAATAGTCAGGGAGATATCATGAATCAGTCAACTTTTCAGCTACTTGGTAATGTTGCTTCAGCAGATTTCTACCTTTGTGAAGGCAGTGATATTACTTTAATATCTGATAATAATGCCTATAATATGAAAGCTTTAGCCCAAGAAGCGCTTAAACTGCGTGTTCCTAATTCTTTGACCGTTATTGATTTAAACAACTTCTACGTTGGTATGATCCCTATTGATCATAATCAGATATTGACCATGATTCCTCATATTAACACCACCAATATCCCATTCAATTATCAGGAAATCACTAATTTTATCGGGTCTAGAATTTTTGGTGTTGGAAAGTATTTCCATTCCAAAAGTACTAGGCCCTAATTTAAAAAGCCATTGATAATGGATCAAAAGCGGCCACTAGGGTATACCCTAGTGGCCAGATGCAGTTTACAGAGAATGGTCTGAAAAACAGTTAGACCAGTAAAACCCCTGAGTTTGGATTTACTCCAACTCAGGGGTTTGCTTTACTTATTAATCTAATAAATCTTTTCGTTTGGTGCTCAATCACTACTTATTTGATGCACACCAGGTAACTGGGTCAAGGTAAAATTAATTTGCCACATAGTAAAAAATAATTATCTTTGTAATTCGAAGATGAATTGTATCATCATCTTTAGAATTTTCAATTTTTTAAGTTCAGTTTAAAACTTCATTTTTTTCTGTTACATGTCTAATTCAGTTTTTCGTTGTGTTTTTCTCAAAATTGTATAATAAATAATCCCTATGACCAGCCATGTTATACCTATTTCTTTTGCTAATATATCTAAATTATACATTACAAATGCGATAATAATAAACCCAATAATTGGCACAATTAAATGGCTCCAATAGTGATGTGAGTGATTTTTTATCACGTAATGATTAATAACTGACACGTGAATCACCAAAAATGCAGTCAATGCACCACAATTTACGATTGAAGATAAAACACCCACATTGTTCATAAAAGCTAAACCTACAATTAAAGAAATAACGCCTACAAGATAAGTGCTAATATATGGTGTCTTGTACTTAGGATGCACTTTTGATAACACTTTTGGTAAAGTGCTATCCCGAGACATTCCGAATAGTATTCTCGAAATAGCTGCTTGCGCAGCCAATGCGTTTGCAAATCCCCATGCCAATATTGTCGCAATGGTAGTTAGATATTGCAAAAATGGTCCACCAACTTTCAATGCAATATCATAAAATGCCACATCCAAATCTTTAAATGACGTATAGTCAGGAATAATCAAAGCAGCTACATAAGTTTGTACCACAAATAGTATTCCCACAATAACTAATGCCCACAAGATTGCTTTCCCGACAGTTTTATTTCCTCCTTTTGTTTCCTCCGCTAAAGTACTAATAGCATCAAACCCCAAGAAGCTTAAAACTGCTACGGATACAGCGGTAAACACAAAGTTTAAATTGAATTGGGAACTGTTGTACAACGGCTTAATCGTAAAGCCATTTCCAACACCGTGAGCTAATCCCCAAAAACCAAAAATCAAAAAAATTGCTAAAACTGTCAGCTCACCAACTAGAAAAATGATATTAGTCTTAGCTGTAATTTCGATGCCCCGTACGTTAATAAGCGTATTTACACAAATAAATAATACTAGCCAGATCCAAGTTGGTACCCCTGGTATTAGGGATTTTATCGAATTTGCTGATATAACGTACAACAAAGATGGAACAAATATATAATCTAAGATAATCATCCATCCAGCAAGAAAACCTATTGTTTTATTAATCCCTCTTTGTGCATACGCATAAACGGACCCTGCAATTGGAAAAGCTTGTGCCATCTGGCCATAACTTAACGCAGTAAAAAACATTGCAATCATACCAATAATATAAGTGAGTGCAATCATACCCTTTGAAGAATCCACCACGGATCCATAAATACCAAACGGTGCAATTGGCACCATAAATATTAGTCCATAAATAATTAAATCTTTTAATGTAAGAGTTCTCTCCAACTCTTGTTTGTATCCAAAATCTGCTAAACTCTTCTCTTTTTTTTCCATAATATATCATCTCTCTAACCTATTTATTAAATACTCCAGCTTTAATGTCCTCAAAATAATGCCGCAGATTGCTAAAAAACACATCGGGATTATCTATCATATGATTGTGCCCTCCATTAGGCGTAATCGACAATCTTGCATTAGGAAAATCATTTGCCATGCGTTTTGCCGTTTCTAGTGGCATGGTTTCATGATCCGCAAACAAAAGCTGAGTAGGAACATCAATTTTTTTAATTTCTTTTCGATAATCCCAACCACCCAAGTCACCAGTAATGACAAATTCGTTATCTCCTTGAAAGTTGTTGTATACTGGCTTTGATTGTATATCCACAACATGTGCCTGGGCATATGGTTTTCTTCTGTGAATATATTCATCATATAGATAATCAATATATTTTCTGTAAGTTGGATCGTCGAAATCTTTTCTTTTTTCAATATCTGCCATAAAATCAACCTGTGATTGTGTAAACTCTACATTTCGAATCTTAATCATTCGCTCCATATAATCTGCAATATTATCAATCATGCTAATTATTATTAGTCCCTTTAAATGTTTGCCGTATTTTCGGGCATACATCATTGAAATCATTCCTCCCCAGGAATGACCGACCAAGTAAAAGTTTTCCAAACCGAGTTTTTGTCGAACCTCCTCAATTTCATCTACATAATAATTCTCATTTAAATATAATTTTCTGACTTTCTGGTCGTCCCAATCGGGCGTGTCCGAATACCATGAGCCTAATTGATCATATGTATTTACTTCAATATTCAATCCTTTAAGTTCTTCCCCGAACTGTTCATACACTTCGTGTGTATCTCCAGGTCCTCCGTGTAAACAAAGCAATTGTTCATCACCACCAGAGTTCCACGTGTGAGTCCATAAACTGTACCCATTATCCAATTTGATTATATGTGTCCCATTTTTCATAAAATTTCCTCCATTCATGGCATTTAAGAATACATTAAAAACAGATTAAAATCAAGCTTAAATAAAATAAGTGCATTTTCAGCAACAATTAGCGTCATACTTGTTGCAAACCAATTAAATATTCTTCCTCATTTCAATCACTTTCGATGCTTTTTGTTTTTTAAACGGTAGATTGTAAAATTAATCCGAATTTTTGGACAAATTTGTCAGCATAACCTGATACAGTGTTTGCCAGTCGAGTATTTTAAGCGGTCGCTGGTTAATTTGGAGTAACGTCGTCGTTAAATCTTGAGCACTAATG
>NZ_BJDG01000048.1 GCF_005404945.1 Lactiplantibacillus pingfangensis | reverse complement strand
AGCCCCCGGTAAAATACCGAGAACTCGCCGTTCAAAAAGCAGCTTAACAATTTGTCCAATTTTAAGGGTTCACTTCATAACCGTGGCTTTTTAGTCAGTCTTGTCTTACTCTTTAACAGTTTTTTCGGGGTCTTTGTCCTCGGTAAAAATGGGATGTACATCATCTTCGCAATTTACTTACTTGGTTTTGAAGGCGGTTCACCACTCTATCATGCCCTCGGTCGTCAAAATGGCAGCCGGTCTAAGCAACTGGCGCAAGGCGGACTTATTCTTGGTCACCTGCTGGCTTTCACAACGATTCCCGTGTTATACTTAATTGGGTTACTATTGATTGCCCTATACGTCGGCTTTGAAAATCCCGACATCAATGACAGTGTTTATACTGCTGATGAGGCTGATCCCGATTTAGCGATTATTAACAAATATCGCTTTTCAACATACGGTGGCTTACTTTGCCAATTATGTTTGTTTGCCTTACTTGTCACCGTTAGCGTCTGGCAAAAGCTTAAATTAATGGCCTTTTTCAATCCAAGTGGGGACAGTTTAAAACTGACTTACTTGCATGGCGTGGCTTGGCCACTGCTGCTCATCTCTTTGCTACTTTCAATCGTGACGATCTATGGTCAGCAGTACTTTAAACCTATGCATCCGTCGCATTAATTGTCCCACTAAGGAGGCTGTTTTATGATTTTTGTGGCTCTAGCTGCAATTCTATTACCTTTAATTCTATTGGGTGGTTTCAATCTGCCAGCCACTCGTGGTATGAGTATCAGCGCCGTCGTCGTCATCATCACCGGCTACCTATTCTGGCAATTATCACCGGCCGTGCTTGGCGCTTCCATTTTGCAAGCACTACACAAGTCCCTGCCCATTCTTTGGATTCTATTTGGGGCCCTCTTAATGCTGAACAGCTTACGCGCAACCGGCGCTATCGACCGGATCAACCAAGGCTTTAAGGCATTATCTGCCGACATGCGCTTACAAACGGTGCTCGTTGCCTTTTTATTTGGTGGCTTAATTGAAGGTGTCTCTGGCTTCGGTACCCCGGCGATGGTGACGGCCCCCTTGTTAATTGCACTGGGATTTTCACCGATGGCTGCCGTCATTTTGGCCTTAGTTGCCGATTCAACGCCGGCAGCCTTTGGCGCAGTCGGGACACCATTAACGGTTGGTCTCAGCAACGTCACGGAAAATGCCAATCGCCTCAATCTGATTGGCTTGCGGGTTACCCAACTTGATTTATTCGTCGGCGCATTAATGCCGGCACTATTGATTTTCATCTTGATCATGGGTTTCGGCCCTAAAACTCAGCGGCTCAAACAATGGTTGACCATCTTACCTTGGGCCCTCTTAATCGGCTTGGTATATAGCAGTATTGCCTTGTTAAGTGCCTGGCTAATTGGTTATGAATTCATTTCGATTCTTGCGCCATTGGGAACCTTAATTGTTGCCATTGTCAGCATCCGTTATCATTGGCTCTTACCAGCGACGACTCGCAATCACCCTTGGCAAGTCTCCGGTGCGCCATCCGCCAGTCGTGACACGCCAACAACGACAATGCCGTTGTTACAAGCTTGGTTTCCTTATTTGCTAGTAGTGATCTTGCTACTGGCGACACGCGTTTGGCAACCATTCAAAACCTTACTGACGTCAACGCTAAACTTATCATGGCAACACATTTTAGGTTTCAAGACGATCAACTCTGACTGGGAATTTCTTTACTCACCCGGGACGATCTTAGCACTTGCCGCCATCATTGGGTTATTGGTTCAGGCTCGGTCGCTCCGGCCATTAGTGCCAACGGCTAAAAAAGTCGTTGGTTCCATGGGCGGCACCGCTCTGGCCTTGGTCGTGACCTTGATTATGGTTCAGGTGTTTACCAACTCTGGCTTAAATTCAGGCAATCTGCCAAGTATGCCAATGTATATCGCCAAATTTGTTGCTAAATATTTGACCGGCATTTGGCTGATCATTGCCCCATTCCTTGGTGAATTAGGGTCCTTTGTCACTGGCAGTACGACGGTTTCAACCTTGACCTTTGCGCAGATTCAAGCAGACATCGCAACCAATGCCGGCTTAAATACAGCAGTGGTCTTAGCTGCACAGCTGATCGGTGCGGCGGCTGGTAATATGATCTGTGTTCACAACATCGTCGCAGTCAGCTCGGTCGTCGGCCTGAATGGTCAAGAAGGCGCCATTTTACGTCAAACGATTCTACCAGCGTTGGGCTATGCGGCCTTAATTGGGCTTGCGGGTCTCGTCTTAACGGTCCTCATCTAAAACAACCGATTCTAGTTGCTAAACTGGCAACTCGGAATCGGTTGTTTTTTCAGACAGCTATTCTGAAATTTGCATCATTTTACGCTAGAATGTATTTTAATGATGCAATTAACTTAGGAGGATGGCTGCCATGAAAGTAATGCTCGTTCCTAATCTCCAGTTGGGCACTCGGCTCTTGGGCCCAACGACGGATGCGACCGCCAACCGCGCACTCTATCAACGCTATGCCAATCGCTTACAGGCCGAACTAGGCATCGGCTTTCAAGTCTATGTCGATACTAGTGACGGCTACGAGCTGTTGCACGCCGCACCCAATGACCACGAAACAACTTGGCTGACGGCAGCCGCGGTCTATGCGGCACTGACACCAGAATTGCGGCAACAACATCACTGTTTATCGCTCACCGATGATCAAATTCTGCTGAAGGCGACGACCACAATCGTTCAACAGTTAACACAGCCACAGCAAAACGCGCCAGAAAATTAATTCTGACGCGTTTTTGATTAAGCTTTTTGTTGATGTCGATGCATCCCGGTCTCAACTAATAAGAGGCCAATAAACCAAGCAATCGAACCAATGACCGCCCAGCGGTTTACGCTGTCGAAACACAATACCACGGTCACTGCGACAAAGAAAACCAGTGTGGCAATGTTTGAAATTGGAAACAGTGGTAATTTAAATGGATTGCGACTAGAATCCGTCGTTTTTTTATACACATAATGACAAACTAATAGTGAACACCATACGATAATGAAATTAGTCGTCGCCACATTTGAAATCAGCGTGAAGACGGTACTTGGAATCACGTAATTCAGCACCACAATCACGAGTAAAATCATTGATGAGAAGAATAATGCCTGTGCGGGCACGTTATACCGATTGACCTTTCCCATCCATTTAGGCGCATTTTGACCATGGGCCAACGTAAACAAGGTCCGACTAGTACTGAAAATGGCACTATTACAAGCAGAGAGCGCCGCGGTTAACACGACAAAGTTAATAATGCTAGCTGCCGCCTTGATGCCAACGTCACTAAACACTTGGACGAATGGCGATTGCGATGTCGTAATCTGATCCCAAGGATAAATTGACATAATCACGAACAAGGCACCAACGTAGAAAAATGAAATCCGAATTGGCAGACTATTGATTGCACGTGGCAATTCCTTTTCGGGATTTTCAGCTTCACCAGCGGTAATCCCAACCATTTCGATTCCTGTAAAGGCAAAGATGACTAACGAAAACGAGGTCAAGAAACCACTGATTCCCTTTGGAAAAAAGCCGCCGTGATTGACCAGGTTGCCCATACTTACCGTCTGACCGCCGACATGAGCGGCCGAACCAATCAGAATTGCCCCCGTCACGATTAACGCAATAATTGCGACGACCTTAATCATTGAGAACCAGTATTCCAATTCACCGAAGGCACTGACCGATAAGAGATTGAAGACTAATAAAATTAGAATAATCACGAGTGGCGTTACCCACTGTGGAATCCAAGGAAACCAATAGCGAATATAAATGCCGCTAGCCGTTAAATCGGCCATTGCCAGACTAATCCAGCATAACCAGTAGGTCCAACCAATGGCAAACTCAAACTTTTTGCCTAAATACAGATTGATAAACTCCAAAAAAGAATGCAACTTCGTATTTGATAATAGGAGCTCACCTAATGCGCGCATCATCAAGTAACAAAAGAACCCACCAATGGCGTACGCTAACAATATTGAGGGGCCAGCTTGCTTGATGGCTGCGCCAGAGCCTAAGAATAATCCCGTACCAATGGCACCACCGAGCGCAATCATTTGAACGTGGCGACGTTTTAACTTTCGTGCCAGCTGTTGATCTTCCATAAGTCCTCAACTTTCTTGGTGATTATTTTAATGAATTAATTGCTAATTACATATTAGCCTATTCTAGGCTAAAAAGTCGTTACGGGCAACCTTAATTCTAGCCGTAACGACGCCTTTAATCGTTTTCAATTGCTTTCAGACCACAGATTTGTTATGTTTAGAAGACCTATTACGGCTTGGCATAACAGCGTTAAGTCGGCACAAGTCGTGCAACCAGTTTTGACCTCAAATTTAAAGGAGCTTACTTATGCAAACTCAACCAACCGACAGTGTCTTGAAACGGTTCTTCAAAGGCGTGATCATCGCGCTCGGATTTATTCTTCCTGGTGTTTCTGGCGGCGTTTTAGCCGCAATTTTAGGTATCTATGAACGCTTACTCGGCTTTATGGCGCATTTTCGCCGAAATTTCAAACGCGATTTTTGGTACTTTGTGCCGGTTGGCCTTGGTGGGATTGTCGGCATTGCGTTGCTATCCGCGCCGCTCGAATACTTACTTGCCCACGCACAAGTGATCCTGTTATGGGGCTTTGCGGGCGCCATCATCGGGACGCTACCAGCATTGACACAAACAGCCAGCGCCAAAACCCCACGCGATACTATTGATTACTTATGGTTTTTTGGCACCTTACTAATCAGCGGCACCCTGTTATTTTTCATGAGCGATATTTTTGGTCAAATTCCGGCTAATTTCGGTGGCTTTGTGCTTGCCGGTGTACTAATAGCATTAGGCGTGTTAGTCCCTGGACTAAGTCCTTCAAACCTACTGCTGATTTTAGGGTTATTTACGCCGATGTTAACTGGATTCAAACAATTTAATTTGCTCGGCGTCTACTTGCCAATCGCTATCGGTGGGGCCTTAGCTATGGTGCTCTTTTCTAAAGGTATGGAACTTTTGATTCAACGCTTCCATTCGCGCGTCTACCATTTTATTTTGGGCATTGTCGTTGCCAGTACCATTTTGATTTTAGTCCCCAATCCTAAAGCCGCTGAAAGTATTTCCTATGCCGGTGCAACGCCCATGACGATCGTCTACAGTGGTCTGGCATTGATTGCTGGGGTTGCGCTGGGCTACTGGATGAGTCGACTAGAGTTAAAATACAAATAGGCTGTTCAGTGTTGACGCGCCTGTAACCGTCGTAATTCGTTAACTTGAGCCTGAATCTCTCCTAGCATTTGGGTTTGCATTTTTTGAATTTCCAACATGTTAGGTTCATCTTTTTGAATCAAATGATCAACTTTTTTGTGCAGCACCCGAATCTCTTCCTCAGATTTTGAATTCACCCGGAAGTCATTCACCGCTTGCAAGCGATCATATTCTGCGGCTCGATTTTGACTCATCATAATTAACGGGGCCTGAATCGCTGCCACCATACTCAGAAATAAGTTCAATAAGATAAATGGATATGGGTCAAAGTGTGCGCCAAATAAGGGCAACACGTTTAATAGCATCCAGACTAGCATCACACTTAAAAATGAGATAATAAACGCCCAGCTCCCGCCAAATCGCGCGACGGCATCCGCAACTCGTTGACCAACCGTCAACGAGTTTTCTAATTGGCGATTAACATCGACAACTTGATAGCGATTTTTTTGCATGATGTGGGTCAGCTGCTGATTAATTTTTTTATTTTGTTGATAATCTTTGGCAATCATCTGATCCATTTTCTGCATCCGATAACCAACTAAATGTTCACTACAAATAAACGAGGTCGGTTTAGCAGTTGGATTCGCTTGTTTAATAGCAGCCTGCAATTGTTGATCTAACTCCTGTAAGGTCATCCCATCCACCAGATCATAAGTCGCGTGATCGATTAAGCACATTGCAGTTTTTGGCATTCGACTCACCCCTTTGCTTTAACTGCCTCGATTATAGGCCTTAATTCGGCTAAACACGACGAATTGCTAAGTAACGCATACTGAGCAAACGAACCCACGTGATCAACTCAGGACAGAAAAAAAGCGTTTGAGAACGTTCCAAACGCTTTAACCCTTACGCATTCAATTCATCAATCAACATCATCGTTTGATTTTCACCATCATCTAAAACAGCAATGGTTTCAGGAAAGCTGCGCTGATAATCAAACGGCAAGTCGAACTCAAAGATTGACTCCTGATGGTCATCGAAGACCACCGTCACGCGACCATGCCGAGCAATCAGGGCAAACTGAATCACACGGGGTAATGCCACCACACCACGTAGATCTTGATCAATCACGCCCCAAATACCATCAATGACCTCGCTTGGCAATTTTGCGACCAAGCCAAAAGTTGCGTACCGCTCTGCATTTTGATTAAACATCGTTGCCACCTCACTTCTAACCTAATTATCGCGAACGACCACCGCGACTTCTTTTTCAATCCGAACAAATAGCCCTTGTGAATCTTTGCGAAAGTCGGCTTCTAAACTGGTACCAGTTGGCTTAATTACCCCAACAACTTTGGCATTAATCCCATAAATATCAATATTTTGCTGCTTGGCATCCCATTTGACCGTCCAGTAGCTGCCTTCTAGGGCTTCATCCACAAAATATTGTGTGCCAGCTAAGACCGCCTCGTGAATCACACTGCTTTCATCAGCAGTCAGGCCAGTCTCACGTTCCCACTGTAATTTTTGATTGACCTCTAGCATATCACCAGGAATTAAATTTTGCACGTGACATTCCTCCACTCTATTACACTAGACCATTTTGGCCTGTCTCTTCGGTTATTATCATACCATATTGCGTGCATTTGAACCGGTGCGAGGCTTATTTTAAGACTAGCGTTTGGCACAGATAATCGTTATACTTTGCAATGAGGTGTCGAAAATGAAATTAACCGATATTGCGGATAATATTGCGAAGAGTATTCAAATTTATCAGGCCAACAAACACAATGACTGCATCGTTTATGCCGTGGAATTTACGGATGAAAGTCATAAGGCCGCTCAGGGGTGTGTCGTGGCCCGTATTGATGATGCCACCCACTATTCACTCACAAGTTACGACTGTCGCTATATGGACACGGGTAAAGAGATCCTCAGCCAGACCTTGGGGGCGTTCTTCGAATGTGACGACAATTTAGACCAACGGCAGCCACTGATTGACGCCATTCAGGCAAAACTAGGTACGACTGACGCAACCAACTAAAGTTTCACGACTTAATTGTACTCATAAAAAATAAGTGGCTCTATAATATCTGTTGTTGGTAATCAAGACCAATCTTGGTTACTGGCAACGGATTTTTTATGCACTTTTTATG
>NZ_BJDG01000047.1 GCF_005404945.1 Lactiplantibacillus pingfangensis | reverse complement strand
GTAGTCGATAAACAGACAAAATGTAGTCGATAAACAGACAAAATGTAGTCGATAAACAGACAAAATGTAGTCGATAAACAGACAAAATGTAGTCGATAAAGTCCTGTAACCCTTAGGAGAGTAAGACTAAATAGGGGTCTAAAAGAGGTTTAAAAGAGGTTTATAAAAGAGGTTTAAAAGAGGTACTACTGTACCAGAGCCAAACCTCAAATAAAAAACACAAAGGAGCGACTCAAAAATCGGTTCACATTAAATTCAAGTCACTATGCTCCCACGCATTGATTGTCCGCCACCATTGACAGCAAATAGTTAGTTTTTTTGAATCTTAACAAGAATCTAACTGCTATATTCGTTTTTAAGGGCCTTATTTCTCGTTTCTAGCGATTTTGAGACTGTTTATATATATTTATACCAAAGCAAAAATAAAAAGCCCTCAGCAGGCTTTTAGAGGGCTAAATAACGAAGCCAGGGCGATTAATAATATCTTCTTGTCTTTTTTGCAAAACATAAGTATACAGGGAATCATACAAATTCTTTTTAATCTCGTCAGGTTCATTGAAAGAAGCTTCAAACAATTCTTGAATATCAACTTGCCAAGGATCAGCAAGCATTTCATCACTTGGTTTTAATACTTTCTTTTCGTCAATCTTAATGACTCCTAACATCAAAATAATGCTTTCAGTTTAAATTCACAGATCTTACAGCACCGTTATTCAAAATTTGTTACCAAGCTTATAAAGATTATCTGCACAAAGCAATTAAAAAATTTTGGCTTAAAACAGCGTAATCTGCAACACTTTTTAAATATTTAAAACATAACAATCTTAGTTAGTTGCAAACATAAATTGAATTAAAAATACAGTCAATTCAACAACGGCAAAAACTGATTTCATGGTTATCAGCAGACCGAGTGAAACGAGGTCAATGCGCACTTACACCCTTGACACTTGTCAATGGTAGATTTAATCCCCATTTTGATGGGGATTATTTGTATTAGAAGGCTAGCGCCAACGATAAAAATCCTAGAGCCAAATCTCAAGATTAATCAATCACATTACGAAGGATCCAATGACTATAAGCAAGACGAGCACCGGGAGTTATTACCCAAGGGTGATTAATTTCAAAAATTTGAATTTCAGTTGCTAAGTAAAGTGGCGTCTTGCCATGATTAAAAGCAAAAACGGGTTGCGGAAAATCAGACTTACTAGCAACTTGATGAACACTTTGACGAGAGTTCATCTGCCAACGAATTTTTAAGTCTTCACGCGACAATAATTTTGGCAGGTGTGTTTTTTCAATTTGAGCTTGTTGTTGCAACTTTTGTGTAAAGTCTTGTTTAGTCTTGTTTTGATGCCAATCATCAAAAAGATCATACTTGTTGGTTTCAAAATCTAAATCCATAAAACCAGCCTCCTAGCCAAAATCAATTTGATCTAGCATCGTTTCGGTACTAGCCTGGTCTAAGCCTAAATAAGCTAAAGTCATCGCCTCACTGGAATGATTGAGCAGATTCATGACTAAGCCAATATTATAATTTGATTGCGTGTAGACGCGATAAGCACCGGTTTTGCGCATCGTATGGGTCCCTAGATAATTAATGCCTAATAGATCACCAACTCGTGCCATCACCTTATAAAATTGTTTCTCAGTGATATGACGGTCTGAATGGGCCGTTGAAGGAAATAACCAAACCGAATTGATGTTTTCTTGGACCAGCCAATCATGATATTTCAGCAAATCTTGTTGAACG
This sequence comes from Lactiplantibacillus pingfangensis, assembly GCF_005404945.1. GTDB lineage: Bacteria > Bacillota > Bacilli > Lactobacillales > Lactobacillaceae > Lactiplantibacillus > Lactiplantibacillus pingfangensis. The sequence continues at coordinate 5,746 of NZ_BJDG01000047.1, read as the reverse complement.
GGCTTCAAATACAATGTATTCGCTTTACCGGTCTTTTTATCATGAATAAAGGCCGTGTGTTTAACAGATCCATCTGGATTATAGACATCGGATTTCTTTAACGTCATCACATCACTCACCCGCAGCAAGGTGGCCTTGCCGACTTGAAAGATAGTGTAGTTACGGCGACCCGCCCGAAAACTATCTAATAAGGTGTCTTGTACCATTTTTAAGACGTTAGAGTCTTTGATTGGGAGTACGATTTGTTGCATATCTATTTAACCTCAATAATAGAACATTCCTTGCCTATAATTGGTTCACTTTTGTCAATGAATGACCAATTATTTTTATCGTAGTCATAATATTTAAATGAAAAATCTTTAATTTGAAAGCTACTTTGATCATTCGACTTATAACTGCGATCTCTCAAAAAATTAAAATATAAATGCTTATTAGATTCATGCTTTGAGAGATCAAAAAATTCAACTTCTTGTTTAAAACTAGGAATTACTCGTATAGGACTAGATTCAAATACTTCAAATGATACCAATATTTCTTCTGCAATTTGACGCATAGCAGCGTATAAAGGGTTTCCATCAGGGGAATCTCCGTTTTGATTATAAAATCCCAATAGTTGAGATTCTTTATAATTGTCAATAGGCCATGTTTCTTCATCTACATGAGCTCCACCATCTTTATTGGCTATGAACTGTACAATATCTTTTCGCGAAACATAATCAGACCGTTGTGAGAAGACAATCTGATTCCACCATAATTCTAGGGGTAAAAATATTTCTGGCCTGATATTGTTAGAATCATCTCGACTTCTGTTAAATACCTCTTTACTTCCTAACGGAAGATAAGAGGCCCCCTCACTTCCAATCGACATTTTCAACAAATCCCAAGTAGTTAGTAAATTATGTGGAGAAAAACTGCTGTTAGGTGAGTGCCAAAGTTTAAGTTTATTGTCCAAATCTAGCTGATGTAATAGTGAATTGGACTTATCTGTTTGATGTATTAATACACGAACCTGTGTAGCCATTGGCAAAGCCATATGAATCATACCTGAGTCAAAGTATTCCGTATAACTACGGAGGAGTTCTAATTGAACTTTTAATTTATCATTATTTTCCTTGATCGATCGTTTTTGTCTAGACATACGTTTTCTCCTATCTAGGGAGTATTATATCATTTTATAAAAAAACAACCCCCGTTATCTGACTAGTAGATAATGGGGGCTGTTTTAATAGGTTTTGTTAGGGGCGATAAGTATATTATAGCCCCTAAAATGCAACACATAGTTTTCTATACTAGCTTCTCAATGTCCCTTGTGTTTTTGTATTTTCTTGGCCTGGTGCAATTTATATCTTTTTTCTTGATCCAAGATCTTCTTAGTACGTCTATTATGTTGTCGAGTTACTTTTTGACATTCCAACTGTTTTTGGAGTGTTTGTTGTGCTTTAGTACCGACACCATACTGAATACTCTTTCTAGCTAACCTTTGAAGACGCTTAGGATTGATTTTTCGTTCAGAAACAGACGAAGCACAAACAGTTTGTTTGAAAAAGATAATTCTATTCCAATGATGAATAACCAGATCGTAAATCAAAGTTAATTTAGGTTCTGAAGGACCTAAGTTAATTTGGCTAACTTCATAAGTGGAATTAAAGCGTCTTTCGAAAATAGCTTTGTAAAACGGTGGTTCATAGACAATTGTTAATGATCCCTTGATAGTAGACATCAAACATCCTCCTTAAAATTAATTAAGAAAGATGGACAACCAAGGAGGCAGGTTACTGATAGCTTCGCTATGTTCGGACTACCAACCGAACTGTGTTTTTACTTTCTACTGCTAGTTTAACTCAAATATCCCACTCAGAGTAGTTTGCTTAAAACTCTGAATAGAATATTTGGTAATTATAGTTCCTAAAGGTTTCTTAACTAAAGACAGCGATAATCATTTTGGTGACTAAATAAATAATTGCAATTACCATCATCCAACCAGTACTGCGCATAAATTCCCAGACATTAGTTTGTGCCTTTGCGTTTTTGGTAATAACTATGCTTTTTTTTAGTGAATCATCGCCCTTGATCAAACTATCTAAGGTAATGTCGAATAAATTGCTGATTTGCACTAAACGATCAATATCGGGATAAGTACTTCCGACTTCCCACTTAGAAATGGCCTGACGAGAAACATTTGTCAACGCCGATGTGAAAATGTCGTTTTTTGCCGATTAAAAAATGCTGTTTTTTACCGATTTTTCATGAGACTTTCCTCCCGATTTTTCTCTTAATTCCATGTGTCGTCTTAACCCAGTTAGTCCGCCCGCTAATTTTTTTACAAAAAGCGATCACGATCGCCGGGTAAAGCAAGTAATTGTAAATAGCAAAAGTTATCACGGTCCAAACCAGCAAGCCATATTGCCTGGTATGGCTGGCCCGCTGGTACTGCACGATGATGTAGGCGTTAAAGGGCAAATTAATCCCCACCATCACCGCTAAGAGCCGCCAGTAGTCATCGAAATTGCCCAAGGTGAAGACGAAGACAGCCAGGCTGGCGGTACCCGTAAATAGCGTGACAAAAGGTATCAGCATGTAAAAAGTCATCTCCGCCTTAGCTGGCAAATTGATAAAAGGACTCCGCAGCACCCGGCTCCAGTAGCCAAATAGGCAGTCAAGCCCCCCTTGCGTCCATCTGGCCCGCTGCTTAATAAAGGGACGGGGTTTGTCGATGGCCTCTTGATAAACCACCGCATCCCCGGCATACAAAGTCTTCTTCCCCTCCATTAAAAAGCGGGTACTGAACTCAAAGTCTTCCAGCAAGGCGTTGCCCCATGGCCGCTGAGCCGTCACCGAGGAAACCCGGATAAACTGGCCATTGCCGGAAGCCGCCGCGTTGCCTAAGCGGTTTCTGGTGTTCTGAATCAAGTCGTTGATGACCGTGAACTCAATGTCCTGCATGATCTGCAGCCAGTTTCTGGTCTCCAGCATCCCCACCCTGGTCTGGAGCAGGTCCAGTTTTTCATCCTGGGCAAAATACTGGATAACCTTCTGGTAGCTTTCTTCCGCCATGTAGGCATCCGCGTCCAAAACGCCGCAGATCAAATGATCCCGGTCCCTGCTGTCCAGAATAACTTGCTGGTAGGCCCAGTTAAGAGCATTGCCCTTGCCTGTCTGGGCCTGGGGCAGCTGCCTTTGCAGTAGCTGAATCCTGCCGCCAGCCTGCTTGCTAAAATTTTTGACCAGCAAGGCCGTGTCGTCACTGGACGCGTCATCGATGATGACCATTTTTACATTGGGCAAATTCGCTGTTTCCCTTAAAAACAGGCGCATAGTCTGCTCGATGATGCCTTCTTCATTCATGGCCGGAACCAGCAGGATCAACTGGTAGCCCTTGGCTAACAGGGGCTCAAGCTCAATTGACTTGCCGTTTTGCCCGGCGGCCAGAAGCAAGAAGACCCAGAGCAGATAAATGATTACGCCCGTAAGTGATATTTCAAAAATTGTCTGGTTGATAAATCAACACCCCCTTTGAAGTAATGGGGGCTACTTAACCTTATAAGCCTTGGCTGCAGTCGCTGCCGTAGCCGCGGTTGCGGCAGTTGCTGCCTTTTCAGCCGTTGCGGCAGTGGACGCGGTAGCTGCAGTTGATGCAAGAGACCCGTAGCCTGGGATGCCCGGCTTGCCTGGAATGCTCGGCTTGCCCGGCACGCCTGGAATGCCTGGAACTCCTGGCTTGCTTGGGATACCTGGGATTACTCCCCAGCCTTCACCAAGGGCGCCGTCCCCTGCTGCCTTTTCAGCCGTTGCGGCAGTGGCCGCGGTGGTTGCTACATCAGCATTTTTGGCAGTTTGCGCTACAGCTGCCGTGGTCAATGCGTCCCCCATAGCGCTTGTCAGGCCTGTTTGTGATAAAGCAAGCAGTGATGCTGGAAGGATAGCCAGCTTAACAATCTTTTTGATGTTCATGTTTTTCCCTCTCTATCTCATCTCTATTAAGTAATAACTCTATGCTTATTAATGCATATTATAATAATCATTAAGTCTAGTTGTAATATCGGTATGAACGTTATAGTCACCGTTTGCAAGTAGAATTTAGAACTTTGTCGAAAATCTGCAAGAAACTTTATTACAAGTACGCCCCATCTCGGTTAACTCACCGCCGCAATACCAGTCTGGTAAAAGAAGTATCCACTATTTTCACATCCTGACATGGTTAAATTTTATTCTTACCAAAAATGCCACCAGGCATTTTTTTGTTTTAAATCATTAGCGTTATTCAAATTTGGATTGTCGTGCTTACTTTGTTTAGAAGTAATAGCTTTGAATTTTTCAATTTTTCTTTCAGCCATTAATTGCAATTGTTGTGATTGATCCAATAATTTTTGCATTGATTTCAATTGTTCATCTTTTTCTTTAATTTGGGTATCTTTAATTGCTAATTGCTGGTTGAGCAATTCTATTGTATTTATACTCATGTTACCAGTGTTACTAGTAAATTTCTTCTCTCCAAGTTTCTGACTGTTACCACCATCAAAATGTTTTTTTAACAGCAAATATCCCGAGTCACTGACAACTAAGGTTTGTACTCCGCTCCTAGGAACGGTTTGCACATATTTCACTCTAAAGTTTGCATCTAGTTTTTTCCTAACGGCTTGTTTTGATACACCAAACTCGTCAGCAAGTTCTCTAATAGTTTTAGGCATGATTTCCAAACCCCTTTCGGAGTTCAGCAAGTGCTTCTTTTCTTGCTTGATCTCTTATTTTTTTATCGTGTTCCGCTTGTTTCTCAGCCAATGCTTGTTTCTCAGTGGAGCCTAAAGTCAACCCCTTAACTTTGTCAATGGCACGCCATTTTTCCTGCTCTGTTAATTCACCATTATGCTGAATGTTAAAGAGTTTTTGACGTTCATCTTGAAATTGACCTTGTGAGAAGTCGTCTGCGTTCTTTTTTTCTGATTTCCAGGTAAATGAGTAACCAATAACCGGCTTGCCACGGCCTTTACCATATTTTTTTCTAATAGCTAGACCCCTGAAAAGAGGAGTTAGTTCTTCTTTAATTGGCTGAATAACTCTGGATTCAACGTTTGCAGGTTTATTCCAATAGCTTTGCGGAATATCAAGTAATTCAAAAAAATCACTTTTAGAAAAATAAGCATAACCAGTAGTTCGAAATTGTTTAAGGAGACGAAACATCGTTTTTGCATAACTACTCTTTAAATCTCTGAACTCTGCTAAAGCATATCGAACCCAGCTTTCAAGATTATTTAGAAGTTTCAATGCCTTGGGGTAAATTTGAATATCAACATAAGGGACTTCTGCCGAACCCTTGATTTCAAATCGAGTAAACATGACAAACATTTCTCTATCAAGTCCATCTTTACTTCTAGAGCCAAATCTAAGACCTAATATTTTTTGATATGTACTTTGTATGTCATCAATAAATCGATTATTTGCGGTCGGCTTATACGCGCTTAATTCTTTTAACTGATCAAAAGTAAACCGAACAGTATCATCACCTTTATCGCGCATTCTAGAAACAACCGAAAAGAAAAGATTCATTTCTACAGGAGTAAATCTTCTCAGAGGGATTGTATTCAGTTCTGGATCATATTTAACTAATTCATTGCTCATAAAAAAACCTCCTTGAATAATACTACTTTATTTGAATACAGAAGTAAATAAGAGTAGTCGATAAACAGACAAAATGTAGTCGATAAACAGACAAAATGTAGTCGATAAACAGACAAAATGTAGTCGATAA
>NZ_BJDG01000046.1 GCF_005404945.1 Lactiplantibacillus pingfangensis | reverse complement strand
CGGCCCATACTAAAAACTCCTCCCTAAGTAAACAAGCTTTAATTATTTGCTTGTCTACCTAAGTAGGAGTATAGCCCAACCCAAGTAAGCCATTGGTAGTGCCTTTTCTTTTTACTTAATTACGCATTTTCAACTTTTAAGATTTTAACTTTCATCGAACCTGCTGGGATATCAATCTTAACTTCTTCATCAACATGATGGCCAATTAAGCCCTTGGCGATTGGTGAATCGTTAGAAATTTTACCTTCCATGGGATCTGCTTCCGCTGCACCAACAATCGTATAACTTTCAGCTTCTTCATCTGGCAATTCTTTGAAGGTCACAATCTTACCAACTGAAACTTCAGTCACATCAATTTTTTCGCTGTCGATAATTTCAGCATACTGAAGCATATTTTCGACCGTCTTGATTCGATTTTCTAATAAACTTTGTTCATTTTTAGCTGATTCATATTCAGAGTTTTCGGACAAATCTCCGTAACTCCGTGCAATTTTAATCCGATTAATGATTTCTGGACGTTGGTTAAGCTTCAAATCTTCAAGTTCATGTTCAAGCTTAACTTTACCCTCTTCCGTCATTGGATAGGTTTTATCTTCTGCCACTGTTTCCACTCCTCGATTTTTAAATAAGTTAACAGAGAACAGCCTACCATGCCGGATTTTAATTGTAAACTGTCAAATCCGAAAAATAGGCTGTTAAGTGTTTAAATTTATAAAATTGACCGAACCTTCGTCGTTAACAAGTCGATGGCAACTTCATTTTCGCCACCTTCTGGCACGATAATATCGGCATAACGCTTGGTTGGTTCCACAAACTGATGATACATTGGTTTGACGGTTGCCAAATACTGTTCAATCACCCAGTCCAGGGTTCGACCACGTTCCTTGATATCCCGTTGAATCCGACGAATGATTCGAATATCATCATCAGTATCCACAAACACTTTGATATCCATCAAGTCACGCATCCGTTGATCATCTAAAATCAACACGCCTTCAACAATAATGACATCACGCGGTTCTTGATGAATCGTCTTCGCACTCCGCGTGGATTGTTCATAATCATAGACCGGTTTCTCGATTGGCTCATAATTAATCAATTGTTTAATTTGTTTGATCATGAGCTCGGTGTCAAAGGCCAATGGGTGGTCGTAATTAACTGCCCGCCGTTCGGCCATTGTCATTTCGCTCTGATCATTGTAATAAGAATCTTGCTGCAAAATTAATAAGGATTGTCCAGATAACTGGTTGTAGATGGCCTTGCTAACCGTCGTCTTCCCACTACCGGAACCACCCGTCACGCCAATCACAATTGGACGCCGATGCTTTGTTTCACTCATGTTTGTCTTCAACCTCATTGTCCGTTTTCATCAGTCCCATTATGCTTGGCAACCTTCTTGATGTTCGCTGCGTGGCCAGCTGCATCCTTCGCGTAATAGACCTTACCTGTCTTCAAATCAGCCACAAAGTACATATAATCCTTGCTACGATCAGTCGGATTAAGCACCGACTTGATCGAAATCAGACCGGGACTATTGAACGGCCCAGGGCCATAACCAAGATGCAATCGTAAGTTATATGGTGATTTCGATTGTAAGTCTTTGGCCGTTAATGTCGATTTCGTTGAATTGATGGCATAAAATACTGAAATATCAGAGTCTAAGCGCCATTTTGAATCTAACCGGTTTAAGAAGACCCCAGCAATCAAATGCCGATCCTTGGTAGTGCTCCCTTCACGTTCCACTAGGGAAGCCAAGGTCATGACTTCTTGAACAGACATCTTTTGCGTCTTGATTTCTTTGTAGTAAGGCTGCATCTCTTCATCAGTCTTGGCAACCATTTGTGTCACTAACTGCTTCAAAGTTGTTTTCTTATCTGCAGTGTACGTTGCTGGGAATAAGTACCCTTCCAAGCGGTAACGCACGTTTTTGGCTTGCATGGCAGAACCAAGTAGGTCAGGATACTTCTTCGCCAAAGACTTGATAAAGGTTTCATCTTTCATCAAGGCCAAAAATTCTTGTGAGGTGAAGTCGGTTTGTTTCTGAACCGTCTGTGCGATGGTCTTGATCTGACTACCTTCAACGATCAGCACCCGTCCGGTTGAGCTCTGGATTGGTTCCGAAGAACCGCCCTTGTTCAAGGTCTTTGCAATCTGTGAAACCGACATGGACGGCTTCAATTGATAATAGCCGGCATGGAAATTAGACAAATTATGCGCCTTGGTCCAATACTCAAACACGAACCCGCTCTTGATGACTTTCTTAGATTGCAAAATATCAGCAATCTTCTTGCCATTTGCGCCGAATGGAATCTCAACTTGGACAACTTGCTGATTATTCTTATTCAACGGTTGCGTGGCGTTATCAAAGTAGCGATAACCGAGAAAACCGATAATGACGATCAATGCTACCAAAATTCCAATCACGCCACCAATGACGCGCTTAGAAAAAGACTTCCGCTGTTTCTGGGCTACCCGATTTGGTTGTTCGGTTGAGCCGTGGTCTTGTTGATCCTGATTATTTTGATCGTTATTCAAAATTCGCCCCTCCATCTATTGATTAATCTTATCAATTATACAAAACTAGCGCTATCTTTGCACGATTTCTGAAAGACTTTTAGCCTTTTTTACAATAATTTTCAATCAACAGCGCTAAATCGGTTCCAGAACACCAAAAAACCACCTTAACAACTGTGTTCACAGTGCTAAGATGGTCATTTGAACTTATTTTCTAAAGGTTGTAAGGACAAAAGGACTCGTAAACACTGTCATATAGGCAACTGGTACGTCCAAATTAGCGGTGATCCCGCTCCGGCAGGCAGAATCGCTGTGCTATGGTGGGACTGTCCCAGCCACGGTGCGGTCTGGAACTTCGATTCAAAGCCGACAGACCGCGTCTTTGAATCGCCCTGTAAGATTAGGCGGCTAAAAACGCCGGCCAATCTTACCGACACAGCACAACGATTCTGCCTGCTTCCGCTAAACCCTAGCCTAAGAACACGTAAACTAGCTGGAAGTCGCCGCTGATGGCATTGGTCGCGAGGGACAAGACGTTTTTCAGGCTTGATCCGGTCCCACGACCGCATGTTATCAGTGGCGACTGGAAGCGGCACTGTCAACTAATTTCCATGCCCTAATCATTGACATGGCAGTAATTATTAGCAATTTGGGCCTTTCAACCTTTAGTTATTTTCTAAAGGTGGCAGGTGTCAAAATTGTCGTTAATAAACCCATATCAGCGTTCGTGTGTTAACGAATCTCAGCACCCAACGTATCCGTCAGTGCCGTTAAAACTTTTTCGAAGGCTTTAGTGATTTCATCATCAACCAAAGTACCGTTTTGATCTTGATAGGTCAAAGTATACGCCAATGACTTCTTACCAGCCGGCACATGCTTGCCATTGTAAACGTCAAAGAGTTGAACTTTTTGTAAATGCGCCCCACCCTTGTCCGTAATGAGCTTAACAATCGCGGCATTAGTGACTTGATTATCAATTAACATCGCAACATCCCGCGTAATACTTGGGAACTTCGAAATTGGTTGATATTGTTGATGTTCCTTTGGCTGTGCAATCAACGCATCTAAATCAAGTTCGAAGACATAAGTTTCACGGACTTTATAAGCTTTAGCGGTTGCCGGATGAATTTCACCGACAAAGCCCACCAAGTCGTCGCCCACATAAATATCGGCAGTCCGACCCGGATGCATTTCTGGATGGGTTGTGCTGGTTGCGTAACTAACAGGCGCGGCCAAGGCCAAGCTCTTCAAATAACCAGCCACGATCCCTTTAATTTGATAGAAATCAACGGGTGTCGCTTCAGTGTCCCAAGCCGTTTGAACCATCGAGCCAGTAATTGCCCCCGCGATGTGTTCAACTTCTTTCGGACGAACTTGTTCTGGCTGACTGAAGAAGACGCGGCCCTCCTCATACAAGGCCACATCGTGTTCTTTACGGGCATTGTTGTAAGCTAAATCATCTAATAAGCCAGAGATCAGATTCAAACGCAAAGCAGATCGTTCTGAACTCATTGGGAAATCTAACTTAGTCACTTCGCTAGCGTGCAGCGCAAACGATTTTGCTTTCGCTTCTGTCGTCAATGAATAGCTAATTGCTTGCGTTAAACCAGCACTTTCCATTAACTTACGAGAATCGCGAATGATTTGTTGCGTTTCATTCAATTTACCGATAGTTGGTTGACCAGTTGGCAAGGTTGATGGCAAATTATCATAACCATACAACCGGGCCACTTCTTCAATCAAATCAGCCGGAATATGAATATCCCAACGTCGGGCAGGCACGGTTACAGTATACGTCTCACCGTCAATCGTCGTTGGAAAGTCTAAGCGACGGAAAATGTCTGCGACGGTGTCCAATGACAACTCAGTCCCAAGCACATGGTTGAGTCGACTCAAACTAATCTTGACAACAGCTGGTTGAACATCTTCATCACGACCAACCACGACACCTGTTGCGACGGTACCATCACTGAGTTCAGCAATTAGTGCCGCAGCGGCATCCAAGGCTGTTTCGGTGGCGCTGTGATCAATGCCACGTTCATAACGCATTGACGCTTCGCTGTGCAAGTTATGGTTATGTGCCGTTTTCCGAATCTTAACGGCATCAAAAATTGCGCCTTCCAGGGCAATCGCAGTCGTCTTATCCGTCACTTCACTATCCAAGCCACCCATCGTTCCAGCTAAACAGATTGGCCGGTCATCGCTACAGATCACTAAGTCAGTTTCAGCTAAGTCACGCTTTTCACCATCTAAGGTGGTTAATTGCTCGCCAGCCTTAGCAAAGCGCACATTCACCTGACCAGCCGTTAAACTGTCAAAGTTGAATGCATGTAACGGTTGACCATATTGCATCAAGATGTAGTTCGTGGCATCGACCACATTATTGATTGGGCGCATCCCGGCATTCCAAATCCGAATTTGTAGCCACAATGGACTTGGCTTGATCGTCACATTTTTGATCAGGCGCATCTTGTACATTGGCACCGCCTGCTCATCAGCTTGAACCGTTACACTGAGTTGATCATCAGCCAATTCGGTCGCATCTTCATGTAATTCAACCGTTGGCATCGTTGGTTTTTGATCATAAATGGCAGCTAATTCATGCGCCGTCCCATTCATGCTTAACATATCCCCACGGTTTGGTGTGACCGACATATCAATAATTTCATCGTCCATCCCGATATATGAAAAGACTGGTTCGCCTGGTTTAGCATCCGCTGGTAAAATAAAAATCCCATCGGCCACTTCTTTTGGCACTAATTTTTCATCAAAGCCAAGTTCATCTAAAGCACATAGCATCCCGTTGGAAACTACGCCCCGCATCTTGCTGCGTTTAATTTTAGTATGACCACCGATCCAAGAATTCGGTAAAGCGACAATGACTTTTTCACCCGCAGCGACGTTCGGTGCACCACAAACGATTTGAATTGGGTCAGCTTCGCCAACGTCGACTTGGCAAATGTGCAAATGATCTGAGTCAGGATGGGGCACGCATTCGAGCACATCCCCAACGACAACTTTTTTCAACCCGTCACTTGGACGAATCACCCCGTCAACTTCAACGGCTGTCCGTTCAATCTTTTCTGCTAATTCATCGGCTGGAATGTCCAGCTTTAAATAATCACGTAACCATGCATAAGAAATTCTCATTTGGCCAGCCTAACCTTTCTTGTAAAACTGTGACAAGAACCGAACATCATTCAAGTAGAAGTTTCGGATATCATCAACACCGTATTTCAACATTGCGAAGCGATCAGGGCCTAAGCCAAATGCAAAGCCCCCGTAGACTTCGGGATCAATCCCAGACATTTCTAAGACGCGCGGATGAACCATCCCAGCGCCTAAGACTTCAATCCAACCAGTCTGTTTGCAGACAGCACAGCCTTTACCATCACAGTTAAAGCAAGTGACGTCGGCTTCAACGGAAGGTTCCGTAAATGGGAAGTAGCTTGGTCGTAAGCGAACTTCAAATTGATCCCCGAATAATTCGTTGGCAACTAACGTTAAGGTGCCTTTTAAATCGGCCATCGTGATATGCTTATCCACGACTAAGCCTTCAATTTGATGGAATTGATGTGAATGAGTCGCATCATCCGTGTCACGCCGATAAACGCGTCCTGGCGATAAAACTTTTAATGGGCCTTTAGAAAAATCATGATTTTCCAGTGACCGTGGTTGGTCAGCCGACGTTTGTGTCCGCAATAAGACTTCTTTAGTGATATAGAACGTATCTTGCATATCGCGGGCAGGATGATCCTTAGGTAAATTCAGGCGTTCAAAGTTGTAATAATCTTCTTCAACTTCATCCCCATCAACGATTTGATAACCCATCCCCATAAATAAATCTTCAAGTTCAGTAATAATTTGGGTAATCACGTGCGGTTGGCCTTGAGGGACTTGACGTCCTGGCAACGTGACGTCAATTTTTTCGGCAACCAACTGTTTGTTTTGAGCGGCTAATTCTAGCTCCTCGCGGCGGTGATCAATGGCTGATTGTAACTTGTCACGCACTTCATTAGCGTAAGCCCCCACTTTAGGACGCTCTTCTGGTGTTAAATCACGCATGCCCCGTAAAACTTCGGTAATAGGACCCTTCTTACCAAGCAAGTCAACTTTAACATCATTAACTTTTTTCAAAACATCGGCAGACTTAATATCCGCCAAGCCTTGATCTCGTAACTCGGTTAACCGATCTTGTAAACTCATATGGTTCCCTCCAATTTTTCTCACCTTTAGACACAAAAAAGACCTCATCCTAAAAGGGACGAGGTCATCGCGGTACCACCCTTGTTCGTGACACTTAGTAACCTAAGTTGACACGCACTTTTCACCGAATAACGGTCGGGCACCGGAAATTGTTTTTTGTCTTAATTAACTGTCCAATTTCAGCTCAGAGAGTGAATTCATTAGCTTTAACGCCGGAGTGCTTACAATCGATGACACTCTTCCCTATGACGGGCTGGCTAATTACTATTTCTCATCAAGGCTATTTCTTAGCTACTATGCAAGTCTATGGCAAACTGTTCACAGCGTCAAGCCTTATTAGCAAGATTCTGCGGGACTATACCACTTATCAGACCAATTATGGACTGTTGACATGACTTGTTTTAAGTCGGCACCCTTTTCCGTCAGCTGGTATTCAATCAAAGCGGAATCACAATAGGTCACGCGACTCACAATGCCATTTGCTTCCAGTTCTTTAAGACGCACCACTAAAACCCGGTCACTGCACTTTGGAATGCGGCGGGCTAAATTCTTAAACCGTTGCGGGCCATCTTCGAGTAACACATCAATAATTAGGCCATTCCACTTCTTGCCTAAAATCGAAAATGTTTTTTCAAATTTGGGACACAGTTCAAATTCGGATTCAGCGGTTGCATCTTCAACCGTATCTAGCATCATTTCTGACATTTGCATGACCTCCAATAATCCTGCTGTCGGTCTAACCGGCGGAAACTTTTCCGCGGAGCCGATCTAATTGCTTGGCCACCTTAGTACGTAATGGTCCAAAAAATTCATGTTCTGCTTCATAATCATCGACTAAAGAGACTAACAAACTTTCACGATACTTTGGCAAAGCCAAGGTTGCCCCAAACATGTGCTTTAGAATAATATCCTTTTCCATTGGGGTTAACTTAGTTAATTTTTCGGCGTTACGTAACGCCACCCGTGGATGGATAAAAGCATGTGAACCCAAGTCAAACTTAGTTTCACGCCAATCATAATAAAACAAGTCATGCAATAATCCAGCGCGTGCAACGGCTGAAGTATTGAGGTGCCATTTTTTTGCCAATAAGTAACTATCATATGAAACTGCAATAGAATGATCTAAACGATTCGAATGATGGTGCTGCGTAAAATCAGCTAAATGCTGCACAGCTGGTTGGGCCAACAAGTCGGCGACAAGCGCCACATACTCGGAATCTTGTTTCCATACATTGGTTTTCATTGAAAGCTCCCTTTACTAATATAACTACCGCTATTCTACTAAAAAGTAAGTAACTTTGAAAGTATTTTGTTCAATTTGGACGTAATTCTAACAAAGTGCTGCGCTGTTAAAGTTAAGTCTGAGAGATTGAAAAAAGTGACTCCATGTTATGATCCCTCTATGGTTGTCAGATGAAATACTATAATTCATCTGATTATCATGGAGGGATTTTTGTATGTCC
>NZ_BJDG01000045.1 GCF_005404945.1 Lactiplantibacillus pingfangensis | reverse complement strand
CGGCCCATACTAAAAACTCCTCCCTAAGTAAACAAGCTTTAATTATTTGCTTGTCTACCTAAGTAGGAGTATAGCCTGGAAAATATCAAAATTTTCCATGACCTTTTTTTAGTTGGGAACCAGCTTAGAATTTCGCTGTGATTAAGCTTAATAACGTAACAGTGCGAGTGCCGCCGTTTCAACCGGCATCCGATCGGCCGGAATAATGCGAATTTGACCTTGTTTACTCATGACAACGTCCACCAGATCATCAATCAAGTTATCCGGTAAGGCATTGTCTGTCGTTGCTAGTCCTGTGGCAGACATGGTGCCACTGACTTGGGCATTATCGGCAACAATTAAGGTATCGATCCGTCCGTGTAAAGCCGGTGTAATCATTTCAAATGGATCAGCTAAGGCGAGCTGTCGTGAGTTGGCGGCGTCGTAGCGTTCTAACAAAATATCGGCCAGTTGGGTATGCCATTTAGTTTGAACGGGTTCCGTCGCCGTTTGAATGTCGGCAGTTGTCAGGCCATTAGGTGACCGATCGACCATTAAATGCTGTGACAGATATGGATTCTTACTGAGTTTTCGGAAGGTCGCTTGATTGGTTTGGCAATCCCATCAGGACGAGTGGCCGCTGCGACTGTTGTGAGCGTTCCCGGATATACTGATCAACTTGCAAGTAATAGTTGCGCTGATCAACCGCGCGTTCTTCTGCCTTGGCATTATGTCCGTGGTAGTTAACGCCGTGCGCTGGACTGGAATTGAAATTCAAGTCGCCGCCACGTTTTTCTTCACCGAGGGCTTGCTTCATCGTGACCGGTGCGTCTGCGGGTAGCTCGACTTCGACAAAGTCACCTTGGCGTTGATGATATAAAGCCATGGCTGTTTCGCTGAGGGCTAATAGGTCGAAGTCAAATTGCTGTTGTCGGTCGGCTAAAATTGGCCGAATGGGTGGCATACTGTTCACACTCACGTGATTTTGAGTTGGAATTTGTAAGTCGAAGCGGCGTAAACTTTCGGCGTTCACAATCAAGCCGGTTTGAGGACCGGTATGTTGTAGCCAAAAGGCGTTGTCGTCGATTAAATTATCAAGTTGTATTTTGAACGGCGTAAAATCGGTTTTAGGAAAGTGTTGGGCGAGCTGAGTCTGTGCCTCGTCAATGAGTTGCTTGAGCTGTAAACGGCGCCGAGCTAAGTCATTCAGCACAGCTTCAGTATTTAGATAGATGGCGATGAATGGGCCAGCATCGCGCTGTTGCATTAAGTCGTTAAGGTCATTTTTTACCATGATATCCATAGGTCCAACCTACTTTCTTTAGTTGATAATAACAGGATAACAGGTTTGAACTAAATTACGCAAGCGTTATGCTTTTGATAAGCAAATGGTAATGAATCTAAAATTAAGTCTAGGACTTTCTTATTGGGTGCAATTAAGGTATATTTACCTTATACCGCAATTATTTGAGTGGTTAAGTATATAGGAGATGGGAAAATGCAGCCGAAGCAGCATCCGGTTTTAAAGTGGTTAGGCCGCGTGGTATTTGTGCTTTTGATTGCGCTGTCATTAGCGCTGATTTTTAATGAACAAATCAAGAGTTGGTTGGTCAGCTCATACGCACCAACTGTCACGACAAAATCAGTCGCGAAGAACACGAAGAAAAAAGGCAATTTTGACTTCACGAAGGTCAAATCACTGGATTTTCAAACAGTCGCGAAAGCCCGTTTGAATAAAAGTTCCATTAATGTGATTGGGTCAATTTCAATTCCGTCGGTCGGGTTATATTTGCCGATTGGAAAAGGAGTTAGCAATGAAACGTTGGCGTTGGCCGCTGGTACGATGACAGCTGATCAAAAAATGGGTGCTGGCAATTACGCTTTAGCCGGGCATCATATGATTAAGCACGGCGCGTTGTTCAGTCCACTGTATTATAAGAGTAAAGTTGGCCAGATGATTTATTTATCCGATGCCAAAAAGATCTACGCGTACAAGACGAGTGAGCGAACCTTTATCAAGGCAACGGATGTGCAAGTGATTGACAACGTTCCTGGACAGACGCTAGTGACGCTGATTACTTGTGATAAAACCGGGGCGGGACGTTTGATGATCCGTGGTAAGTATGTACAACAATGGCAGTTTGATAAAGCTCCCGCAAGTGTCCAAAAGTCGTTTACGAGTCACTTTAATAACAAATATTAAATTTTGACGACTGCTGACGGCGAGTCACTTTTCACGTTACAATAGAGGGGTATTAAATTACTTAAGGAGGTCTCACTTGATGGTTGGATTAATTATTATCGCGGTCATCCTGATTTTAGTGGCAGTTTACGTTGTCATTTATAACGGACTGGTCAAGTCACGGATGTACACGCAAGAAGCTTGGAGCCAAATCGACGTTCAATTAAAACGGCGTAACGATTTGATTCCTAATTTAGTTAGTACGGTTAAAGGGTATGCAAAGCATGAAAAGACGACCTTAGAACAGGTTGTCTCGTTGCGTAACCAAATGACTCAGATTCCTAATGGTGATCATCAACAAGCGATGGCCGTTTCGGATCAATTGACGAATTCATTAAAGAGCATCTTCGCCTTAGCCGAAAATTATCCTGATTTAAAGGCTAATCAAGAATTTAGCAAATTAATGGAAGAATTGAGCAATACCGAAAATAAGATTGCCTATTCACGGCAACTCTTTAACACGAGTGCCGCTAGTTACAACATGAAGTTACAACAATTTCCATCTAATCTGGTTGCCGGCGTTCATCACTTTCAAAAAGTTGAATTTTTGGCTGTTCCAGAAGCAGAAAAAGAAGCACCTAAAGTCTCATTCGATGATTAGAGGTTATGCCCATGTTATTTGAGCAAATTGCCCGCAACAAGCGGCACACGGTTTACGTGATGGCCGCTTTTGTCGTGTTAGTGGCACTTATCGGCGCGGCTGTCGGGTATGTCTTTTTTAATAGTATGATGGCAGGATTGGTCATGGCGATTGTCGTGGCAGTTGTTTATTCTGCGATTATGATTGGTCAATCAACGGATGTGGTCATGAATCTGAATCATGCGCGTGAGCTCCATTCAGCCGATGATGATCCAGAATTGTGGCACATTGTGGAAGATATGGCCATGGTTGCAAAAGTGCCAATGCCACGGGTCTTTATCATTGATGATGAAAGTCCCAATGCTTTTGCAACGGGAAACAGTCCCGAACACTCGGCAGTCGCAGTGACGACTGGGATTCAGGCGCGGTTGACGCGTGAGGAAATGGAAGGCGTAATTGGCCATGAAATGACCCACGTTCGCAATTATGATATTCGCTTGCAAACCATTGCATTGGCTTTGACGGCAGCGATTAGTTTACTAGTCAACTGGGGACTCAATTCTTTCTGGTGGGGTGGCGGTCGCCGACGCGATGATGACCGTGATGGGAATGGGAGTATTCAGATTCTACTGATGCTCGTGTCTGTGATCCTCATCGTTTTGGCGCCATTAGCTGCCAGTCTAGTTCAAATGGCCTTGTCACGTAATCGTGAATACTTGGCTGACGCCGGTAGCGTTGAATTGACCCGGAACCCGAAAGGCTTAATTGATGCCTTGAACAAGATTGACGATAGTCAGCCAATGGCTCAGGCGGATCCTAGTAGTGCTGCGTTATATATTTCAGATCCATTTAAGGCCAAGAAAACGTGGACGCATTTGTTTGAAACGCATCCACCAATGGCTGACCGTATTGCACGTTTAGAAAAAATGTGATAAAAGCCAGCTATTTGTAAGTGGACGGCTTATAATATAAATAAATAGTTATTGAAAGAGTGAGTCCGGTGCAACGCAGATATATATACGCCAATTTAGAAAAACTTGATAATTTAGTCTTTGCCTATGGCATCGACCAGAGTGACTTTGTGCACGGCGTGAAACGCTTGCCAGATAACTTGGTCTCGCTAATTGGCGTAGATGATGAGACCCATGCGGTGAACGCCCATACAGGGTTGAATGTGATTAACGACGAGAATGAAATTCGGCGTTATTTGTTGCAAACACATCCGCTACCAGTTAAATGGCTAGATTATGATGAGGTCGGCGACTTAGATTTTTTGACGGCGTCCGAAATTGCGGAGCTACTCTATCTTGGTCATATGGATCGACCGATTCGCTCACCTTTCAATTACAAGTTACGCAACCATTATGTCTTTTTGGAGCAACGAAATGGTGGCATTAAACTTTATTTCTACTATATTTCAGCGTTCAGCCATGTCCTAAGTGCGGCAATTGTGCGCCATACCTTAGCCGCTTATCGTGGTCGACGGATGTTTACCCGGGCGTTGAGTGTCCCCAAAGTGCCTGAGCCAATCTTGAAACAACTCGTGCGGCTCATGCCAGATGGTTTGTTCATTTACTTTGATCAGTCCATGATTCGGCAACGGCAATTATTAGTGCCAGTGCACACCGAGATGGCGAATGACGACATTGAAGTTTTTGATCCCGCTCGCACCGATGAAAATCGGCGTACCCATAATGTGGCGACACTGCAATTCAATTTGGCATCCGGCGAGTGGGGCTTACAAGTTCAGGATCAGTTGGCATTTGAAGACCACCTTTAGTTTTTGTTTAATTAAGTGAATGACACACAGGTTTCAAATTGAGTCGCTAATAGCGGACTTGATTTGAAGCCTGTTTTTGTTTCGGGTTGACGCGTGCCGTAATGACCTGAGCAATCAGCGAGTCTGTGGGGATGGTTAAGAATTGAATCCGTTCATAGAGTCTGACGCGTCAAAGTGGTATAATTTCAAATGCGAGTAGCTAAAATTAATTAAGCTATATGAGATGTCTAAGACACATTAGTCAGTAATTTGGCGGCCTAACTAAGGTCACCACGAATGGAGAGTTTAATTCATATGAAGATGCAAGTTACCGAAATTGCAAAGGCGGTTCAAGCTGATAATGCTGAACAAGCTTGGCCCGATGTTAATGTAACCGGGGTGGCTTTTGATAGTCGACAGTTAACTGCCGGCGAGTTGTTTATCCCATTAATTGGGACCAATGATGGTCATGACTTTATTCAGAGTGCCATTGATCATGGGGCGGTGGCAACTTTATGGGCAAGCGACCATGTGGACAGTGCGCCAGCTGATTTGCCAGTCATTTTAGTTCCCGACACGCTCAAGGCGTTACAACAGTTAGGCCAATATTATCTTCGAAAAATCAATCCTAAGGTCGTTGCAGTTACCGGAAGTAACGGGAAAACAACGACTAAGGATATGATTGCGAGTGTTCTCAGCACGCAATTTAACGTGACCAAGACGCATGCCAACTTTAACAATCAGATTGGGGTGCCAATTACGTTATTGAGTATGGAACCCAATACGGAAGTGGTTGTCGTTGAGATGGGGATGGATCATTTTGGCGAACTGGACTTTTTGAGCCAACTAGTGCAACCCGATGTGGCCGTCATCACGATGATTGGGGAAGCCCACATCGAATTCTTCGGTACCCGTGATAAAATCGCTGATGCGAAAATGGAAATCGTGCACGGCTTAAAAGAAGATGGCACGTTCATTTTTAATGGTGACGAACCGTTATTACAAGATCGGAGTGCCACTGTTGAACAGCGCAAACGGACCTTTGGTTTAGATGCGACAAATACGTTGGCGGGTAGTGATGTTCAGACGAGTCGGGCTAGCACTAGTTTTAAGACCAATCTTTGGCCAGATGAAACGGTAACGATTCCAATGATGGGCGCCTATAACGTTAATAATGCTTTGGCGGCGCTGTTAGTTGGCGATACGTTCCATATTCGTCCCGCCGTTGCTCAAAAAGCGATTGCCAGTTTTGTCCCGACGGAAAATCGCACAGAATGGTTAACCGGGTCAGACGGTGAAGCCATTTTGAGTGATGTTTACAATTCGAACCCAACTGCCGCCAAGCGCGTTTTAGCCGCCTTTTCAGCGGTACCGACCAACGGCAAGCGTATTGCTGTTTTGGGCGATATGTTGGAATTGGGTGACCAAGCGGATGACTTGCATGCTAGTTTAGCAACTGAATTAGACCCAAGTTTAATTCAGAGCGTTTATTTGAACGGGTCTCATATGGTTGCGTTAGCCCAAGCGTTGGCGGACAAATATCCGGAGACCGCCGTTCATTACTATCCAACGGCTGGACAACCCCAATTAATTGCGGACTTAAAACAGGCCATTAGTGCTGATGATGAGGTATTATTAAAGGGGAGTCATGGCATTCATTTAGAGAATGTCTTGGCGGCATTAGAAGCTTAACTAAATAAAATTTTTAATTGATTTTCACTGATTGGTTTGCAAGGCCACTGGTGATTAACTGGGAAGTGGTGACGCTAACAAAAATTAGTGACCCGATTGGCGCCGGTTAACCATCAGGGGTCTTTCTTGCTAATTTAGAATAACCGGTGTATGATAATTCAGTTGTACTATTTGAAAGTCAGGCCGTTGGCTTACATGACAGCGTCTTACGGGGAACGGATTTTTTCCTAGCTATCAGTAATCCCATGGCGTCATCCTTAGGAGGAAACATATTTGAAGTTTACAGAACTAGGCTTATCCGATAGCCTACTTAAAGCAGTTACTCGAGCAGGCTACGAAGAAGCCACCCCAATCCAAGCAGAAACCATTCCAATGGTGCTTGATGGGAAAGACGTGATTGGCCAAGCTCAAACCGGTACTGGGAAAACCGCCGCGTTTGCATTGCCAATCCTACAACGTTTGGATTTTGATAATCCTAACATTCAAGCCTTAGTTATTTCACCAACGCGTGAATTAGCAATCCAAACCCAAGAAGAAATCTTCCGTTTGGGTAAAGACGAACGGGCGAAAGTCCAAGTTGTCTACGGCGGTTCTGACATCCGTCGTCAAATCAGAAACCTGAAGCAACACCCACAAGTAATTGTTGGGACGCCAGGTCGTTTATTGGATCATATTCGTCGCGGCACGGTCAAATTAGACCATGTTAAGATGTTGGTCTTAGATGAAGCCGATGAAATGTTAGACATGGGTTTCTTGGATGATATTGAATCAATTATCAAACAAGTGCCTTCAGAACGGCAAACAATGCTCTTCTCAGCAACAATGCCGCCTGAAATCAAACGCATCGGTGTTCAGTTCATGCAAGAACCACACCATGTAAAAATTAAAGCAAAAGAATTGACCGCTGATACAGTTGATCAATACTACGTTAAAGCAAAAGAATTTGAAAAATTCGATATCATGACACGTTTATTCGATGTTCAGGCACCTGAATTGACGATTGTCTTTGGTCGGACGAAACGCCGTGTTGACGAATTGTCAAAAGGCCTTGAAGCTCGTGGCTACAATGCTGCTGGGATTCATGGTGACTTGAGCCAACAACGTCGGACGCAAATCATGCGTCAATTCAAGGCTGGTAAGTTGGATATTTTAGTTGCAACCGATGTGGCTGCCCGGGGACTTGATGTTTCTGGTGTCACTCATGTTTACAACTATGATATTCCACAGGACCCAGATAGTTATGTTCATCGTGTTGGCCGTACTGGCCGTGCCGGACATAAAGGGGTTTCCTTAACCTTCGTTACACCTAATGAAATGGAATACTTGCGTGTCATCGAAAAGTTGACTAAGAAGCGTATGTTACCATTGAAGCCACCAACAGATGCAGAAGCTTTTGCCGGCCAAATTGCCGCTGCCGAAGCGAATGTTGATTCGTTGGTTGCTAAGACCAAGACAGAAAAGTATGCAGAACAAGCAGCAGAATTATTGGAAAAATATGATGCTACTGATTTAGTTGCTGCTTTACTGAATGATTTAACTAAGGACGACGCAACTGCCGTTCCAGTTAAAATCACGCCAGAACGCCCATTACCTCGTCATAAAGGCGGCGGCGGTGGCAATCGTCGTGGCGGTGGTTATCGTGGTGGTAACCGCAATCGTAACCGCAGCGGTAACGGTGGTCGTAGTAATGACCGCCGTGGCGGCAGTTACTCACACAATGGTCGGAGCCGCGATGATCATCGTAGCAGCGACCGTCGTAATGGCGGTAGCAACGATCGTAAGAGTGGTGGTTATGGTAGCCGCAGTCGTGAAGACAACCGCAGCAACAACCGTAACCATGATGAAGGCCGTAAGCAAAGTAGCAAACGGAACTTCACCATCCGGACGAACGATTAAAACAAGTGAAATAACAAACTGATTTGGGTCTTTGAGTCAAATCTGATGAAAAGTGGCTCTTTGTCAACTGTTGTTGGTAATCAGCTATCATTAGCGCCCAGCCGCCCCGTGGCTGGGCGCTTTCTGTACA
>NZ_BJDG01000044.1 GCF_005404945.1 Lactiplantibacillus pingfangensis | reverse complement strand
GGACATACAAAAATCCCTCCATGATAATCAGATGAATTATAGTATTTCATCTGACAACCATAGAGGGATCATAACAGTAACCCCAAGCGGTCACTTTTTTACCAGCAACGGCCATCCCAGAATCCGTTAAGATCTTAGTTGCGCCGGCACTTAAAGACTTCGTTAAGGTCCCAGTGAAGTTTTGTGGCAAACTCATAATGAAAGTTCCGAGAGTCACAATCCCACCAGTAATTGGTTCAACTTTGTATTGGACAGCTAATTGGTAACCAAAGGTGAACGAGAAGATCAAGCCTAAGATTGCTAAAGTTCCTGTCCAAACCATGGCGTTAATCCCAATCAACCATTGCATTGAATTAACGAAGCCGAGCCAACCAAATTTCGTTGGAATATCGCGAACTAAGGCATTCAAAACAGTCGCGATTGATCCGGCCATCATGGCAGGCATAATTGCAATAAACGCGTCACGTAATGCGACTAACCAGCGAACGCCGCTGATTTTCGCTGCGACTGGGACTAAATGTTTATTTAGCCACTCAATAAATGAATTCATTTAACTCACTCCTAATGTTTTTTCACGTTGGCCATCTCAGATTCCCCCCTGAGACGCTTCCCGTACTAATTTTCGAGATCGATATTTTCGGTATGATAGTACAGTTCCAAGTCTTCATAAACAAAGTACGTCGTTGAAAAGTTGAACACATCACCACTAGCCAAATAGTTGATCCCGTCTAAACACATCGTTTTATCGCCAATTGGCAGGCCTACGAGCTTTGCACGTTCCGCAGTCAATCTGACTTGATGCACATAGTTTTCCGTGGTGCTCCCTGTGATACCGTAAGCGTCACGTAAAAAGGTAAAGATCGACTGTTGGACACTTTCTTCCGATAAAAACGGCACGATTGCTCTTGGAAAATAGGACTCTTCTAAGTCGTATAAACAATCCTTGAGATAACGTAGCCGAACGACCCGATACAGCTCATCGCCAAGTTCAATGTTGCCTTGCTTAGCGAGTTTTTCATCCGCTTTGATCTTATCAAACGTTACGATTTTAGATACCAATGGTCCACCTTCAACCATGGCCGCGCGGTCAAATCCGATTGATAAGTTCAAAACAGTTGCTGAATCATCTGGTTGCTTAATGATAAAATTACCGCTGCCTTGGACCCGTCGTAACAGGCCATGTCGAAATACCACGTCGATAGCTTTTCGAATAGTATTACGGCTCGCATTGAAACGTGCCATCAGCACTTTTTCAGTCGGCAATTTGGTTTCATAGTCACCAGCGATTATCGATTTAATAATATCTTGTGCAATTGCTCGATACATGGAAATTCCTCCTTTCGCATGTAATTGGTAGGCCTATATAAAACTTGTGCCCACAAATATGATAGCATATTCTATTTGAAAGCGCTTCAATATTTATAATTTTATACCAAAGAATTTTAAAATTGGTCAATACCAATTGTGACGGTGTTTTAACCACCTCTACCGGTGACTATTCTAATAAATATATTAATTTAAGGCCTTTAATTAAAGGGCTGGTCTATCTAGTTTTGACGCCAAAATGACTTTTGAAACGATTATAAAAATGATATAGCCTAAATCCGTAAAATTATAACATCGTATAAATAATTATCACCACTAATATATAATGCCGGTATACATCGGCTTAATTCCGGGTTATACTGGGGTTGGATTATGATAGTTAAGTACACTTACTAATTGTAAGAAGGAGAAAACATTATGTTGATTACTCAGTTCTTTAGACATTGTTGGAAACCAGTTAGTCTGTTAGTTATCGGATTCGGATTAATGACAGCGATTACAGGGCTGCCAACTCAAGCGTCGACTTTTAGTGGCCCTTCTCCCACGCAGTCGGCCCTTGCTACCCCATTAGTTACCCCATTGCCGAACATCCACAATTTGATGGCCTTAGCGACGCCCCCAACGACAACGGACACAGTAACCGGTACATTTGGTTCAAGTGACTGGTCCTTGCAAGCCGGCACCTTGACCATTGGCCCTGGTGACTTCGCAAACAATAGTAGCAACACCTCACCTTGGGCGGCATACAGCTCACAGATTACTAAGATCGAAATCACCGGCCCAGTAACTTTTAACACCTACGCTGCCGGATTATTTGCCGGTTTCGCAAATTTAGCTCAAATTGATGGCCTTGAAAACGTCGATACTAGCAAGACCATTTCTTTTGATGATCTCTTTCACAACGATTCACAATTAACGGATCTGACTGGGGTTGAACATTGGCAAACTAGTAACCTCAGAACGCTAAATCGCACATTTTTTGCAACCGCGTTAATTGGCACGCTGGACTTAAGCAACTGGGATGTCAGCTCATTAACTGGCGCTTCCATGGCCTTTGCCCGTGCTGGTGCGCTAGATGAAAATTCCAATCGGCTATTTAACTTATTAGACTTATCTGGTTGGAATTTTAAAACCGCCAAAGTTAACTTAGCCACTTTTGGCTATCAGCTTCAAGCCAACGCGATCAACACGACCGGTTGGGAAAATACAAGCCACATTACTAGTATGGAAAGCATGTTCACCTTTTCCAGAATACAAAAAATTGACATGTCGTCGTTTGATATGCGGCAATTAAACAATTCCTATGGTGGCACCCGACAAATGTTCACCTACGCCAGCGTGCTCAAAGAACTGAAAGTTGGGCCTTATACTAAGCTTGCTGGAACTGGCTTACCGTCAATCTCGGAAAGCAACAAATATACCGGTTATTGGCAAAATATCGGCTCAGGAACGGTCACTAATCCAAACGGTGATCAAGTTCTGACTACTGCCCAATTAGTGGCCGCCTATGATGGTAGCAAAACCCAAGCGACTGATACTTTTGTCTGGCAGCCAAAAGCTTCACAACCGGTGACGGTCAATTATGTTGATGCTACTACCGGCAAAGCTATTCAGCCAGCGACTACCATTACTGGTGCCATTGAAGATCCATTTACCATTACACCGCCGGCAATTACTGGTTACCGCTATCAAGGCACGCAGGATGACGCCTCACTGACGGGCAGCATTAGTGCCGACGCACAAGCCGTCACTTTGTTGTATCAGCAACAACCGACTGAAGGCAGTATTACCGTGAATTATCTCGATACAGATGGTAAAACGATTGCACCCGCACAAACGATGACTGGTCAACTTGGTAGCCACTATACGATCGACCCTAAAGCAATTACTGGTTACACTTACCAGTCGGGCGAGCTAACCGGGACTTATACCGAAACGAACCATGCCGTTAATCTGATTTATCAAAAAAACGTCGCGCACTCGACTGTCACGGTTAACTACGTTGATAGCGACGGCACTAAAATCGCTGAACCAACAACATTAACTGGGCCAGTCGATAGCGCTTATACGATTGAAAAGAAAGCCATTTCCGGCTATACCTTTCAGTCGGGCACATTAACTGGTAACTTTACAGTCACGCCGAAAACCGTCACGCTAAGTTATCAAAAAGATGCTGCCGCTCAGGGAACCGTTACGGTCAATTATCTTGATGACCAGGGCAAAGTCATTGCCCCAGCCAAAACATTAACCGGTGATCTCGATGCACCATTTGCCGTGAGTCAACCGACCATTGATGGTTTTACGTTTAAGCATGCCGATGGCAACCTCAGCGGGAGCTTTACTAAAGAACCACAAACCGTCAATCTGATTTATCAAGCTACCGCTGACAAGCAAGGTAGTGTCATCATCAAATTCCAGACAACGGACGGTCAATCACTCACCGAAGACACCCGGTTAACGGGCACGATTGATTCAGACTATACGATCACGCCACCAACTTTCAAACAGTACCAGTATCAGAAAGCAAGTGGCAACTTAACCGGAAAATTCAGTTCAGAAACGCCAACAGTCGTCTTAACCTATGCGAAGCAAACCGCAGACCAAGGACAAGTGACCGTTCATTATTTGGATTTAAACGGCCAACAACTTGCCCCCGTTGACACACTGTCCGGACCACTTGAAACCGCCTATACGACAACGGCCAAGTCAATTGCTGGCTACAGCCATGTGAAAACTACCGGGCAACCAACCGGCACGTTCAGCTCACAAGTGCAAAACGTGAATTACTATTACCAAAAACAAACTGGCAGCAACGATCAACGTCAGTTAACCGGCCAAGATTATACGATGGTAGTCAACGGGACCACGCCAACTGCCAGCGACTTTAAAGCAGCTGCAAAAGACAAAACTGGTCACTCAATTGCTGTCAAAGTTGATCTCAGTCAGGCTAAGCTTAACCAAGTCGGGACTTATCAAGTAACGTTGCGCACGGATGACGGTCAAACTTTAGTCGTCAAATTGCACGTCATCGCTGCCAACTCAGGCAGTAACGAAGCAGCTGACAAGTTGACGCCCGGTCAGACTCAGAAGCCCAATCAACCAGTGAGTGCTAACCAATTAAAGCCAGTACAGCCGGCGACAACGACCAAGCCTCGCAACCCAGCCAAAATATTACCGGCAACTGGTGAAGTTGCTAGTCATTTAGGCCTCATTGTTGGTCTGATTGGTTTAAGCGTTATCGGGCTCAAGTTTCGGAAACGTTTTTAAGCTGAGCCATTAAGAAGGGCTAGTTAATAACGCCATATCAATAATTAGCGCCGGTAGCTTAATTAACGGGTGCCACTTCCGGCTGGGACTGATAACATGCGGTCGTGGGACCAGGCCAAGCCAGACACGTCTTGCCCCTCGCTCGAAACCCTTGCAAAAGTCGCAAGTGTCCCGACCGGTCCGTGGTGTAAAATCGGCAAAAACAGCCGATTAACGCCACCATCACGACCGATGTGATCAGTCTCAGCCTCCAGTTAATTAGACTCAGCAAAGACAGGTCGAATAGTTGTGCCATATTGGTAAGATTCCAAGACATGGTTTACTGGCTCTGAATCGAAGCCACAGACTATCCTTTGGCTGTGACTGTCCATATAACACAACGATTCTGACTGACGGAGTGGCTCACCCAGAGCCTACTTTAGTAATGTCCGCTACTAATATGACAGTGCTAATAATTTTCTCACAATTTTAACCTTTATTAGTTGATCTATTGAACAACATCAAAAGACTAGTCGAAACATGAAATCTGTGGATTCATGTTTTGACTAGTTTTTAGTTGCGGGTTGGAAGTGAATAGTAACTATCAATCCTAATTTAAAAAGGTTTATTAAGTAACACATTAATCACGGGCGGTCGATAAACACACCCAAGAAAGCTTAAAGTGTTCCTAACTGAGCCATTATTTTTAAGAATCGAATCGTTTTATCTTGATAATCGCTAACCTAGCTGAAGGGTGTCGCTGATTGCATCGGACGTGAAAGTCCCGTTAGAACGGCGGGTTTTGCCGGTCTTACGGGACGGACGGTCCGGGATAGTTGCGACTTTTGCAACTATTCCGGGCGAAGGTCAAGACCGGGCCTCAGGCTTGGCCTGGTCCCTCGTCCGCATGTAATCAGCGACGCCCGGAAGCGACATTTTTCATCGCTAATGTACTAATACGACTGCAGTTACTAGTGATTCTCATCTTTCAACCTTTTTGATTATCCAATTGAAAGGTTAAACTCATTGTGCACTACGCCAGCCCACGCCGATTGAGCCAATAAACGAGCACAACCGCTGGCAAGGTCGTCATCATTACCGGATAGAACCACGTCCAAGGTAAAAAGGTGCTAATCAACCCGCCAAACATTGGGCCGAGCGTCATTCCTAAGTCGATCCCAATATAAAAAGTACTGTTAGCCAACCCGCGGTCACGCTTTGGGACTAGCGTTAATGCCTTCGCTTGGCAAATCGAGTACATCAAGCCGTAGCCCGCGGCTAACCCGAGCGCAGCGATGACTAACATCAGCCAGTTGCGCAAATCTACTAGCGCAAACACGCCAACAAAATTACAGCCAAGACAGCTCCAGAAAAACGTTTTAAACGGCACATGGTCAAACAAGTCGCGTAACCCGAGCCTCAAGCCTAATAAAATAATCGCATACACCGGGAAAAAGGCCCCGGCGGAAACCGCAAAATGGCGTTGCTCAATATAACTAACCAGATAAGTCTGCGTTGCAAAATAAGGCAGTGAAAATAGCATCAAAATCACTGCGACTGGGATAACCTTTGGTTGGACAATTCGCAGCCGATGACGCGTTGTGGCCGTTTTTACTAGTCGTGGAATTCCGCGATTACCTACAAATTGAATCAAAATTAACATCAACAAGCTGCAAATGGCCGACGTCCAGAACACCAACTGATAACTGAAATGGGCGTACAAGTAGACCGCTAAAGCCGGACCAACTGCCATCCCCATCGCGTTGGCCAGGCCATAGATTCCCATCCCAGAACCAATTTTATCGGCTGGAAGTAAGCCTGCCATCCAAGTTGCCATGCAAACTGAACAGAGCGTATAACCAATTCCAGTAATAATCCGGCAAATGATGATCACATCAATATTGGTCGTCAAACTATAGCCTAGACTCGCAACCACAAACATGCTCCCACCGACAAGCGTCAGATGATATTTGGACACGCGATCTGTCAAATTTCCAGCCACCGGTCGCAACAGTAGTGACGTCAAATTGGTGGCACCGGCAACCACCCCCGCTAATAGACTACTGGCACCGACTGAAGTAGCAAATCCCGCAATCACCGGGTTAATCAACATGGGATTCATTAAAAAGAAGAAACTAGCTGCCAAGACTAGCTTGACATCCTTTGTATACAAACGCGTTTTCATAACCTTTTGCACTTTCTAAACCAAAATTAGTTCTAACCACTCATAACAACCGATTTTCATTAACCATCAAACGCCAAAAAGTGTCCCGAGCAACCTTGCTCAGCACACTTCTGACTTTAATCATTAATCCAATTAAGCTTGGACTTGTTTCAAGGCGTTTTGCACCGCTTCTTTGATGGCACGACTCGAAGCCGACGCGCCTGAAATCGCGTCAACATCGGCAGAATTGGCCGCCACAATTGCTTTAGGCAACTGATCAACCGCCACCAAACCAACGTCTTCACTTTCATGATGTTGCACGACTTCAACTTTTTCAATTTGCTTTTGCCGGTAAGTGACACGTACGGTAATTTTGCCACCCAGCCCGCTATTTGAACTGCCCAAGTACTGGTCAGCGCCTAGTTTAACTTGCGCGGCTTTTTCGGTATCAACGATATCGTTAATCCCATTGGCATCCGTCGCACTAACCTCGTCTGCATCGGCTTTCATAGCGGCGGCATTTTCACCGGCCAGCTTACCAAAGACTAAGCATTCGGTCAAATTACCGCCGCCTTGGTAACAGTTTGAAACGATGCCGCCGAGTTCACCAGCACCATACAAATGTGGAATTGGTTGATTTTCGGTATCCAAAATTTGGGCATTTTCGTTACGTTGTGGGCCACCTTGCGTATTCAAAACATCGTTAGCGACCGCGATCGCATAATATGGACCATCATCAAAACAACGCATGCTCTCTGGATGACGTCCAAAGGCATAGTCTTGCCCTAACTTTTTAAATAAATTAAAGTCAGTTACAGTCGTTGTCAAGTTTTCTGCAGGCACGGACATTTGCGTCGCCAAATCAGCCAATGAACTCGCAGAAATCAATTTAGCCATAAATTCTGGATAAGGTAAGCGCCCATTTTCGGCTAGTTCTTGTTTGAAATCATTATACTGACTCTGATCAAACACCAAGTAAGGATGTTGGTTCTTCATTGGAATCAACCATGAGCCGTGGGTTTGAATGTGACCATGCCGATGTGGTGAATCTTCTGGGAAATAACGGGTCCCATCATCTGCTGTCACCAAAATACTACCATGCTTCAATAATGGCCAATTTAATTGACGGCCACGTTCATTTGGTTCTTCCTTAAACGTCAAACCAGGCAGGACCCCATGTGATTCATAATTCGCCATGTGCCACATTTTGGCGCCAACGGCTTGGGCCATTTTAACCCCATCACCACGATTGTAAAGTGTCCCTAGTGGTGTTAAGCGTTCACTGTGTAGGTAGGTTTGAACGAGTTCAGGGTTATTTTCAAAGCCACCCATCGCTAAGACGACCCCATTCGTTGCATGAATATTTAAGACTTGATCATGACGTTTGATTTGCACGCCACGAATAATGCCAGTACCGGGTTCTTGAATCAACTTTTGTGCCCGTGAGTCGAGCCAAATATCAATGTTATCTGTGCGATCCAGCACCTTTTGACGTAAGACTTTCCACAAGCCAGCATCTTTATCACGTTTATGGACTAAAGCGAAGTCAACCGTGTCACTCCCCTTGAATTCAGGATATTCGGCCATTGTTTTTTTGACATCTACCGCGTCACCAGGCTTGACATCGTGCTTCCAGCTCACTGCTTTAATGCTCAGATATTTTTCAAAATAGGTTGGAATTTGACTCATCCCATGTAAGTAGGCTTGCAACGTCTTTTCTGGCGTGGTATATGGGGCCCCGAGCGCATGATAGTAATCAGTTAACTTATCTAAACTGTCCCCCATAACGACGTGTTGTGCAGAATAGCGGGTATTCCCACCTTCACGACCATAAGGCGCAGCTTCAACGACTAACACGCGCGCACCTTGATCCGCCGCAAAACGAGCCGCTGAAGCACCGGCACCACCAAATCCAAGCACGATGACATCATAGTTTCCTTGCCAATCAACTTTCAGCGTGGCCGCACCAGTTTGCGCCTTGACGAGTTGGGTAAAGTGGGCAAAACAACTCTCTAAAAAGTTAACGGTTCGTTGATCGACCAAATTACCCGCTGCGTCAAAGGCTTTCGGCGCAAAACTCAACATGAATTCATTACCAGGGAGCACCGTCGCGTCGACACCAGGAGCATTGAGAATTAAGCGTAATTCATCTTGTGCCCGCGAAGTACCTTGAATGCCCAATGACGTGCCAACAATCATCAATGGTTTGCCGGCCAATGGATGAATGGTGCAAGATAGCCATTCAATGACACTTTTAAGCGCAGCCGGCACCGCGTGGTCATATTCAGGAACGCCAATAATAACACCGTCAGCCGCGTTAATTTGAGTCACCAACGTTTGCACACTGGTTGGCAGTTCATCATCGGCCTGTGGTTCTTTGAATAACGGCACTTGATCAATTTCCGCCACGGTCATCGTGACGTTTGAGCTAAAGTGATGCTGCATGTAATGGAGTAACTCACGATTATAAGATTTTTCAGCATTAGTACCAACGATTGCGACTAATTTCATAGTTAACAGTCCTTTTTTATTTAAACGTAAAATTCAAGAAACAGCGTGTGGTTGTTCACAAGGTCAATATAACCATTCCGAACAAAAAAACAATGTGAAATTTTAGCCAAGTGGGTTCAGGCCGCGTCATACCAATAAAAAATCAGTTTTTAAGTGACTTAAATTGATGTTAGACGGCATGTAAAGCGCTTACTTCTACTAAAAATTAATTTGAAAGTCATTAATAAAATTGATGATTTTTACAGTCTGGTAGTTTAAGCTGATCACTCCGCCACCATTAATCTCTCGAATACCGCGATTAAATTCATTGTATTATCACCGTTTTAGCCTATTTATGTGGTAATCAAGTTCCTAACAATTGCAATTAACCATTGACAGAAGCAAAATAAAAGTTATGATATGTTATGATCCCTCTATGGTTGTCAGATGAAATACTATAATTCATCTGATTATCATGGAGGGATTTTTGTATGT
>NZ_BJDG01000043.1 GCF_005404945.1 Lactiplantibacillus pingfangensis | reverse complement strand
AAAAAAACGTTCGCATTCTAAAATTGGCCAGAATTCGAACGAGTTTTGTATTTCTCAAGTTTCATGAATAGATTGGGATAGATAATAAAGTTAAAAGCAGTGAGGTTATTGATATTGAAAAACTTGGTTTTCCGTCAGAATGGTATACTGTATTACGTATAAGTAATTGACTTACTGAAAATTTAGTTTTATCCGCCTACTCATATAGGTTCTGAAGATATCATTTGCGCGGAAAATATTTCTAAAACTATTAAAACACAGACTAAAATAACGCTGACACGTCAAATTGTGTCGGCGTTATTTTAGTCTGTGTTTTAGAAAGATGCACGACTCAATGTCTTGAACGATACTGAGTTACTCATGATGACCGAAACGATCAAGATAAGCGCGAAAACTTTCAGGGTCACGCGTGACACCGGCTTCTTTTTCTTCATACCAGTTGATTTTATCGTTCAGAATCTGCAAGTGGTGCTGAACCTCATTGAATTGAACGAGGAAGTCAGATTTGACCTTTTTTAACAAGTCTAAACGTTCTGGAATCGTGTCATCGCCGGCTGCTCGCCAGAGGACATATTGTTTTAACTCGGTGATACTCATACCAGTGCCTTTCAAATGAAGCAGAAATTTGACCCAGTTGATATCGGCTTCTTCATAATAACGTCGGCCATTAGCCAAGCGGTGGGGTTCGATCAGGCCCTCAGTTTCATAATAGCGCAAGGTTGGGGCGGTTAAGCCCACCTTTTTGGCAAAATCGCCAATGGTGTATTGTTCTTCGGTTGCGGTTTGTGTCGTCATTAACTATCCTGCTTTCTTCAAGTTACTTTAAGATGAGTCTACCACGAAAAATAATTTTAACAAGTTTTGATATTTGTGTTGACTCAAAGTGTACTTTAAGTAATATGATGAACCCATCAACAAGTTAGCGCAACAAATTTAGGAGGAATATGAAATGACAGCAAGTAAAAGTGGCGTTTTTGGATTAGGCGAGAAGAATACTGCGTATGCCAAGTATTTTATTGGTCAAAGTTATTTACAAGGGTTATCCGAACCCGGTGATGAGATTGATGTTAACGTGGCCAATGTCACGTTTGAACCCGGTTGCCGTAATAACTGGCATATCCATCATGATGGCTTTCAAATTTTATTGGTTACAGGTGGCGAAGGCTGGTATCAAGAAGCCGGTAAGCCAGCACAATTGTTACATGCTGGTGATAGTGTCACGATTCATGAAGGTGTTAAGCACTGGCATGGTGCGACTAAAGACAGTTGGTTCTCACATGTTGCCATCACGAAGGGGACGAGTGAATGGCTCGAACCTGTTGATGACGCTGCATATGCCAAATTAGGATAGGAGGAATTAAGTATGGCTAAAAAACAAACCGCGGGTCGCGATAATTTGGGCGATTTCGCCCCTAAGTTCGCCGCCCTCAATGATGATGTATTATTTGGTGAAGTTTGGTCCCGTGAATCGGAATTGAGCTTGCGTGATCGCAGTATGATCACCATCGCTAGCCTGATGACTAGCGGGGCGTTTCCGCAATTAAAGGCCCACTTACAAATGGGCAAACAAAATGGCTTAACAAAAGACGAAGTTGTTGAAGAAATTACCCATTTGGCCTTCTATGCCGGCTGGGCAAAAGCTTGGTCAGCAATGGCTGTGGCTAAAGAAGTTTTTAACAAAGAATAGGAGAAATGAATGACTGTTAAAAATAAAGTAATCGTAATTACCGGGGCGTCATCAGGAATTGGTGAAGCATCTGCCAAATTGTTAGCCAAAAATGGGGCTAAAGTTGTTTTAGGTGCGCGGCGTGAAGCCCGGTTACAAGAAATTGTCGCTGACATTGAAGCGGCTGGTGGCACCGCTGCCTATCAAGTGACAGATGTGACCAAACAGGCGGATGTTGATGGGCTAGTGAAGTTAGCCCAAACGAAATTTGGTGGCTTGGATGTGATCTTCAATAATGCTGGAATCATGCCAAGTTCCCCAATCAGTGCCTTGCACACGGATGAATGGGATGCGATGGTTGATATTAATTTGAAGGGTGTGTTACATGGTGTTGCGGCAGTGATGCCAATTTTCACCACGCAAAAACATGGTCAAATCATCACGACTTCTTCGGTTGCCGGGATTAAGAGCTTTGCCGGCGCTGGCGTCTATGGTGCGACCAAGTTTGCGGTTCGCAATTTGATGGAGGTGATTCGACTAGAATCCGCCGAAGAAGGGACTAACATTCGAACAGCCAGTCTATATCCTGCCGCAATCAATACAGAATTGTTACACACGATTACCGATAAGGATACGAAGCAAGGGATGGACGCATTCTACAAACAAGTTGGGATTAGCCCTAGTGCTGTGGCGAACGTGGTTAACTTTGCGGTCGACCAACCGGAAGATGTGAATGTCAACGAGTTCACGATTTACCCAACGAAGCAAGCCTAGCAAGAGTGTTCGGCAAGCCGGGTTGCTTCTGAGCATAGCCTAGCCATCAGCATAATGCGTCCTTGGCATTGTGCTGATGGCGTAGCTAAGCGGAGGAAGCAGGCTTACCGAACACGTTTCGACTATTGAGGTAGGAACGGCAGCTGCACAACTAAAAAACAATGCAAAAAAACACGAAGCGTTTCTCGTGTTTTTTTGCATTCAGTGAAGAATTCATGAAACTTAGCGTAGTTGATTCAGTTTTTTAGCCAAGCGCTTGTTTTGAAATTGCCGATAAAAATAAAATGCGATGATGTGTCCCACTAAATCCAAGCCTAAAATTAATAACCAATAAGGCTTGATGAGATTCAACATCTCAGTGGACAATAAGTAGACTGCACCAAACCCGCAAACGTAATTGGCGATGGTTGTGATTGCGATAGTTACTGGTGCGATCCAAGTCGCATAGTGCCAGACGTATGGATAAAGGACGCCAAAGACAATGGCAAAGAGTGTCGCAATGCCAATCAGATGCCAAAAGGTTGCTAGGGTGACTGGGGTATTGCCAAATATAAGCGTCAAGCCGCCCAATACCCAGATAGTGGTTAAAAATCCAGCTTGCATGAAGCTATTTTTTAAGTCTTTGATCATTGCTCATTTTCTCCTTGAGTTGTTTGGCGTAGTGTCGGCTCACAATAAAAGCTCGCGTTTTCGTCTGAACTTCCAACCGGGCGTATTTACCGTTATTAAAACTAATGATCAACGCTAAATTAATGATGGTGCCATTATTGATTCTGATTAAAGTCGTATTTTTGAGTGCCTCAAACTGCTTGAGGGGACCTTGCGTATAAAATGTTTCATGATTAATAGTTGTTACTTTTGATAAATGTGCCATGGCTTCGATTACTAAAATTTGTGAGCAATCTAAGAATGACCGTCTGTTATTTTTGGGGTTAATGACTTCGATACTAGCTGTATTAGCCAGACAATCTGTTAAGCGATTTTTTAAATGTTGATTAGTGGGATTAAGCCGAATGCCAATTTCAGCCGGGGAGTATCGGTCATCCCAATTAAAGTTGAGTTTCGTTGCCTCCGCCTCCTTTCAAGTTTCAATATACCGACTGGAACCGTCAATGTCATCGAATTTTCGACCTGTTGCAATGATCTGAGTTTAGTTGCATTAAACCTGGTCAGCAGCTCAGACTGTGCAAAGGTCGCTTGACCTAATTTTGGCTAAAAATAAATGGCAACGACGATCATCAGATGATTAGCGTGATGAAAGCAGTTGTCATATTATGTTTAATTTGGTTTTAAATTGAATTTTGCCGTCAAGCGAGGCTTATTTCAAACTAAGTCCACGTTTCAAGTTGCCCCAGAACCCGAGTTCATCGGTTTGAAGCATCAGGCCACCATAAATCTTGCCAATGTACCACATGCTACCAACAACGGTGACTAACAAGATAATCATCGAGATGACGGCTTCCGTCATGGTTGCGGTGGCATTGATTAATCGCAATGGCATTAAGTATGACGAGAAGAACGGAATGTAGGAGAAGATTGTCACGACGCCACTACTTGGACTGCCTTGAAAAGCCATTGCCATCACAAAGGTGAGTAAGTTCAAGTAAATGACCGGCTGTGAGGCTTTCCCAGCATCTTCAACCCGGGTGACGAGTGCACCACAGAAGGCTGAAACGACGGTGTAAAGTAAGACGGCAGCCAAGGCGAATAATAAGTTGATAGATAACAAATTAGACAAGACTTTGCCAATTACGCTCGAATACTGTTGCCAAAGATCGGCCGTGATTCGGCTATGTTGGGCAAATTGAACGACCAGTGCGCCACCTAGTAAGTAAACGAAGAGTTGGGTGACAATCATCAGCAACACGCCATAGACTTTCCCATTAAAGTATTTTCGTGGTGTGGTACTTGAAAAAATAACTTCCATAATTTTAGTGCCTTTTTCAGCGGCAATTTCTTGCGCGGTGATTGAAGAATAGGTCGTTAAGATTAAGTAAACGAAGAAAACCAAAACGTAAAATGAGATCGTTTTGGCGGCCTTATCTGAGGCCGTTTTTTTCTGGAGTTGTTGCTTGAACTTTGGTTGAATCGCCAAGGTTTGTTGTTGTGTCGGTGATAATTTGGCTTGTTGCACATTCAACTGAGTTTGTAATGTGGCTAAGAAACGTTGAATTTTAGCTTGATCGCCACTATTAATTTCATTCGGGCCATTAAAGGTCGCACTGACCTGTTTGCCAGTTGCCCTGAGAACCACATAACCATTAATGTCACTGCGATTGGTCGCTTTTTGTGCGGCTGCTGCGGTGGCATATTTTTTAGTTGTGGCAACGCCACTTTGCTTAATAAAGCTCGTTCGTAAGGCCGAATTAGTGCTAACGACTGCGATGTCGCTCTTGTCTTTGTTCGGTGTCGCAACATAGGAAATGCCGAAAGTCATGCCAATAAATAGAAATGGCATTAAAACGAGAAGTAAGAAACTCCATGATTTTGTTTGTCGTAAATAAGTTTCGCTGGTGACAATCCAAGTCTTATTCATGGTCGACACCTCCAGCTTCTGTGCGGAAAATTTCGTCGAGTGTTGGTGGCTGTTGACTAAATTCTTGAATGTAGTGGCCGGCCGTGACCGCGTCAAAAATGGCTTCGCCCGCATTTGCGTCGGTAAGTTGCAGGCGACAACGTTGATCACCGAGGGATTTGACTGCGCCAACATTTGGGAGGGCCGCCAATTGTTCAGCGGTCCAGTCCGTCGTTAAGAATAAGCGTGTCCGCCCGAATTGATTGCGAACGTCATTAATTTTACCCTTTAACACGACTTCGCCATTGCGGAGCATGACGAGCGAGTCACAAACTTCTTCAACATTACTCATGTCGTGGCTGGAAAAAATAATCGCGGCGCCCCGTTTTTTGGCAGCGATAATGGCTTGCTTCAATAAATCTGAGTTGACGGGGTCCAGCCCACTGAAAGGTTCATCCAAAATAATCAATTGTGGGTCGTGGATTAACGTACAGATGAGTTGGACTTTTTGTTGGTTTCCTTTTGAGAGTTTGCTAATTTTATCGTTTGGCTGGCCTTTGACGGCAAACCGTTGCATCCAGTCACTAACTTTTGGCTTGATCACTTTGGCCGGTTGATTTTTTAGCCGGGCTAAGTAGACAATCTGTTGCGTAATCGTCAACTTTGGCATCAAACTGCGCTCTTCTGGCAAGTAGCCGATCTGATTGTAATCGTCGGCGGTCAATGACTGACCGTTCCAAGTAATTTGGCCATCGAATTTCAAAAAATTCAAAATACTGTGAAAGGTGGTCGATTTTCCGGCGCCGTTTTGACCGATTAAGCCCATGATTTCCCCGTCATGGACATCAAATGTCACGTCCTTCAGTGCTTGCAGCGTCCCAAAATTTTTGCTGATATGTGCTACCGTTAACATCGTGTCGCCCCCAATAAATTAGAATAGCTTAATTATGTCGTAATTAGCGGGTGGTTGCAACTGGTGATGATTGGTTAGGCTTGTTCCAGGCGTAATAGTTGTTGTTTCATCGGCAGCCCGCCGCGATAACCACCTAATTGGCCGTCCTTACGCAAGATCCGATGACAGGGGACAAAAATTAAAATGGGATTGCGACCAACTGCCGAGGCAATCGCCCGGGTGGCTGTCGGCCGCTTTAATTGTTGTGCCAGTGTTGTGTAGCTCCGGGTTTCGCCATAAGGAATTTGACGCAAGCCCTGCCAAACTTGTTGTTGAAATGCGGTGCCATGGCTGAGATCGAGTGGTAGCGAAAAGTCAGTGCCTTGACCAGCGAAATAGGCCGTTAGTGCCTGACTAGCGCCTTGATTGGCGGTTGGGTCAAGGGTGGCAGTCGCAGTGGGTAAGAATTTTTGCCATTCATCATCGGAACCGTTGGCACTGCCAACAAAGGCGAGTCCTTTAGTTGTTGAACCGAGCCAAAAAGTTTGAGTCGCAATTGTCAATTTTGTTAGTGTGAGTCGCATGTCATGAGACCTCCATAGGTTATTTTAGCGTCAGTATAGCAGAAAATAATCGCTGAAAGTTATAAAATCTTGCTTTTTAATTACCAGACAGTGAACTGCGATTGAAAATGCCGTATAATTTGATTAAGGGGGTCGACCGTATGCTAACTTTAACGCCACAACGTTATCAGGCAATTAAAACAAATGATGTGACTCAAGATGGCCGATTTTATTATGGCGTTAAGAG
This sequence comes from Lactiplantibacillus pingfangensis, assembly GCF_005404945.1. Taxonomy (GTDB): domain Bacteria; phylum Bacillota; class Bacilli; order Lactobacillales; family Lactobacillaceae; genus Lactiplantibacillus; species Lactiplantibacillus pingfangensis. The sequence continues at coordinate 4,902 of NZ_BJDG01000043.1, read as the reverse complement.
CACCGGTATTTTCTGTCGACCCAGTTGTCATTCGCGACTGCCCAAGCAGGCCCATTTAGTTTTGTTTGCGACTGCGACGGATGCCTTGCAAGCCGGGTTTAGGCCTTGTAAACGTTGTCGGCCAACCGGTAATGCGGTTTCTATCGCTGACTGGACCGTCGAGATCAATCAGATTATGATCAATCAATACCAGACTAAATTAGATCTTGAGACGTTAGCACAGTTGGCCCATGGGTCGCCATTTTATTTGCATCATGTTTATCAGCAACAAACTGGTCAAACACCGATGGCTTATTTGAAGCAAGTTCGCTTAGCGCAGGCCAAAAAGTTGCTGCAGACTACAACGTTACCAATCAGCACAATTGCCACGCAATGCGGGTTTCAATCGGCAGCCTATTTTAGTACCGTTTTTAAGCAAGTTTATCAGCAGTCGCCACGGGTTTTTCGACAAAAAAACAGTCGCACTTAAAAAGTACGACCGTTTGACTTAAATGCGTTTGAATTTTAATAGTAACCGTTAGCTTCCCAGAAAGTCTGAGCAGCGGTCCATGAACCATAACGAGCAGTAACATAAGCGGTTGCGACGGCTTCTTGGTTTGAGGCAGATAAATCACCATTTAATAATGATTTTGTTAATTGATATTTGCCATAGTAATTACCGTTAGAAGCGGTATAAGAGCCACCAGATTCTTTGTTAGCAATCCAAGCCTTAGCAGCTTCTTCAGAGCTAGAACTCGTTGAAGTTGTGGTGGTTGTTGAGCTAGTGGCGTTGGTTGAGTAACTTAAATCTGTGGTTGAAGCAGAAGTTGCCGTCGTTGCTTGGCTAGCAGCAGAACTTGAGGCTGAGGAAGCAACACTAGAACTTGCTGAACTTTGACTAACCGCGCTCTGACTAGTTGCGCTTGACGCAGCTTGTGACGTTGAGCTGGCACTCGTTGTACTGCTTTGACTAGCCGCACTAGTGGTTGAAGTTGAGCTGGCTGATTGAACAGAGCTTTGGCTAGCCGCACTAGTTGTTGAAGCTGAGGTTGCAGATTGAACGGAACTTTGGCTAGCGGCACTGGTTGGTACCGTGGCAGTGACTGTTTTAGTTGTTGAGCCGTTAACTTCAAGCTTGTCGCCAATATAAATTAAATTAACGTTCTTTAATTGATTGGCTTTTTGAATAGCAGTGACCGTCGTTTTATGCGTTGCTGCAATGGCACTAACGGTATCGCCGGCTTTAACGGTGACGGTATCGGCGTTTGCAATCGTAGTTCCGATTGCGAACAAACCAGTGGCAGCGACGGATGATAATAGGATACTTTTAATCTTCATAAAAATAAATTCACTCCTGTATTTTTGCGATTGGTTAACTGATCATCAGATGGTACTGGTTTAGTTGCCCGCATGTGGCGTGCATTAACTAAACAACGATGCTAAGTATAGTCGCTCAGTGTTGCAAGTAAATAAATGGCAAGTTACAGTTTTTAGCTATTTTGTAATATAAATCGATTATTGTAACTTGTTGTAACAAGTTAACAATTTCATCACAATATATTAAAAAAATCATCAATAAGTGGGCTTAATTTGGGTAGCTGTTAATGACGGCTAGCTCATAAATGCGGCTAGCTTGTGTCGTTATCAAACGAACTGCCCAATATTGTAGAAAATTTTTAAGTTAGCAATGAGAATCCTAAAAAAATCAAATAAATTTGCTATAATCGACCACATTAGCACCTATGACAAATTTGAGAGGCGAGAGAATGTATTACTTTGTGAATACGAGCATCAATCCGAAAAAATCCGGCATCGAGCATGCCGAAATGAAACGGCTCGCACTATTTAATCAACATCACGTGCCGGCCAAAATGGTGACGCGCTTCTTTTCGTTAGCCTTACATCAGACGTTAAAGTCGGCAGGAATTGCGGAAAATAATCAAATTAATTTATTTGACTTCATCCAGCAATCGACCGATTTCAAACCAGTTAAGTTAACGATTTCAGATTTGAAATTACCCAAAAGCTTGCGCGTCGAAGCAGAAGGGCATAACTTTGTTGTTTATCAACAAAAACAACTCCTTATGCGTGTGAACACGTTTGCTACTGATTATGAGCAGATTAATAATATTCAGACATTTGATCAGAGCGGTAAATTAGTTAAAACAGATTGGTATGATACGCGGGGCTTTAAAGGCTTGGAACAGTTTTATACGGCTGATGGTCAAGTTGCCAGTGAGCAAGTCTTTAATCCGGCTGGTGAAGTCGTTTATCAAACTTTTCATATGCCGAACCGGCGCAGTGTCACTCAGAATTCCTTATATCGGTTTATCAACTACAAGGGACAAGATTGGTCGTTTGCTGGCGAACAAGCGATGACGACGTTCTTTTTAGATGAACTGAATCGCCAAACGCCCAAGTCGGTTTTCGTGATTGATCGGACTTATGAATTGGCTTATTCGGCATTACAAATGCATACGCCAGCTTTCAAAGTCATGCATTTGCATAGTAACCACGTCAATGATCCAGATCATCCTAAAACGGCCACGTTGAACTTTAATTATGCTTATGCAATCAATAATCTGCCTGATTGGAATGGGGTGATTGCCGCCACTGCCCAACAAACGGCTGACTTTGTTGACCGGTATGGCAATCAGCCGCCAGTTTTCACCATTCCAGTTGGGATTGTTCCAGATAAAACGTTAACGGCACGGCAACCACGTTGGTCTAGTCGGACGCCAGGAAAGATTATTTTTGTCGCCCGCTTATCCGAGGAAAAGCAGCAGAGTCACGTCTTACGGGCTTTTGAAAAAGTTCATGCCCAGTTGCCGACAACGACTTTGGATTTCTGGGGTTATGCGAATGGGGATACTGGGAAAGAACTGAAAGCGTTAGTGAAAGAACTAAAACTAACGGATGCCGTTAGTTTTAATGATTACACCCAAGATATTGCGCCGGTCTATGACCATGCCCAGTTGGCAATGTTGACATCGCGGGCGGAGGGCTTTGCGCTGGCGTTACTTGAAGGACAATCGCATGGCGTGCCACAAATTGCTTATGATGTGAAGTATGGCCCACGAGACATTATTCGTGATGGTGAAGACGGTGACTTGGTGCCAGTTAATGATATTGATGCCCTGGCAACTGCCATGACCAAATTGTTGCGTGATCCTGAACGGCTGAAAGCCTATAGCAAGCAAGCTTATCAAGATGCAGCGCGTTACAGCACAACCGCTGTTTGGGAAAAATGGCAGCCACTAATGCAAGCCGCGGCTAAATTTTATCAATCAGAAAGTGGGGCCGCAGAATGATCTTTTTTGTGAATCAATATTTAATGGCGTTGAATTCAGGCGTTGAACATGCTGAATTTAAACGGCTACAACTATTTAAAGCCCACCAGTCGCCTGCCAAAATGGTTACACGTCAATTTGATGCCTTACTACATCAAAATATGCGGCGGTTCAAGTTGGCCGATGATCAGATGGCAAATTTATTTGATTTCTTTCGCGGCACGATGGCTTTTCAAAGTCAAGTTGTCAAAATTGATGACTTAGATTTTCCACGAGTGACGACCGTCAAGCCGGGCCCGAATGTGAGTGACATTACTGAGGGTGATCGGCTCGTTGCCAAGGTTCATTTTGTACCCAGCACCGTTGGACACGTCTACTTTGTTGAGATTTTTGATCAATTTGGTAATTTGGTACAGCGGACTGATTATGATGAACGTGGCTTTAAGGCGCGTGATGAATTTTATTCGCCAACTGGAGAAGCAATCACCGACCTTTATTATCGACCAGACGGGTCACGTTTTGCCGAAGCCTATTATGGTCACAATTCTGCCGGTGCGAACGAAGTGACACTCTGCAAATTAATTAATTACCAAGGTCAAGATTACTATTTTAATGGTGAACAAGACTGGTATCGCTTTTTCTTGGACGAATTGAATCGGCAAAATGGCGGCAATAATATCTTTATTGCTGATCGACCGTTAGTGGCGCAGTGGCCGGTGATTAATATGCGGACGCCAGCGAAAAAATACTTGTGGTTACCAACGCCACATGCGATTGATCCCCGCGACCAAGTTTATTCTGATCTGAATAATGCTTACGTTTATGGGGTTCATCAATACTTAACGTCGTTAGATGGCCTGATTACGAGTACCACGCAACAACGCCATGACTTATCACAATGGCTGGGTGGTCAACCGGCACGACCGATTTATACCATCTCAGCGGCTGTGGTGGCGGCAAGTTTGCTAGCTCAACCTAAAAAATCATTAGCAGAACGGCACTCCCATGAAATTATTTATACCGGGCGGGTCGACGACGGTCGGCGAGTTGATCAAATTATTACCGCATTTGAACGCGTTCATCGGAAGATTACGGATGCCACGTTAGTCATTTATGGCTATGGTGGGATGCTGGACACGTTAAAGACGCAAGTCAACACGTTGAAGCTCACGGACAGTGTCACCTTTGCTGGTTATCAACCTGATCTCACTCAGGTTTACGATCAAGCTGGGGCGGCTGTCTATGCGGGTGAAAGTGACACGCAACCGTTATCGCTGATTGAAGCCATTGGACATGGCGTGCCAGTCGTTGCTTACGATGTCAATTATGGTCCGCGTGATGTGATTAAAGATGGTAAGAACGGCTATCTGATTAAGGATGGCGCCATAAATCAATTAGCGGCCGGCTTATTGCGGACGATTGAAAATCCGAAAAAGCAACAACGGTTGATTGATGGTGCTTACCGAAGCCGTGAAGCTTATAGTGACGCCATTGTTTGGCAACAATGGCAACAAATTCTTGAATAGCTTAAAAAATAGATGAAGAAAAGGACTCCCCGGCGCGGCTCCGTGTCAAGTAGACAATCAAATAATTAAAATTGTTAAGCAATTTTCTTGAGGGCATGATTCCGGTA
>NZ_BJDG01000042.1 GCF_005404945.1 Lactiplantibacillus pingfangensis | reverse complement strand
AGCCCCCGGTAAAATACCGAGAACTCGCCGTTCAAAAAGCAGCTTAACAATTTGTCCAATTTTAAGGGTTCACTTCAAAAATCAATAATTGATTTTGCACAGTTTTTTTTAGAATTCCATTAAACTCAATTTATCGTAGCCCTTAAGCTTATCACTGCCGTGAAGATCTTTTAATTCCACTAAGAATGCGGTCCCGACAACAATCCCGCCTAATTCTTCAACGAGTTGAATTGTCGCAGAAATCGTCCCACCGGTTGCTAATAAATCATCGGTCACTAAGACCTTTTGTCCTGGTTTAATCGCATCTTTGTGTAGATAGAGCGCTGATTGACCGTATTCCAAGTCATAAGTCGCTTTAACGGTCGCTCGTGGCAACTTACCCTTCTTACGGGCAGGTGCAAAGCCAACGCCTAATTCATAGGCCACTGGACAACCGACAATGAAGCCGCGAGCTTCTGGACCGACAATCATATCCACTTGTTTATCACGGGCGAACTTCACGATTTGATCCGTGGCTTCCCGGTAGGCTTCACCGTCTGCCATTAAGGGTGAAATATCTCGAAAGATAATGCCAGGTTCTGGATAATCCGGAATGCTAGCAATATATTTTTTTAAATCTAATGCCATTGCTTATTAACAGCTCCTTTAATTCTTGACTGCAGCTTGGTCTTTGACCCAGATTTGAAGCGCTGCAGACTTACTATACAAAAGCGTTTCTTCAGCGATGAGTTGTTGTTCTCGTAGCTGATAACTTGGGGCGTGATGGAGATCCGCTTTGGGCGGATTCGAAACGCCATTCATGACACCATCATTTATTTTAACAAATCCGACCTCAAAAAACACCTGTATCATGAAAATAAGTAAATTCCGATCTAAGTGTAAGTGACCCGCAACCAAGGCTAACTGATGGTGAATATCTACATCATGCTGGCTTAGTGTAAATTTGTATAGTTTTGCAAATTGCGCCCGACTTGGCATCCCGGTTAAATAAACGGACTCGCGCTGATAAAGGTACAAGGTCAACTGATTTAACGGTAACGCCGTCAACACTTGTGTAAAGTCAGCTAACGTATCCGGACAATCAACGATGAACACCGGCTGTTCTGTCGAGATTGCACTCAAATCCGTTGCCGCATCCGTGACTAATAATGGCTGTGCCTGTGATCCCATAAAATCGGTCAAGCGCTTCATGAGCTTCTGATGGAAAAAGAGATAGATACCGGCCGTCTTGAACTGTTGCGCGGTTAAATGCTGCGTCCGCGCATCAATAATTTGGGCGCCAGTAATGGCTAAATCCTTCACCATAATTTGTGGGGTCGTGTTGCCTTGCCAAGTATTTGAACTTAACTCCCCGACCACCGATAACTCGGTTGGACTGGCTTGAATCGCCGCGGCTGCACTCCCCATCGAAAAGGCAATCGCATCTAGCTTATTGTTGCCATCACTCAACTGCAATTTCAAATGCTGCTGATCACTACCAATCGCACGAACTTGAGGCACATCGGTTGGTTTCAGTTCAAAAAGTGGTGCTGGATTAGCATTACCAAACGGCGCCAACTGGCGTAATGCCGCCAAGGTTTCTAAGTTCGCGTCCTTGATCGCCAGTTCACTATCTAATGTCAAAGTTGGCTGCGCATGACTGGCTAAATCTTGTGATACCGCCGCGGTTTCAAGCGCTGACCGCAACGTTGGCAACGCCGTGGTCATCAAGGTCAAGCCGACTGCCATATGATGACCACCGAACGCAACCAAGTCATCACGAACCGGGTCAATGGCAGCAAATAAGTTATACGCCTCAACACTGCGGCCACTACCTTTCAAACGACCGTCCGTCGACTCATTCATCACAATTGTCGGTTTACCCGTTTGTTCAACTAGGCGACTGGCCACGATTCCAAGGACCCCTTCGTGCCAATCATGCCCAGTAATCACCAGGGTCTGGCGCGCCCGATTCTCGGAAGTCTCAGCTTGGGCCAACGCTGATGCTGCAATTTCACGAACTAAACCCTGACGTTTTTCGTTTAATTGATTCACCTGGGTCGCCAACTCGGTAGCCCGATCGTCATCAAAAGTCGTCAACAGTTCAACGCCACTTTGGGCGGATTGTAAGCGACCGAGCGCGTTCAATCGTGGCGCAATGCCGAAACCGATACTCGTTTCGTCTAACTTGTCCGCATCTAATCCCGCGGCTTTGATTAACGCCGCCAGCCCTGGTCGCGCGGTCTGCCGCAAGATCGTCAATCCTAGGGTCACAATGGTCCGATTTTCACCAGTCAGGCTGACCAAATCAGCCACCGTGCCAATCGCCGCCAAATCAAGGAGTTCTTCTGGGACTTCTTCCAGCAATGCGGTGGCAACCTTGAAGGCTACCCCAGCGCCAGACAAGTCGCCAAAAGGATACTGACTATCTGGATAACGTGGATGTACAATCGCATACGCTTTTGGCAAGACAGCCGGCATTTCATGATGATCAGTAACGACAACATCGATACCCTGGGCTTGAACGGCGTCAATCACGGCATTACCGGCCACTCCGTTATCAACCGTCACGAACAACTTCGTCCCCGCTGCAATCAAGCGATCAAAGGCCACCTGATTTGGCCCATAACCATCTTTGAAACGATCGGGAATATAATAATTCACCTGCGCACCAATCTGGCTCAAGGTTTCAAACATGATTGACGTACTCGTCAAACCATCGGCATCATAATCACCGTACACCGTAATTTGGTCGCCGGCCATAATCGCCGCTTGAATCCGTTCCACGGCTTTAGCCATGTCATGCATCTGCATGGGATCATTCAACGGCTGCTGATCAGCATGTAGGAACGCGGTTGCTTGGGCCGTGGTCGTGATGCCACGTTCAATTAATAATTTTGCCACCAACACTGGCAGGGACAACTCAGTTGCTAAAGCTTCGGCATCCGTCATCAATGTGTCAGTTGTTGATCGATAAAGCCATTTCTTTTTGGCGGCTAACATGGCAGCCATCCTTTCTCAAATCACGTGTTATTTCGTTGTTGGTTTCGGTTGGTCGTCCGCCTTGACGCGGGTCTGCTTGCCCTTGTTGTTCAACCGTAACGTCAAACTTTTATTGTCTGCCGTTAATTTGTCAATTTTTGCTTGCGCCGCAGCAATGGCTTCTTTATGTGCGTTCGTGGTTTTGACCGAATTAAACGTTGCCATCAAAACTGCAATCGCGACGCCTAAGATTAGCGTGATCACAATGACTAAGATTAATGGCCATTGAACTTTCGCAAAGCCAAAGTTAACTTCCACTGGATCCACATTCAAAATCGCAAACACCACAATCACCAATACAATTACTAATGCACTCACTAACCGCCATTGATTTTTCATCTCAACGGCCCCCTTTTATTTAAGATTAAAGACAGTCCCCGCTAGCCAGTCGCCGAGTTTAGGCGCAATCTGATAGCCAAGATTCGCAGCCGCCATCAACCGTGGCCGATTAAGCTCACGTTGATGACGACCTAATTTACTCACAATTACTTCCGCAAATTGAACCGGATTAAGGGCCAACCACCCGACTGAATCCAAATAATGACCACTTGGATCCGCCGTCTTGAAGAAATCCGTGTTGATTGGTCCTGGATTAACCGTCATCACATTGATCCCGATTGGCTTTAACTCCAGTCTCAGCGCATTGTCATAAGCAATCAAGGCCGCTTTGCTGGCGGCATACACAGCCGACTTCGGTGTGGCAATCTTACCAGCAATGGACGCAATCGTCACGATTTCACCTTTACCGGCACGACTCATCCGCTGCGCAGCCAATTGACTAACCAGCATCACGCCTAACGTGTTGACCCGTAGCATTTTTGCCATCGTCGCAGCATCCATGTCGATCGCCGGGGTTAAAATGCCAAATCCCGCCGCATTAATGACGATATCGAGACTGCCAAATAACTGATCCACCTGATCAAACAACCGATCAATCTCACTCACTTGCGCTAAATCACATTTGATTGCAACTGCCTGCGCGCGTGATAAGAGCCGACACTGATCGGCGACTTTCGTTAATCGGTCTTGTCGTCGGGCAGCTAACACGACATTGGCGCCCTTAGCCGCAACCGCCAAGGCCAGTTGTTCACCTAAGCCGCTCGACGCCCCTGTGATCAACACCGTTTGACCTGTTAACGCAACCATTCGATCACCTACCCCTTCGTCGTTAATGGTACCTCAATTAAATCAAAGTCGCGAACCACTTTCGTATTTTTGAAAACTTGTTGTGCCTGTTTTTGTAATTCTTTGGCCAGCTTCCCGGTATACCGGGCAGAAATATGGGTCAACAATAACTGCTGAACGCCAGCCTTTTTAGCCACTTGGGCGGCTTGGGTACTCGTTGAATGGTAATAATTATGGGCTAACTTGCCTTCATCCTTACCAAATGTACTTTCGTGAACTAAGACGGTCGCATTTTGCGCCAGGCTAACGGCACTAGGAGTCTGACGGGTGTCCCCCAAAATAGTCACGATTCGGCCTGGCTGTGGTGCGGCAATGAAATCTTGCCCGTTGACCGTGCGCCCATCTGGTAAGGTCACCGTTTGTCCTGCTTTTAATTGCCCATATATTGGCCCACTTGGGATTTGCATGGCTTTTAATTTTTCAGCTTGCAACTCGCCGGGATGATCGGCTTCTTCCACCCGGTAGCCCACACATTCAATGCGGTGTTCCAGATGTTGGAAGGAAACCTTAAATGTCGCATCTTGAAAGATGACACCATCCGTGCCAAGTTCCACAAAGTTCAATGGATACGATAGTCGGGTTCCAGAAACGCGTAATGACGTTTTGACAAAATCCTTCACGCCGCTGGGGCCATAAATCGTTAACGGCTCATCACCGCCCTGAAAGGAACGTGAACTCAAAAAGCCGGGTAGGCCAAAAATATGATCACCATGTAAATGAGTAATAAAAATTTTAGTGATTTTACGGGGCTTTAACGTCGTGCGTAAAATTTGATGTTGAGTCCCTTCGCCGACATCGAAGAGCCAGACTTCATTACGTTCATCCAGCAATCGAAGCGCCGTACTAGTGACGTTGCGAAACTTTCCCGGTGAACCGGCACCGGTACCTAAAAATTCTAATTGCATAGTTATGTTCGTCCTTCTCTGTACAGTCTGCTAATTATTTTACCGAAGATAACACTAATTAACAACGATTAGTCTTTGTTTTTGCCTTCATACTATTGTATCATTGCACGCAGTGATAATATAACGAAAATCAGGGTGAACTTAAAATGCGGCTCATTGACTTTAACCTTTCCACTGCCGACCTTGACCGACAACTCCCCCTTTACTGGGAATCTGACCAAGTGTGCTTTCCCATTCAGACACTGACTTTTTCTAATGACCAGTTGGTGCTCACGCAGGCTAAAACGGCTAAGCCAATGACACTTGATCAATTCTCAGCACGAACACGGCAAGTTGACGGCAAGACGGGCCTTTATATGTTAACGACTAATGGTGTGGTGCCCTTATTCGGCTACCGGCTGAGTGCCGGGCAGCTATTGTTTGGCTAACTCATGACGTCAAAAGCCCCAGCTCGCATTGATGAGCTGGGGCTTTTTGCTGATTACTTAGTCCATAAATTGGAATTGATAATCTAAAATTTGAATCGTATCATCGTTCTTGGCACCGGCGGCACGTAACGCATCGTCAATTCCCATTCCCCGCAATTGACGGGCAAAACGCATGACACTTTCTTCATGTTCCAAGTTGGTCATCTTAAACAAGCGTTCCAACTTTTCACCAGATAACACAAACAGCCCTGGTTCTGGATTGTCGACCGTGAAATCTTGCGTTGGTTCAGCGTTATACTCACGGTGCGCAACATCATCAACACCCTTGACTGGGAATTGTGGCGTCGTATCAAGTAAGTCAGCCGTTTGCGCCAATAGCGCTTTAATACCTTGTTGCGTAATTGAGGAGATCGGATAGATGGCTGGCACAGTTGCCAACGTCTTATCCGTCTTCAACTTGGCCTCAAACTTGGCTAAGTTTTCAGCCGAATCTGGCATATCCATCTTCGACGCAACCACGATCTGGGGCCGCTTCAATAAATCTGGATCGTAACTCGTTAACTCATGATTGATTTTTAAATAATCTTCAAACGGATCATTCTCTTCAACCCCACTCATATCAATCAAGTGTAAGATAACGCGTGTCCGTTCAATGTGACGTAAGAACTGAATTCCCAAGCCAACACCATTGGCAGCCCCCTCAATTAAACCAGGTAAATCTGCCATGACGAAATCACGACCATCATCCAAACGAACCATCCCTAAATTAGGCACCAACGTTGTAAAATGATAGGCGGCGATTTTTGGTTTTGCACTCGTCACGACTGACAGCAACGTTGACTTCCCAACGGATGGAAAACCGACTAAACCAACATCCGCTAACACTTTCAATTCCATTCGAATCGTCAGTTCATCACCAGGCTCACCATTTTCAGCGATTTCTGGTGCCGGATTTTTAGGACTGGCAAAGTGAATATTGCCACGACCACCTCGGCCACCTTTAGCAATGACCAACTTTTGATTCTTCTCGACAATGTCACCAATGACTTTGCCGGTGTTAAAATCGGTAACCACCGTCCCGAGTGGCACATTGATAATCGTGTTGCTGGCGGAACGACCAGTCATTTGCTTAATCATCCCGTTGCCACCATTATCCGCCTTGAATTTGCGCGTATAACGAAAATCCATCAACGTCCGCAATCCTTCATCTGCTTGCACAATGACACTGCCGCCACGACCACCGTCGCCACCGGCTGGACCACCGTTTGGCACAAATTTTTCCCGGCGAAAAGCGACCATGCCGTTACCACCGTTACCGGCTTTTACATCTACCTTGACTTGATCTACAAACATGTTTTTCTCCTGTTTCTTCTATATTAGTTATCTACGAAATGACTCCGTGCGAAATTAGAACCCTGAACTAGTATACAAATGTTCACGCCCGCCGTCAAAGTATCTGCGTCAGTTGTAAGTGTCAGCCTACTCTAAATTCATATCGAGTGGGGTATTTCCGCCTGCCGGGGGGTCGTTTGGAGCTGGAACGCCATGAACCAGTTTTGAGCCCAAAAGCTGGTTTTTGACTAACCGCGGACAAACCACCACGCTAAGTCAAACGCCACGGCTGAGCCCCAAACGAAGCCCCCTCACGGCTAAACAGCATAATCAATCGGCTGAAACCCTTGACCAATTGCCGACCAAACTATTCAGCATTTAAAAAGAATCGTCCGCAAGAAAACTTGAGTAACTGTCAGTAAGTTGTGATGCAGCTGCAGATTTAGACCGGTTAACAATGCGGTGTTTAGATGCTTAACACCCACCAACATAAATTTTAATAAAGTTAGTTGTCGCGACCAGCTGCTAATTGGCAGCAACTAAACTAGGCTACTTTTCTAATTTTTGACGGGCAACCGCTTTAAACGGTCATCTCACAACTGACTCACCCTCAAAATCGTCATCAGTACCGGAAACTCACAGTTTATAGACAGCCGTGACCAACCAATCAGCGCCAAAAAGTGGCACGTTTATGGAGCTTGATGACTGTTTTTGAATTATTTTGACGTTTTTTGAAGGTTTTTGTTGCGTTTTGATAGGTGAGCGTGTATATTATTCTTCGGAGGGATTTGAAAGTGCTTACAGAAGAACGCCAACAATACATTTTAAATACGATCCGATTCAAAGGCATTATTAAAATCAAGGACATTTGTTCGAAAACCAATTGTTCCGAATCCACGGCTCGCCGGGATCTGCAACAATTGGAAGAACAGGGTGACTTATTGCGCGTCCATGGTGGCGCAAAATACATGAACTCGCTCCAAGAGGAACCGGCCATGAACGATAAGGTTTCACGTAATGTGGATGCTAAGGACCGAATTGCCCAGCAAGCGGTCGCGAATATTCAAGTTGATGACGTCATTTATTTGGACGCTGGAACTTCGACACTCGCGATGATTCACCATCTTAATCCTGGTGACAACTTGCGCGTCGTGACGAACGGGGTCGTCCATGCTTCCGTCTTAGCGGACATGGGCATTAAGACCTACCTGCTCGGCGGCAACCTTAAAGGCATTACCAAAGCCGTCATTGGTCCGGAAGCGGTCAAGTCGTTACAAGAATACCGTTTCAATAAGGTCTTCCTTGGAATCAATGGGGTCCATCCAAAATTTGGCTTGACGACCCCTGATCCAGATGAAGCTATCGTTAAAAAAACTGCCATCGCCCAGAGTGAAGAAGCCTTCATTCTGGTTGACAACACTAAATTCGACCACGTTTCCTTTGCCCGCGTCGGTGATCTCGCCAGTGCGACGATCATCACCGACCAGTTAACGCCAACGTTAGCCGAACAGTACCAACCACTAACCACTATCCAGGAGGTCAAATCATGATTTACACCATTACCGTCAATCCATCGATTGACTACGTGGTTCAGCTACCACACATGGCACTCGGCAGCGTTAACCGCCTCGCCCACACCGCCAAATTACCCGGCGGTAAAGGTATCAACGTGTCACAAATTTTAAATGAACTCGATCAACCTAACCGAGCACTCGGCTTTGTTGGTGGTTTCACGGGAACCTTTATTAGTGAAGCTTTGAAAACGAAAGGGCTTGACTGTCACTTCACCAAAATTGCCGACGACACACGCATCAACGTGAAAATTCACGCTGATCAAGAGACCGAGTTGAACGGTGCTGGTCCTGACATCAGCTCATTGGAAATTGATCAATTTTATCAAGAATTAGCCAATCTAACTGCGGCAGATGTCGTCGTCATCTCGGGGAGCCTCGCACCGAGCCTGCCTGATACGTTCTACTACGATATCATTCAAAAAGCCAAGGCGGCTGGGGCTAACTTCGTCATTGATACGACTGGTGATGCCTTAAAGAAGACCTTGCCAAGTCAACCACTAGTCGTTAAGCCAAATAATCATGAATTGGCAGATTATTATCACACGACCTTTAACAGTCGCGCAGAAATAATTGCGGCTGGCCAACGGATGCTTACTGAAGGTGCCCAACATGTGTTAATCTCCATGGCTGGTGATGGTGGCTTACTCATCACCCCTGATCAGGTTTACTTCAGCCCAGCACCAAAAGGCCACGTGGTCAACTCCGTTGGGGCTGGTGATTCGATGATTGGTGGGTTCGTGGGAACATTTGCGAAAACTCACGATGCAGTTGAAAGCTTCCGCTATGGTTTAGCCTGTGGGTCGGCAACCGCCTTCTCAGAAGACATCGCCACTCGGGCCAAAATCAACGAAATCTTGCCACTGATTAAAATTGAAACTGTTAACTAAGCTGTTGCTTTAGAAAGGACTGTCACACACACATGGATATCCGCGAACTATTATTAAAAGATGTCATGATCATGGACATGCACGCCACGACCAAAGACGAAGCCATTGATGAGTTAGTTCATAAATATGCCGAACAAGGCGTCATCAATGACGAGGCCCTCTATAAAAAGGACATCATCAAACGAGAAGCTGAATCAACTACTGGGATTGGCGATGGCATCGCCATGCCACACGCCAAGGACAAGGCCGTTCAACGCGCCACGGTTTTATTTGCCAAAAGCGAAGCCGGCGTTGATTTTGATGCCTTAGATGGTCAACCAGTGCATCTATTCTTCATGATTGCCGCACCTGAAGGAGCCAATAACACCCATTTGGCTGCCTTAGCTGCCCTTTCCAGTTTGCTCATTGACCCAGAGTTAGTTGGCAAACTGAAAAAAGCAACCACGCCGGAAGAAGTTCAACAACTTTTCGGTGATGCGCAAGCTGCCAAAGAATTAAAAGAAGCTAAAGATGCCGCCGCAAAAGCACGCAAAGAAGCTGACGCTGCCAGCGCCCCTGCCGGCGAACAACGTCCTTATATTGTGGGTGTCACCGCTTGTCCAAACGGTATCGCCCACACATACATGGCCGAAGCCGCTTTAATTAAGCAAGCCGAAGCAATGAACGTCGACATCAAAATCGAAACGAACGGTTCTGAAGGGGTTAAGCATTTATTGACCGCTGATGAAATTTCCCGTGCCAAAGGGGTTGTCATTGCAGCCGATAAAAAGGTCAAAATGGCACGGTTTGATGGCAAACCATTGGTCAATCGTCCGGTGACTGATGGGATCAACAAATCCGAAGAACTCATCAACGAAGTTCTCGACGGCAAAGCGCCGATTTATCATGATGCTGACGGTGGTGCTACTGATGGCGACGATGCTGACAGTAGTAATGGCGGCGCTTGGAGTGAGATCTACAAGGATTTAATGAATGGGATTTCACATATGTTACCATTCGTCGTTGGTGGTGGGATTTTAATGGCCCTCTCCTTCGTCATCGAACAATTTGTCGGCGATAAGAGCTTAGCCTTCACCTTCTTCAACCAAGCTGGGAATATGGCCTTTGCCTTCATGGTGCCGGTCTTAGCCGGTTATATTGCCGAATCAATTGGTGATCGCCCTGCCCTCATGCCTGGGTTCGTTGGTGGGTTCATGGCGACCGTTTACACTGGTGCCTATGGTGGCGTCTACGTTGCCTCATTGTCAGCGCATGCTAAAAGTCCCGCGGGCTTCTTAGGTGGGATCGCCGCTGGGTTCTTAGCTGGTTATGTGACTGTTTGGATGAAGAAATGGACCAAGAACATGCCACAATCACTTGAAGGTATGAAACCAATGTTGATCTACCCGATTATTGGTTTACTGATTGTTGCTGCTTTAATGTTCTTCATCATCAACCCAATCTTCTCTGTGATTAACCAATGGATTACCCACTTCCTGAACTCAATGGGTACTGGTAATGCGGTTATCTTAGGGGTTGTCCTTGGTGGGATGATGTCAATCGATATGGGTGGTCCTTTCAACAAGGCGGCTTACGTCTTTGCCACCGGTGCCTTTACAGCAACTCAAAACGGGAACTTAATGGCCGCCGTTATGGCTGGTGGGATGGTGCCACCATTGGCAACTGCCATTGCTACCGCTTTCTGGCCAAAGAAGTTTACGGATGACGAGCGTAAAGCTGGGATTTCTAACTGGATCTTAGGGATTTCATTTATCACTGAAGGTGCTATTCCATTTGCCACCGCTGATCCGTTGCATGTCATTGGTTCCAGTGTTGTCGGTGCCGCCATTGCCGGTGGGCTCACCCAATTATGGCATGTGTCTGTGCCCGCCCCTCATGGTGGTCTCTGGGTTGCCTTACTCGCAACGAATATTTGGGGTTATATCGGCGCAACGGTGATTGGCGCCGTGATTGCTGGCCTGATCTTAGGTGTTTGGAAACCTGCTAGAAAAGCTTAACTGAAATTAAAAAAGTTCTGACCCACAAAAGATGGTTGGCTATACTCCTACTTAGGTAGACAAGCAAATAATTAAAGCTTGTTTACTTAGGGAGGAGTTTTTAGTATGGGCCGAAAAGGAGCCCGGTACAGTCTAGAAGACAAGCTAGCGTACATTAACTTGGTAGAACAAGGAATGAGTGCCAGACAGATTCAACATCAGTATGGTGTTAAAGATGACCAAATCAGACAATGGGTCCAAAGATACCAAGCAGAAGGACTCGCTGGATTGAAGCGGCGAAAAGTACATCGATACTCACCAGAGTTCAAACAGAAAGTGGTTGAACTATATTTAGCTGGAAACACCTCGTATCCTCAACTAGCCAGTCAGTTTGACATTCCAAATTCAAGTGTCATCTATCAGTGGGTGAACCTGTATACTAGTGGTAAACCATTTACAACCACTAGGAGGTCTCGCCCCATGAAGACTGGTAGAAAAACAACACAGATTGAACGAATTGAAATTGCACAATGGGTCATCGCAAATGACTTAAATTATAACGGCGCCACCAAGAAATTTTCAGTCTCATATGGACAAGTTTATGCGTGGGTCAAGAAATTTAAGCAGGACGGTCCAGAAGCTTTACAAGACCGACGCGGTAAGGATAAATCCAGTAAACCTAACTTAACCGACGAGGAGAAACAAGCGCTCAGAATCAAGGAATTAGAAGCACGGAACGCCTACTTGTCAAAGGAGAATGAAGTTCTAAAAAAACTGAAGGAATTGGAAAGGAAGGATGCCCAACAGAGCCAAAATATCGTACC
>NZ_BJDG01000041.1 GCF_005404945.1 Lactiplantibacillus pingfangensis | reverse complement strand
ATACCGGAATCATGCCCTCAAGAAAATTGCTTAACAATTTTAATTATTTGATTGTCTACTTGACACGGAGCCGCGCCCCATGACCTTTTTTTGTGTCGATTCTTTACAGAAAATACACAGAGACTTTTCCGTAACTTTATATCATCGAGTTATAGCCAGTGCTACTATTGGCTTGTACCACGTTAAGCAGCCTTTATATCACATTTCAGACGGGAAGTCGCATGATGATGAAACGTTCGACATTATATTTTATGCTCACAATTTCATTACTAATCTTCACCGGTTGGCATACTGCCACGACTCACCAATCAAAACAAGCTAGTCGAACTGTTAAAACGACTTGGCAGAAAAACTATACTAGTGCCTCATTTTGGTGGGGAACTCGCTACTACTTCACTAGCAATCAAGCGGTGGTACAAATGCAAGCTGAACATGCCAATAATGCCCTCGCATGGGGGGCAGTTGGCGCCATCGGTGGTGCGATTTCCGGGGGAGTCACTTTTATCGCCGGTGAAGCGACCGCCATCTATTTTACCAAGCAAGCCAATGATCTGTCATACTACAATGCCCGCCACCGCCATCACCGAATTTATATGGACGTTACGGCTGCCGGGGTCTACTCACTACATGTCCTAACTTAAACAATCATAGAAAAGAGGACTTGCATGACCAATCAAATTTCAACCATCATTTTGGTACTCCTAGCAGGGCAACTCTATGGTTTAAGCAAACGAAGCCCACAATCCCAATCAATTAAAGCAATCGCTAAATATGGCTGGTTGATCATCTTAGGCTGTTTTATCGCGATCATTAGCCAACAAGTTCAACACCCACTGGGCGTGCTTGATGTTTTATCATTCCTGATTATGCTACTAGTAGGCCTTTCAATCGCAAATGCCTGGCGAAAGAATCCTCACACGTAGCAACCATTAGTTTCTGACTTTTGCTCTATTCTGACAATACACGTCAAAGTTTTCCACAGTGGATAACTTTGACACGATAACTAGTTATCCCCAAGCATGGCATGACTAATAATATAAAATTCTTCTTGGCTCGGCTGATGTCGTTTAGTCAGTGGCGCTAACGTCGCATCGTACTTTTGCGCGGCCGCTTCACTAACTGCCATAACTGGACTGTCATAATACCGCCAATGTTGACCACCCAGACCACCAACTTTTAATTCTTTAACCATCATCGCCGCTGGATACTGTCCATTCGGCAAACTGACCTTAAACTTCTGAAAACCGCGACCCACATAATTCATAGGACTACCGAAAATAACAATGGTCTCATACCCGAGCTGCCGAGCCTGCTTAAACGAATATTCCAATAACTGTTTGCCATACCCTTTGCGTTGAAAGGCCGGTGCAATGCTTAACGGACCGAACGTTAAAATTCCTTTTTCATCCCCGGCATCATTGACTAACTTGGCCTTGGTATACATCACATTGCCAATGATTTTCCCATCCAATGTTAAGACATCATCTAGCTCAGGAATGAAATCCGGATGTTGCCGCATCGTGTGCACTAAATAATGTTCCACACAGCCAGGTTCATAAAGGTTATAAAAAGCAGCGCGTGTCATATCTTCCACCGTCTGATAGTCGGCGGGTGTTTCGTGTCGAATATTTAGCATGAACTTTACCCCTCTGATTTTGATTTGGTCATCCACTTCTAAAAAGACTCAACCTCATCCTATCAGATAACTCCGACCAAACTCGTTATTTTGTTCAAATCAGATTACAAAAAAAGCCAACCGACAATTGTCGATTGACTGCTTGATTTCAAATTGTTTATTTGAGACCGTATTTCTTGTTGAAACGATCGACCGCACCATCGGCCTTGGTGAACTTTTGCTTACCAGTGTAGAATGGATGTGAGTCTGAAGTAACTTCAACCCGGATTAATGGGTAAGTGTTACCATCTTCCCATTCAACGGTTTCAGCAGAAGTAGCTGTTGAACCAGAGATGAACTTGAAACCAGTTGTTGAATCTTGGAAAACAACTTGGTGGTAATCTGGATGGATTCCTTTTTGCATAATATTACGCTCCTTTGCCCTGAATCATTTGCTGAAACAGAGATTATCATTTGTTTTAAATCAACCTTTGTATTCTATCATATCGCCCGATTGTCCGTCAAGCGTGTCCAAACTAACGACGTGATTTGGATCGCATGGCCGTGCCGCCGCCAATTTTTAAACTTCCTAAGTCGTTTAAGAAATCGGTATTGGTTTTGGACCGCTTCAACAATTGCAACATTTGTTCCGTATAGGCCAATGAGTTGCCGCCCATAGAACGCCGAATTTGCCAAATGGGTTCCAATGCCGGCTTTCTCAACAGTAACTCTTCTTTTCGGGTGCTTGATTGCTTTAAATCTAAAGCTGGAAAGACGCGACGTTCCGCCAATTCACGGGATAATTGTAATTCAGAATTCCCAGTTCCTTTAAATTCTTCGTAAATCATATCGTCCATTCGGCTACCCGTATCAACCAACGCCGTCCCTAAAATCGTCAGACTACCGCCTTCTTCAATATTTCGCGCAGAACCAAAAAAACGCTTAGGCTTGTAAAAAGCTGTCGGGTCAAGCCCACCGGATAATGTTCGACCACTAGATGGCATCGTTAAGTTGTAAGCCCGTGTCAATCGCGTAATTGAATCCAACAAAATAATGACATCTTGCTTATCTTCAACTAAACGCCGCGCACGTTCCAACACTAATTCGGCGACCCGCACATGATTTTGAGGTTGCTGATCAAAGGTTGAGCTCACCACTTCACCCTTAATTGAGCGTTCCAAATCTGTGACTTCTTCCGGTCGT
This sequence comes from Lactiplantibacillus pingfangensis, assembly GCF_005404945.1. Taxonomy (GTDB): domain Bacteria; phylum Bacillota; class Bacilli; order Lactobacillales; family Lactobacillaceae; genus Lactiplantibacillus; species Lactiplantibacillus pingfangensis. The sequence continues at coordinate 9,810 of NZ_BJDG01000041.1, read as the reverse complement.
TCATCAATGAGTAACATAATTAACTTTGCGCTGGGATAATTTGTCATAATGCCATTGGCAATATTTTTAAGTAGCGTTGTTTTACCGGCCTTTGGTGGCGCGACGATTAAGCCCCGTTGCCCAAAACCAATCGGCACAAAAGTATCAATCAACCGCGTCGATAACGTTTGTGGCGTCGTCGACAATTTGATTTGCCGGTTAGGATAAAGTGGCGTCAAGGCTGGAAAATGTGGCCGTTGCCGGGCCTCATTAGGGTCCTTGCCATTAACAGTCCCCACGCGCATCAAGCCATAATAACGTTCATTTGGCTTCGGTGGGCGTGCTTGTCCAGCCACATAATCACCATTTCGTAACCCAAACCGATGGATCTGGGACTGTGAAATATAAATATCTTCCTGTGACGGGCCATAATTAATTGGACGCAAAAAGCCGTAGCCTTCTTGACCAATTATTTCGAGGACGCCCTCCATTTGGACAAAACCGCGTTTCTTATCTTGTTCCCGTAAAACTGCCAACGACAGTTCTTTTTTATTCATTTGTGAATAATACTGAATTTTGTAATCACGGGCATAAGTATAAATTTCCTTGAGGGTTTTTTCCTCAAGATCGTGCATTGTTAAAATCTTTTCCATTATCACTGCTCTTTCTCAGCTTGTGATTGGCTGGTCTATGGGCGCACTCGTCATTAAGTTCGCCACTTCAATTTGACTTATTTTTTAGTTAATAACTGTTTTTTTGCAAAGTACTTCCTAGAGCTTTTCAGTACGCTATTAAATTAAAGGCTGTAATATTCGCCTTTACACGCGTTCTTGTTCATCCGCAGCGATTTCCACGTCTGCGCCGAGCGTATGCAACTTGTCCACGACACGATCATAACCACGTAAAATGTTATCGGCACGTGAAATTTCAGTCGTCCCACTAGCTGCTAAACCAGCAATCATTAAGGCTGCACCCGAACGGATTTCACCGGCTTCAACGTGCGCGCCTTGCAAATGAGCTGAATGCCCGACGACGATTAAGTTATCTTGCACATGAATATCTGCGCCCATTTTGTGCAATTGGGCCACATGTTGGGTTCGTTGTGGATAGATGGTATCAATCACGACACTATTACCATTCGCATGTAGCAATAATGGCGTTATCGGCTGTTGCAAGTCGGTTGCAAAACCAGGATAAGTCATCGTTTTGACACGCACGGGACTCAATTCACCAACGCGTGGCACGTAAATGCTATCCTCGTTGATTTGTAAATCGACACCCATTTCGAGCATCTTCGCCGTGAATGACTCCATATGTTCTGGAATCACATTTTTCAATAAGACGCCATCGCCAATTGCGGCGGCCAATGACAAATAAGTTCCCGTTTCAATCCGATCTGGAATAATCGTATGGGTTGCGCGGGAACGCAAGGACGCCACCCCTTCAATCCGAATGACATCGGTCCCGGCGCCACGAATCTTCGCGCCCATATTGTTCAAGAAAGTTGCTAAATCAATAATTTCTGGTTCTTTGGCTGCATTTTCAATCGTTGTCGTCCCGTGTGCTTTGACGGCAGCTAAGATAATGTTAATGGTTGCGCCAACCGAAACCACATCTAAAAAGATGCGGGCACCGTGAAGGCCTTCCGTACCAGTTGAAATAAAAACAGAATCATTTTTTTCGACAACGTTGGCACCTAAGGCTTTAAAGCCCTTGATATGTTGGTCGATTGGACGAGGACCAATATTGTCCCCACCCGGGAAGGTTACCGTTGCGCGGTTAAAACGCCCGAGTAACGCTCCCATAAAGTAATAAGATGCACGCAGGCTTTTAATTGCGTGACTTGGTAATTCGGATTCAATAATTTGAGTTGGATCAATCGTTAATACATCATTTTCAAAAGTGGAATGAACATTCATTGATTCCAAAATAATTTTTAAATTGTGAACGTCTAAGATGTGCGGAACCGTATCGAATCGGACCGGAGTGTCTGCTAGAATCGCAGCAGGAATCAGTGCGACGGTACTATTTTTTGCGCCACCGATCGTTAATTCCCCAGAAAGTCTTTTTCCGCCATGGATAATCATTTTTTTCATAACATAACTTTCCTCGCTAAATAAGTGTCACACTGTACAATACAATCATTAACCATAATAAAGAATGTCATGCAAAAAAACAACCAATATCAGGAAACTGTAATCTTTTCGAACCAGAAAATCGTCAACTCATCTAATTTAATCGCTTTCATTAACAAACTGCAACTTTTTGATATTATTCTGAGCAAAAAAAGTACCCAAGCAAACTTCGCTTGAGCACTTCAAATTACTAATCTTAATTATTTTGCTTTGCCAGTTGCATTGGCGGCGTCGATGAAAGCTTTGAACAAGCCTTCAGGACGATTTGGCCGTGACAAGAATTCTGGATGGTACTGGCAACCAACGAAGAAACGTTTCGTTGGCAATTCGATGATTTCAACAAGGCGATTGTCAGGCGAAGTTCCTGAGAACACTAACCCTTTGGCCTTCATCGCTTCACGATATTCATTATTGAATTCATAACGATGACGATGACGTTCCATGACAACTTCTTCGTTGCCATAAGCTGCGGCCGCAACCGTTCCTGGCTTCAGCTTGCAAGGATAGGCACCTAAACGTTGCGTGCCACCCATGTCTTCCACATCTTCTTGATCCGCCATCAAATCAATAATATTATCTGGCGTGTCAGGATCAATTTCAGCGGAGTTGGCATCTTTCAAGTTCAAGACATCGCGAGCAAATTCAACACTTGCCATTTGCATGCCTAAGCAAATGCCTAAGAAAGGCACATCGTTTTCACGGGCATATTTGATTGCTTCAATCTTGCCTTCAATCCCACGATCACCGAAACCGCCGGGAACTAAAATCCCATCAGCGTCACCTAAAAGTTCTTGGGCATTATCGGCGGTCACATCTTCCGCAGAAATCTTATTTAACTCAATTTCGGCATCATCGGTATAGCCGGCATGCTTCAAGGCTTCAGTCACCGAGATGTAAGCATCTTGTAACGCCACATACTTTCCAACCAGGGCGATCTTGATCGTCCGTGATAAATGTTGCACGTGATGTTCAAGATCTTCCCAGTCGCTCATATCAGCCTCTGGTGCTTTGATGCCAAAATGGTTCAAAACGATTGAATCCATGTTTTGCTTTTGAACATTCAATGGAATTGAATAAATCGTCTTAACATCTAAGGATTCAATGACGGCTTCTGGTTCAACGTCACAGAATGACGCAATCTTGTTCCGCATTTCCCGGGTAATTGGCTTTTCAGTCCGAACGACTAACATGTTCGGTTGAATGCCGTAACTCCGCAATTCCTTCACAGAATGTTGCGTTGGCTTGGTCTTCATTTCGCCAGCGGCCTTCAAATATGGAATCAAGGTCGTATGAATGTAGAAGACGTTATCGGAACCAAGGTCACTCTTCATCTGACGCAAGGCTTCGATAAATGGCAAGGATTCAATATCCCCAACGGTCCCACCGATTTCGGTAATCACAATGTCGGAATCCGTTGTGGTACCGGCACGCATGATCTTTTCCTTAATCGCGTTCGTAATATGAGGAATCACTTGTACAGTTGCCCCAAGATAGTCACCCCGACGTTCCTTTTGCAGAACTTCTGAATAAATCTTACCGGTTGTAACATTTGAATATTTATTCAAATTAATGTCGATGAACCGTTCGTAATGTCCGAGGTCCAAGTCTGTTTCGGTCCCATCATCGGTGACAAAAACTTCACCATGTTGGTAAGGACTCATCGTACCAGGATCAACGTTGATATATGGATCAAACTTCTGAATGGTGACCTTTAAGCCACGGTTTTTCAGTAATCTCCCTAATGATGCTGCGACAATACCTTTACCAATCGACGACACAACGCCACCAGTTACAAAAATATATTTGGTCATGTGATAACTCCTTAAAGATTTATTTCGTGGGGAGGCTATAAATAAAGAAAACTCCCTATTCAGTGAATAGGGAGCTTGATTTCGTTCGTTTGTCTCTGGCATTACTACCAGAGAGCCCAATAAAGATAATACAAGTCCAATAGACATTCGTCAAGTTAAATCCTTAACGCTAACTACTTGCTACTGTCTTCATCATCATCGTCATCGTAGTCATCATCATCGTCGTCATTTAATTCAGACAGTTGACCTTCGATGCCGTCTGGCAAAGTTTCATCGGCGGCGTCATCATCCGTATCATCGACACCTGATAATTCATCATACTTGCTGCTGCTTTCTGAATCGTCATCATCGTCGTCATCGGAATTGTTGTCGTCATCGTCTTCATAATTATCGTCGTCTTCGGGATCATCATCATCGTAATCAATGACATCATCGTCATCGCCGGCGTCAGCTAAGAAAGCATTAACCTTCTTACGCTTTTTACGCTTAGGCCGATCTTCATCATCCTCATCGTCAGTATGAATAACGGCTTCGTCAATGGATTCAAATGGGTACCATGCACGCAGGCCCCACATATTGTCACCGAGCGAAATGAAACTACCATCGATATTTAAATCGGTATAAAATTGTGATAAACGCTCCCGAATTTCTTCGTCGCTTTTACCTAAATAAGTCTGTACAGCGTTGGTAATGTCGGCAAAAGCCATGACATCACCGTGTTGCGCTAAGATTGCATGCGCAACCTCGATTAAAGATAATTCGGACTTCTTCTGTCCATCAAATTGTTTTAGTTCCAAACTGGTGCACGTCCTTTCCACAGTTTACAGTACATCTTACCAAATTAAGCCGTGAATTGCAATCGTAACTTGTATTGACCAATTAGCTGTTCCCCAGCATATAATTCGTAGTCAATATTGACCGCACCTGAAAATGGCCGTTCCCGTAACCGGACTTGCAACAGTGGTGTGACGGTCTCAACTGGCAAGATTCCCATCGGTGTTTGGTAACGCGCTTGTACCCGTTTACCGTTAGCAAAATGCAACCGTAGCCGATTTTGGGCACTGCGTGTTAAGACGACATCCCCATTTGAAGCGAGTTTGATCGTGACTGGAATCGGTTCTGCCGTCTCTTCACTCACTTCTTTATATCTCAAATAAAAAGCATCGCCCATCTGCACGAGTTGACCATCAACGTCCAGCGCATAGTTAGCGGTGTCGCCATCTTGGGTTGCCTGCGTTTCCAAATGAATGGCAACTGGCACACCCGTTGTTAAATCATCCATATTTTTGGTCCTCCTAATTAGTCCATCGTTACACAGGTTAGTGATACCATTGCCGCTGACCGGTAGACGGCAACAAAAAACAAGTCCCATCTTTGACCTGTGTTATCTCGTCATTAATTATAAGCCATCTGATTAAAAATGCCTAAAAATCAACCTAAACCAGCAATTAAGCTGTGACAGCAAACGATTTCGGGTATAATTAATGATTGAAACCGATATTATGAGGTGATCAAATTTTGATGCAAGCACCGATTGCAACCTTAACGCAACATTACCAACCCGAAGAAATGCTCGACAGTTTTGCTTACATGAATGCTTTATTGTGGCTAACTAGCGAGCTCAAACAACCAATCGTCCACTATTGGCAACTGCCACAGACCGTGATCTTAGGCTTGCTCGACCAACGCTTGCCACAACTTGACGCCGGGCTAACCGGCTTGAAACAAGCGGGCTATCAAACCATGCTGCGTAATTCCGGTGGCTTGGCGGTGGTCGCTGACTTGGGCGTTTTAAACGTGTCACTATTTGTCCCGGCGCGTCGCAGTGACTATTCAATCACCGAAGCTTATCAATTGATGACTGATTATGTCCAAGCAGCGTGGCCGAGTTTGGAAATTGCGACCGGCGAAATTAGCCAATCTTATTGCCCGGGTGATTATGATTTAAGTATCGGTGGGCAAAAAATCGCCGGAATGTCGCAACGCCGGACTGAATCTGCGCTCGTTATCATGCTGTATATTAGTATTAATGGTAACCAAAATCAGCGCAGTCAACTCATCCGTCAGTTTTATCACACGAGTTTAGCGGGTAAAACTGATGACCGCTTTCCACAAGTGGACCCGGCAGTGATGACGACCGTGGCTGAAAAGTTAGGCAAAATCATTACCGTCCCCCAGGCGATTGACCGTTTTAACACGGTGCTGGCACAGCATGGGACAGTCGACCAACAACAACTACCAAAATTAATCGAAGAACCTGAATTTCAAGCACACTTAGCTCACGCCTATCGTCAAATGCAACGCCGACAGACGCGCCTAAATTAACGGATTGAACGGAGGAATTTATTTGTCATACCGTAATCAACTTTTACCCATGGAAAAGGTCTTTCGTGACCCGGTCCACGACTATGTTTACATCCAACATCAAATCATTTTAGACTTAATTAACACTTCTGAATTTCAACGGTTACGCCGGATTAAACAACTTGGAACAACTTCACTGACCTTTCATGGCGCTGAACAGTCACGCTTTGGTCACTGTCTAGGTGTTTATGAAGTGACTCGTCGGATTTGTGATAATTTTGAACGCAACTATCCAACTAAGACGCCAGGCGATGGCGGTTGGGATGACCACGAACGCATTGTGGCCCTTTGTGCGGCCTTGTTGCACGATATTGGTCACGGCCCGTACTCACACACATTTGAACACATTTTCCATACCGACCATGAAGCCTTAACCGTGCAAATTCTGACTTCGCCAGAAACCGAAGTTAACCAAGTACTCCGCCGCGTTTCACCGGAGTTCCCAGGTCAGGTGGCTACCGTTATTCAGAAAACTTATCCGAACCCACAAGTCGTTCAAATGATTTCTAGTCAGATTGACGCTGACCGCATGGACTATTTACTCCGTGACTCTTATTTCACAGGCACTAACTATGGTAATTTTGATTTAACCCGAATTTTGCGCGTGATGAAGCCTTATGCTGGCGGAATCACCTTCGCGATGGAAGGCATGCACGCGGTTGAGGATTACATTGTTAGCCGTTTTCAAATGTACATGCAAGTTTATTTCCATCCCGTTTCACGGTCAATGGAAGTCATCTTGGATCACCTATTAGAGCGTGCCAATGACCTTTATCAGAATCATGATGTGGATGCCGAAGCGACCCCACACATGCTATTACCATTTTTCAATAACGACTTTACCTTGAAGGATTACTTGCGCCTAGATGACGGCGTTTTAAACACGTACTTCAATCATTGGCGTGATAGTCAAGATAAGATTCTCGCCGATTTATCAACGCGATTCTTAGATCGCCGACCATTGAAATCAGCTCGGATCGATGACCAAACTAAAGCGCTTGTCCCTGAGTTACAAAAATTGATTGAACGGGCCGGTTTTAATAGTCATTATTATACGGCGATTAACGATAGCTATGATTTGCCATATGATGCTTATGATCCAAAAATGAAAAAGCCACGGACACAAATTGAACTGATGCAAGAAGATGGCTCGTTAGTCGAGCTCTCAACCGTCAGCGACCTCGTTCGCGCCATCACTGGCAAAGTTTCCGGCGATCAACGCTTCTTCTTCCCAAAGGAAATGCTTAGTGGCAGCCCCGAAGTTGATTTATTTGACCCAATTTATCAGGATTTTCAACAACATATTCAAAATGACCGTTTAATTAGCTAATTTAATTTGGAGGAATTTAAATGTCAGTCAAGCTTATTGCCATCGACATGGATGGCACCTTACTCAACGAACATAGCGAACTAAACCCCGCTACCATTGAAGCTGTGCACGCCGCGCAAGCCCAAGGCATCAAAGTGGTCTTGTGTACCGGCCGGCCGCTCAATGGCGTGACCCCCTTTATCAAACAACTGGGGTTAAAAGGCGATGACGAATACGTGATTACGTTTAACGGTGCCATGGCACAGACCGTTGAAGGTAAAATTATGACGAGCCTCACGCTCACCCATAATGATTATATTGATATCGAAGCGCTCAGTCGTAAACTCGGTGTCCACTGTCATGTTGAGAGTGAAGACCATATTTACACGGCCAACGCCGATATTAGTCCTTACACGGTCGGTGAAAGTAGTCTCGTTCAAATGCCAATTCGTTACCGGAGCACTGATCAAATGCGCGCGGATTTGCCAATCGTTAAATGTATGTTCATTGATACGCCAGACGTACTTGGACCAGCAATTGAAAAAGTTCCAGCCGACTTTCACGACCGTTACTACATCGTCCAATCGGAACCCTTCTTCTTGGAATTAATGAATAAAGCAGCCAGCAAGGGCCGGACCTTAAAAGTTCTCGCGGAACAATTGCATCTCAGCGCTGATGAAGTCATGGCAATTGGTGATCAAGGCAACGATTTGAGCATGATCGAATATGCCACCAACAGTGTGGCGATGGGCAATGCGATTGACGACGTTAAAGCCGCCGCAAAGTACGAAACTAAAACTAATATTGAAGATGGCGTGGCACATGCCATCAAGACTTGGGCACTCGCTTAAACTAAATAAAAGGACCATCCTAATTTTGTCTGAAAAAGTCAAAATTAGGATGGTCCTTTTTTGGTTGGTTAGTAACGGATACGTCTTTTACCGCTATGTAATTGCAAGTAAAGGAGTCGGTTGAGTTGCTTGTTACTAAACAGTTAGTTAACAACACTAATTTTTGTACCAATATGTTGGCACAAAACAGTCGCACCTCAGAATTCCTTATTTTATATTTAATCGAATTAGACTTATCTTCTAATCACAGACATGGCAACCGCACTCGCTTCTATATTCTTTGGAGAAGCACGAAATCACTCGAATTTTTAAAAAGTAAAGCTTTGTCAAAGTGCTATTTTATGTTCTGATTATTAATGTCTGGATTATTTGCTTATTTAACAGTTCCAATTTTTCTCGGAACAAATTAGGTAGTCATGAAACACCCTATGGCAGTGAGCTAAATTTCAATGTTACTGATCTCTTTATTTGGTATTTAACTACCTCGTAAGGATTGGGGATGAAGCCAGTGATTTTGCAAAATTTCGGTATCTCAATATTTCTATTCATAGGATTACTGATGATTCTAATTGGCTTTAAGATTAATCAAACAAATGTGGACAGTTTTGTAAATACGATGTCGAACAACGACATTGGACCGTGGATTACATTATTACTTTTTATACTAAAAAAATTAAAAATAAAAAGTAGTGAGAAGATTGTCTTTGTGGTTGTCGGAAGTATTATGAGCTTGAGCTGTATGATCCTACTGTTTATCCTTAATAGCTAATAAACAGAATCTCAAAAGTTAAAAAATAATCATTATATTTCACTCAACCCAACCAGCGCTAAAAATTGCATATTGTTAATCAGGAATATTCACAAAATACTGGCGTGTACATAATTTCATGCCATTCCTAAATGCCTTCATACAAAATGTTACATTTCTCAGCTTTTGCTTTTTCTAATAGTGAAATTACCGAAGCCATTTGATCCAGTATTTGATGCCTGCTTAGCATCCGATAACGATGTTTATCGTTTTCATCGCAGTATTCACTAATCGGAACTTTACAAGGAGCCAATTTAAACAAATCTTGCCAAGCAGTGAATAACTGAAACAATTGTTCCAAATCCACACCACTGACCACAGAATAACTATCATATGGCAACCCTTTCTTCATTCCTTGGGTTGTCCAATACGAATTAAGCCACTGCAATGATGGCTGCATTAATTGAACTAAATCATCATCAATAGTTGCATACTCGTGTGTTTTATGAAAGCTATCAATTTCATCAAAGACAGCCATTGCGCTAGGCCCTGTCAAGTTGTCAGATGAAATAATATAAATTTACTGTTGTCTCTAAGCGACCTCATTTCGGTA
>NZ_BJDG01000040.1 GCF_005404945.1 Lactiplantibacillus pingfangensis | reverse complement strand
CGAACACAGAAGTTAAGCTTCTTAGCGCCGAGAGTAGTTGGGGGATCGCTCCCTGCGAGGGTAGGACGTTGCCATGCAAACGAAGGAATCGATTAACGTCGGTTCCTTTTTTCGTACCATTAGATGCGCAGGTGATTAGCTCATAGTTGGGACACGACTAGCACTATTGTGATAACACGGTGACGTTGAAAAATAGGTGCCTAGGTACTTATTAAGACTAACAACAGCAAAAATGGGAATGAGCCTGTTTTTGTCGTGGTTTGACTAACTTAGTACAAGCTTGAAAAGTGATTGTGAGTGTTGTCGTAACACTGCTTTAGCGGTGAAGACTGTGCCGCTGACAGTTGTTACTGAATGCTTGCCGTGCAGGTGTGTAGAGACAGACACAAAAGCACGGCGCTTTAAAGGTAGGGTGAGCAACTAATTTTTAACCAACTGCTAGAGGCTCAGGATTTTGTCGTATGAAGACTGATGCATGACGCCGCTTTGAAACTGATTAGAATTCACCTGACTTATCGAATTCAATTGAAAGTCAGGCGCTAGTTGTTATATTATTGAAGGAGTAAATGCCGTTTTAGCTCAGCAGGTAGAGCACTTCCATGGTAAGGAAGAGGTCGGCAGTTCAAATCTGCTAAACGGCTTATTGAAGTATCTCATTATTAGAACAACTAAAATAGGACGCCACACGACAGGCTGATGTCATGTGGCGTCCTATTTTAGTGCCAATTATTTTTCTGGGGCTTGAATCACTTGTGTCGTGAAGTCACTAAAGAAATCTAACATGCCTTCAACACGATTGCCACCAAGTTGCTTAATCCAACTGTCAAAGACATTTTGAATAGCGGCGATCAGTTGTTGGTCAATATCTTGGCCCTTGGTCGTCAATAACAAACTTTTTTGACGACGGTCAGCCGGATTAGCAACCTGGTAGATATAATCATACTTCAACAGGACGCTGATCTGACGGGAAATGGCACTACGCGAAACATGATGGTTGTCGGCAATATCCATCAACAGTAAGGGTTGACGGCTGCTACCGATTTCATGCATGATCAAAAAGGCATCAAACGTTAAGTGAAATTGTTTAATTGGTTCGGAGATGTAATCATCCATATAACGTAAGACTGTAGAATAGTACTTCAGAAAATCATCTAACATTTTGGGCGTGTCGTTCATTTTGATCCTCCTATGCATTATCAGTCATTGAAAAAATCAATTGTATCAAATTAATTATAACATCAGTCAATTAATATCTACATAATAATCATAAAACTTATTGACTTTAAATGACAGCGCTTAATGACAGAATCTAAAAAACGACTAACATCTTTTGCGATGCTAGTCGTTTTAGTCACCACTTAAGCAGTTGTCCGATGGCGACGGGCAATTAATGGCAAGATCATACCAAGGGCAACGAAGACGATTGGTGTAATGATATTCAAGGCTAATTGGAACCACCAGCCACTAGGGTTAGTCGCCATGTCAATTTTTGGAACCATTCCTAAGATACATGCGAAGGCCGTGAATAAGAAACACCAGCCCCCAACAATTCTACCAACTAGGGGATTCTTTAAGAACATGTAATCACTCTTGAATTCTTTTAAATGTTTATTCAGCAAGATGTAAGCTAAGAAGACCCAGAGATAACGCATTGGCATAACGACTGAGTTAAGGTTTAGCAACCAGTTGAATAATTCGTTCATGTTACCAATCCCAAGTGCGGGAATGATAATTAAAATGCTGACCAAGATACCAGTCATGATGTAACCATTAACTGGCACATCTTTTTTGTTCATTTTACTTAAGCCTTTAGGGACAAATTCAGGATCGGCGTCACCTAACAAAATTTTTAGTGGGGCATCGATTGAGAAGGCTAGTGCTGAAACTTGCGCTAAGACATTGGCGATAGCATATAAGATCAAGAAGAAATTACCAACGTGATAGAAGGCACCTAAGCGTTGGAAGGCGTAGTAGGCACCGTTAGCCATTAAGTCCTTAGGGATGTCGTTAGAGTTGAACAAGATACCCATGGCAAATGATCCTAACAAGGCACAAACTGCAACCATTCCGGCAAGGATTAACATCCCAAGTGGAAATTCACGACCGGGATTCTTCGTTTTATTAACATACGGTGAAATCTTTTCAGAACCACCAACCGCGAAGACTAACATGGAAACGGTCGTGAAGTAAGCAAAGTCAAATTTTGGTAAATAAGACTTAATCGAAAGCATATCCGGCGTCTGTACCGTCGCTTTAGTCATCAATGGCGCAGAAACGGCCAAGATGATGAACAAGATCGACATGATGAACATCCCGGTCCCGGCAACACTCCCAATCCGTTTCAGGGTCGTTAAGCCCATCGAGGCAATCCAGAGGAAGAATAAGAATAGCACTAAACAAATGGATTGTACGACGAGCGCTGGGGTATTGTTGATGAAGTTACCGTTCCCTTTGAACAACCAACTCAGGGCAATCAGAATCCCTTGTGGTTTTTGTGCTAAGTATGGGACATGGACGATCCAATAAGTCCAAGCGGCATAATAAGCGAGCCGTTTCGTACTCGTTGCACGAATCCAAGATGAAACCCCACCTTCAGCTTCTTTGAAGGTTGAGCCAAGTTGCCCCACAATTAACGTGTACGGGATAAAGTAAATGATCATGATCAAGATCCAAGAAGTGACCACTGATAAGCCTTGTAACGCGAAGTTATTAACAACGTTACCCAAGCCCCAGACGGCCACAAACGCAATTAGCGCGATGTTGGACCAACGTAGCTGTTTTTCGGTTTTCATAAGTTTGCTCCTTTTTTAGTATGAACACGCTTAATTATAAATCGAAGATGGAAGCGTTGACAAATACATTTTTTGAATGTGAGAAAGCGGTAACAGCTTCATTTAATAAATGAGTTTTAGGTGTTAGAATGGCGAAAATTTGCTATTATAGAGGTGGATGCTTGATTAAAGCGAATTTAAGTGGCTAATAAAAGTTGTGGGGAAAGCAGGGATGGGTTTGAAAAGTGTCACAATTGGAACGGAACGGTTAGTAGCAGGAATGCCTAAGATTGGGGTGGTCCTGACTGGCGCGACACGTGAAACGCTTTTAGGACAGGCTGCTCAAGTATTATCGTCTTCCGCGCAAATCGTTGAGTGGCGGTTAACACTTGCAGAAAGTCTGGATAACCGCGCTGAGCTCATCAATACGGCCGTACAATTACGTCAAGTTCTTGGCACGATTCCAGTGATCGCCACCCTCAAACCAGCGGATGAGACGCAGTCAGAGACGATCCAAGATGTAAATAGCTTCTATTTAACACTGGTGAATAATCGGCTGGCGGATGCAATTGAGTTAGATTTAGCTCGGGTGACGCAGCCGCAGTTTATGACGCTAACGAAGCAAATGCGACAACAGAAGATTAAACTGATTTTGAGTCAAACGTACACCACTGATCATCAAGTCGCACAGATTGTGGCCGACTACCAGGCGATGGCGGCTGCGGGTGCAGATATTGCCCGTATTCGGATGCAACCAAAAACCGCGACGGCGTTATTAACGTTAATGACCGCCACGGCTACGGCAGGGACGGAATTAAGTCTGCCTTTGATTCTGACCGCTACGGGGAGTCTCGGACGTTATGGGGCCGCCTGTGGTCAGTTGTTTGGGTCGACGATCGTCTTTGGGCGCGTGGGCCGTGTCGGTGGCATGGGACAACTGCCGGTCAATCAATTAAAGCAAACGCTACAAACTTTAGCGACAACTGAAGGGGCAAACTAATGAAATGGCAATCAATTTGGCGACATACTCGGACAGTTGGACAAACCTTGTTGATTTATTTTTTACTGATTCAAGGCCCGTATGATCTGTGGATTGCGAAAGTCGGGTATCGGCTAGTATCCTATCTCACCACCATTGTCGGTATCACGATCTTGTTCGTCATAGTCGAGTTAAGCTATAACTATTTGCGGCAACACTGGCAAAACCGACACTAATTTGCGACAAAAAAAGATTGGAATCGGCTTCCAATCTCCTGGGCTTAGGATTAATTTCCTAAGCTTTTTTATTTGGCCTGAGCGGCAACTAATTGTTCAACGAAGGCATCAAGATGGGTGATGTCATCACCCTCGGGCGCCAAGTTGACGAAGACATCGTCAGCGGCTTTAGTGGCCCCGGTCTTTTTTAAGGCATTGCTGAAATCGGTGACCGCACGACAATAGTCGTCTTCGTAGAAAGTATCACCGGAACCAGCACAGCCGTATATTTTTCCGGTTAAGTCTAATTCCTGAAGATCATCATAGAAGTCCAGTCCTTCTTCAGGTAAGGCGCCTTCGTCATATGTATAAGGAACGACGACACAAATATCGACGGCTTCAAATTCAGTGGCATCAGCCTGTGAAATTTCTTCTTGGGTCACGTCAACCCCTAGTGCTTCAAACTTTTCGGTAATAATGTCGGCGACATCTTCATTGTTGCCGGTAATGGTTGCAAAAATTACTTTGGCAGTTGCCATATAATTGCCTCACTTTCAAAAATGGTTAACCCGATTATAACAGAATCTTAATCTAAAATTAAGTCGTCCAATCGTTAATCGAAAATGGGCCTTGCGAGCGGTTTCTCACGCGTCCATTCCATGCTATAATTTAACTATTAACGGTCGTTTTAGTACGATTAATGAGAAAATTAAGCCAGTTGGTAGTCCGACCTTAATTTGAGAATGAAAATTGAAATCAACTAGAGGGTATTAAAATGACGAAAGAAAATAAAAAAGCGTCACTTGGAAAACGATTATGGCATGCGATTACGGAGCCGATTCCAGATGACACTGATGAAGATCAGCGTAACGAACAAATTCCATTGGCCTATGAGCTGAAAAAATCCGCAGCACCAACGTCGACCGCACCGTCAACGGCGGCTAAACAGCCAGCTGGCAAGGGCGATATTCAAGCGCCAGCCGCAGCATCACAAGCGACATCTGCGCAATCAACCGTTGCTGTTGGTGAAGGGGACATTCAAGCCCCTTCAGTGGCAACGGAAGCCGTCTCGGCCGAGTCACAAGCTAATTCAGCTGCCGTGACAAGTGGTCAGGCAAAGGCTTCTAATGCGCCAACCACCCGTGCTCAGGCCAAGGCTGCGCGTCAAGCGGCCTCAGCTGCTAAAGCGACAGCCCGTTCGGCGACAAGTCAGGATGTTATTACACCAGCAACGTCTACAGTCAGTGCAGCTGCTTCGACGGTCACCAGCCAAGTTTCTATCGCTGCACGACCGACTAGTGTGGCCAAGACGACTCAACCAGTGATTTCGGTTAGTGCCACGGAGCACGATACAGAAGAAGAGACCCCAGAGTTACCACTTTCACGGGAAGCGCTGTATGGCGACCAACAACCAAATGGCGGGAGCGCTGCACCTCAGAAAACACATCAGACCGTTGATGTTGATCAGCTTTCGCGCGTGGCGCGGCATGGTGAAACTGCCCCCGACAATTTGGACACAGACGAAACTCGCAATAATCCACATTTGAAGAAAAAAGACAAAGGACCCAGTCGACCACACCAGCGACCACAACGACGTAATGGCAAATTAACCGCGATCGGGGTTGGCTTACTCGTGATTGCTGCCTTGGGCGCGATGTTCATGTTCAAGCACGCTAAGACAACCGAAGCCAATGCTAAGGCGGCTGCTGAATCGGCAGTGACGGCCATCTATACCTCGTCGGCACAACAAGATATTCGCAATAGTGCGTCAAAATCAGATTTAACACGACTGCAGACGGCGATTGATGGTATGAAGCAGTCAGACGAGAAGCAGCAGTTACAAGATGAACATGACAACGCGGCTAAAATGGTTGGTGTTCGTGATCGCTATCTTGCTCTGTATAATTCAGCGAACTTGATTAAGGCGAGTGTGACGGTTGCGGATGTGACGGCTGCACAAACGGCATTGAAAAATTCAAGCTTGCGTACAACCAAAACCTTCTTTGCGATGCATTATACCCAGAAATATACGGCAATGAGCAAAATTATTAAGCCCGTTCGCAAGTATGATGCTGAGTATCAAAAGCTTTACACAAGTAAGCATGCGCTAAAGTCTAGCGTGTCCACGTTGGAATTAGACGCGGTGATTAAGAAGCTCAAGCCATACCGTCAACAATCGGCCTTGGCTAAAACGGACTATGAGAAGCTAACGGCCGAACGCAAGGCTTTAGCTAAGAAAGAGCAGTCGGCGGCAACCAGTGCGGCTAATGCGGTCAGCAGCAGTTATAGTGCACCAGCAGAATCGAGCAGTGTTGAGAGTTCCTCATCAAGTGCAACGACTTATTCTAGCGCCACTAGCAGCACGACGACTGGCAATGACACTGGGACGAGCTCAGCCGCCAGTTCTTCAACTTACGGGACAACGAGCGAAAGCAGTTCTGCTACTTATAGTGGCAATACCACGACTGGCACGACGACTGGTAACGGTACGGGTGTTTCCGGGACGACGACTTCAACGACGAATTAACTAAAAGAACTAAAGATTGAAAGTACAAAAGAAAACGTGAATAGGCGACTATCAGCAACGGTCGCATCTAAACTAGACTTGTGGTGAGCGCTCCGTCAGTCAGAAGCGTTGTGCCATGCGGGGCAGTCCCAGCCGGAAGTGAAAGCTGTATTGCTGGTTATTGATATAATCGGGTTTACTCGCAAATCTCAACCTTCAACCTTTAGTAAAAAATTGAGAGCCTGTGATAAAGGTCAATTGCGCCCTAAGCCGCAACTTTGATTGCACGCTTTGATGATAATAATTTTGAGCAGCTAAAGCCGGCCCGATATGTGTGCCGGCTTTTTCTTAAATTTGAATGGAGTGAGTGTTAATGTCAATTGTTCTTATGAGCCAAGCAACGAAACCAGCACAATTGCAACAATTAATTGCGGATTATCCCGCTTGGTCCTTTAAAACGCCGGCGACTTTAACCGCCGCGGATTATGATCAAGTGGTGGTAATGTATGGTAATCACCCATTATTAAAACAATTTTTAGCCAGCCCAACGTCGCAATTAAAATTTTTACAGGTCATCTCAGCTGGGGTAGATTATTTACCACTAGCGGCTTTGAAACAAGCCGGCGTGTTAGTCGCTAATACTAGCGGCATTCACGCGGATGCTATCAGCGAGTCCGTGTTAGCGGCAATGTTAACGATCGTTCGTGGGTATCATGCCGCCTGGATTAATCAGACGGGTGACCAGCAATGGTCCTTGCCACAGTTAACGACCACGTTGACGGGACAACAACTTTTGATTTACGGTACCGGTGAAATTGGTCAAGCCACGGCCGCCAAAGCACAAGCATTTAGCATGCAGGTCGTTGGGGTGAATACTACCGGCCATCCCGCGCCACACTTTGACAAGACGGTGGCTTTGGATGCTACGGCCGAGGTTTTAAAAACGGCGAAGTTTATCGTCAACGCCTTGCCATTAACCCCAACGACGCATCATTTATTTGACCATCAGTGTTTTGATCAAGTGGCCCAACAGCCGATGTTTATCAATATTGGTCGTGGGCCAGCGGTTAATACGGCTGATTTAGTCGCCGCTTTAGACGCGCATCAATTAAGCTGGGCGGCCTTGGACGTGACTGAGCCCGAACCACTAACCGCTACGGACCCACTCTGGCAACGACCAGATGTCCTCATCACGCCACATGTTTCTGGTCAAATTGCCCATTTCCGTGAGACAGTTTTTCCAATTTTTGCGGCAAACTTTAACCAATTCGTGAAAAATGGGGATTTGGCACGCAACCAAGTCGATTTAGGTCGCGGCTATTAACCGCTGCCATGTCAATGATTAGGGCATGAAGATTAGTTGACATGGCCGCTTCCAGTCGCCACTGATAACATGCGGCCGTGGGACCGGGCCAAGCCAGGGACGTCTTGGCCCTCGCCCGGAACTCTTGCACAAATCGCAAGTGTCCCGGACCGTCCGTGGCGTAACGCCGGCAAAAAACATGCCGACCCAACGCCACCTTCACGACCGATGCCATCAGCGGCGACTTCCAGCTAATTCAACTGTTTTTAGGCCAGGTTTAGTGGAGGCATGTCGGAGCGGGATGACCACTAATTTGGAAGTGCTTGTTTCCTATATGACAGTGTTTACGAGTCCCTTTGTCCTTTCAACCTTCTGAAAAGTAACCTAAAGATTGAAAGGTGAATAGTGGCTATCAATCCTAATTTAACAAGGTTTATAAGTTGAAATATTAGTCACGGACAGTCAATAGAAGCGCTCAAGAGAGTTCAAAACATTGCTACCTGGCGCCATTCTTCTTAAGACTCAAATCAACTGTTTTTAAATCTTTTATCCTAATAACCATTAGCGACGCCTGGAAGCGAGAACATTGACTTCTTTTCATTACCAATGTACTGGTACTATTGTATTTATTAGTATTTTTCGTCTTTCAACCTTCAAAAAGCAACACTAAAAAGCCAATAAAGTAGGTGATTTTCCCCACTTTACTGGCTTTTTTGACGAGCTATAGTGGCACAACGTAACTGTTATTAGTTAATGCGGCTCATGGAAATCTTCAGCGGCACGTTCGTTGTGGCGTTGCCCAATCGCTAAGATGAACACCGTGCTAATAATTAGCAGACTGCCAAAAATATCGAGCCATTCAAAATTAACACCCAGCAGGATGACCGCAATGACCGTTGCGGATAAGGGTTCAAACGCATCCAGCAGACTGACAACGGTTGGCCGAATGTACTTGAGACTTTCTAAGAAAAATAGGAAAGCCAATAAAGTACCAAACAAGACGACAAAGGCGAGTTTGCTAATATTGCCAACGGTCAAGGGCAGTTGGATGCTCCAGAAAGGCTGGACGATATTGAATAAGATCCCGCCGAGTAACATTGACCAAGTGTTGACGGTCATGGTGCTGTATTTTGTCAGCAGTTTGGTTGGCATTAAGGTGTTGGTGGCGGAAGTCACACCTGACAAGAGTCCCCAGATCAACGCCCAGACGGAGATCACCAGCGTCGCCGGGTTGCCGTGGGTGACTAATAGAAATGATCCCGCGACTGCTAGGATAATGGCGATGCCTTCTGAACGTGTCGGCCATTGCTGATGGGCAACCACGAGCCAAATGGCAATGAATACCGGTCCAATAAATTGTAAAATCGTGGCGGTCGCGGCATTGCTAGCTTCGACGGCCAAAAAATAAGTAAACTGGACAGGCATCAAGCCTAATAGTGTATAGCCAGCAACTTGGGCTAAATCCGCCGGGTGATGCCAAATCGACCACAGATCAACCTTAGTCACCAAACTAATTAAGAGTAAGCCCACGCCAGCACCGAGCATCCGAATCCCGGTCAACCAAATTGAGTTAATATTTGTTGTATCGAAGAGTGTTTGGGCAATTGCCCCAGAAACACCCCAAAATGTCGCACTGACACTTGCGAGCACGATGCCTTTAACTTCGTGCGTCGTTTCCATTTGATCGCCTCCCGATAAAATCATTTAAGTTCTATTGTAACTGATTTTACCGGGAAAATGGTAAGTTAACTGCTAAGCTAGTGCTGCGTTCGGTTCAACAACGGTGGTTGCCGCCGCTTGTCGGGTAGTTTCCGCCAAATGAACGAGGTGCGTCAAGAAGGCGTGGGTCTTCGCCTGATAGTGATATTTTTGACCAAGGTTAACGAGATAGCCATTGATGTAGTCCACCTCGGTTGGACGATTATGCGACATATCTTGATACATTGACGGGTAGTGAAGTGGATTAGCGACCTTGCTGACATAATTGACGGAAGCCAATTCCTCGGCACGCGTGTTCAGCATCGTCACGCCATCACGTTCACAGACATCGTAGGCCTCGTTGATGAGTTGTTTACTGAGTTCGTCGGCGCCCGGATAAGCCGCGTATTCGCCCATCGTGATTTCAAAAAGCGTGCAGAGGGTGTTGACGACGGAATTAAAAACGACTTTAGCCAAGAGGGTGCCTCGGAAGTTAGTGGTCAAATTTGGATTGAATTGACATTTTTCTAATTCTGCGACCACCCGATGTGTCATGTCATCTGGTTTTTCCGTATAATTCGCTAAGTTCATCGTGCCGGCACCGCGTGCGCCAATGAAGTCGACATCGCCAGGGCCATTTAGGACGGTTGCCACCAAAGCGGTACCGGCTAGCAGTTTGGCTGGCTTGAAATAAGCAAGTAATTTTTCGACATGTCCCATCCCATTCATGCACGTCATGACGTACTGTTGGTCATTGAAAGCATGAGCCGTTCGTTTGAGAAAATCAGCTAATTGCATCTGCTTGGTGAAGACGACCCAGACATCTGGATTGCCATGATAATCTTCTGGATAATAGACTTTGACCGGAACTAAGTGCCGATCTTGATGGTCACGGGAAACGTAGACGCCACCTTGTTGGTGCATCTTTTCGACGTTTGGACGCCACGTATCCACGAAATCAACCTGATTGCCTGCTTCTTGTAGTAAAACACCGTAACGTAACCCCATGGCGCCTGCGCCGAGTACTGTAAATTTCATATGTATGACCATCCTTTGAAAGAAATTGATTAAATTTGATGAAAAAAAGCGCTCGACAGACTTTTGCTAGTCTGCCGGGCGCTAAAAGCGTGATACCACCGGATTTCGTCAACAACTCGCATTGCTGACCTCAAACGTACCCAATTGTTGCGATACGTGGCACGATAATGGGTGCAACCAGTGAAGGTTATGACGATTAGGGTTGGCCTTCACGCTCACAGTCGATGTTCAACTCGGGTTGGCTGGTCTGCTTACACTATCTCAGACTCGCTTAGCGGTCGTGCCGAGTTTACTAAACTGCTCATCACTTTTTCTCATCAAATATTAATTGTGCTTTAATTTACACGTAATTGTGTGACCTGTCAACGGGCAACCTTAATTTGTTCAGAATCTTTCGCTTAAAGCGGTATTTTTAAGTGCCAAATGCTTGGTTGGCTTAAGATTCTTTTGCAAAGCTGTAATGGCGGTTTTTGTGGCGCGAGATGACGTGTTGCCATGATTTTTGAAAGCGATTTCCATTATAGGCATGAATAGCGTACAATTGGTAGTGTAAAAATGCGGGAGGAAAAGCTTATGCCAAAATATCTAGTCTTTATGGACATTGACGGGACTTTGTTGACGGACCATCAATATGTTACTGAACACACGAAGGCTACCATTGAACGGTTGCAGAAACAAGATGTGATGTTCTACATTGCCACGGGGCGGATGTATGAACTCGCCAAGATCGTGCGTAACAAAATTAATGCGGATGTGCATTTAGTCACCTCGAATGGGGCCGTCTTTGATGGCGCCGAGGGTCGTGAAATCACGAAATTGGGTGGTGCCGCAGTCGAGTTAGCCTATCTCATTGCCCGTCGTGATAATTTGCCGATGATGTTATTTACACCTGAGATGGCGTATTATACGGAACAGATTCCACGGTTTGTCGCGCGGAACGCAGCCAATTTTGATGCGGATGAAACCTCGATTGGCTATGCCGAGGTCGAAAGTTTTACGCAGTTGGCAAAAATCGAAGATCAGATTACGAATGGGGTAATTTTAAGCCGTGAGGATATGTCACGCTTAGATTCTGCCCGTGAAAAGTTAACTAATAGTAAGTTATTGCGGCTTTCATCATCGAATCCAAACAATATTGAAATGATACCGCTTAACACGGATAAAGGCACTGCCGTCAAACAAATTCAACGTGAACAACAAGTGGATGCCGCGCATACGTTTGTGTTTGGCGATGGCTTAAATGATGTCGGGATGATGGCTGAGGCCAAGTATTCAGTCGCAATGGGTAATGCGTTGCCCCAAGTTAAATCAATTGCGAATTATGTGACTGAAACGAACTATAATGATGGTTTGGCTAAGTTTTTGGATCGCTATTTTGAAAAACACCCTTTGTAAGCTAAAAAAACTTCACGCAATTGTGAAGTTTTTTTGTACGATTGAAAGAGGAGCCTCGTGAGGTTGCAAGACCGAAATTCTTTCAGAAACCGCTAGTGTCTCGGGTCGTGGCGGGATAAAAGCGCTGCTGTCATTTCATTTGGGCAGCATCTTTGTTAGTAAACTCAACTAAGGCGGTTTTCTAGGCAAACTGGCTTTAATTATTAAAAATTCGTTATTAGCGAGGGTCGGTTGATTGACTTTTCAGCGAGATTTGGCAAACTTAGAGTGAATGTGTTTTTAGGAAGTGACTTTTTTGAAAATTGAAATTTTACCAAGTAATACGGCCATACCACTAGCCATTTTGTCGGTGACTGGTTTGGATAATCGTGAATTAAATCCAGCGATTGAAAAGCAATTGGCCTTACGCGACTTAAAGCCGGCGAAACCTCAAAGTGCGTTAGCTGATTTATTAGTTCTAATCGGCGACCGCCACCACGTCCAGATGCAAGCCTGGGATATGGCTGTGCTGCCCGAGGGGACGGTCCAAGTCCAAGCGTTACGCAATCAGCCGGTAACCTTATTGATTGAGCAACAACCACGTTTAGCAGCTGAGTTAGACGGCAAGAGCAGTCAGGTGCTAGTGGTCATTGGTGACGCACAGGCAGATGAGGCAACGGTGCATGCGACCGGGCAAGAACTACAACGAAAAATAAAAGCCTTCTTTGGGCGACAAGCGCGGCTCCAATTTCGAACCGGCTCAACTGAGACCCAAGACCTGAATACGACTAGGTCCGTTTCTTAGGGGTTACGTTAATGTTGATCAGTTTAAACTGACGATCGTGATAATCGACTTGCGTCACACTCGTATTCTTTAACAGGCGAGCCGGTAAGTCATGTGGGCTCAGTTGATAAAGAAAGGCGCTGAGAACTAGTCCATGAGAAACGATGAGCACGTTGCGGTCTTCACCTGGTTGTTGTGATTCAAACAGACTGATGCGGCGCAGCGTCCGATTAATGCGATCGGTGACGCCAACCAAGGTTTCAGCCGCCCGAGTTTTGTCTAATGAATTGAAGACCCAGAGCAAAGTGGCAAAGCGTTCTCGACTCAAGATGAGTTTTGCAAAAGTCCCAGGGCCAAGCTGTTTGCGGACTTGATTGACGATCCAAGTGTTTTTAGTCCCTTCGAGACCACCAAAGTTAAATTCGCGTAAGCCGACGTCAATCGTCGGCTTTTTTAGTTCGGGATGCAAGGCAGTGATAATCCGTGCCGTTTGTTGGGCACGACCGAGATCGCTAATGTAAGCGGAATCAAAATGAACGTCAGCTAACATCCGCGCCAACCGTTGTGCCGAGCGGACCCCCTTAGTGGTCAAGGTAGAATCATAGATGCACTGTAAGCGGTTAGCAGCATTGAGTTCCGTTTGACCGTGGCGGACAAGGTAGAGATGAATTGTAGCCATTTGAAGGCCCCCTTTAGATGAATGATTATAGTTCAATTGTACGGCGGTTAAGCGCTGTCGACAAGCTTTTTAATTAACGGTAGTGACGGTTATTTTTGCCGTCAGCGGCCGATAGTGGCTTGTCTAGACCAATTGGTTAATTGACGAAATTGTTTTAAGATTAGTAATTAAACAATCAAAATAATTATAATGAAAATCGAATGAAAACCATAGGAAATAGATTTGACTTGCACGATTTAGTTTGGTACGATTCTTCTTGTAAGATTTGCGCGAATCTGAAAAAATATCAAATTAAACAGGGGATTATTTCATGCAAAAAACAAGCAAACAACTATTAGTATTAGCTGCGATTTTAAGTTTAGGAACTATTATGAGTACAATGCCGGTAAACGCGGCAGTCTCAAAGCCATCGGTAGAAAAGCCTGGCGCCGGCAACACATTGGGAGATAACGGGACGTCGAATCAAAAGACCGATGTTGAAGTGTCATTAGAGAAGTCAGAAGGGCGTATTAAATTGACTGAAGCGCCCAAGATTGGGTTTAAGAGTATCAAGATGAATGCTGGGACGATGCGTTTAACAGCAGATTCAATTGCTGGCAAATTGCGGATTCTTAATCCTGGGCTTGAAGATGGGTACATGGTATCAGCTTCAGTAGCTAAGTTTATCGATAAAAAGAGCATCGGTGTTTCTGAGGCGCCAGAACGCTTAAAAGGGGCGGCAATTACGATCCAGGCCGGTCAAGTTGCGGCCGAAGATGCAGCCAATCAATCGAAAGTGCCGACTGCTTCTGACACAGTAACCTTAAATCGAAACAATACGCCAATGTTGATGGCAAAGAAGGGCGAAGGACTTGGGATTTTTAAAGTGACCTATAATAACATTTCCTTAGATATTCCTGATGGGAGTAAGCCCGGAACGTATGCGACGGCGATTACTTGGACCTTATCAGATACACCTAAGGCTGAGTAGGACTGTTTTCAAAGGAAGGATTGAGTTCAATGGGGCATTTTTGCCGCCGGCTTTTATTGGGGCTAGTCGTTGGACAATGTTTGAGCTGGAATGTGAGCCAAGCAGTGGTGGTCAGTACTGACACGTCAACGAGCGCTAGTGTTGAGCAAGCCGACAATCGCGAGACTGCGTCAAGTACAAGTCAGTCAGCAACTGCGGCATCAAGTACAGCAGCAATGACCGATGCGACCGAGTCCTCAGCCGCTGAAGCAGATAAAGACCAAGCTGATTCGACTCAAGAGGCAGCACGTGCAATTATGTTTAAGGAAGCCGTGGTGGCAACCGACTCCTATGGTCATGAGCTCAGTAATGGCAAAACGGTTTATAGTGGTGAGACGGTTAAATATCAATTTAGAGTTGATTGGCAGACGGACAGTGCGGCGATTAAGGAACTTAGATTTCAATTTTCATCGCCTAATTATGTCAAATTTAAAAGTGCCAAAGTGACACAGGCCAATGGTGACACAAGTCAACTATCAGTTAAATCACAAAAGATTGAGGCAACCTTGCCAGGTGAACTGAATGCGGACAATTCGTGGTTGACGATTACCGTCATGGCAGCTACTAAGCACGGCGCGGAGACGACCTTACTGACTGAAGGTGGGGAGGCGTCGGTTGCGCATGGTTGGTGGTTACGTCATCAGATTGACTTACCAACTTTTATGATTATTGGCTTAAATCCATTGGAAGCGGCCTTGGAACAACACACGTATCACTTGCCTCAAAATGAGCCATTAGTTATTAAAGGCAAGTTTTGGCGCGAAAGTGGGTTGCAAACGAAGCAGCTTAAAGTCTGGCTCATGAAGGATGACCATGAGATGGCCAAGTTTTTCTTGGACCCAGTGACCGCCGCCAATGGCTTTGAACAGACGCTTGATAACTTAGACTTACCAGTTGGTCGGCATGAGCTGTACTTGCATGCTAAAGACACACATAATCTAAAGATTCATCCAATCAAGTTAACGGTCACGGTTCAAGGTGAGTTAAGCTTTGCGGAAGTCGCGCCGCAAGCAAAATTTTGTCCGACAACCGTGACGGGGACGCAACAAGCTGTCACCAGACATGATGACTGGCGGCTAAAGGTTCGTGACACCCGTGATGAGGATCAGTCTTGGCGTTTGATGGCCACTGCGACCAAACTAGTGGATGCCGAAAATCGGCCACTTGCCGGCGACCTGATTTATCACAGTAATGGTCAGCGGGTAACCTTATCAGCGCGTCCGCAGTTGTTGGCGACGCGGCAAGCTAATCTTGAACAACCGATTCATGATGTGGTCAACGGTTGGTCAGCTGATCAAGGAATCTTGTTAGAGACGCGTGCTGACGCGGTGCCCGGCAACTATTACGGCACAATTACTTGGCAGTTGGAAGATGTGCCAAATAGCCAATAAAAAAATCGCAACGCCTAATCTGATTAGGGTGAAGTGAACCCTTAAAATTGGACAAATTGTTAAGCTGCTTTTTGAACGGCGAGTTCTCGGTATTTTACCGGGGG
>NZ_BJDG01000039.1 GCF_005404945.1 Lactiplantibacillus pingfangensis | reverse complement strand
GTATAAAAAGCACATAAAAAATCCGTTGCCAGTAATCAAGATTGGTCTTGATTACCAACAACAGATATTATAGAGCCCAATAACTGTTGATCAGGCTTTGAAAATCTGTGACAATTTTTAGAGACGTCGGGTCAAACGAGTCTCGTTTTTCACCAAGTGATGTTGCTGATCCGTTCGAACAATCAAGACATCACAAGGCGCATTCCGCGTGACGTAGGACGCGTTTGAACCAATCAGGAAACGCGTCACGGCATTTAATCCGGTCGCTCCGAGAACAATTAAATCCGTCCCGTAGCGTGCTGGGAGCGTTGTCGCCAATAAACGCTTGGAGTTGCCCGAATGCAAATGAATCTGAACATCCGTCACGCCAGCATCCACCGCCGCCTGGCGAGCACGCGCTAAGTTCGCTTTGAGTTTAGTCGTTAACTCATCCAACACTTGGGGTGTCGCCGCGCCGAATCCCATCGGTCCTTGAGTAATGCCAATAAATTTTTCAGTATTAATGATTGTCACAATATCTAAGGTCGCCTGCATTTGACTTGCAATCGCAATGGCTTTGTCCAACGCTAATTGTGATTGCGGTGAAGTGTCTACGCCAACTAGGACTTTTTGATAACCAGTCATCATCAACAACCTCCTTCGTGAATCGTCACTAAATCAGTCTTATTTATCTGTTGCGAGCACCGCGATGGATTCACCATAAATCGCCATCGCTGCCATTAAATCATCAATTGGTTGAAATTCATTAGCTTGATGCATCGTATCTTCGGTATGAGGGAATAATGCGCCAAATGCTACCCCACGCGCCATCATCCGGCCATAAGTCCCACCACCGACAATTTCTGGTTGTGAGTCTGCATCACCAGTTTGCCGACGATAGACCGCCATCAAATCTTTGACAATTGGATCACTCGGATCAACATAATGTGGCACCATGAAGTCGCCTTGGGTCACGGTCGCACCGGCCGGCAATTCTGACGCAATTTTTTTAGTTAAATCAGCTGGTTCAATGCCCTTTGGATAACGGAAATTCAAGGTTAGCGCACCACCAGCTTGTTGATCAAAATGTAAGAGACCAACATTCATCGTTAAATCGCCCATCACATCGTCCGTGAAGGCCAAGTCCAGTTGGGTCACACGTGAATCGTCATGCAATTTAGTGGCAATGAAGCCTAGGAAGTCCTGGGCATCTGCCGCAAAAGCGTATTGACTCAAGAATGTCGCCAAATAAGTGCCGGCATTAATGCCGTTGCGTGGTTCCATCCCATGCGCAGCTTTACCCACAACTTCAAGTTTCAACCCCGCGTCATCTTGCGTTGCTTGACCCGTAATTGGTTGCGCCGCTAAAAAGGCTTCAAAATTTGTCACCACTTGATCATCCGCTGGGGTCGTAATCACCGCCACAGCTTCCCGTGGCACCATATTTTCACGCAAGCCAGAGTCAAACCGCTTTAACTCAAACGTACCCGCAGCTTGATTTCCAAAGTGAACTTGCAAACTAACATTGCCTTTTTCACCATTAATCAGTGGAAATTCTGCATCTGGTGAAAAGCCAAGTGTTGGCGCTGGTTCAACTTCAAAATACCGTTTCATACCGGTCCAATTGCTTTCCTCATCGGTACCGACAATAAAGCGGACTTTCTTATTCAGCTTTAAGCCCAGTTCCTTGACCATTTTTAACCCATAATAGGCTGCCATACCAGGACCCTTGTCATCAGAAGCCCCCCGTGCATAGAGCTTGCCATCTTTGATGGTCGGTTCAAATGGGTCAGTTTCCCAGCCATTGCCAGCAGGCATTTCATCGACATGTGCTAAGACGGCTAGCGTTTCATCACCGTCACCGTATTCCGCATAGCCGACTAAGTTATCAATATTCTTGGTTTTGAAACCATCACGTTCAGCAATCGCCAAGAAGGTCGTTAAGGCTTCCTTGGGCCCTGGTCCTAGCGGTGCATCTGGTGTTGCTTGACTGTCATCTCGGAAACTTGGTACGCGTAACATCGTGCTTAAATCTGCCAAATAATCTGCTTGATGCTTTGCAGCTTCAGCTTGCCAATCAATTGTCATCTGTGATTCCTCCCAATCGTTTACTAACTTAATTTTAGCATAGGTTAGCCTAAGTTAATAATTGGAAGCAACCGCTCTCAACTAAACATGGTATACTCGGGTTAAACAGTTGAAAGCTGGTCTTAATTTGCAATCAATCACTTCTGAACTTGTTCATCAAACCATCGTTCGACGACCAGCCGAATCCCATAAGGGCACTTATGGCCGGCTAATGTTGATCGGTGGCAACCAAAACTTCGGTGGCGCCATCATTATGGCAGCAACCGCAGCGGTGTACAGTGGTGCCGGACTGGTCACAGTCGCCACCGATGCCAGCAATTTTATGAGTTTACATGCGCAATTACCTGAAGCCATGGTTGTCGACTATCATCAAACCGGTTTTGTGACCCAACTCTTGCAAACCATGGACGTCATCGTCATCGGCCCGGGATTGGGAACTGATCAAGTTGCGGCTAATTTATTAGCGGTCGTCCTAGCACAGCTGCAGCCCACGCAGCGGTTAGTGATTGATGGCTCAGCGTTGACGCTCCTCGCGCGACGTCAAGGGCCACTGCCAGCCGCACAAATTGTGGTCACGCCACATCAAATGGAATGGCAACGGCTGAGTGGTCTCAAAATTGTCGACCAGACCCCCACCGCGAATCATCAAGCCCAACAACAACTAGGTGCCATTGCCGTTGTCAAAGCGCATCATACGACGGTTTATACGGCTGAGCAGGTCTGGTTCAATCCTGGTGGCACTCCTGCCATGGCGACGGGTGGCATGGGCGACACGTTGGCTGGGATGATTGGTGGCTTTACCGCCCAATTTAACGACTTTACCAACGCAATTCTCAGCGCCGTTTATCTGCATAGCGCCATTGCCGACGATTTGGCCCAATCACAATACGTTGTACTCCCACATCAAATTAGCGCTCGACTTCCAGAATATATGCATCGTTATAGTTTAAAGTAAAAACTTCGTTAACCTAGCCCTAAAATTGACTAGCTTAACGAAGTTTTTTCGATGCCTAACAAGACAATTTTAAAGGCTAGGCATGATCATACTTACGCCACAAATAATAATACTGACAGTTACTGCTAAACAATACCAGCAGTAATAATGTCAAAATAATGTCACCAAAAGTCTGAATTGTCAGTCCCCAATCAGCCATGAGTAGGAATACCACGATAATTAAGCCGTAGATACTATAGATTAACGTCGTCATACAAGCATTATGAACGCGTAGCGCAATGGCTTGTTCGCGTTCATCATCCACAAAATACAGTCCTTGTATTTTTTTCACACCGAATCGATGTGTAATCACCCAAAGTTGAAAATACAACATTACCGAGTTAAAAATAACTAGCCCTAAAGTAACTCCCACAGGCGCATGTAACCTTGTGGTCAAGAAAAACATCCCAATAATTACCAAAAATAAGTTGGTCATCCAAAAGTTAAGCCGTAAAATTCTTTGCGAATGTGTCATTTTGACTCCTCCTCTGATTGATACTCAAATAAGCACTCAACGGATGTTTTAAGAATCTTCGCCAACGCAAATGCCAAGTTTAGCGACGGATCATACTTATCATTCTCAATGGCATTGATGGTCTGACGAGTGACGCCTGCTAAGCGCGCAATCTCTGCCTGAGACAATTTTTGTTTTTTGCGTCGCACGCCAATACTATTTTTCATATTTTCAGCCCTCTAACTGTCAAAAACATTTTACACTAATAGTAAAACATCTTTTACAACAAGTGTAAAGACTTTTTGACAATCCACTACAACCGGCAACGACTTTTTCCAGATAACTAAAAAGAACAGTTTCTCAAACCACCAGACTTAAATCGTGGCGGTAAGAAAAAACTGTTCTTTTGATCAATTCCTCATAAATTCAACAGATCATGACTTGTATTATACAATTTCGATAGTTTGACCAGCATCTTGTTTCAAAGCGGCCAGCTCATCATCGGTAAGCGCCCGATAGTTTCCAGCTAACAGTCCAACCGGTAACGTTAAGGACCCAAAGGCAATCCGTCGTAATTGAACGACGCGTTCACCTAATGTCCCAACCATCCGTTTGACCTGATGATACTTACCTTCATGAATTTCAATTTGGAGTGTCGTAAAGTTTTCAATTTCATGGAAGGCTACAATTTTAGCTTTCGCTGGCTGTAACTGCGTCCCGTCTTTCAACGTAATCCCATCATTAAAAACTGCGACTTGTTCAGCCGTAATCTCACCGGTTACTTCCGCCTCGTAAACTTTAGTCACATGGTGGGCTGGTGACAACAACGCGTGTGACAACGCCCCGTCGTTCGTAATGACCAAGACACCTTCCGTATCCTTATCTAAACGACCAACGGGAAATAAATCGTCGCGGTAATCCGTCGTGTTGAATAAGTCGAGGACGGTCTTGGCTTGGGTATCCACCGTGGCCGTGATAGCGCCCACGGGCTTGTTTAACACATAATAAAAGAATTGTTGATATCGAACCGGTTCATCATCTAATAAGACGGTATCGTTACCAGGATTGACCTGCTGCTTACCTGATAACACTGGCTCACCGTTTGTCGTGATATGACCATCTTTAATCAATCGTCGGACTTGTGTGCGTGTCCCAATTCGCATTGCATGTAAAAATTTATCAATTCGCATAATTCACCTACTTAATCCGGAGTTTGCGCCGTAAGCCGTTTGCCCGTTCACCAATCATCAGATCAGCTAAGCGCGAACGCAAGGCGAGATAAACGTAAACCGCCCCACCCACAGCGACCGCTAACATCACGATGACAAAGGCTTGCGTCTTACTTTGTTCATTCATCACAAGATTTAAACCATGGACCACTAAGACCGCAGCGATATACGTAAAAATGGAAAAAATCAAAATTCGGTTGACTTTTGGTAATAACTTCACGTATCGAACGCCAAAGTTAACTTCCAAATCGTACAACGCCATGAGACTAGCAACCAGCATTCCGATAGCCGTGGCAACCAAAGGACCGGCGGCAGTTAAGAAGTAAATACATGGCCATTGGACGAGCAATTTGACACCAAGGCCAATCAGATAAAATCGGATAATATCCCGATTTCGCGAGAGTCCCTGCATCAGTGCCGACGCAACTGTAAACAGTCCGAGCACGATAGCAGTAAAGGCGGAAACTTCAAGAATCATCGTCCCAGATTGACTATAGCCATAGAACAACGTATTCAAGGGTTGGGCCACCGCGGCCATTCCGAGGGCACCAGGAATCATGATGAATAAAAATAAGGTAAATGCATCTTCTAATTGTTTCCGAATATTACGCATATTGTGGGCCGCTAATGACTCTGACAATAGCGGTACAACGGTCACCGCTATCGCTGACGCCAGTGACACAATAATCATCACTAATTTATTCGCGTTGAAAGCAAACAGCGCGTATAAATCATTAATGACGGCTACTTTTGTATGGAACGTCACTTGCATAATCGGTTGGAAAGTCGCTTGGTCTAACAAATTAAAGACCGTAATCGCGGTATCAATCACGATAAATGGAATGGCTTGAATAATAATATCCCGAAATAGTTGCCATACCGGGATTGCTAATTTGGCATCACTCTGAGCAGCTAAGCGATTCAGCTCTGGTCGTTGACGATAATAATAGACGCCTAGCAGTAAGAAACTCGCTGCCGCACCGACAAACGCCGCAAAAGTAGACTGTGTAATGGCATTCACCCAGTCACCGTTTTGGACACGCATAATGAAGTATGTGGCACCTAAGAGATAGATTACCCGAAAAACTTGTTCTACAAATTGAGAAATGGCGGAAGGCGCCATCTGCTGATACCCTTGGAAGAAACCGCGAGTTAACGACATTGACGGAATAATGACCAACGCGATTGCCAACGCCCGCAGTACCGGAATCACGTTGGGATCGCCACCGCCGAAAACGAATCCAATGGGCTTGGCAGCAAACCAAAGAATACTTCCGCTTAAAATACCTAGCGCCGTCGTCAATAACAGCCCGCGCTTAAACAGTCGTTGTCCGACGCCATATTCATTAATTGCGTTATACTCAGAAATTTGTTTGGAAATCGCCGACGGAATACCACCAATCGCGACTAATAGAAAGAAGCTATAAATATTATAGCCTTTCGCATATAGCGCATTCCCTTGCTGTGCATTATTTCCCAGCCAAATCATCCAAGGAATAATATAAATAACACCCAGTATTCGTGAAAAGAGGCTGCCCGCAGTCATCCAAGCTGAGCCCCGCACCATTTTTTGGTGTGCATCAGCTTCGGAGTTAACGTGCGCCTGCCGCGGCTGATTAGCCTTTGGTTCCTCAGACATTGTCCCGTACCTACTTTCTTAGTTCAATCTTAACCATTTTAGAGGAAATGTGATGAAGTTGCAATTTAAATCCGAACATCTGGGTGACTTTAAACGAACCTTAAGTAACCCAACTTTTCCAGTTAAACGAAAAACACCCTATCTTCACATTAAGGCGTGAAGACAAGATGTTTCAAGGCGTTACCCTTAATTGGCAACGATATTAACTAATTTGCCTGGAATGGCGATAACTTTACGGACGGTCTTGCCTGCCGTAAATTCCTGTACTTTTTCATCTGCTAAAGCCAAGGCTTCCAAGTCATCTTTACCCATGTCTTTGGCAACTTCGGCGTGTGACCGAACTTTACCATTAACTTGTAAGACGACTTGAACAGTATCCTCAACTAACTTGGATTCATCATAAGTTGGCCAAGTTGCGTAGGTGATGGTCTTGTCATGACCTAACAAGGCCCAGAGTTCTTCGGACAAATGCGGTGTGATTGGGGCTAATAATTTGACCAAGCCTTCAATATAAATGATTGGTAAATCATCTACTTTGTAGGCTTCATTGACGAAGACCATCATTTGCGAGATCGCAATATTAAAGCGCATCGCTTCATAATCTTCAGTCACTTTCTTAACCGTTTCATTGTAGACCTTAGTCAATTTACCATCATTAATGGTTGTGACCCGGTCGCGAACATGATTATTTTCATCAATCATTAATCGCCAAACTCGTTCAATCCACTTGTTTGCACCATGCAAGCCATCGGTACTCCAAGGGATTGAGGCTTCCAATGGTCCCATAAACATTTCGTATAATCGCAGCGTATCGGCACCATATTGTTCAACAATATCATCTGGATTAACGACGTTACCACGTGACTTCGACATTTTCTCGTGGTTATCACCCAAGATCATCCCTTGGTTGACCAATTTCTGGAAAGGTTCCTTGTTTGGCACCACCCCTAAATCATACAAGAACTTGTGCCAGAAACGGGCATAGAGTAAATGTAAGACGGCATGTTCAGCACCACCAACGTACAAATCAACTGGTGACCAGTATTGCAACTTCTTGTAGTCTGCAAGTGCATCAGGATTGTGAGGATCAACGTAACGTAAGAAGTACCACGAACTCCCAGCCCATTGTGGCATGGTGTTCGTTTCACGCTTCCCTTTTCGGCCATTTTCATCAACTACATTGACCCAATCATCGATGTTCGCTAATGGACTTTCACCAGTTCCTGAGGGTTCCAAGTTCTTAGTGGCTGGCAACCGAAGTGGTAACTCATCTTCAGGAACCAACGTAGTTTCGCCATCTTCCCAATGAATAACCGGAATTGGTTCGCCCCAATAACGTTGACGTGAAAAGATCCAGTCGCGCAACCGATAATTGACTTTCTTTTTACCGCAATCATGTTCAACTAACCAAGCAATCATTTTGTCGATGGCAGGTTGTTTTTCTAAGCCATCAACTAAGCCCGAATTAATGTGTTCGCCGTCGCCGGTATAGGCCTGTTCATCATAGTCATTTTCGCCTGCGATGACTGGTTTGATTGGTAACGCAAACTTCTTCGCAAATTCATAGTCACGATCGTCATGCGCTGGGACTGCCATGATTGCCCCCGTGCCATATGAAGCCAACACATAGTCGGCAATCCAAATCGGCAATTTTTCGCCGTTGACTGGGTCAATCCCGTAACTCCCGGTAAATACCCCAGTTTTATCTTTATTTAGATCAGTCCGTTCCAAGTCAGACTTGCTAGAAATTTTAGCTTGATAAGCCTTGATTGCAGCTGCTTGTTCTGGCGTAGTCAGGGCTTTCACCAAATCATGTTCAGGCGCCAAGACCAAATAAGTTGCCCCATACAAAGTGTCAGGACGCGTCGAGAAGACTTCAATCGACTTATCTTCTTGATCAGCTACCTTAAAGTTGATTGACGCACCGACAGAGCGGCCAATCCAGTTACGTTGTTGTTCCTTGATGTTTTCTGGCCAGTCAATATCATCCAAATCATCAATTAAACGATCCGCATAAGCGGTAATTTTAAGACTCCATTGTTTCATTGGCACGCGGTAAACATCGTAGCCCCCACGTTCAGTCTTGCCGTCAACGACTTCTTCATTAGAAACAACCGTGCCACCCATCATGTCAGGTGCCCAGTTAACCAATGTTTCAGATTCGTATGCTAAGCCTTTTTTATAGAGTTGTTCGAAAATCCATTGCGTCCACTTGTAATAACTTGGATCAGTGGTGTTTACTTCACGATCCCAATCATATGAAAAACCCAGTGATCGAATTTGACGTTTGAAGTTTTTAATATTTTGGGCTGTAAAGTTTTTCGGATTGTGCCCAGTTTTCATCGCGTATTGTTCAGCGGGAAGCCCAAACGCATCCCAGCCCATTGGATGTAACACATTGAACCCTTGCATCCGTTTCATCCGTGACATAATATCTGTCGCGGTGTAACCTTCTGGATGCCCAACGTGTAACCCTTGACCAGATGGATATGGGAACATGTCCAACGCGTAATATTTTTTCTTATCCGTGTTGTCTAAAGCTTTGAAGGTTTTGTTTTCCTTCCAATAATGTTGCCACTTGTGTTCAATGACCTTATGGTTGTATGCCATAATTGTGCCCCTTTCTTATGCTAGCTTCGTTAGCAAATCCGACTTTGACTTTCTTAAAACCGTCCACAGCCTGTTTGGCTGAAAGTAGTTCTTAGTTTTCCCAAACTAATCCTGTCAACAAGCGACAAAAAAGCCCCATAAGCAAAAAGCGCTTATAGGACGAAACGAGGTTCCGCGGTACCACCTATGATTCCACGACTGGCGTGGCCTCTTGGGATTCTTAACGCGAAACCACGTCCGTGCCTACAAGTTAGACTTTCAGCCGGAAGACTCGAAGGTGAGTTCGTTAGTGATGAATCGTCGTTTGCAACAGCCACGGCGTTTCTGTAAAACATCGCTAATTACTAATCCTTGTCAGAGTCGTAAAGTTATTGATACCTATACTAGCAAACCGCTATCCCTTTTTCAAGGGTAGGCGTCATAAAAAAATGGCGCAGTCAGTCGTGCCTTCAATTAATTTATTTATAAAACATGCTATAATAATTGGAGATTTTTTTTGATTGGAGGCACAACGATGACTTTAACAACTTGGCGACGGCGCGACCTCGGAATTGGGATCCTGGCCTTAATCTGGTTAGGCTGGACTTGGGCCGTTTCGCAAAATGCGGCGGCGATTCAGTGGTTTGATCAGGCAATCGCTTTACCACTCCATCACAGTCCACAATGGTTTCAAACCGCCATGGTGAGCTATACAAAATTAGGCAATCCACAAACGATTACCATTTTGACGCTCATTATTGGCCTGCTCTTGATCCTTGGACGGCAGAGTAAAGCGGCAGTTTTTTTCTGGCTCAATACTTGGGGATTAGCTGGCTACGGTAATTATTTAGTCAAGCAACTGATTCAACGTCCACGACCAACTGCTTGGCGTCTCATCCAAATTGGTGGTTACAGTTACCCCAGTGGGCATTCGACGACAACGACGGTCCTCGTCGCCACCTTGTTAATCATTGCTTACGACCGGCTTAAAAGTCGCAACCTCAAACAATGGTTATTTGGGGCTGGGGTCGTTATAATTTTATTGATGATGATCAGTCGCATTGTGGTTGGCGTTCACTACCCGAGTGACACTGTAGGCGGCCTGATGTTAGGCATCTGCTTGACTTACCTCAGTTTCAGGCTTACCACCGGTCATCGCCAAGGCAACTTTAAACTTAACCATCACTAAGGAAGTGACCTCAAATCCAACTCAGTTCAGCGCTAGCCTTTAGTCATATTTTAATGAATCAAGTCGTTGATCCCGGCGATACCGTCATCGACGCCACTGTCGGCAACGGCCATGATACCGTTTATTTGGCCAAGTTAGTCGGCTCACACGGACATGTGTTTGGCTTTGATATTCAACAGCGTGCCATCGACAACACTGCCAAAGCCTTACAAGCCGCGCGACTCACGCCTAAAGTCACGCTAACGCTTGCCGGCCACGAGACGGTTGGCAAGCTGCTCACGGCTGAACAGCCAGTAAAATGTGCCGTGTTCAACTTAGGTTATTTACCAGGTGGTGATAAAAATATCGTGACCAAGCCTGCGACCACCTTGTCAGCGGTCAAAACGATCCAACAGCACCTAGTTACCAACGGCGTCATTATTTTACTGCTGTATGCTGGCCATCCAGGTGGTCAACAAGAGGCACAAGCGGTCATTGACTATGTCAGCCGATTAGACCAGCATCGCTTTCAAGTTTTACGCTATCATTTCATTAACCAAATAAATTTCCCACCGGACTTAATTGCCATTCAGAAACGCTAAAAATCAGTTGTATCAGCCAATAAGCTGCTGATACAACTGATTTTTATTTTGCTTTAAGAATAAAATTCGTAAGTCACTTTCACCATGCCAACAAACGGCTGTCAAAACTATGCCATCAGCAAATAATTATTATACAAATTAATTGCAATGACGCCGACAATTGCAAACCGATAAACTAACTCAATTTGTTGGGCCCGAATGGTATGGCTAAACATCGCACCAACTGTCCCACCGATAGCTGCTGCCGGAATGACAAATCAGAGTGCTTTTAAGTCAAAGCTAACCACCGCGCCAGTCGCGACGACTGTCATTAATTTTGATAGTTGTGAAAACAAAATGGTCACAATGGAATAACTCGTCGCCTCACGAATTGGGATTGAACAACACAGCATAATCAAAGCAACATTGATTGGACCCCCGCCGATACCAAGTAACGTCGAAATCCATCCTAAAAAAGCCCCAATCAGCACTAATTGATCACCCCGTTGCCAATGAAAATGCACCGCCGGCATCAAGGAATAGAATAGTGCGAACACCAATGTCAGCACAGTTAAACCAATCTGAATTTGATTTAACAAGGCGTCATTTTTTAGAATGAGATGCAATTGATTAAATGTACTATTACCCAGCCAGCCGCCAACCACGGCACCAACCGAGATCAATAATGCGAATCGTTTATTTAATTGCATTCCTTGTTTCGTCTGACGATAGGTGGAAAAAATGGCCATCGTGAAAACAGCAACACTACTGAAAAAGTTAATTTGCACTAGGGGGTGTGCCCCAACCAGATCCAATAGTGGCTTGATAATCACGCCACCACCCATACCAGCAATCGACCCAACAACATTAGCACAAAAGATAATTACCGCGTAAATGAGATAAACTTGCACAAGCCGTCACCTAGTCCAACGTGGCAACAAGGTCACCAGCATTAACACTCCCAGGCGTTAATGTCAGTTGTTGCTTAATTTCTGCTAAATTGGTGAGTGCCACAATTACAATTGGATTTAGTTTTGCCGCGGCAATGACCTGTCGATTCATCGTTACTATTGGCTGACCAGCCGATACGGCTTGGTTTAACTTAACCATCACATCGAACGGTGCCCCATTCAATGTCACCGTATCAATGCCGAGATGCACAATCAATTCCACGCCAGTATCACCAGTAATCCCAATCCCATGTTTCGTCGCGGCAATAAAGGAAATGTGTCCGTTAATGGGAGCAACCACTTGATCGGCACTAGGAATGACGGCATAGCCGTCCCCCATCATTTTCTGAGCAAATACGGCATCAGGGACTGCCGTGATTGGCACGATTTCTCCTGCAGTCGGTGCGACCAATTGATGATCGTCAAACTGCTTCTGCTTCATTCTGCTAAAAAGTTTCATGGACCGCTGCCTCCGAAAAATCTTTGACCACTCGAAAGCTCAAATTTGAACTTGCTGAATCACTCATTTCACCATTACGAGCACCCACTCGAAACCGATTACAAAAGCTGCAATGGCATAAGAATGATCCCCCACGAATTGCTGCTTGATGCGGCTTGCTTTTCTGTAATAGTGCTTGCCAATATTGTGAGCCCGTCGTCTTCTGAAATTCTGACAATAATATTGCGCGTGGATTATCACACCACTCCCAGACGTTGCCGATCATTTGATACAAACCAAATTGATTTGGTTCATAACATGTAACGGGTGCGGTTCCCAAATAGCCATCCGCCAAAGTATTCTCACTTGGAAAATTACCTTGCCAAGTATTTGCATGAATTTGGTGGTTCTCCGTCAGGTTGTTGCCCCAAGGATATTTCAATCCAGCAACGCCTCCACGCGCTGCCTTTTCCCACTCTGCCTCACTCGGTAATCGCACACCAGCCCAAATACAATAGGCCACCGCGTCATTTAATGAAACCTGTGTCACCGGATAATTTTGACGCTCACGAACATCGCTCGTTGGACCTTCTGGATGGTTCCAAGTTGCACCTTTAACAGCACGCCACCAGGGCATGTCAGTGGTCGCAGTGGTGTCGTCTAGCGTTTCTGTGTCTAATAATTTGAAGAACACATACGACCAGCCCAGTTGTTCGGCCTGTGTTTGATAGCCTGTCGCATTAACAAAGGCGGCAAATTCGGCTACGGTCACCGTGGTCGTTGCAATTTGAAATGCGGGTACCGATACTGTCGTCACTGGTCCTTCATGATCGACTGGAAAGCCAATCTGATCATCGGTCCCCATGGTGAAAGAACCAGCAGGAATTTTGATCAATTTTGTTGTTTTAATTGTTTTTAACATTTTTCATCCATCCTTTAAGCCGGTATGCCTAACCGTTCAAATTCTTCTGTGGGTGCTTCAATTTTTTTGAGTAATCGTGTTAACTTATCGACCATTCGTTGTTCTAATTTTGGATCATGAATTGGTCGTTCTTGTTTAGGATCTTGCTGCATGTCAAAAAGCTTATTGCCCAATGCAAATGAATCCATTTGATTCTTTATTGGAACCTTAACCACTGGCATGCCATGTGTAAAGCGATTCCCTTTGACTAGTTCCATCTGTCGCATTTGCTCATTGCTGTAGAAGCCACGCATCTTAGTAAACGCCAGAGTATAATTGACTAATGGTTCATTATCCGGGTGAGCCGAAGCGCGCATATAAACATAGTGCCCATCATACAAACAAGCGTAGCTACCATTCACCCCGAATAACACATCTCGTTCGGTCACATTTGGTAAAGTCTGTGCCGCCGAACGCAAAATACCTAAAATAGATTGGCCGTCACGGATTGCGGTGTCCTTGACACCAAAGTAGTCCAACAATGTTTCCGGAATATCTATCGTTTGTGCGACACGACCGCAAACCTTGCCATCTAATTCTGGTTGATTCGGATCATGAATAAAGAATGGCAAGTGAACCAGCTCATCATAAACTGGCGAGATATTCTTGCCAATCCAATCATGTTCTCCCAATAAGAAGCCATGATCAGTATTAACAATTACTAGCGTGTCATCCCACATATGGTGTGCGTCCATAAAGTCCAACAGTTTACCCAAATAGGTGTCACACATCGTAATTAGCGCCGCGTATTCTTTCTTCAAATCCGCTAGATCGTCCTTAAAACGGTCATCAACGAGCTTTTGATAAGTTGGCCAATAAGGAATATCTGCCGATTTTATGCAATCATACAGTCGTCGATATTTTTCTGGCACATAAAATGGTTCATGTGGATCAAACGATTCAATTTGGACAAACCAATTCTCTTTATCCTGATTTTGCTTCAAAAAATCCAGACCGGCATTAATCGTCTTCACACTGGAGATATCTTTTTCATCATGGATGGTGCTGTTATTTGCCAAATGTTGTGTCACCGAAATACCTTGTTTATTCAACGCATTATGATTGGGGTTAGCTGGAACACCCAGACGTGGTTGCCAACGGTCGCCCTCTTGACCACGGAATCCCTGCCAACTTGAATAACGGGGCAAATAAGTGGCGCCGCCATCTTCCCAGTAATGAGAATGGTCAGTAATAATATGGCTATAAACACCTTGATTTTTCAGGGTTTCAATCGCCGACTGGTCAAAGACTTCCAGCGGTCCCCATGACCGAAAAGGAAAATTATACATACCGGTGTGTAATTCCCGCCTAGCCGGGATACAAGGCAAACTGCCACCATAGTAATTATCAAAAGTGACACACCTTTTTTGTAATCTTTGGAAATTTGGCGTCTTAATCCATTGATTACCATAATTGGATAGAAAGCGCTTGGATAGCGTATCAAACATTATCATAATTGCACGCATGCTAATTCTTCCTCTCAATTTTTTTATTTATTCATAGTGGCGCATTTTACCAGTCACATAAGTTAAAACGAAACCGGCAATCAACGCAACGGCATAACTAATAAGGTATTGCAAATACTTGCCATCTGCAATTAGTGGAATCGCTGACATGCCGGCCGCTCCTAAAGCAGAGCATTTCACACCTAATAGACTGACCATCACACCACCGAAACCAGCTCCTAATGAGGCGGTAATAAACCCAAATCCAGATGGAATGACTAATCCAAATAATGTTGGTTCACCGACGGCTAAGAACGTCGCAGGTAACGCAGCCTTCGCCACATTTTGAACCTGACGATTTTTGGACATCCGCCAAAGTGCCAGACCGGCTCCGACCAAGCCCGCATTACTCATAATTTGAAAGGCATTAATTTGAGTCGAACCATGTTCTGCAATCAGTTGTAAGTTAATTGGGGTTAAGCCTTGGTGTAATCCCGTCGAAATTAAGGCTGGTGCTAAAGCTGATAAGATAAAGCCACCAATAATACCTGATTCATTAATTAAATATAAAATACCTGTAATTAAGCCATCTGATAGTAGTCCCATCACTGGCATTACCGTTAAGAAGTAAACGATAGTTGTTAATAACAATGCTAAGGTTGGCGTTAAAACCACATCCAGAACATCTGGAATAATTTTATGAAATAACCGCATGAACCACGCTAAAATCCAGACGCCTAAAATGACACCGAATAAACCACCTTGACCGGCCTTCAGACCTAGGACTGGTAACGCTGTTGATAAGGTAATCGCCCCAACGGCCCCGCCAAGCAATTTATCTGTCTTAAATTGAATTGCAGAAGTCACACCAACATAGATTGCCAAAAAGCCTAAAACAGCACTACCAATGATGCCAAAAACGGTACTAATCTGTAGCAGATGCCAACTTTGCAAAACAACTTGCGTATTGGTTAATGAACCGCTAGCTTTAACGCCTTCACGAATAGCCGTTTTAGTCGCATTACTCGTCATAATATTGTTAATACCTTGCACAAACCCAGATGCAATAATCGCCGGAATAACTGGTACAAAGATATTTGACAAAGTCGTTAAAAATGATTTCATCCGTCCACTAGTATGGCGTCGTGCTTGGGCTTTATTTGCCTGTATCGTCGAAGCCATTTCAGCTTCGGTATCGCCATCATCAGCCTGCGTGCCCGCGTCATATTCGTCACCGAGCTGAGCAATGAGTGCTTCGTGAATCTTGATACTCTTTCCTGGACCCACAACAATTTGAAACGTTTCTGCAACATTGATTCCTAATACACCCGGTAAAGTTTTAAGGTCCTCAACTTTTACCAAATCTTGATTACGATACTTGATACGTAATCTTGTCATACAGTTCTCAACACTGATAAAATTATCTTTGCCACCTGATAGCTCAATAATTTTGTTAGCAATCATAGCATTATCCATTACGTCATCCTCCTAAGAGATTGTATAATTAAGCGCTTTCAGATGCATCTATGCCTATTAGTATACGGCTTTAATTATCAATAAAAACCCTTTGTACACCCCTTGGGAACATTGCCATAGCTTTGGCAATAAACAATCACATTTTTAAATCTAATTCGATTATGCTAGTCACATAAGGAGATGTTCGTTATGCACAAGTCAATTACTGAATTAATTAAATTACACGAAACAACCTTTTCAAACGTTGACCGTCAAATTGCCCAATTCATCCTCAGTCATCAAACTGATATTGCTTCAATGAGTATTAATGCCTTAGCTAATCAGGCCTTTGTCTCAACTTCTTCGGTGTTACGTTTCACGCAAAAATTAGGCTTCTTAGGCTATTCAGATTTCAAATATTCGGTCAATTGGCAAAATGCCACCACAGTAATGACTCAAGTCACTGATCCCAACCAACTAGGTGCCGCACTAGCTGGTTTGCTCAATAGTCTTGATGACGATGACGTTCATGCCACCCTGACACACATTCATGCAGCCCACCGCATCTTTGTGCTCGCAACCGGACTAAATCAACAGTACCAAGCACGTGACTTGCAACAACA
Source organism: Lactiplantibacillus pingfangensis (assembly GCF_005404945.1). Lineage (GTDB taxonomy): Bacteria > Bacillota > Bacilli > Lactobacillales > Lactobacillaceae > Lactiplantibacillus > Lactiplantibacillus pingfangensis. The sequence continues at coordinate 380 of NZ_BJDG01000039.1, read as the reverse complement.
CTTCTTACAGCTTGGTATTAATATGATTTTATTGCCTGCAACCACTGGCAGTGAATTGAATAATCAAGTCGCGGAGACGGTTTCAAACCAAGATTTACTGATCATCTTTTCCTCTTCTGGCGAAAATGTTGTCGTTCGTGACTTTTTGAAGATTCCGCTACTCGTTAAAGTTCCAATCATTGCATTTACCAATAACACTGAAAATTGGTTAGCGGCACACGCCGACTTTGTTTATACGATGGATTATCTCCCAATGGATTCACAATTCTTTCCATACTTCTCAGGTTTCTTCCATATTTTTATGGCTCTATAATATCTGTTGTTGGTAATCAAGACCAATCTTGGTTACTGGCAACGGATTTTTTATGCACTTTTTATGC
>NZ_BJDG01000038.1 GCF_005404945.1 Lactiplantibacillus pingfangensis | reverse complement strand
CCGGAATCATGCCCTCAAGAAAATTGCTTAACAATTTTAATTATTTGATTGTCTACTTGACACGGAGCCGCGCCGTTGACCAAGTTGCCGTGGGTAGTGCCTTTTGTTTAGATATAAGTAATAGTCAACTGACCTAGCGAGAGCTGTCCTTGGAGATAAATGACGGGACCGGCACTTGTCGGGGTACCATTGACTTTAATATCGCCGAGACTGTTGTTAACGTTTAGCCGGACTTGCCAAGTTCTTGGTAGATACAATTCAACCCCGCTTAGCGAGAGATCAACATTAATCGTGGCTTCGGCGCGTCTAAGCCTAACGTCATCGAAATAGATTTTGGCGCCGCCCATGGAGACATGGAGGTTCGCACCATCAAAGTCAGTGCTGTGAATGTAACGGATACTGTTACTCATGCTGATGGTCAAATTGACATTAGGGTCATGAATCGTTTCGGTATCAGCGTCAGGCTGTTGATGATTATAATGGCCATGCCAATTGTGATGGCTGTATGCGCGATGCCAACGAGGATGAACTAGAATACTGAGTCCAATACTTAGTAGCAGCGCTGCCCCCAGAATGGTCCAAGGCACGAGTGCAGTAATGCCGAGCGGCTTGGCATAAATAATGGCGAGTAAGGCAATGGCGAAGACTAGACTAGACATAATTAGATTGCGCAGACTGGTAACGATAATCGCAACCAGGGCAATCGTTAAAAATAAGGTCCAAATGCCGACGTGATAACTGAAAATGCCTAATTGACTCGTAATGAGGACAATGGCACTAACGAGGAAAAATGTTCCCCAAAACCAACGTTGTTTCATTTATTAAACTCCCTTTTCAAGTGATTGTTTCAGACCGCGATAGTAGCGACGTGAGGCGTAAAGCTGCTTATGCGTCTGATCAAACTCAACTAAGTTACCGGTCAGTGATTTTGTCAATGACGTGACCAGCTGTGTATTTACAATGGCCGACTTGGAAATGCGCAAAAAGTTCGCTGGCAACGCTTCGGTTAGTTCATATAAATGCTGTGTTGTTTGATAGCTGGCGTCACGTGTGTGAACCCGAACTTGATGCCCGGATGCCTCGAAAAATATAATTTTCGCCAAGGGTAGTTGCAACGTTTGACCGGCCTGTGAAACGGTTAACGATACTGCGGTGGCAGAAAAATTTTCAAGTTGAGCCAGTAACTGTTCAGCATTAGGATAATTAGGTGGTAAATGTAAGGTGAGCGTGGGTTCAGCGCCTGTTGTTTCGGTCTTGACCGTAACATGCACGGTGATCACCTCCTTTGATACTTATTAGTACACCATACTGGGTGGTGATTGTAAACGGGTTTAGCCCAAGCGGTCGTTGTGAGAACGCAAGTGGTCAGGGATTGTTCAATTGCTTACAATGTTGCGTTTTAAGGTAAAAAAGAAGACAATGTTGTAAACGATTACAAGAATGAGGTGTGCCTGAATGAAGATTATAATTACGCCAGCAGCAAGTAAATGGTTCCATGAGGACATGGGCGTGTCCGCGGGTAACGGTGTCCGCTTTTACGGCAAGACGTATGGTAAAACAGCGGTACATCATGGTTTCTCAATTGGTGTGATGCGCGACGATGAGCCACATCAGCCGATTGCGTCTACTGAGACGGATGGGGTCAACTATTATGTCAATGATCGTGATGAGTGGTTCTTTAAGGGCTATGATTTAACGGTTGATTTTGATAGTGAAAATGATGGCCCGAAATACGAATATACCCCGAATCAAGAGCAAGAATAACTGAATTCGTAAAAATCAGCGTATGAGCAACAGGTGGGTTACGGTTACATCTAGTCATGTGGGATATAACTTCTGCTTTCGGTGACGGGTCATTTCATTAGCTGTGGGGCCAGTCCCAGCCTGAGAAGCGGTCTGGGACTTCGCTTTCAAGCCTAAAAAGCAAGTCTTACACCACCGACACAGCAAATTCCATGACCTGTCACCTACAGCTTGATAGTGAGCCATTCAAAATAACGCCAATACAATTGTACTGGCGCTTTTTGATGCGCTCAATTTTACAGCCGCTTTTTCGAATTCCTATTGTCACTATCGCTTAACTAGATAATGTGAATAAGTAATCCCTAACAACGCAATCAGTGCCAGACCAGTAATGCCGACGATTAGGGTGATTTTGCTAGTCTCGGTAGCCGCAATCATGATGGCAAGGCCTAACAACACGAGCAAGCGGCTGCTAAACAAGTTGGTTAACTGCAACTTTTGACTTGTCGAGACCCGCTGTGTCGTATAGATGACTAGTAACGCAATTAAGGGCAAACTGCCGCCAACAATGCCATAGTGACCAAGGAAGTTTGGCAGGGTGTATGATCGTGGCCAGAAAGTCAGCAGGAGCGTATACCCAGCAAATAGTAGATTTAAATCATGTTCAAGCAAATGAAGGCGCTTTGATGGCAACCACTTGCTCAGCACTTTCGGGAAGCTGAGCAACAGGCCATAAACAACTGTGAAGCCGATTAACAAAAATATTGTATAATCTGGAAGCAAGACTCTTGGGGTGTAAGCGGTAATTCGTTTTAAATACAGCAGCAGAAGCAGTCCAAAATTAAGTGCTTTCCAAAATCCCAATTTTAATTGCATTTTAGCGGGTAATAACATCATAATCACTCGATTCATCAAACTTAATTAAGCTGTCTGCGTCAAGTTTAACTGTGCGTCATTTTAAGCGTCAAGCTTGAAGGTGGACTTTGGCAACTTACCAAACGTGACTGTTGTCAAATAAAAATAGTGTTTCAGGTCAGCTCATCAGGCTGAATCTGAAACACTATTTTGAGCTAACGATTAAAAACTGAAATTTCCTGGTAACTTAATGTTTACGGCGCTTTAAGGTGAACCAAGCAACGGTGCCGACTGCGACAATGCCAGAAAGACTCAGACCGGCCACAAGATAGGGCGGGCGATACGTTAAGGTAACTGTATGCTTGCCTTTACTCAATGGCACCGCGATGAAGGTGTTAATGACCTTCTTAGTGCTGACGGCTTTGCCATCAACGGTCGCATGCCAGCCAGCGGAATAAGGAATCGTGGTCATCAAGACTTGATGTTGCTGCTTGATGTTGATGGTACCAGTAAGCTTGCGATTCGAATGCTGCGTTAACTGCCATGGTGATTGTTGTAAGGTCTGCGCAGATTGCTTGAATTGACTATTATTTAATTTATATAAGGTGAAATTCTGTAACCAGAGCGAGGTCTTCTTCATCTGAATCCCGAAGGTGACAGTTTTACCTTTGCTATTGGTGGCGACATTGACGGCAATGGTATGACGGTACGTTGGATATTGCTGTAACTCTTTACCATTAATGTAGTAACTGGCATTGGCAGTCGTCAAGTTTGACCCTAAGGTAATGTAATAAGAATCATTGGTTTTTGGTGTAAACTTGAAATAAATCGACCCAGTTTTAGCGAGGTCTTTCTTATTGACGACCGCACCAGTTAACGTCGTGACTTGTTTGACATTCTGGAAGACGACTTGATCAAAGTTTTCGGCCGAAATCAGTCCAGTGGTACTGCGATTGGCCAATGTTTGGTAAATCAATTCTTGACGGGCAATCGGATCACCAGTGGTTTTGGCAACCTTTAAATGTAAAATGTTATCTGATGCCGCGAAGCCCAAGCCGAGCGCATAAGGATTTTGATAAGTGGTTGCTTCAGAATTGCTCAACTGTGCTTTCTTTTGATAATGGGCTAAATCTGGTTTCGTACTCGTCACTGGAATATAACGATTGTAATTGGCATTATCTGACTGTGAAGCCGGAATCGTCTTAGCCATAAAATAACGCATATCGAGCAGCGAATCTGTAATCAGCGTCCCGTTCGAGTAGGTCACGACCCCATCACCATCTGGTTGACCAATTGAGCCAAAGAAGTTTGGAATGATACTCTCAAATGTTGAACTGAAATGATCCGCACCGTTATATGCGGCTTGCATTGGATCATCCTTAGTTCGCGTGAAGGTCTTACCAACGCGATAAAAACTGCTGTCGCTAGCTTTGATCTGATTAACGGTTTTATCCAGTGCGGCGGTGTAGTTGCCAAATTCAGATTGTGAAACGTATGAGATATTGTTCAAAGAAGCCACCACGTTGATACTCATATCGGTCGCGACCAGTAATAGGGCAATCAAGTGGTAGATCATGCGGTTCTGCTTTGGGACTAATAGCAAAACTAAACTGACGGCCGCTAAGCCAATCGTGATTAATAGATTGGGTAGATTAATATAAGAAACATGTTTGAGATTTAAATAGACTGTCCCGAACAGGGCGGCCGCTAGACCAAACATGATTGACCCTTGCCACCAGTTGATCGTCAGTTTTTGTGTTAAGGCTTGCGCACCAATCCAAACAATCCAGAAGCAAAAGACAAAGGAAAAACGGTAAGGATACCAGACTGGAAATTGATCTGCATGCCAAAGTAAGTCTAAAGGCTCATAGCAGAAAGATAAGACCAGCACGGCCGTGACTAGGAGCACGCTAATTTTGACGGACCATTTAGGCTGTTTGCGTAAGAAGTACAGGACAAACGCGAATAACACGAGCCAGGCAATATAAAAATTAGGTTGCCCCGCCGGCATTTGTTCAAAATTGAAACTACCAGTCACAAATTTCGCTAACATCTTCCATGGGGCGTACTCAAATTTCCAGTGCAACTTGGTCACGTTGTATTGGGCCTTGCTTTGCATCAACGCCCAGAAAGTTGGTAATAGCAACCATGCGGATAATGCCACTGCCAGTAAGCCACCCCAAGTGAATTTAAGCAGGTGTTGGCCAAAGGTTTTGAAATCTTGCCAATATTTAGTTGCACCGTACAACCAGTACAGACAACTGAACAAGATGACCATGTAGCCCATATAATAGTTGTCAATCAACATCACGGCCAGCCAACCAGCAAACCAACGGACTTTACCGGTTTTGAAGAGCCGTTCAAGGCCTAACACCACGAGCGGCAAAATAGCGGTTGTATCGAGCCAAATCATATTGAGTTGATTGGCGACCATCCAACCCATCAGTGCATAGGCGGTACTAAAGGTTGGCACGAGCCAGCCTTTTTGGGTGTTCGTTTTGGTTAATAACCAGGCGAAGGCCAAGCCGGCGAAACCGTATTTTAGCACGGTGACGATGAAAATCCCGGTGGTAATTGATGTTCCTGGGAATAATAAATAAATCAAATTAAACGGACTCATTAAGTAATAAGCCCAGACGCCAACCATTTCCCCACCAATTGTTTTGGAGAAAGAATAGAAAAGTGCACTTGGATCGTGCAAAAGGGTATGGCGAAAATAGGCGAAGAGGTCAACGTATTGTTGCCCTAAATCAACGGTTAACAAGCTACTTGAGCCAAAGGGGGCCATTTGCCGGTAAATAAAATAGCCGGTCATAATTAATAATGGCAACCAAAAACTGACCCAAAGTGGCCAAGTGCGTTTGTCAAAGATACGACGGATTCTCAAAATGCCACCTCAATCTCTTATTAAATCCACAACACTAATTTGCAAGGCAGACCTGCCTTAAATCAGTGCTGAAATTTTTATGTCTACCGTCTAGGATAGCATAAGTGACTCGAATCGTCGGTTAAAACTTCCTAATGAAATGGGTGAAAGTTAAGTGGCTGAACCGAGTGCTGGAAAACGCTAGGTCGGTAGTTGCTGCCATGAGATTTAAGCGTTTAAAAGAGATCCGACAGTCAGACAAGTTGTCTCGTGTAGCAGGCGTGCGTTTATTTAGACGTAGTTTTAAAGATGCGTATAAATTCATGACTGCAAGAATGCCAAATAATGGGATTTATAGTACACTATTGATTGGTGAATAGGTACAAGGTAAAATAAGACCAGTTATGCAATTGTGTCCGATTGCGAGTAAGTGCTGGTGGCAATGACAAAAATGTTGCTAAATTAAGAACGGGAGCTTGAGAATTGAAACTGTTTAAGAAAGTAACTGCAAACCGTGATCCGAATAAATCACATATTCCATTTCGATTAAACTTTTTATTTTTTATCGTTTTTTTACTATTTGCAGCGTTAATTGGTCAGTTGGCTTACTTACAAGTTGACTATGGTGGCAAATTTGCCACGGAGGTTAATTCCGCAAATAATACGACGGCCACTGCCAGTGTTCAACGGGGGTCGGTGTATGATTCTACCGGCCGTGTCATGGTTGGGAACAAGTCGCATCAAGCCATTCAATATACAAAAGGTTTGAACGTTGCTTCTACTAAGATGTATTCAATTGCAACGAAATTGGGCGATTATTTAACGGTCCCGACGGATACTTTGACGGATCGCAACAAGGCGGATTATTACTTATCAAATGCTAAAAATTTGAAAGCAGTTGCCAAGCATGTCAAGACGTCCTCAGACGCGAATGTGTTATATGATCGTGAAGTTAGCTACACGATGGATCATCTGATTGACGGCTTTTCAGCGCGTCAGAAGAACGCCGCAGAAATTTACGCCAAAATGAGTGGCGCTTATTCATTATCGACGGTCAATATTAAGGCAACAGGTGTTACTAGCACCGAACTTGCTGAAATTGGTGAACATCAATCTCAGATGCCGGGGATTAAAGTCGGAACTAGTTGGACGCGCAGTTATCCAAATGGGACGAGTTTAAGTAGTGTCCTTGGTACCGTGACGACTGAAAAGCAAGGGTTGCCAAGTGATAATATCAAGACGCTTTTGGCTGAAGGTTATTCACGCGACGACTCCGTTGGTCAAAGTCAATTGGAAAAGCAATATGAAAATGTTTTGCGTGGCACTAAATCACAAACTGAAGTGAAGACGCAAGATGGTGTGATTAAAAAAGAAATCAAGAAGTATGGCGGACAAAAGGGTGATAACGTTGGCTTAACCATCAACGCTAAATTCCAAGAAAAAGTCCAAAGTATTATTATGTCCGAAGCCAAATCGGCTGGTTCTGGAAACTCGTATTCAGTCGGGGGTTACGCCGTGGTGCTAAATCCAACCACGGGTGCGGTTTATGCCTTAGCTGGTGCTAACCGGGACATTAAGACTGGTAAAGTTACCGAAAATGCCCTTGGGACCATTAACCAATCATTTGTTATGGGGTCAGTTGTTAAGGGTGCCACGGTTATGGGGGCGTTACAATCAGGTGTGATTACGCCAACTAACAGTGCGCTGACTGATACCCCAATTAAGTTAAAAGGGACGGCAGCAAAGACGTCTTGGTTTAATAAGTCAGGTGGTACTAGCTTAGCGCTGGATGCCTCAACAGCCATGGAAGTTTCTTCTAACTCGTACATGATGCAATTGGCGATGAAGGAAGGCGGTTTTACTTATGGTTCTGGTAAAGCGCTGGACATGCCGACATCGATTTTCTCTAAATTACGTGGCTACTTCAATCAATTTGGTTTAGGGGTTTCGACCGGGATTGATTTGCCTGGTGAAGCCACTGGTTACGAAGGGACGGCTGACCAAGCCCATATTGGTAATGCGTTAGACTTGTCCTTTGGTAACTACGATTCCTACACGACCATTCAAGTGGCCCAATATATTGCCACGATGGCCAATGGTGGTCAACGAATTGCCCCACACGTGGTTTCTTCGATTACTGGGACTAACGCTGATGGGAGTCAAGGTAAGACCAAGGTCAATGTTGGGACACGAGTCTTGAATACGATTGACGTGCCTAGCTCATACTTCGATGTCGTGCATACTGGGTATTACGATGTGGTTCATGGGTCGAGTCAGTATAAGACTGGGTCAAAACTCGCGAGCCTGTCGCCAACCGTTGCAGCGAAGTCTGGGACGGCTGAAACGTTCTACAATGCTTCGACGCCGACTGAAACGTTGAGTTTGGCGACGTATGCGCCATACAAGAATCCTAAAGTGGCGATTGCGATCGTTTTCCCTGGGATGAACAATAGTACGACCAGTGTCGTTAACTTTGATACGGCGACTCAGATTTATAAAGCCTTCTGGAAGTATTACTCAAAATAATTAAAGCTGTTTTTCGATACCAGTATCTGAATTGATACTGGTATTTTTTATTTAATAATGGTATAGTAGTTCAAGTTAAGGGCTCCAGCCCTGTATTATGCGAATGAGTTTGGAGGGTTTACAACATGCGGGTACACATTACTTTAGAATGTACAGAATGCCATGAACGCAACTACTTATCTTCAAAGAACCGTCGGAACAATCCGGACCGGGTTGAATTTAAGAAGTACTGTCCACGGGATCACAAAGTTACATTACATCGCGAAACGAAATAACAACGGGGTGACCTGTTGTTTTTTCGGTGCATTGTCATTAGACAATGGGTTTCTCATTTGTTGGCAAATGAGTGATTGTTTTTATAAGCAATCGCTCGTGTTGATGAATGAGATTTTTTAGTTTTAGGGAAAATTGACTTGATCATAGGAGCGTGATTGCATTGGAGAAAACCGATTTTCGTCAGCAACAGATCACTCGCTTGACGCAACTATCAGATGCCGAACGGTCACAACAAAATTTAAGCCTACAACAACAATTGTTTGCCAGTCCAGCTTGGCAGCAGGCGGCCGTGATCGCCACGACGATCAGCAGCGGGATTGAAGTCGCCACGCAACCGATTATTCAACAAGCTTGGGCTGAACATAAGCAAGTGGTGATTCCACAAACCTTGCCAAAACGTCAAATGGCGTTTAAGCCTTATACGGCCGAGACTGAATTGACGCGGACAAGCTTCGGTATTTTTGAACCAACCACTGGTGAAACTGTCGCAAAGGCTGAGATTGACTTGATTTTAGTGCCAGGCTTAGGCTATAGTCAGGCTGAGTTGGCGCGGATCGGTTTTGGTGGTGGTTATTATGACCGCTACTTAGCTGATTATACTGGTGTGAAACTGACGGTGGCTTTTCGTGAAATGGCGTTTGCCCATGCGGAATGGCCGGTGGATGCCTATGACGTTGTCTTAGATCAATTATTAGTTGCAAAGGATGGTGTTGACGACGAACATTAAACGTTGGTGGCAAACCGAACCTGCAATGACCCAACTGTTATTGGGGATTACGATTGCGGTGTTCTTAGTTGAATGGCTTTTAGGTGGTAGTACGGCCACGGCGGTGCTCTATATGCTTGGTGCCAAAAATGATCAAGCCATTATTGCTGGACAGTGGTGGCGTTTTATCACACCAATCTTTTTACATATGGGGCTGACACATATTGCGTTGAACGGTGTGGTCATCTACTTTATGGGGATGCAGATTGAAGCGCTATTTGGACATTGGCGGCTGTTAGCCATTTATTTGCTTGGTGGCATCAGTGGTAATATCATGAGTTTTGGCCTGTCGCCAGATCAATCAGTCGGGGCCAGTACCGCGATTTTTGCGCTGTTTGGGGCCTTCCTAATGGTTGGTGAATCTTTCTGGGAGAATCCGATGATTCGGCGGTTGACGGGGCAATTCTTGATGTTTACAGTGTTGAACTTAGTCTTTGACTTGTTCTCCGCAGGAATTGACATCTGGGGCCATATTGGTGGCTTAATCGGTGGCTTTTTACTGGGCTATATCGTTGGGGTTCCCCGGATGGGCAAGATTCCGACAATTAAGCGAATTTTGGCCGGTATCACCCTGATTATCGCTTGGTTCGCTATGATAAAATTAGGTTTTACAAATTTCCAATAAACTGTATAATTAATCGAGGATATGCACATGAAAACACTTTACGACGTACAACAGTTGCTGAAAAAGTTTGGTGTTTACGTTTACGTGGGCAAGCGCATTTGGGATATTGAGCTGATGGCGATCGAAGTTGATCATTTGTACCAAGCCGGGGTGCTGGATGCTAAAATGTACGCGCGCGTAAAACTCGTATTGACTCATGAGCACCGGATAGAAGCAGAACATGCGCGTGATGATCACGCACATGATTAATGGAGGGATTTCGTAACATGGATCGCAAATTAATCGGTGTCGACCTTGGTGGGACGACGACCAAATTCGCTATTTTAACTGAAAATGGCGACATTCAACAAAAGTGGAGTATTGAAACCACTATCTTAGATGAAGGCGCACACATTGTGCCAAATATCATCGACTCAATCAATCACCATTTGGACCTTTACAAGATGGATCGTTCTCAATTTGCCGGTATCGGTATGGGAACTCCTGGGACTGTTGATTTAGCTGCCGGGACCGTTATTGGTGCCTACAACTTAAACTGGAAGACCTTACAACCAGTTAAGGAACAAATCGAAGCCGGCACTGGCATCAAGTTTACTCTTGATAATGATGCCAACGTGGCTGCCTTAGGTGAACGCTGGAAGGGCGCTGGCGAAAACGGCAGCGATGTTGCCTTCGTGACGTTAGGGACTGGTGTTGGTGGTGGTTTGATTGCCGGTGGCCATTTACTCCACGGTGCCGCTGGCGCTGCTGGTGAAATTGGTCACGTGACCGTTGAACCAACTGGCTATATGTGTACTTGTGGCAAGCGCGGTTGCTTGGAACAATACGCTTCTGCAACTGGGGTTGTCCACGTTGCGCGTGATATGGCTGAAGAATTTTCTGGCGTTTCTAAATTAAAGGAACTTTTAGATAACGGTGAAGAAATCAGTTCGAAGATTACGTTTGATTTAGCTAAAGAAGGCGATGCCTTGGCTAAAAAAGTTGTTGACAAGGTTTCATATTACTTAGGCTTAGCTTTGGCTAACGTCGGTAATACGATGAATCCATCTTCAATCATTATTGGTGGTGGGGTTTCCGCTGCCGGTGATTTCTTGTTAACCCAAGTTGACGCTTACTTCCACGAATTCACGTTCCCAACGGTTCGGAATACGACGAAGCTAAAGTTAGCTGTTTTGGGTAACGATGCCGGTGTCATTGGCGCCGCATCATTAGCACAACGCTTTATCTAATATCGCATTGATAAAAAAGAGTCTCATGAGGGGCTCTTTTTTGGTACGCAAGTGGTTTTGGTGCTGTTCAGTCAGCTAAATCTGAGTTGATGCCCTAGAGGGACTAGTAAAAGTAAGCGGTTTTGTGTAAAATAAAGAAGTAGAAATTAGGAGGGATAGCGTGGTTTTAGGTGCAGTCGGTGCGATGACATACGTTAACATTGTGTTAATCGTCTTAATCGCGGCATATTTTATTTATGTCTTTTATAGTTATATTCGTCGGCGTCAAGTTTCAACGATGCTCGATGAAGAAGATTTTACTAAGGGAATGCGTAAGGCTCAAGTGATTGACTTACGTGAAAAGAAGGAATTTGATGCGGGGCATATTTTAGGTGCTCGCAATATTCCGTTTAATTCCTTAAAAGCTCGGATGGGTGAATTGCGCCAAGATATGCCGGTCTATGTTTATGACCAGACGCATACGTTAAGCACTCGAGCCGTGGCAATTTTAGCCAAAAATGGGTACTCTAATTTATGTATTTTGAAGCCTGGCTATGCACGTTGGGAAGGCAAGACGAAAAAAGCGAAGTATTAAAAAAATGGCGGCTGGAACAAAATAACTTTGTTCGTGCCACCATTTTTTAGATTAACCGTTATGAGCTGAACGACTCTTGCGTAAGGCCTTTTTACGGCTTTCTTCAAATTTGCTTTCTTGGTCTTCGATTGGGTCAACGACCTGTTTTTTGAAAGATAAAACAGAACCGATCACTGCACCAGCAGTGGCAACGACCCCAAATAAGAACCCGCGTGTAAATGATTTCATCGTTTGAACCTCCTAATAATTTGTTACATTCATTATGTATGTTTTTCATTGAAAGCGCAATATTAAACGCCTAAAAAGGTTTTAGCTAATTGAGGTGATTAGGATGTTAACACAGATTATTGCTCATCGTGGCAGTAAAGGGACTCGTCCAGAAAATACGCTACCGGCGTTTGCCGCCGCATTGGCGGATGGCGCGGATGGCATTGAAACGGATGTCCATTTATCAAAAGACGGGCATTTAATTATTATTCATGATGAAAAAGTTGATCGTACAACGGATGGCAAGGGACGAATTATCGATCTCACGTTGCGAGAACTTAAGCGCCTAGATGCCGGTGTGAAATTTGCGCCGGTCTACGCTGGGACGCGAATTCCGACCCTTGACGAAGTGGTGCAGTTGCTGATCAAAGCAAATTTCACGGGTATTTTTAACTTGGAATTGAAAACGAATAAAATTCATTACGATGGCATTGAGGCGATGGTTGCCGATTATTTCAATCATCATCAGGTTCCGTTTAAATTAGTTTATTCGAGTTTTTATCCTAAATCCATTGAACGGTTGCATGCCTTACAGCCAGAAGCTGAATTTGACAGCTTATTTGAAACAAAATTCAAAACGGCCAGAAGACTACATGCTGAACACATTATTATTGGCTATCATCCAGACATCCGCTGGGTGCGCCGGCATTGGTTGCTTTTACCAAAAGTCCAATTACGGCCATGGACAGTGAATACTGAACGGGATATGCGGTTCTGTTACCGGCATCAATTTGCGGGACTCATCACGGATTATCCGGGGCTAGCACATCGGTTACGTCTAAAAATGCAAGGGGGCTAATGTCGTTTGACAGCAAAAAAAGTCTTATTGATTGCCGGTCCGACAGCAGTTGGGAAAACGGCTCTAGCAATTGAATTAGCAAAAAAATTTAATGGTGAAGTGATTTCTGGCGACTCCATGCAAGTTTATCGCCATTTAGATATTGGCACGGCCAAGGTTTTGCCAATTGAACGGCAAGGGGTACCACATTATTTAATTGATATTAAGACCGTGCAGGAACGGTTCACGGTGGCGGAATTCGTCACCCGGGCAACCGAGTTAATCAATCAAATTCACGCGCGTGGCAAGCTGCCAATTATTGCTGGTGGGACTGGCTTCTATTTGCAATCCTTGTTAGCTGGTTATCAGTTTGGCAGCGGTACCGCTGATCCAGATTTTACTTATCGGCAGACTTGGTTCGACTATGCGGCTGTGCATGGTGCGCCGGCGGTTTGGGACGAATTGCACACCATCGACCCTGTCGCTGCGGCCACAATTGACCCACAAAATTTGGTTCGAGTAGTCCGGGCGTTGGAGTATTGGCATATTAGCGGTCAGAAATTTTCGGATCAGGCGGATCAATCCCCACAGATGCTGGATGCGACCACCATCTGTTTAACAGCTGAGCGACCATTGCTCTATGCGCGCATCAATCAACGGGTGGATCAGATGGTCGCTGACGGCTTAGTCGATGAAGCTAAATGGTTGTACGACCAAGGTGGAGCCACGTTGCCAGCTGGCAAGGGGATTGGCTATCATGAGCTTTTTCCGTATTTTGCCGGTGAGCAAGATTTAGCAACGGCCATCGACTTGATCAAACAAGATTCGCGGCATTATGCGAAACGGCAACTGACTTGGTTCCGTAATAAGATGACCGTTAATTGGTATAACCTCTTAGAGACCCCCGCTGAGCGAGCGAAAATAATCACAGAACTGGCTCGTTGGTTAAACTAAAAATTAAATTGGTATACCTTTATAAATGATGTGATATTTTCTTACATGAATGATTGACTTTACAGAATTACATTGCTAATATTAACACTGTATTAAAGAGGAGGGTCGTCATGAAAGAGAAGGAATTACGTCGTTCTTTAGCAGTCTTACCAATTGGTACGGTGATGAAGCTCGCTAATTTAACCGCCCGACAAATTCGCTATTATGAAGAGCAAGCGTTGATTCATCCGGAACGTAATGCCGGCAATCGACGGATGTTTTCATTGAACGATGTCGATCGGTTGTTAGAGATTAAAGATTATTTAGCCGATGGGATTAATATGGCAGGAATTAAAGAAATTTATGCCATGCAAAAGCAAAAAGCCCAGCAAAAAGAAGCGGACTTGGCGCGGCCACTAACGGATAACGATGTACGTCGGATCTTACATGACGAGTTTCTGAATATCGGGGGCTTAAAAGCTAAGGATGGTCCGGAATATCCAACTCATTAATGCGTCTGCATCCAGATAGTCAATCAATTTAAGGAGCGATTTTCATGGCAAAACAGCAGTATACTAAGGACGATATTCGTAACATCGTCAAAGAAGAAAACGTTAATTTCTTACGTTTAATGTTCACTGATTTATTCGGTACCATCAAAAACGTGGAAGTCCCAGTTTCACAACTGGACAAGTTATTAGATAACAAGTTAATGTTTGACGGTTCTTCAATCGATGGTTTTGTCCGGATTGAAGAAAGTGACATGTACCTGTACCCAGATTTATCAACTTGGTTGATCATGCCTTGGAACACGGAACATGGCAAGATTGCCCGGATTATCTGCGAAGTTTATACTACTGACCGCAAGCCTTTCGAAGGGGACCCACGGAATAATTTAATTCGGGTCTTAAGCGACATGCGTGATGCTGGTTACACTGCCTTTAATATTGGGACGGAACCTGAATTCTTCCTATTCAAGATGAACGAAAAAGGCGAACCAACGACCGAATTGAATGATAAGGGGAGCTATTTTGATTTAGCCCCAATGGACATGGGTGAAAATTGTCGTCGTGACATTGCGCTCGAACTTGAACGCTTAGGCTTTAATGTTGAAGCTAGTCACCATGAAGTTGCTCCTGGCCAACATGAAATTGACTTTAAGTATGCAGACGCTTTAGCCGCGGCCGATCACATTCAAACCTTTAAGTTAGTCGTCAAGACGATTGCACGCAAGTACAATTTATGGGCAACCTTTATGCCAAAGCCTTTAAATGGGGTTAATGGCTCTGGGATGCACGTGAACATGTCCTTGTTCCATGATCAAGGCAATGCGTTCTACGACAAAACTGAAAAAGACGAGTTACAATTATCAACGGATGCTTACCACTTCTTAGGTGGCTTGATGAAGCATGCCCGCAGTTATACGGCGGTCACCAACCCAACCGTAAACTCATACAAGCGATTAGTTCCAGGCTATGAAGCACCTGTTTATGTGGCTTGGTCTGGTTCAAACCGGTCGCCAATGATTCGAATTCCAAGTGCCCGCGGCTTGTCAACCCGTTTGGAACTCCGGAGTGTTGATGCTTCGGCTAATCCATATTTAGCCTTTGCAACTGTTTTGGAAGCTGGGCTTGATGGCATTAAGAACAATATCGAACCACCAAAGTCAGTTGACCGTAACATTTATGTAATGGATGAAGACGAGCGCCGCCAAGCTGGCATCGTTGATTTACCATCAACGTTACACAACGCTTTGAAAGAATTCCAAACAGATCCAACGATGAAGAAAGCTTTAGGACCACATATTTATCAAAGTTTCTTGGAAGCTAAACGACTTGAATGGGCTTCATACCGTCAACAAGTTAGTGAATGGGAACGTGAACAGTACATGGAATTGTACTAAAAAGCGATAAATTCAACTGAATTGAGCGGTTAGAACACCTTGTTGGTCGTTCTAACCGCTTTTTTGTTATAATTTTGGAAAATTGGGGACACAGCCCTTTCTTAATCGCGTTATTTTCGGTAACATTAAGGACAGAAGTGCAAGTCAGCAATTTGCCAATTATCAATTGATTGCAAGGAGATTATCATGGAAAAACAAAATCAGCCAGATCTTGGGAAACAAGATCAACAGACGAGCGAGCTTACAAATAGCTTACAGCAAAAACTGGACTATTTAACCACGCTGCGTCAAGCAATAACGGCTGGTGACGACCGGTTAATTTACGAATTGATCGATGGCGACCACTATCATCAAGCCTTATTGAACGAAGAACCTAATCCAACTCGTAATGCGCAGGTGGATTTAATTACGGATGTTCATCCAGCAATCAGTCACTATCTTAGTACGAAATTGATTGACTATTTAGCACATGAATACCCCTTTTTCTATTATGAAGAAACGCAAGCCGGCGAATTCCAGATTTATTTTGGGAACTGGTGGGATCGTCGCCGTTTCGGTAAATTAAACGTGTTGAATGTTGCGTTTGAATTCAGTCAAGAAGAATTCACTAAACTGCAACAGACCTTTGAATTGGCTGCAACCCACAAACGGTATAATACCGATAATATTCAAAAAGTTTCAGCTGCCAATGATGAATTGCAAAAACTCATTGACGCGCAAGATGATCGGGATGCCGAAAAAGATCAATTACGCCAACAATTAAAAGAGAACGGGCAACGGAATTCGTTGTTTGATTCTGGTCGGATTAAAGAAGAACGCCAACAAATCATCGATCAATTGACCAAATTGGCTGATGCGGATGAACAAGCGAACAATGCCCATGCGACAATGAAAGATAACGAAGCTAAAATCTTGACACTTTCTAAGGAAGACACGATTTTAGCTTATGAAAAACAAGCCATTGAAAACTCGTTCAAGAGTTTTGAAAACTTTAATGAGCGTAATCGTAGCCTATATGTAGACTATTTGACAACGCTGATTGGAAAGGCGCAGGTTGCTGCTGATGGCGAATGAGACGAAGAAAATTGATGCTGCAACGTTAAGTACTCACGGCAAGTTAGCCATGTTTAACGAGGGCCTGAAAAAGGGTTTAGCGAACGGCGAAAAGTTCACTGCACTGATGGATCAATTGATTGATACGACAGATGGAGAGGTCTTATTGACCGCCGCACAGAAGCTAGCAGACTTTAAGTTGGACTCAGCTTACGTGACCTTTCCACATCAATATAAAAATGCCGATTACTATCTCATTTTCATGAGCCGCTTGTTGGGCATGCATGCGGATGAGCAAGCAACCCTTCACACACGACCACATAGCGAAGCACTCTACCATGTTTTTGATGCCTTGTCTGACGATTACACGTTCTTGTATCAAGTCGTCGATGGGGACAACGGTGGGGCCTACTATCGTGAACAAACGACCGGTGAAAAGTTGTTCTATATTCATTTGGAGCGGCGATTATTGCGGTTTAACAGTACTGCCTTTACCAATTTATTTATTAATAAATTACTTTTAAAGGGAACTGGGGTTGACCAAATTAATACGGTGCTCGCAACCTTGATCAACTTTGGCCACGATTTGCAAAATGATTTCGGGTTTAACGTGGACTTTAATATTTTAGATGTCAATAACGCGGCCCGTTATGAGTTACGTCAAGCTGATCTCAATGGCGAGGTGTTGGACAAACTATTTGTCTTGGCTGCCGAACACGACTATATGTTACGCAATTCACCAAGCGGTCACGGTGCTGAAATTGAGTTGCCAGGGGCCTTGGTTGTTGACGTTTTTGATGCCGGGGCACCTGAGACTGCCAAATGGGTGCTGACTGTACGGGATAGTGACCAACGGGTTTCTTGGTTTGATGTGTTGCTCCACTTTGATTTTATGCGAGATTGGTATCTTGGCAACATTGAGGCCCTCGAAATTAAAGCAGATCCATTGGTGTTCGCATAGCTGATGGGGGATAATATGTTAGATTTAACCACGCTATTGCAACAATCTATTCGACTAGACCAAGATATTACGCGTCGGCAAGCGATTCATTGGAAACCGGAGACACGGTTGCAGAATGCCATGGTCTCACTCGATGTTGAACTGGCTGAGATGGCGAATACGTCTGAGTGGTTCAAAGTTTGGAAGATTCACAAGGGAAAGGCCGATGCTGGGAAGACGCATCGTGAAACCTTGCTCAATGAATACGTCGATGCCATGGATTTCTTTTTTCTAGTCGCTGCCATTCAGCAGTGGACACATCTCATTCCAATGACAGCCGAAGAAATCACTGAATTAGGTGAGAAACGACCAACTGATTTGAATAAACAATATTTGGCAATTAAACATTTATTGTACGATGCCTATTTCAATCATCGTCAAGTTAGCTACAAGCACGCTTGGCATGTCTTTTTAAAAATTGGCTTAGTGGAGTTCGGTTATTCACAAACTGAGATTCAAGCCGCTTTTATTGCGAAGAATCAAGTGAATGAACAGCGTCAGAAAGATAATTATTAAACGGGGAGTGTGGCTGTTATGATCCCTCTATGGTTGTCAGATGAAATACTATAATTCATCTGATTATCATGGAGGGATTTTTGTATG
>NZ_BJDG01000037.1 GCF_005404945.1 Lactiplantibacillus pingfangensis | reverse complement strand
CGGCCCATACTAAAAACTCCTCCCTAAGTAAACAAGCTTTAATTATTTGCTTGTCTACCTAAGTAGGAGTATAGCCCCCCATTAAGCTGGAGTCCTTTTCTAACATAAACATACACAATGTTATTGAGTTGTTTACCGTTCATCATAATCAAGGTGCATTTTCTCAAGGGTGACAACCGTTTCAGGATCATGCATATCACCAAATAAACTTTGCTTTTGGTCCAACGTACTCATCATGTCCATTTCTAAAGCTGTCAGTTCAAAATCCGTAATAGCAAAATTTTCAACGATTCGTTCTTCATGTACAGACTTTGGAATAACAACAATACCACGCTGTGTTAGCCAACGTAGAATAACCTGACCAGTCGTTTTCTCATGACTTTGTGCGATTTTTTTGATAATTGGGTTTGAAAAAATCTGCTGTTTTCCCTCAGCAAATGGTCCCCAAGCTTCTGCGACAATACCTTGTTTCTGCAACCATTGAACACGCTTAAATTGCGCATGGAAAGGATGTAATTCAATTTGATTGACCATTGGTTTAATACGGTTATTTATCATCAAATCTTGTAACCGATCATTTTCAAAGTTAGCAACGCCAATCGCTTTAAGCTTTCCAGCATCATAAGCATCTTCCATTGCACGCCATGAACCATAAACATCATTTAAAGGTTGATGAATTAAATATAGATCTAGGTAGTCCAGATCCAAACGTGCCAATGAGTGATCAATTGCCTTTTGAGTAGCTTCATAGCCCATATCTTGCACCCATAGCTTAGTGGTAATGAATAAATCTTCGCGTGGGACACCACTCTCTTTAATTGCTTCACCAACTGCTCGTTCATTCATATAAGCCGCTGCTGTATCAATTAATCGATAACCTGCTTTGATTGCTTGCAATGTGGCTTTTTTAGCATCCTCATGTGTTGGAATTTGGAAAACACCAAATCCTAATTGTGGCATCGAAATACCATTACTTAATTCCATTATCTTTTTCATTTTTACGCTCCTCAATGATTGTTAGTTGGGGTATTGATACCTAAACTATCGCGTTTACCTAATTCAGTATCTAAAACTAGTCGCTTAACTAAATCTGCAATACTCTGAATTGAAGCATCATGTCCGCCAAATGGTTCACCTTTATGAGTGATTTCATAATCAACTGGGCCATTAGTAAACCAACCTGGTCGGATTAATGTATAATTTAAATCCGATTCTTCAATTATATCGGCCGCTTGGCGATAACTTCTCAAAATACTATTTTTGTTTGGATCTGGCGAGGTACCTAACCAATTGGGAATCTCTTGATAAATACCCATCGTCGTAATGAAAATAAGTTTGGGCTTTTTGGCCAGGCCGTTGATTGAATCAACTAGGCTTTGCGCATAAGCTGCCATATCACCACTTAACGCTACGAAAATGGCCTCCTGATCAACCAAGGCTGCTGCTAGATCTGAGGGATTAAGCACGTTGCCATTAATGACACGCTCACGTTGTTCATTAATTTTTAATTTCTTAGCATGCCGAGAAAATAAGGTGAGTTGCTGATTAGTTGCGCTTAACAATGTTTGACGTACAGCACTTCCTAATGTTCCAGTTGCACCTATAATTAATACATTCTTCATATTATTACTGCTCCCTTAACATTATATTTGTATATTATTGCCGCAATCTATCGGCTTAACAATGGGCGATTACTTCTCTAAATGCCAATTAAAGTGCGAGTTACGTTCAGCAATCAACCATTTATCATTAACTTTTTCGTATCTATCTTCATAACGTACGCCTTCTTGGGTAGTCGTTAATGAACCATCTCCATTCTCTTTAACGAGAACGACAAAGTTATAGGCTGTCCCATTGGCATGCGTATCATCTACGAAGTCAATCGTTTGCTGACCACTCATATGGAATACTGATTTATAATCTTCCATAGAGTTAGAGAACGCTTTAAAAATTTCTTTACGGCCCCGAAGAACGAAAGTAATTTGGCCATCATTGATAATGTTAACTTTTCCATCTTCTGTAAATAGCTTAACCTGTTTGTCATTTTCCTTAGTATCAGAATAATTTGAGAATAAATCTACCAATTCTTTTAATTCCAAACGATCACTAACTTCTTGTAAATTCATAGTGAATATGCTCCTTAAGTTTATAAAGTTTAATACTCTTAGTTATTTGTCTAACAACTTAAAACCGCCATATCATTCCTTGCTACAATATACATTATCGCTTCTTTCGAATGGCATACCAATGGTCACATATTCTAAAACCGTGGCATATGTCACGGTTTTACTCAAAAGGTGTCATAAAATAATTAACGTGGCTGTTTGAGCGGTTCTTTTCGAACAAGGTTCAAAATGAAGCTAATAACAACTAGGGTTAGTCCGATCAACATAATCGTATGCAACCCATTAAATAAAATTATTCGCATTGCTGGCCATAAGCTTTGCGGTAACTCACGGGCAGTGCTAGCATCTGAAAGCTTATTGATCATTGCTGTTGTAATTTTTCCATTTGTTTGGTTGGCTTGACTTGCTGTGCTGAGGCTCAGAACAGCTCCAAAAATTGATGCCATAAATGTTTGGCCTAAAGTTCTAAATAACAAACCAAACGTAGTTGAAACACTGACTAGATCTTTGCGAACACCGTCTTGTAATGACACTTGCATTGGGGTGAATGACAATCCCATTCCCAGGCCTTCAAATGCACCACTAACGATTAACCACCAATAGGGGGCAGATTCAGTAGCGAACGTCATTGCCAATGCGGAGATGACCACACTAATCGTTCCAAATATTACAATTCGTTTATATGGCAATTTAACCATCAGCTTGGCAGTTAAGCGTGTCCCAATTAACAAAAGGATTGAACTAGCAATTTGTGTCAACCCACCAAAAGTCGCGGACTTACCCAGTAAGCCTTGTGCCCACATTGGCGCATACACACTATATCCAATCATAAAACCGTTGATTAAAAACATCATGACATTTTGAACTTGTACCCGTGGATTTTTAAGTAAATCAAGTGGAATTAAGGCACCCTTAGTGTGATTTTCAATGAATAAAAATAGCCCTAAGACAAACAGACCAATGATGAACAAACTGAGTGAGCGTAACCAACTCACGGCCAAACCATCACTTGCAAATAATAAAATAATTAATGCGGCAGACAAAAGACCAGCACCTAAATAATCAAACCCATCTTTCGAAGCTTCAATACGTTTTTCACGGTATGTGAATTGTAAGAGTAGCATTGAAATAATACCAATAGGTAAATTGATAAAAAACACCCAGTGCCAAGATAAGGCATCTACTAACCAGCCACCAATTAGTGGTCCAACAACGGTGGATAACGTATAAAATGCGGTGACCCAACCTAGAGCACGTGCGCGTTGTGCTGGATTAGGGTAAATGTCTGCATAAATGATAAATGGAATTGAAACCATCCCACCAGCACCGATTCCCATCACGGCTCTGGCGATGATTAACATGAGCATATTGGTAGCAAGACCACCAATCATTGAGCTGATGATAAACAAGACTACTGAAAATTGAAAGATCCGCTTATTTCCGAAGATTTCGGCGACTCTTCCCCACAAAACAGTGGTTACCGCTGTACCTAATAAAAACGCTGAACTAACCCAACCAACTAAGCGCATGCCATTCAGATCACTCATAATCGAAGGTAGAGCGGTATTAACAATGGTGGCATCCAGTCCACCCATAAAATTTGCAATTAATAGGGCAATCGTTGCAGTTGCTAAATTTCTTCTCGTCATCTTTTTCTCCTAAAGTAAACGTGATTTTGATTCAATGATTTTCCATTCATCATTAACTTTCCGTAACTTGATATCTGCTCCCAATAACCAGATATTTCGAAAACCATAAATGCGTGCTTCTATCGTATTACTCATGTGGGCAAACGCATGATTCCCATCACCCTCAACAGTTAGGGCAAGTTCTTGACTATTGAAATAGGTCATACGGCCAATTCTAATCTGTTTGAACCACTCAGCTTTAGTTTGACGCTTACCAGTAATATGAAAAAAAACTGCATCTGGATCAATGATTTGATCTAGTAAATCCATATCTTTGGTAATCAGCGCTGCTATTTGTTGACGACAAACCTTTTTTACTGCACTAATTTCCAAATTTTCCATTTTTAACCCTCTCAGTCATTACTTCCTGACCACAAAGCATATTATGCAGTGCCAATAAACATACAACAATGGTCGATGTTTCAGAAAAAGTGACTTATGCTACCCTGAAATCAAAAGAGTGGCATAAAAAAAGTCATTAGGCTTTTCGACCCAATGACTTCCAAATAAAATTATTTTGATACTTCCAAGAATTTATCTACGCTACTCATTAATGCTTCAGCTGTTTGAACAACTTCCTCAACAGGTGCCCGCTTCTTATCTGCAACCCATTGTTTGTAGACTTCTAGTCCAGTGTTTTGCATGAACGAAATTAAAGTACGCTGTTGCCAGTCATCCAATTGTTGAAATTCAGATGAATTTTGCCATGTATTATTCATAACTTGATCAATCATCTGTTGCCGAATGCCAGCATAGGTACCGCTGCAAGTAATCTTTTCGTATGCCACATTTTGGCTTGCGGAGTACTCGATAAAGCTGCGAACACTTTTCATTAAATCACGCGGGTATTCAAAAGTGCCGACAGTTTTTAGATACTCCTGCGAATAGCGTGCTTGCAATTCCGCTAACAGATCATTTATTGTTGGATAATAGCGATAAAATGTTTTTTTATTAATTTGAGCTCGTTCAGTAAGTTCTTTAACTGTAATTCTCTCAAAATCTTTCTCGCAAATTAAGAACTCAAACGCTGAATAAATACCATTAATTGTTTTCTGAATCCTTAGATCTTCATTTCCTGTTATTTTCATAAATATTCTCCCAAGTTAAGCAATTTCAATAAGTAAATTATACCAATTCATTTGAAGACTTAAAAAGAATCAGATTTTCTGAGCGCTTTAACTTAAAATTTTTTGTTTCTAACGAATTCAGTGGTGATCGTGCGGGAAAGTCGCGTTCCAGCTTTGTAAATCGGCTGAAATCGTGGCTTGAATAGTTTTGAGGGCTGGGTTGAGGGTTGTTGGAGTCAGCATGAAAAATTGGCGTTGATAGTTCGGTCCTAAGTCAACAATCGGAACATTGGGAGCTAACACGTGCTTTGAAATAATCGTCTGTCCAATCCCTTGAGCTAATAAGTCAGCAATGAGTTGATTACTGTGGATAATCATCGTTTGTGCCGGTCGAATATTTTGGGCTTTGAGGTAGGCATTGGTGTAATGGCGTACCCCAGAATTAGGTTCACGCAAGAGCCACAGGGGACTCGTTGCTTGTCCCGCATGGACGAGTTCATCTTGAGCAAATGCTAAGCGGTCTAATTGATCGGTCACTAAAGGTTTTTCCACTAAGCCAAAGTCTAAATGATGTTGGGTCATTTGGGTCAAAATGTCGGCAGAGTTTGCTAAGGTAATTTCAAATTTGAATTGTTGGCTTAAAGGCGCTAAGCGAGTCAGTAACTCTGGCAAAATTAAGCTAGCCGTCGTATGTGACGCGCCAATTCGGCAAATGGTTGGGGTCGTGGTCTTGGTTGATTGAATCGCTGTTTTAGTCGCGGTCCAAGTTTCCAGTAATTTTTGCGCTTGCTGGTAGAGTAGTTTACCGCTCGCCGTTGGTTGGATGGCTTGGCGCCCGTTACGCGTGAATAAGGTTGTTTCCAAATCAGTTTCAAGCTGTTTGATTTGGGTTGAGACAGTTGGTTGCGAGATGAAGAGTTGTTCCGCCGCCTGTGAAAAATTACGCGTTTCATAAACGGCAATAAAAGTTTGTAAGGATTTTAGCATGGTAGTCACGGCTTTCGATTAATAATCTTAATGATAACTATCATAATAATTTATTTCTCAAATAAATGCTAGCCCGGTATAATAAAATCTATCAAGAAGGCAAGGGGAGTTTGAGTAAATGAAATTGAAAGTTATTTTACCGGGGTTAGGTACTAGTTTGGTGATTGCACTGATTAGTCAGTTGTTAGCGCAACGCGTTCCTGCTTTGGGCGCGGCCACGATCGCGATTTTACTAGGGATCTTATTGGGCAATACCGTGTTGCGGCAACCCCAATTGGCAAAAGGAACTAAGTTTGCTGAAAGTAAATTGTTGGAATATTCCGTCATGTTGCTCGGGGCCACGATGACGGTTCAAACGATTGGTCAAATTGGGATCTGGGGCGTTGGGTTTATTTTGATTCAAATGACCGTTACCATTGTGGGCGCATTATGGCTTGGCAATCGACTCGGCTTTAGCCAGTCCATGCGGTTGCTCATGGCTGGGGGAAATGCGGTTTGTGGTTCGTCGGCAATTGCGTCAATTGCACCAGTGATCGAAGCTGATGAAGATGACAAAGGCACGGTGATCACGCTCGTTAATTTGATGGGGACAGTTTTGATGCTGACATTGCCTTGGCTTGGGATGAGTCTTTTCGGCAGTCAAACGATTTTGAAGGGGGCCTTGATTGGTGGAACCTTGCAGTCGGTCGGTCAAGTCGTAGCGGCGGCCAGCATGGTTAATCAAGCGACGGTCCAGTTCGCCACGATTTTTAAAATCATGCGGATTATGATGCTAGTCGTGGTTGTGCTGATTTTTGGGCGGTTGCATCAGCGAACTTTGGAGAAGAAATTAGCAGAGGATGCAGTAGTCAGTGGTAATGGTAGTGGACATTGGTTACCCTGGTATGTCGCTGGCTTTCTAATTTTATGTGCCTTAAACAGTCTGTTCACATTGCCTGCCATTGTTGGGGCAACGGCACACACGATTAGCAGTTGGTTTGAAATAATCGCGTTAGCAGCAATTGGCCTACGTTTGAATTTAGTTAACTTTTTGAAAGCCGGCAAACGGCTGGCTTTATACGGCTTAGGCGTGGGGTCAATTCAAGTCGTGACGGCGTTGATTTTGATTACGTTACTTTTGAAATAAAGATTAGCGACTGTCTAGGCATCAGTCACGACTACAAAAATCAAAACATCAGTCGATGGTTACTTGAAACAGTTTTTCAAGTAATGATTGACTGATGTTTTTTTACTGACTAAGCAATTTTGATGGAAAAATCGGCCGTATCAACTTTCATCATCGTGTGGTAATAAGGAAGCTGATTCAAGGCGATTTTTATCTTGAACGTGGTTGTTATACTTTCCCCAGGCTTCCATGGCGTCAATAACTGGTTTTAAGGTTTCACCAAAGGCGGTTAAGCGATATTCTGTTTTTGGTGGGATGACTGGGTAGACTTTTTTTGAAATGATATTAGCAGTTTCCAGTTCAGCGAGTTTTAGTGCTAACATGCGTGGAGATAAGTTTTCAAAACTAGTTGAAAAATCACTAAATCGGCAAACGTCATGCTGAAAGAGCTTATAAATAAGCACAGCATTCCATTTCCCGGATAAAATCCTTGCAGCACCGGCGACTGGACAAGTCTTTTCACATTTGAACGAATAATCTCTCACAGACGCTCACTCCTTTTCTTGAGTATACAACCAGCTCATTTGCAAGCCAAATTATTGTCGTTAGTCGTTAACTTAATTAGCACCTTAACTCACAATTTTGTAACTAACTTTCAAAAAATTCAGGATTGCGGCTTACGAAAAAACGCCTATGATTGTCTTCAGGCTAAGAAAAGGGGCTGGATGACATGAAAGCTTATGGATCTGATAAACGGTTACCAATTGATAATCCAGATAGTATCTTTGAATTTGAGGTGCCGAAACCAACGGCACTAGGCCATGATATTTTAGTTCGTGTTGAGGCAATTTCAGTTAATCCTGTTGATGTCTATGATCGCGGGTCAAACATCAAAAAGGGCGCTGACCCCAAAGTTATTGGCTGGGACGCATTCGGAGTGGTTGACGCAATCGGCGCTGATGTCACGCTATTTCAACCCGGAGATAAGGTCTATTATGCGGGTGCCTATGACCGGCCGGGCACAAATAGTGACTTTCAGCTGGTTGATGAACGACTGGTTGGCAATGCGCCAACAACCCTAAGTCCGGCAGAAATTGCGGCCATGCCTTTAACTGCTTTGACTGCCTGGGAATCTCTATTTGAACAACTAGCCATTGAACCGAGTGACCACGCGAAAAATGTTGGTAAAACAATTTTAATTATCAAGGGTGCTGGGGGCGTCGGATCAATTGCAACTCAATTGGCACATTTAGCGGGGCTGACAGTTATCGCGACTGCCTCCAGGGATGCCAGCATTGCGTGGACATTGGCGCATGGCGCTGATCAAACTGTTAATCACCGCCATGATTTGGTTAAGCAAGTCCGAGAGCTTGGCTATCACGAGGTTGACTATATTTTGGAATTGAATGATTTAACACGGCACTGGCACGAAATCACTGAATTAATCAAACCGGATGGCCAAATTGTCTCGACAACTGGAAGCACAACGCCGGTGAAACTAATAGATCTTAAATCAAAGCGTGCTAAATTCGCTTGGGAATGGATGTATACTAAGTCTTTCTATCATACGGCTACCATGATTACGCAACATGATATTCTCAATCGAGTCGCTCAGCTCCTGGATTCAGGCCAGCTGAAGTCAACGCTTAATACGACCTTAAGTCCAATCTCAGCTCAAAATCTGAGAAGAGCGCACCAGATCGTTGGCTCAAAACACGCAATCGGCAAAGTCGTTATCACAGATTTAATTTGAGAACAAAATGAGGGTACAAAAAAAGTCGCTTCAATTAGCGACTTTTTGCTTTGACGAATGCACTAGAAATAAGTGAATTTTGGGCTATCTAATCGTTGCTGTCTGCCAAGTTGCTGGCAGCACAAAGCGATATTCGCGACGTGCAACTTGGTGACTGGGCTTACCTAAGCTAAACAGTAGCTTGTCAAAATGACTGCGATAAATCCAGTGGGTCGTGGTGATTTTGACTTGCGCTGAGTGACCAGTCGTGATTGTCGTAGTTGTGGCAGCTGTTGTTGTTTTTTGGACTTTAGCGGTCTGAGTGCTGCGATATAAAACGACGCGTTCACTGCCAGTTCCTAAGGGCTTAATCCCCAATGAACGTTGTTTTGATTGCAGGGGAATTAATTTTTCAGTGCGGGTGGTGCTGGCTTCACGCATTCCCAAGTGATCAGTATCATTCAAAACGAGCGCGACTAAACTGCCCGCAATTACGATAAAACTGACGGCAATCCACAGGGTGCGTTTAAAACTGTTAGGCATAAAAATCATGACACCTGCATAAATAAACGTTGCTAGAATTAATAAGCTAATAATCATGCGGCATCATCTCCCTGTTGTGCGGCGACTGAATGGTGCGCCTTCAAGAAGAAAGTTAGGCCAAAGCCAAAGGCACAGAAAACTAAGGAAACGATGAACGCCATATGGTAACCGGTCAGTGTCGCATTGGTTGCGGCGGTCTGATAGCGCAATGGCGAGCGTGTCAATAAACTGTGACTAGGCATTTGTAACTTTGCCACACTGGAGTAAACACTAATGAGCACGGCAGTTCCCATTGAAGCAGCCACTTGGCGCAAGGTGTTATTGGCAGCCGTGCCATGTGAAATCAGATTGAATGGTAAGGCATTGATCCCAGTTGTGGTGACCGGCATTGTGACCATGGTCAAGCCGAACATCCGAATGGCATAAACGACGATAATCCATAAAATTGGCGTGGTTGCGCTGATTGACAAGAAGAAGGCGGTTCCGAGCGTTAGCAGTAACATCCCGGTCATGGCCAAACGACGGGCACCAATATGGTCAAAAATCCGACCGGTAATTGGACTCATAATGCCCATCATAATTGCACCGGGTAAGAGAATCAGCCCGGAGTCCATCGCGGATCGCCCGAGGACTGTTTGAATATACATTGGCAAAATTAATTCGACACCCATCATCGCCATGTAGGCCAGGGCGGTTAAAATTGTCGATAAGGTGAATGCGGGGATTTTGAAGACCCGTAGTTCCAATAAAGGTTGGTCCATATGGAGCTGACGATGGACGAATAGGCCGATAAAAATAATGCCAACAATCAAAGTGATCAAAACAATTGGGTCACCCCAGCCAGCGTCACCAACTGATGAAAAACCGTACAACATGCTGCCAAAGCCAACGGTCGAAATGATCACTGACCACCAGTCGATCGGTTGTTTCGAAGTTGGCAGCACTTTTCGTAAGGTGAATAACGAAATAATAATGACAAGCCAGTTAATTGGCATGATAAAGAGGAATAACGCCCGCCAATTATAATTATCAATAATCCAACCAGATAAGGTCGGACCAATCGCTGGCGCGAGCCCAATCACGATACCAGCCGTTCCCATGGCTGAGCCACGTTTTTCTGGTGGGTAGACGGATGACATGATGGTTTGAAAGACCGGCGCTGAAATGCCGACGCCCATGGCCTGAATCATGCGTGCAATCAGTAACATTTGAAAATTAACGGCAAAGTAAGCCAGAATGGTCCCAAGTCCGAAGATGACCATTGCGGCTAAATACAAAACTTTGGAGTTGATGCGCGTGAGCATCCAAGCACTCACTGGAATCATAATGCCCATAATCAACATGAAACCCGTCGTTAACCACTGAACGGCGTTGGCTGAAATATGAAAGTAGGCCATTAGGGTTGGAAACGCGGTCGTCAAAAGCGTTTGGGTCACGAAGGTACTAAAAGTCCCGACCAATAAAGTCAGGACTAGCCAAGTGCGATGATAGGGCTTGCCATCAGCATCGAGAGGCAAAGCCGAAGTTTGTGCCGGCATGCTTAAAACCATCCTTTCTGGTTCTTAAATTTGGTTATAAAAAAGCCATTAAATCACATAACTATTAAGTATAGCACTGAACCTAGACCAATTCTAACAACCCGTCCGCGGCCAGTTACTTGCCATATATGGCGCCTAGTATGTGCTAGAATAAAATAAGCATATAGTGGTGAGTTATAGGAAGGAATGGCACGAAAGATGACGACTAAAATTTTAACATTTGATTGTTATGGGACGTTGATCAATACGGACCCGTTGTACCAGTGGCTTGAAAATCTAGCAACGGCGGTGGGACTAGATCCGGTCAAGGTACGTACAGCTTATGAAAATTATGAAGACGATCCAGCAAGCGTCCACCCTTATTTGGACTATGCAACTTTGGTGCGGGCAGACTTAAAACACTTAGACCAGTTATTTGGACAAACGCATTTTTTTGAAAGTCACTATGTCGACTGCTTACAAGTTCAACGTCATTTATTGCCATTTTCGGATGTGGTGTCAACCTTGCAACGTTGGCACGCAGCCGGAAATCAGCTCGTGATTATGTCCAATTCATCTTGGGATATTATGCCGGCTAATTTGGCTGCGTTACAAGTGCCATTTGATGCGGTGCTGACAGCGGAAGATGTTCAAGCTTACAAGCCAGACTTGACCTTTTTTAAAGCAGCTGAACAGCAATTAGGGCTAACTGCCGATAATCATTGGCACATTGCGCGCGGGTATCAGACAGACGTGGTCCCAGCTGAGCAATTACACTGGCCGATGATTTGGGTTAACCGTGGTCAAGATAAGCCCGCGGGGACGGCCCAACCGACTAAGATGGTGACTGATTTAGCCGCTGCTCGTGATTGGCTAGACTGAAACTGTTGCTGAGATAGTCTTGTTCACGTTTCTACTAGTACTTTCAAGTTTTAGCAGATAATTAAAACAACGTCGACATAAAATTGTCGGCGTTGTTTAGTATTTATTACTTTAGATAAGTGATGCATAGGCTTAGCTTAAACTGACGAGTGCAAAAACCAGTGGAATGGTGACCACGCTTAAAATGGTTGAAATACTCATCAGGGCGACGGCCGGGCCAGGATTACCGTGGACTTTGAGTGAGAAGAGCACGACGATTCCGGCGACCGGGCAAGCGGCCATCAGTACCGTAGTGTAGAGCGGCACGCCACTGATTCCCATTAACTGTAGAACAACGATGGCGAGGTAAGGAAAAATCAGATTCCGTAAAAGGAGCACCCACCATAGCCGTCTGTCCAAAGTTTCCCGGTTGAGTTTCACATCTGCTAAACTATTGCCGATAACAATCATCGAAAGTGGCGTATTGATAGAACTGACGTATGTAATGGCACTATTGGCAATTGTTGGTAAGTGAAACGAGGACATAAATAAAATTAAGCCGGCAATAATTGCAATGATATTTGGATTTAAAACGATTTGTTTCACATTATCTCGAGCACTGCCTTGTTTGCCGGTAAATAGTGAAATCCCGTGCGTCCAGCTGAAGATGTTAAAGGCGGCTAAAGATGCAACGGCAAAAAAGACGCCGGTGGTCCCAAAGAGTGAACTGGTCAAAGGAATGCCCATAAAACCGGCGTTCGAATAGACCGACCCATAGCGCATGATCCGACGAAGATTGTCATCTTTAACCCGTTTGAATGCGAGTTGTGTGATCATAATCATTAACGCATAAATAATGATGATGGCAATAATGACCCGGCCGAGCATCTGCAAGCGGTCAGTGGAAAAGGTTTGTTCAAATGCTTTGATAATCAAGCAAGGTGAGACGACATAAAGTAAAATGTTGGTCAAATCAGTTGAGGTCTGTGCATGCATGAAGCCCAGCTTATTAATCATTAGGCCAACGAGCATCAAGATGAACATCAAAATGATTTGACTGGTCAGTTGCGTGAGATTCATATAATCAGTCCAATAATTAGAATTTGATAAGTACACAACCCATTATTAAGGTAGGACTGAAACAAAGTCAACGCCTTTTCAAAATGTAATCGTTTTAAAACACTTGTCAAAGCTAAACGGTATGATGTTCAGCCGTGGCGACATCGACATGATGTTTGAGACTAGGGAAGACGTGGGTATCCGACCAACCCATAATGGCGCCTTGCGCCACTAAGGCAAAAACAGTCCCAATTCCAATGGCGCGTAATTGACCAGTAATCAGAAAAGCAACAACGGTAATGGTCAACGGTGGCAAGTAGCTTGTCCATTGGGCAATGATTGCGGAGCCGTGTAAGAACCGAAAGCGCAAGATGTACGACAAGTCATCGTTAGGATGTTGAATGAGGTTACAGCGTTGATAAATAGACACGGCCGCCGCGACGCCTAGTAAACCTAGTAAATTAACAATTAAACGCAGCATAATTGGTAGCGTCGGCACGCCCAACCAATTCCAAAAAAGGCCGATAAATTGTACCAAGTAACTGAATGGCAAAATGTAAAGCAAGTTGGAAATGAAACGACGGCAATCAAAATGACCAAGCATGAGTTGGTTCAAGACTGTGACCGCAATGCCATACAGTAGGAGCGTAGTGCCCAATGGAACGTGAATCCAGTTTGCCAAATTAACACTTGAGCCAGTCCAAACGGCACTTCCTAAGTTCGTTGAGATGGTGAGTGCGTTGGCCGCCGAGTTTAAAAAAATAGAAAATACTAAAAACCAAAAACGCTGGTGAAAATCAGCAATGTGGGTCACAACAAATCGTCCTTTCCGATAAAAAGCTCAATAGGGTCATTATACCGGTTTTAGCGCGTGATAGTTGGGGAACTAAAGGATGAAAAACGAAAATCACTAATAAATGTAGTCGTAACAGTCCATTGGTGATGCAAAGAAGTCGATGTTGTCGCTTCCAGGTGTCGCTGATTACATGCGGACGAGGGACCAGGCCAAGCCTGAGAACCGGTCTTGGCCTTCGCCCGGAATGGTTGCAAAAGCCGCAACTATCCCGGACCGTCCGTCCCGTAAGACCAGCAAAAAGCGCCGCTCAAACGGGACCTTCATGCCCGATGCAATCAGTGACGCCTTCCAGCTAGGCTAGTGGTGATACGGATAAAAGACTTAAAAATAGTTGAATTGATTCTTAAAAATAATAGCGCTAATCTTGAACCTTTCAGTTATGTATAATCTCTGGTCGAAGTTGAATACGTGGTTTCGGCTGGCAACTGCTGTTAGTTATATATTGAAACTAACGGAGAAAATTATTAAGTAACGGTTTCCGTTAGTTATCCGCGAGATGCCCGGCCGCCACTGGCAGAAGTGATGGTTTGATAATGTTGTGATACCGCTTGCTATCGAGTGCCATGAAAATATGCTATACTAATTTCACAGATGGATATATTCGGTTGAAGGACACTTCAAGAATTCGAACTGCTTTTGGGTTGGGCAGTTGATTTCTTGACGTGCCCTTTTTTAGGAGGCAAAAAATGGGCTACATTGGAACTTTGAGTTTAATTTTGATTGTGACCGCAGTGGCGGGGCATATTAGTGTCCGGATGGGGCTGCCGGCTGTCATCGGTCAACTACTTAGCGGTATTGTTTTAGGACCAGCTTTACTCGGTTGGGTCTCTGCGACGGCGTTCATTAAAGACTTTGCAGAACTCGGTGTCATCATTTTGATGTTTATGGCCGGTTTGGAAAGTGATTTACAATTACTGAAAAAATATTGGAAACCGAGCCTATTAGTGGCCGTACTCGGCGTCATTTTGCCAGTCGCAGTGATTGACTGGTGCAGCCAACTGTTTCATTTAAGTAATGTTGAAAGTCTATTTTTAGGCGTGACTTTTGCGGCGACCTCTGTGTCCATTTCGGTGGCCGTGTTAAAAGAGTTGAATGCCCTTGATGGTAAGGAAGGGACAACCATCTTAGGTGCGGCGGTTGTTGATGATGTGCTGGCTGTTTTGATTTTGAGCTTAATGGTCAGTTTATTTGGCAGTCAAGTGGGAACGAGTTCGGCACAATCAACGAATCTTGGCTTAACTTTGGCGATTCAAGCGGTGTTCTTTGTCAGCCTCTTTGTCGTCGTTAAATGGCTTGTTCCATTGTTGATGAAAATTGGGGATGCGTTACTGGTGCCGACTTCGGTGACCCTGATGTCATTGGTTATTTGTTTTGGACTGGCGTATTTAGCCGACTTTATTGGCCTGAGTGCGGTGATTGGGGCATTCTTTGCCGGTATTGCGGTTGGACAAACCGATTATCATGAAGTGATTGATCGCCATATTCAGCCGATTGGAAATGCTGTCTTTATCCCGGTGTTCTTTGTTAGTATAGGGTTGAACATGTCTTTCAAGGGATTCCTGAATGATTTCTGGTTCATTGTGGTCATCACGGTGGCGGCAATCCTGACGAAATTATTAGGTGCAGGGATTGGTGCGAAGATTGCTGGGTTTAGTTGGACCAGTGGTTATGAAATTGGCGCCGGCATGGTCTCGCGGGGAGAAATGGCTCTGATCATTGCGCAGATTGGTTATCAAGGTAAGCTATTATCGGCGGACCGGTATTCGGCGGTCATTACGGCCATTATCTTGACCACCTTGATTGCGCCATTGTTATTACGACAGTCGATTCATCACCAAGAAAAACTGGAGGTTTCAGATGGCAATTAAATTACAAACGGTCTTGCCTTCGCAATATGCAACGACCGCGGCGGTTGTCGAAAAAGCATTTACGGGCATCAAGTATACTGACCATGATGAGCATCAGTTAATCGGCCGGTTACGAAAATCGCCGCTATACCAACCAACATTTGACGTGTTGGCCAGTACTGCGGCGGGTGAGGTTGTTGGATTTGCGATGTTATCACCAGCAACGGTCAATCGGCAACCCGCAACGGGGAAGCCATTGCTAGTGTTGGCACCGTTAGCTGTACTGCCAGCGTATCAAGCTCAAGGTGTCGGGAGTGCGCTGGTTCGTGAATTGGAACGACGGGCGCATAGTGCTGGCTATCCAGCAATTAGTGTTTTGGGTGATCCTAACTATTATGGTCGCTTTGGCTATACTAGCGCTGCCGATTTTGGGATTACCGCACCGTTTGAAATCCCAGCAGAAAACTTTATGTTACACGAACTCGATCCACATGCATTGACTCATTATCATGGCAAGCTGCATTATGATCCGGCGTTTGGGATTAATTAGCGCGTGTAATGGACTTCTGCCAACTGACCATACTGGTTGGTGGCTGCCAGCTTGAAGCGATGTTGGTAGTCTGCCTGATTGAATAACGTGATCCCATCACCTAAGAAGACCGGGGCGATTTGAATGTAGAGGTCATCGATCAAGTCAGCCGTCAACAGCGGCATCAGAACGCCAGCGCCACCAACAATCCAAATGTTTTTACCGCTTGCTTGGCGTAACTTATCCACGAGGGTCGGCAGGTCAGCATTGGTAAAAATAGTATGGTCATCACCAGCATGTGGCTTGGTCGTCATGACGATACTTTGCGTGTCCGGATTATAGGGATTAATCAGTTGGTCAGTCGTTTGCGCCATGGTGTATTCGTAAGTGTGTCGTCCCATGATGGCAGTATCAACTTGTTGCATGAATGCTTCAGTGGGTGCTTCTTCGGCACCTTCAGTTTGAAATAACCAATCGAGCCGATCGTCGGTCGTGGCTAAATAGCCATCTAGGGACACGGCACCATAAAATTGAACCTTACGCATAATTAGACACCTGCTTTTAGTATTATTAGTACTCACATTGTAGCATGTTTAAGCGCTTCACCGCAGATAATCCTGAAATCAGTCGCTACTTGATTTAGTAGGGTGTTCTCAGTCCCAACTTCCAGCTAGATTTGACGGAGCGCTCACAATTATTCTTGCATCTACCGTTAACTAAAAAAAAGCTTGAAATCTGGTGATGATCACCTTGATTTCAAGCTTGTTTTTTAATTTAAGCGACGACGGACAAGTGCCTTTCGTGCTTCTTCAATTAAAATTAGTGGAATTGGAATGCTGAACAATAACAGCCAGTCACGACCGTTGATTGCGGCGGTGTTGAATAGGCCTTGTAAAACGGGCACATACATCAATACGGCAATCAGACAAATTTCAAAGGCAATGCCCCACCAGATACGGTGGTTACTGAACAAGCCAATCTTGAAGACGGAAGTTACTTTGGTGCGGCAATTAATGGCGGCGGCAATCTGGCAAAAGACGATGGCGGCTAAGGTCATTGTGGTTGCCATGACATAAGTATCGCCACTTGCGGCCAAGGCGACGTTCGGCCAGCCGTGTAAATAGTTGACGAAGAAGTAGGCGACGGTTGAAAGTAGCGAGGCAATCATGCCGTACCAACCAAAGGCCTTCCAGATAATGGCCTTATTCAACAGATGCGCATTACGTGCACGTGGTGGTTGATCCATAATACCAGGTTCGCTTTTTTCAGCCCCTAAGCCTAACGCTGGCAACATATCCGTGCCTAAATCGACGGTCAGAATTTGCATGACGGTCAATGGTAACGGAATTAAGCCGCGTGAGAACAAGAAAAGGACGGATGGAATCGCTTCTGGCACATTACTGTTCAAAATGTAGAGCAGGAATTTTTGCAAGTTGCTATAGACGGTTCGACCTTCTTCGATGGCTGCGACGATTGACGCAAAGTTATCATCCGTCAAAATCATGTCGGCGGCGTCTTTGGCCACGTCGGTCCCAGTCACGCCCATGGCAATCCCAATGTCGGCCTGCTTTAAGGCGGGGGCATCATTGACGCCGTCCCCGGTCGCCGCGACGATTTCGCCGTTATGTTGGTTGGCCTTGACGATCCGATACTTTTGTTCCGGTGCAACCCGTGCAAAGATCACTTCACCTTTGACCGCCGTTTGTAGGGCTGTGTCGCTCATGGCAGCTAACTCATCACCGGTGATGACGCGGACTTGATCACTATCAATCCCAATTTTTACCGCCACACTTTTGGCGGTTAAGGGACTGTCACCAGTTACCATGATAATCCTAATGTTCGCCCGATGACATTTTTCAACGGCATCGTAGATTTCTGGTCTTGGCGGATCGGCCATGACGGTCAACCCAACGAAAGTGAGCCGTTGTTCAGTATTTTCAATCGTGCAATCGGCAGGATCAGTTGGCAGATCTTGATAGTTTCGATAAGCCATCGCCATTGAACGCAGACCCTCGGCGGCGTAATGTTTGTTGGCCGCGTCGATCGTGGTTTTATCCGCATCGGTAATCGGACGAATTTGACCGTTATCGAGGACCGAGTCACAAATCGCCAAAATACCATCCAGGGCGCCTTTGACGTAAACGACCTGACTGCCATCCGGTTGTTGATGAATCGTGGTCATCCGTTTGCGGTCGGAGTCGAATGGTAATTCACCAATTCTTGGATAGCTTTTCCGCAATTCGGCTAGGCCAAGCCCCGACTTTTGCGCCAAAATTAAATGCGCGGCTTCCGTGGGCGTGCCAAGAATTTTTGGTTTGGCTTGCGCGGTTTTACCGGGTTGAATCTCGGTATCGTTGTCTAAGCCAGAAATACGTAATAGTAAAGCTAAGTCTGAATCTTGGGTTAACTTAACGGGTTGCTTGTTAGCGAGAATTTTACCATTGTTGACGTAGCCTTCGCCGCTAACTTGATACCGTTTTTGCATTAACCAGACGTGATTAATCGTCATTTGATTTTGTGTCAGTGTCCCAGTTTTATCGGAACAGATGACCGTGGTTTCACCTAAAGTTTCAACACTGCTGAGTTCCTTGACTAGCGCATGCTTTTTGGACATGCGCGTCACCCCTTGCGCCAGTGAGAGCGTGACGGTTGGCAAGAGTCCCTCAGGAATAAATGCCACGATCATTCCTAAAGCAAAAATAAAGGATTTCGCGATTGGATAGTGGACGAAAAAGATCGCCGCCACGAAGAAAATTAAACCAATCAAGATGGCAATCATGGAAATTTGGCGCGTCAAGCGGTTCAACTCGGCGGTTAATGGTGAAACCGTGTTTTTTTGTTTTTGCGTTAAACTAGCGATTTGACCAAATTCAGACTGCATCCCAGTTTGAACGGCAACCGCGGTCGCCGTCCCGTTCACCGCGACTGTCCCAGCATAAACAATATTGGCTTCGGCAAATTTGCCATCGCCTTTATCGTAAGTTGGCTTTTTATCAACCGCGACCGATTCACCGGTTAAGGCGGACTCATCAACTTGTAACGCACTGCCTTTGACAATGCGTGCGTCGGCCGAAATACTATTGCCGGCTTGAATCGTGAACACATCACCGGGAACGAGTTCGGTGGCATTAATTTGTTTCGTTTTGCCATCACGCCAAACATGCGTGTAGGTCGGTAGCATTTCTTTCAGTGAATCGGTGGCCTTTTGCGCGGCGTGTTCCTGCCAAAAGCTAAAGCAACCGTTGATAATGTTGACGGCCCAAATGGCAATCCCGAGTTCCAACATGCCAACAAACATCGCAATCAGTCCGCTGACCCACAATAATAGGGCCATTAAACTCGTAAAATTCTTAATGAAGGCCTTGAATTGCGACCGCGATTGCGTCTGTTGAATCGTATTAGGCCCAACAGTTTGTAGACGTTGCGCCGCTTCAGAATCGCTCAGACCGGTCGCTTTGGTCTTGAGTGCTTGGTAAAATTGGTCAACCGATAATTTAGCAAAATCATCAGTGGTCATTCCAGATTTTCCCATCTTTCTTTCACCCCTTGAATCGAAAAAACTAACTTAAACGATGCTGAATTTTGTGAACTTAGTGGGTTGAGTTAGTCATTCGAGACTTCTAATTACAATTCATAGAATAGTCCCATTAACACGAAAATACTATCATATTTGTAAAAAAACATTTTAGAATTAATGCAACTGGCACAGCATAAAAACGTGAGCCAACCGCTAAGTTAGGGCTCTTTGTCAACTGTTGTTGGTAATCAGCTATCATTAGCGCCCAGCCGCCCCGTGGCTGGGCGCTTTCTGTAC
>NZ_BJDG01000036.1 GCF_005404945.1 Lactiplantibacillus pingfangensis | reverse complement strand
AGAAAGCGCCCAGCCACGGGGCGGCTGGGCGCTAATGATAGCTGATTACCAACAACAGTTGACAAAGAGCCATTTTTATCGACTATTTAGATACCCGTTACCGCTTAGTCTACAAAAAATAGGTTCCCAGTCACGTCACGACCGGAAACCTATTTCATCTTATTTAATATTTAACAGCCCAACAGTCAAATTCAATCGCTTATTGTTGTAACCAACTAATCAGTGCGGCACTTATTTGACGTTGCTGATTAGCATTGCTAATCGTTGCGTCGTGATCACCCTGTTGATGACCATAACTGCCGAATCCAGCATGGTTACCACCTTGGATGGTTAGATAGTCGGTCTGCTTCGGTAAGTAGCGCCGATTTTCACGATAATGTTGCCAATTCAGCACGCCATCACGTGATGCCGTCACCGATAGTACCGGTAACTGGCTGGTTTTCAAACTACCTTTTTCATCTGGATAACTGGCGAGAAAAAAGACGCCTTTTAATCCTGCCGTTCGATGTCTGGCAGCGTAGCGGCTCGCCATCACACCGCCTAACGAATGCCCGCCGATAACATAATTCTGTCGAGCATGTTTTGGTACGGCCGACGCACGATTTGGTGCTAACACCGCAAGATTCAATGGAAAATGCATGAGGTAGACCGAATAGCCTCGCTGCGCTAATTGCGTTGCCCAAACACTGTAACTTGACGGAGCAACCAAGGCACCCGGATAGCACACAATAGTAGTCTTGTCTGAATCACCCTTGAAATACGTGTACTGAGCGGTTGTTTTGGTTGCCTTACGAGCTAGGGTCATCGCAGTTGCTGATGGCGTATAACTTTTTGCCCGAATCCCAACGACCGCCACGCCGAGTCCAAACAATAAGACAATTAATCCAATCAAAAGAATTTTAGTGCGTTTTTTCATAATTAATCCTTCTTCAGTAGCTCCGCATGACGAGCCGCCGTCATCTGCTTACCACGATCCAAACTATTCACGATGAATGCTAGAATAATCAGGGCTAAACCGATTAAATAAACCCAATGTAAACCGGTGTATAAAATGCCACGCAACGTTGGTAATAATTTGGTTGGCAACTCAGTCGCGGTTTGTGGATTAATTAATTTATTCATCATTGCCATCGTTGTGCCTTCATGTTTGGCAATGCCTTGATTCATCCCGACATTTAACGCAATTCCGAAAATGGAAATCATCACTGTCTGACCAATTGTTCGACTCAACGTGTTAAAAGACGTCGCCACGCCAACGGTTTTAGGTGAGACCAAGTGTTGCGAAGTCACTGTCGTCGCAGTAATCGTAATCCCAAAACCAATCCCACCAACCGCGGTAATGGCAAAGAACCAAATAAATGGTGTCGTTACTGGGATAACGGCCAGACAAAGACCAGTAAATAGAATAAAGACCAGACTCAAATAGATAATTCGCCGTGGGGCCCATTTAGCCAACAAACGGCCGGTAACAAAGGAACCAACAATCCACATCAATGAACTTGGCGTCACCGCAAAACCAGCCAGTGAGGCCGGCACACCTAAGATTCCTTGCGTCCAAGTGGGAATATAAACTTCAACCGCCATCAAGAAACCACTAATTAATGCTGCGACCGCATTTTGAATCACAAATGTTCGATTTTTAAATAAATCCATCGAAATGACTGGTTCAGGCGTATGACTTTCGCGCCGAATAAATAGCCATAAGCTCAATGCACTGACAAACCAAGCGACGAATACGATCATCCAGTTAATTGTCGCGTTGCTCAATAATTGGAAACTCAACATCAGACATAATAAAAACAGCATGAGCCAAAAACTACCGAGATAATCCACTTTGACATTGCTATGGCGTTTCGGTTCCCGTAAATAAAATTGGAATAAAAACAAAGTAATCAAACCAACTGGTACATTAATAAAGAAAATCCAATGCCAGCTGAGTTTATCGACAATTAAGCCACCAATCAACGGTGCCAATACAGAGGCAATCCCCCAGGCAGAACTGTTAAACCCAAGCACTTTGGCACGACGTTCAAACGAATAGATGTCCGCAATAATCGTCATTGAGACCGGCATTAACGCCCCGGCCCCCAGCCCTTGAATCGCCCGCCAGAAAATTAAGACGGGCATTGAGTCGGATAAGCCACTCATCATCGACCCCACAATGAAGATTAATAACCCCGCCTGCATCACTGGTTTACGACCAATTAAATCGGTCAGCTTCCCATAGATTGGCGTCATCATCGCATTAGTTAATAAATAGATTGAAAAAACCCAGTTCATCAAGGAGACCCCATGAAGATCCCCGACGATGGTTGGTAAGGCGGTTGAAACAATGGTTCCTTCAATCGCACTCATAAAAGTTGCCACGTAAATCGCAATGGTAACGGCGATTACATTGGTTTTTCGTTGTTGCATAATTGCTTCCTCTCTGTTGCCATTTGTAGCGTACAAACTGTTTCTAAATGAAAATTCTAGGCCTGACTGAACACACTTATTCGGCGATAATAATCAGCTCAAGTCCTCGTTAACTCACCACTAAAAGCAGCGTTAAAATAAGTTATTGCATAACACAATATTTGTCCTGATCGTCTTCACTCACTAAAGTGCGATAGTTGTCCTGCACACTAGGCCGCAAAAAAAGCGACCCTTAAAATAAAAGGTCGCTTTTAGCGTCGAGTACCTACAGACCGTGATAGCCTATAAGCTCGTCACGTTTAGTTATTAAGTTCAATTTCACCAAATTCAGCTTGTAGCGCGTCTACCTTGTCTGTATGTTCCCAAGGCAGATCAATATCAGTTCGACCAAAATGACCATAAGCGGCCGTTTGGCGATAAATTGGGCGTTGTAAGTCTAGCATTTTGATAATCCCTGCTGGCCGTAAATCAAAGTTCTTACGAATTGCAGCAATTAACGCTTCATCACTGACCTTCCCAGTTCCAGCAGTATCAACTGCGATTGAAACTGGTTCGGCAACCCCAATCGCATAAGCTAATTGGACTTCAACGCGGTCGGCAAGCTTAGCTGCAACAATGTTCTTCGCAATGTAGCGTGCGGCGTAACTTGCTGAACGGTCAACCTTTGTGGCATCCTTACCTGAGAAAGCCCCGCCACCATGATGAGCAAACCCACCATAAGTATCGACAATAACTTTTCGACCAGTTAAACCGGCATCCCCTTGAGGACCACCGATGACGAAACGCCCAGTTGGGTTAACTAAATACTTCGTTTTATCATCTAATAATTTAGCTGGAATAATTACCTTGATGGCTTGTTCAATCACTGTTTGACGGATGGTGTCTAAGTCAACATCAGGATCATGTTGTGTTGATAACACTACCGTATCCACCCGTTGTGGTTGGTTCTGTTCATCATATTCGACAGTCACTTGGGCTTTGGCATCAGGACGCAACCACTTGATTGTGCCGTCTTTACGTAACTCAGCAATCTTACGCATTAAGCGATGGCTGAGGGCAATTGGTAATGGCATTAATTCTGGTGTTTCGTTAATGGCATAGCCAAACATCATTCCTTGGTCACCGGCACCGATTTGGTCCAATGGATCCGCGTCACCTTCACGCGTTTCCAAGGAATCATCGACCCCTTGCGCAATATCAGGTGATTGTTCGTCCAATGAAACTAACACGGCACAGTTGTCACCGTCGAAGCCATATTGGCCATCAACATAACCAATTGACTTGATCGTGTCACGCACGACTTTTTGGATATCTACGTAGGCCTTGGTCGATACTTCACCAAAGACGAGCACTAATCCCGTTGTCACAGAAGTTTCAACGGCAACCCGGGCTTGCGGGTCTTGTTCCAACATAGCATCTAGAATGGCGTCACTGATTTGATCCGCGATTTTGTCGGGATGGCCCTCAGAAACTGATTCAGATGTAAAAAGGTGTCTTTCACTCACTTTAAAATTCCCCCTTGAAATATTTCGGTTACAAGGCATCTAAGCCTGTCAAAACAGCAAATAAGTCTCTGCTACCGCTAGTTTTGACACATTCGACCTGCCATCTCGGACAGGTCGCTTATCCTTTCGGGAACTGCTCATAACTATACAAGACTATCACAATCAAGATTTTTTTTAAAGAATCTTATCAAATTATTGACTGCTCGACCGTCTATCGGTAGGATTAGACTAATACTTCTCAGAAAGATGTTATTTTATGATTCGAATTGGAAAGCTTAAATTAAAACGTGATTACGTCCACCTAGCGATTTTTATGATCGTTCAAAGCATCACTTGTTGGTGGGCCGCACTAGACTATGGTCGCTCGTTTCAAACGGCCACCTTCTCCGCCGCGCAACTGCCGCTAATTGGCTACACGCTAGCCATTACGGCAACAATTTTTATCATTCTTGATGGCCGCATTCCAGCACAGTGGAGTTTGATTGCCATTGGCATCTCAGTCGCCTTTGCTTTCACAAATATCATTGCCAGTGAGTCAGAACTGCTTTATTTGTTATTAACTTGCAGCGTTTGGCTGTTTATCATGGCGATTCCACGGTTTGGCATGCAGAATTATTTTGGTCTGATTGTTTTTAGCGTTGTCATGTCATATACGATTCCGGTTGCGGTTTTTTATTTACAAAATGCGTACCTCTCAACAACGTTTTTATGGAAATTATTACCGTTAGTTGCCAGCTATGTGTTCCTGTATGTCCCAAGTTTCAGCAAACAGCGTCAAATTAACCAACTGATTTCAGCGGTTACTGGCGTCATCTTGGTGATAGCAATCTTTTTACAACCCATTACTTGGCAAACCATTACTGCCATCATTCTCACCATTGCGATCTGGTTCAGTCAACAATCTTTTGGTCGGCTACGATTGCATCTCATGATCAATGCCGTCTTGCAATTAATCTTCATGTTTTTACTTT
Source organism: Lactiplantibacillus pingfangensis (assembly GCF_005404945.1). Lineage (GTDB taxonomy): Bacteria > Bacillota > Bacilli > Lactobacillales > Lactobacillaceae > Lactiplantibacillus > Lactiplantibacillus pingfangensis. The sequence continues at coordinate 15,609 of NZ_BJDG01000036.1, read as the reverse complement.
ATTAACCCAATTAAAAAACGGCGTGGTGAAATTTGTCACCGCGCCGTTTTTTAATTGGGTTGCAAGACTAAAAAGAAACGTGAACAGGACCAATAACAGCAATGGTCGTTCCTAATTTAGACTCGTGGTGAGCGTTCCGTCAGCCAGAAACGTTGTGCTGTGGAGGGACGGTCCCAGCCAAACCGCGGTCTGAGACTTCGATTCAAAGCCGATAACCCACGTCTTTGGATCGCCCTGTAAGATTAGGCGGCCAAAAGCGCCGACCAATCTTACCGAAACGGCACAACGTTTCTGCCTGCCTCCGCTAAGCTGAATAGCTACGGATTAGGACAACCGTTAATTAATCCGTATTGGCTAGTTACTAACACGCTGGTACTTACTCGCAAATTTCATTTTTCACCTGGTAGTCTTAAAGCAAACAACGCCGCCACATAAAATCGTGTCGGTGTTGTTTGCTTTTTATTTGCTTTTTATTTTAAAATGATAAGCATCTCAAAACCGATAATCTACGTCTTTGAATCATCTCGTTAGATCTGACAGCCAATCGTATCAACACGACACGACGTTTCTGCCTGTCTCCACCAAACGTAATAGCTGGAGGTTGAGACTGATAGCATCGGTCGTGATGGTGGCGTTACATCGGCCGATTTTTGCCAGCGTTACCCCACGGACGGTCCGGGACACTTGCGTTTTTTGCAAGGGTTCTGGGCGAGGTCCAAGACGTGCTTGGCTTGGACCGGTCCCACGACCGCATGTTATCAGTTTCAACCGGAAGTGACAGCTATGATGTATGGGCTGGTCTTTGACACGATAGAGCTTACCTTTTGACGCTAACTAACTGACTCACAGTCGCAATATCAGCCGGGGTTGTCCGGCAACAGCCACCAATAATCTTGGCTCCGGCCGCTAGCCAGGCTGGGACAAAGGACTCAAAAGTATGACTTAAATTTGTCGCCTGCCAAGTTTTGGTTTTGGGGTCATACTTGTCGCCGGAATTAGGATAGACAATCAACGGTAAGGTTACCGCGGACGCTAAAACCTTTAAGGCGGGTTCAATCGTCTCCAAAGTCGTGCAGTTCACCCCTACCGCGACCACATTCGGCTGCTGTGCGACCCATTTGGCGGCAACCGCCAGTGATGTGCCGTCACAAAGTGTCGCTGGATCTTTGAGACTAAAACTGACCCAATAGGCTTGTTCTGGAAATTCGGTAGTCACCAACTGAACTAACGCTTGAACTTCGGCAAAATTTGGCATCGTTTCAAGAGCTAAGACGTCCACGCCAACACCTGTGACGAGCTGTAGCCGTTCACGATGAAAAGCTTGATATTCAGCCACTGATTGCTGATACGCACCGGTGTACTCGCTGCCATCCGCTAAATAGGCCCCATATGGTCCAATACTTCCGGCAACCAGGCCAGAAAAATCAGCATGCTGACTCGCATAATCGTCGCGGGCTTTAATCGCCACTCGAACGGCTTGTTGCGTCAACTTACGAGCCGATTCAGCCGGAATGCCAGCGGCCACAAAAGCTGGTACATTAGCTTGATAAGTATTCGTCGTCGCGATTTGAGCGCCGGCCGCAAAATAGCTCTGATGCACCACCGCAATCGCATTCAGATGATCAATCATGGCAGTTGCTGACCAAAGGGCACTATCTGTGTCGACCCCGCGTTTTTCTAATTCAGTTGCCATGGCACCATCGGACACAACTGGACCTTGCTGTAATAACGTTTTCATTGACGAAACTTGCATAATCAGTTTCCTTTCTACACTTATAATATGATATGATTATCTCATCTTATTCTAATTATTCGAAAGCTGCAAGGAGCGTACCGATGTCAAAACAAACACATTTAAATCGTCAAATGGAATCACGGCATGTTTTAATGATTTCGCTCGGCGGGGTCATTGGGACTGGCCTGTTTCTCAGTTCAGGCTATACGATTCACCAAGCCGGCCCGATTGGCACCTTATTGGCCTATACAATTGGTGCCATCTTGGTTTACCTCGTCATGCTCTGTCTCGGTGAACTTGCGGTGGCCATGCCATATACCGGCGCCTTTCATGTCTATGCCAAAAAGTATATTGGCCCTGGCACTGGTTTTACCGTCGCCATCTTATATTGGTTAACTTGGACGATCGCCTTAGGGTCAGAATTCACTGCAGCTGGGCTCATCATGCAGACTTGGTTTCCCCACACACCCACTTGGCTCTGGAGTTTGGGCTTTATGGTCGTCATCTTCACCGTTAACGCGATGTCGGTCCGTTGGTTTGCCGAGACTGAATTCTGGTTTTCAAGCATCAAAGTCATTGCAATCATTGCTTTTATCATTCTCGGGGGGCTCGCGATTGTTGGCTGGTTACCACTACACGGTCATTCGACTGCGCCACTCTTATCCAACTACACTAAAAATGGTTGGTTCCCGAACGGTTTTGGCGGTGTCTTTACCACGATGTTAACCGTTAATTTTGCTTTCTCAGGCACTGAACTAATCGGGATTACGGCTGGTGAGACTAAAGATCCTGCCCATACGATTCCCACTGCGATTCGAACAACGCTTTGGCGCTTAATCATCTTTTTCGTCGGCAGTATGTTCGTCATGGCGGCCTTGATTCCTTATAAACAAGCTGGTGTCACCCAAAGTCCTTTCGTCTTAGTATTCAAAGAAATCGGCATTCCTTATGCGGCCGACATCATGAATTTTGTCGTCTTGACGGCCATTATGTCCGCGGCAAATTCCGGTCTATACGCGTCAACGCGCATGCTCTGGTCACTTGCCAATGAGGGTACGATTCCAAAAGTATTTAAACGAACCACTAAGCATGATGTCCCATTGATTGCCTTAATTACTAGCATGCTGGGCGGTATTTTGGCCTTACTATCAAGTGTTTACGCAGCGGGTTCCGTTTATTTGGTGCTCGTCTCAATTTCCGGCTTAGCAGTCGTCATCGTTTGGATGGCAATTGCGTTATCCGAAATTAATTTTCGCAAAGCCTACCTTAAAAGTGGCAAATCACTGGCCGATTTAACTTATAAAACCCCTGGCTATCCCGTCGTCCCCTGGTTGGCATTTATTTTAAGTGGCCTATCCTGTGTCCTAATCTGGTTTGATCCAAATCAACGTATTGCCTTGTATTATACGGTACCATTCGTTTTAATTTGTTATTTAGGCTATTATGTCAGTCAAAAGTTAAAATCACATAAAGAGGGTTAATTATGGCAACTATTAGTAAAAATACGGCTCAATTATTGGTTGACTGTTTGGAAAATGAAGGCGTTAAGTTTGTCTTTGGCATTCCGGGCGAGGAAAATATTCATCTGGTCGACGCCATTAATCAGTCCACTAAAATTAAATTCATTTTGACCCGTCATGAACAAGGCGCCTCGTTTATGGCCAGTGTTTATGGCCGTTTAACTGGCAATCCGGGCGTTTGTGTCGCCACGCTCGGCCCTGGTGCCATTAACTTATTATTAGGCGTTGCCGATGCGGAAACCAATTCAACGCCGCTGGTCGCCATCAGTGCCCAAGGTGGTTTGGATCGGTTGCATAAAGAGTCCCATCAAGTCATCGACTTGGTTTCAATGTTCAAGCCAGTGACGCAATACGCCCGCATGGTGTTAACCGCCCGCGCCGTCCCAGAAATGGTGCGTAAAGCTTTTTCCATTTCCAAACGGGATAAGCCCGGCGCGACCTACCTTTCCATTCCTCAAGACGTTGAAATGGCGCCCGCTGATCCAGAAAGCAAGCCGTTACCAATTGCCCCGATTTCAGTGACACAGCCCACTGCCAGTGATATTGACCGGGCTGTCAAACTGATTGCGGCCGCTAAAAATCCGATCATTCTCGCGGGTGATGGCGTCACTTGGAAACACGCCGAACAGTATGTCCAACAGTTGAGCGAATTGTTAAATATTCCCGTTGCCACGACCTTTATGAGTAAAGGGGTCCTTTCTGACCGGCATAAAAATGCCCTCGGTGTCGTTGGGTTTATGCGCAAGGACTATGAAAACTTCGCCTTTGAAGAGTCTGATTTAATTATCGCCATCGGCTTTTCAATTCAGCAGTTTGACCCGAAAAAGATCAATCCGGCTGGTGACAAAAAAATTATTCACATCAATATGTTCCGTCAAGATACCGACAGCCATTATGATGTCACCTTAAATATCATTGCTAACATTCGTCCGAGTCTAGCCGCCTTAATCACCGCGTTACAAGAACAAGATATTCATTTCGAGCATCGCAAGCCCCTGATTCGCGAGATGATCCAAAAAGAATTGACCACGGGTGCAGCCAGCGACGCGATCCCGATGTTGCCTCAAAAGATCGTTCATGATACGCGGGAAGTTCTCGCCGACGATGATATTGTGTTAGTCGATACCGGTGCCGTCAAAATGTGGATGGCACGCCTCTATCAAACTTATCTGCCAAACACTTGCTTGATTGATAACGGCCTTTCCACGATGGCATGGACGTTGCCTGGCGCTTTAGGCGCTAAATTAGCCTACCCAGACCGAACCGTGGTTGCCGTCATGGGTGACGGTAGTTTCATGATGAACTCGCAAGAAATTGAAACGGCCATCCGTGAAAAATTACATCTCGTGTTCGTGATTTGGGAAGACGCCTCCTATGGCCTGATTAAGTGGAAGATGGATATGGAATTACAACACCATGACGAGGTTGATTTCGGTAATCCAGACTTTGTGAAATATGCCGAAAGTTTTGGTGCCGTGGGCTACCGAGTGGAAAAGGCAGCCGACTTTCAAACGATGCTACGTCAAGCGGTGACCGCTAAAACTGGCGTGCATATTATTACGGTTCCGGTCGACTATCGTGAAAACTTGAAATTGATTAAAAAATTAGGAAATACCACCATTCGTCTTTAGTTATTGAACCAGACAGACTAAAATCGCCGACGCATAAAATTGCGTCGGCGGTTTTAGTTTGTCAGTTAATTATCTGAACAAGTTGATCAATCAACATTAAGCCTGAATCACCCGTTGAGCCGATTGCGCTAGCCAGTCAACAATCCGTTGACTGATTTGAGTCGGTGTTAACCGATCCGTCGCGATAACTAGGTCGGCGGCGGCGGCGTATAAGGCCGCCCGCCGTTGCTTTAAGGTCAATAACGCGGTTGTATCTAGCTCATTCACTAGTGGTCGACCGTCATCCGCGGCGACCCGTGCTAAAATCGTGGCATCGGTCGCATCCAACCAAATCACGGGAATCGAACTCGTCGTTAAAATGGCCGCATTGGCCGCAGTCGTTGGTGTGCCGCCGCCCGTGGATAGAATCCCTGGCCGTTGTAACGCCGCTAGTAACGTCCGTTGCTCCAACTGCCGAAACTGGCCTTCACCTTGGCGCGCAAAAATCGCTGTGATTGGTTGACCAGCACGCTGTACGATCAGTTCATCCAAATCCGCGTGCGCCGTTTGCAACTGCTCAGCTAGTAAGCGTCCCACTGTCGTCTTGCCGCTACCCATAAATCCGATTAAAATTGCTTCCATTAGCTTTTCCTCACAATCTGATAGTTTGCTGCGGCTAACAATGCGATGGCCGCATCATGGGTCGCGGCGTTGCCAAAGGTCAATTGCAATATCCCATCGACTTCTTCACGAATCTCTAAAATGTGAATATTCACCAAGCTTAATTGGGCCTGGGCCAATAACTGCGTCACGCCCGCAATCGCCCCTGGTCGATCAGGAATCGTCAAAAAGACGTCATAAAAGTTAGGCAAACTCCCAAGTCGTTCCGGCCCTAAGTGATCGCGGGTCGTTTTGGCGGCGGTAAAAAAGGTCTTTAAACAGGCACCGTCACCAGTTTCAATAGCAGTAGTCACTGCCGTCAGTGTTGCCATGAAAGCTTGTAACTGGGCCACGACGACCGTTGGATTATTCAACAAAATTGCCGTCCACATGGTTGGGTCCGAAGACGCAATCCGGGTCAAACTTTTAAAGCCCCCCGCGGCTAGCCGTAATCCCATTGGTGAATCTGCCAAGGCCGTCTGCGTTTGATTGACTAGAGCCGCGGCGACCACATGCGGAACGTGACTGAGTTGACCCACAAGCCGATCATGTTGGGACGGCGTCACCGTCAACCATTTGGCTTTCGTTGCCACTAGCAACGCTTGTAACTGAGTCACCGCTGCTTGGGGTGCTAATCCGGGAACGAGAAAATAAAACGCATTTTCAAATAAATCCGCGCGCCCAGCTGTCACACCAGACTTGTGTGATCCCGCCATCGGGTGCCCACCGATAAACGTGAAGCCACGGGTTTGCAACGGCTTGGCTGCGGCTAAAACTGTTTGTTTCGTACTACCGACATCCGTAATCAAAACAGTCGTTTTGAGCGGCAACGTTGCTAAGATTGCCAAGTCATCACGAATGACACTGACAGGGCCGGCCAAAATGATGACATCGGCTTGTATCGCCGCGGTTGAGAAATCGTCTGTCACTTCATCAACGAGTTGGTGTTGCTTGGCATAAGTTAACGTCGCCGCCAACCGGTCACTGCCCACAATTGTGACCTGCGGCTGGGCGTCACGGATTGCTAAAGCCAAAGAACTGCCAATCAACCCTAAACCATGAATCAAAACTCGCGTCATACGCGCACCTCCGTCTTCGGTAACAAGCGACTGAGGTCTTCAAAGAAAGTTGGATAAGAAATATCAATCGCCGCCGCACCAGTTAGTTCTAATGGCGTAGTTAACCGTAATGCGGCCACAGCCGCCATCATCCCAATGCGGTGATCACCATGACTCACCAATTTTGAGTCCTTAACCTGCCAGGCCGGACGACCATCAATCACAAAGCCATCCGGTTGTTCGTCAATCGCCACGCCCAGCTTACGGAGCTCCGAGCAAATCGTGGCAATCCGATCGGTTTCTTTGACCCGCAGCTCACCGGCACCACTAATCCGACTAATCCCATCGGCGGTGGCAGCTAACAAGGCAACTAACGGCAATTCGTCAATCACCGCCGGAATATCCGCGGCCGTTAAAGTGATTGGTCTTAAGTTAGCAGCCGTCACGGTCACATTGCCAAGCGGTTCACCGACATTGGCTAGGCGGTCAATTTGAACCTGACCACCCATCCGCTGCAAGACCCTCAATAGCCCAGTCCGCGTCGGATTTAACCCCACCCGTTGTAGCGTCACTCGTGACCCTGGGACAATACTCGCGGCCGTCATGAAAAACGCCGCCGAAGAAAAATCTCCAGGAACGTCAACCGGTTGACCGATCAACTGCGGTTGGGGCTGAACCGTGATTGTCCGCTGATCAGCCGCCGTTGCCACCTCAGCCCCAAAGGCCGTAAGTAGCCGCTCCGTATGATCCCGCGTGGGTAGCTTTTCAACAATTGTGCTCGGGGCATCCGCCTGTATCGCTGCTAAGATCAACGCGCTTTTAACTTGGGCACTCGCCACCGCCATTTGACTCCTACGACCGTGTAAGTTCCGACCGTGAATGGACATTGGTAAGTGACCAGCCGTTAATTCTAGCTCAGCTCCCATGAGTTGTAACGGTTGGCGGACTCGTTCCATCGGCCGCTGACTCAGCGAGGCATCCCCAATCAGCGTGCTGTCAAACGGTTGCCCGGCCAACAAACCAGCTAACAAGCGGGTCGCCGTTCCAGCATTTCCCATTTGCAGTGGCCCGCTAGCTGGTCTTAAGCCATGTAAGCCCTGACCAGTTACTTGAACTGTCGTTCCGGTCCGCTGAATGTCAACGCCCAACCCCTGCAACGCCGTGAGCGTTGATAAACAATCTTCCGCGGGTAAAAAATGTTGAATAGTCGTCTGACCATGACTAATCGCGCCTAACATGAGACTACGATGGGAAATACTCTTATCTCCCGGAACCGTTAAACAGCCATGCAACCCGTTCGTCGGCCGGCTCATTAATTTTTTCATCTTATCATCCACCTACTTAATTTGATAAACACACCAGACCATTGACGGCGTCAGCCGCTTGATCACTTGTTCTTGCGCCGTTAGCGTGACATTTTTTTCGTTTGTCAGCACATAGGCCGCCTGATTTTGTTGATAGGCTTGATAAGCCAAAACTTTACTACTAACGGTTTGAATTTCGACCGATTGAACGAGTCGTTGCAATAATTGCGCAGTCGCCGCATGCGTGTAACCGATCCGATTATCGGCTGCCAACCGTTGCACCACGACCAGTGGATCTAACGCGGTCATAAAGCAATCAATCAAGGTCATCTGCGTCAGCGTTGCATAGTGGACGTCACCCCAGCTTGCCTGTAACTCGGTTGATTTAAACGCGGCTGGTATGACTAACCAGTCGCCAGATAACGTAGGTAGTTGTGTCAAAATTGCCTCAAAGCTCGGATGACCGATAATTGTCGCTTGATTTTGTAGCTGCTCACAATTGTAAAATTGGCTCGCGGCATAACTATCCGTTGCTGCTGGGCCTAACGTATGCAACCGCATGCTAGTATGCCTGTAATTCAGCGCGGTACGTTTTGAGCATCGCTTGTAACCGGGCTAAATTACTACCGTCAAACGTCGCCGTCAATGCCCGTGCAAGTTCAATCGCCACTACACTTTCAACCACGATGGCGGCGGGAACGATGGCGGTCGTATCGGAACGTTCGACACTCGCCTTCTTGATTTCCTTCGTTTGAATATCCACACTTTGTAATGGCTTGTATAACGTGGGAATTGGCTTCATTGCGGCTTTAATAACGATTGGCATGCCGTTCGTCATCCCGCCTTCAAAACCACCGAGGTGATTGGTTAAGCGTGACCAGCCCGTTGTTTTGTCCCAGTCAATTTCGTCCATCACTTGACTCCCGTAATGGGCGGCCGCGTCAAAACCATCACCGATTTCAACGCCCTTCATCGCGTTAACCCCCATCACGGCCGCGGCCAATTGACCATCCAATTTTGTCTGCCAATTAGTGTAACTGCCAAGTCCGGCTGGCACATTTTCAGCCACCACGCGGATGACGCCACCCAGCGTGTCACCTGCTTTTTTCGTGGCCGTAATCAGGTCATGAATCTCAGCCACTGGGGCATTCGCGGGCATCCGTAAATCGTTTTGGCCAATTTGACGCGTTAATTTAGCGACAGTCAGCGTCTCATCCGCCACGGTTTTAACCGGACCAATTTGTTGCACGTAGCCGACCAGCTGGATGTCCAGTTGAGCCAATAACTGTTTACAAATTTGTCCAATGGCAACCCGCATCGCGGTTTCACGTGCCGAGGAACGTTCCAACACATTGCGTAAATCGCGATGGCCGTACTTCATCCCGCCGACTAAATCGGCGTGGCCTGGCCGTGGTCGTGTGACCCGCCGTAACGTGTTGTCGGCGGTAGCTGGACTAATGGGGTCCATAATCGCTTGCCAATGGGCGTGATCACGATTTTGAATCGTTAGCGCGATTGGTGAGCCCAATGTCACGCTGTGGCGTAAACCACCTGTGACTGTCACCGTATCATGTTCAATTTGCTGGCGATTGCCGCGACCGAAACCGCCTTGACGCGCGGCTAAACCGGCATTAATGGCGGCAATATCTAGTTTTAAACCGGCGGGAATGCCCGTTAGAATCCCGGTCAATTGGGGACCGTGTGATTCACCGGCAGTAACGTAATCAATCATTTGAAAGTTCCTCCTCAGAAGTTGGTTGGCCGGCTTGATTGCTGGTCGTCGGTTGCTGCGCTTGATAGGCCCGTGAATTTGCCATGATGGCTTGGTAAATTGCTTGTAAATAAGGCGTATGCGCCGCTTGCCGACTCTGTTTAGCAACGCGTCCTAAAACGATTGCTTCTCGCTTGGTATCAAGCACTGGCAAGTTTGACGCCTGTTTCAACTCACCGATTGTCGTGACTGTTTCAAAGCGCTGATTTAATAACTTAACGATTTGCTGATCAATTTGATTAATTTGTTGCCGTTCATGAGCTAAGCTACGACTCGGCCCGAGTGCTAATACCGTCATCATGACTAATGCTAAACCCGCTACTGCGATGACGAGATCAAATTGCATCGCTGCCCCAATACTTCGTTTAGAGAGCCAACCAGTAATCAACGGAATCGTGAATGACGCTACGCTCCCAAAGGTGAAGTACAGCCCCGTGACCCGCCCTTTAATATGCGGATATAACTTGATTAATAAGTTAACCCCCACTTGTAGGACGCCGCCGGCCGCGGAAAAACCGAACACGAACGAGGCAATCATAGAGAGCCAAGCCCAATTGGTGTTACAGACGACTAACAAGGCCACTAATGACGTTAAATTCATTGGAATCAACAGCTGTTTTTCAGCTAAGCCGAATCGTAAGAGTAAGAAGATAACCACCACACCGGTAATTGAGCCGATACTGTACAAAGATAACAACAAGTGGGCCAAAACTTGGTGATAGCCCATCTCTTTGGTGACGAATAAACTAATCCATTGCGTGTATAAAATCATCAGCGCCATGGACGTGTAACCGTAACCGGCTAAACCAATCGTCGCTAACCATCGCCGTGGTTTGGCTAACTTTTCAGCGGCCTGTGCGGCTTGTGACCCGGCTTGATTTTTCGCCGGGAAAGTTTGGCGATTCAATAACCAAAAGTTCAACAATAAGATGGCAGTGGGTAACATGAATGACCAGCCGAACCAGAGTTGCTTAGCTGATAAAGTCACAATTAGCAACGGTAAAACGAATTCACCAATTGACATGAAGGCTTTCAATAGCACATTTGCTGAACCTTGATTGCCGCCCATTTCAATAAAGGTCGTGTAAGTCCCAGAATCTAAAGCGGAGTTAGCCACCCCCGCGAGAATTGCCAAACCATATGCCACTTGAATATTCCTGACAAACGCCATGCCAACAAAGAAAATCAAGTAACTTAACATCCCAATATTGACGAAAATTTTACGGCCATAGCGGTCCGACAAACTGCCAAAAATAAAGTAAGCTAGCAAGCGGCCAATTCCGACTCCGGAAACCACATAAGAGACGGTGGCAATTGGGGTTTGCCAATGTTGGCTCAGGGCTTGCATATTTTGGGCTAAAATAATCAACCCGATCCCATGGACTAAGTAATTCAGGTATAAACTCACTGATAACTGACGACGATTGATAAGCTTCATCATGTCACTCCTTCTCATAAACAACTCATTTTTCGGATAAAAAAAGGCCAGCTAGATTTAGAAAATCTAGCTGGCGGCTGATTATTAGTTCCCTAATAACGCATATATTTCCGGCTAGACTTTCACGTGTCTAGCTGGCCAAGACAAAATTGACTTCGCTAACCTTAGACACGGACGTGTGGACGCCCGCATCTAAGAAACCGATCCGGACGTTACCTAAAGTAATAGAAGCCGAAATAATACGCGTTGGTTGGTAATAGCTGAGTCATAATTATCTTTCCTTTCCGTTTGGTTGTTGTTTATATTAAAACATTCTCATTTTAAACTGTCAACACTAATTTCATTTTAATCTAATTCTTTCACAATTCTCTTCTACCAGTATGCTAAAATAAAAACCGTCGTTATCACAAGGATAACGGCGGTCTCGAAACGAATTGGCTTGAATATACGTGCTAATATATTACTTCGTTTCAAGACCATTATAACAGATTTAACGGCAGTTGTATTTACTCGCTAATAACATGACACCCATTTCTTATCAATTGTCAACTTGACTTACTAATCACATTAACTCAAGGTAAAGGAGTCTTTTTTATGCCTAAAATCGCTATTTTATCCGACATCCATGGCAATGCCACCGCGTTAGAAGCGGTGCTCGCAGATGCCAAAGCACAACAAGTTTCTGAATACTGGACCGTTGGTGACAACACGGTGCGTGGCCCAGAAGCAGAACGCGTCATGCAATTGCTAGATCACGTTCAGCCAACTGCCGCGGTCCTCGGAAATCATGAAGAAAACTATCAAAAAGTCTTGGCAGCAACGCCTGAAAACTTTACTAAACCGAAACAAATCATGGCAACCATTTTAACTAATTTCGACCGGCAGCAACTAAGTCCCGCCCACTTTCAACAACTCTTACAGCTCCCAATCACGCAACTCAAACAAGTTGGCCCATTAACCATTCGGTTGCAACACGTCTTACCAGATTTTGTCAGTGGCCATTCACTCGCTCCGACTGAAGCCCAAGCCAACTTCGATGAGGCTGCTAGTGGCGAACCAGACATCGTGATCTATGCGCATACCCATCAGCCACTAATGCGGGCCTCCACACGCGGCCAATTAATTCTCAATGCCGGGACAGTTGGCCTACCAACTGCGCCACGGCCGGCTTTACGTCAACCGCGCGCAATGTACCTCATTTTAACGATTGATGAGACGGGGGTCTGTGGCATTGATTATCGCCGCGTCGATTTTGATTGGCAACGCGCCAGTAAAATTGCTGAAAATTACCACTTACCTTACTTAGAATTCTATACAGAAACGTTACGCACAAATGCTTATCAATACCGTCCTAGTGCCGTCGCTGCCTACAATGATAACCATCATTTGGCGGCTCAAGCCCGGGCAATTTTAATGAAAACGGTCTAATGAAAAATCTGTGAGAATGCGAGAGAAAATAGTTTCAATCTGAGGACATTTCTGTATACTGTTAAAGTCAGACAGTTTTAACTGTTTGGGTTTAAGAGAGGAGTCACAGCACAATGTATTTTAAAAAAGCAACTTTAGACGATATCGACACGATTATTGATATCCTGAGTGATGGCCGTAACCAACTTGCCGAGGCCGGTGTCAACCAGTGGCAAGGCGACTATCCGTCTCGTAATCAAATTACCGCAGATATTATGCAAGGTTCTGCCTATTTATTCAATTCCACCGATGATGCCACTGTCGGCGCCGTGGCGGTCGTCCCTTCGCCAGATGCCACTTATGACACGGCCAATGCGACCTGGTTAAACACAACTGAACCTTACGTGGTGATCCATCGTGTCGCCATTCATTCAACACACGCGGGTCACGGCTACGCCACTCAATTATTCGAAAAAATTATTGCCCATATTACGAGTCAACATCCCGAAATCAAAAGTATTCGGATTGATACGCACGCCGATAATCAGGCGATGCAACATTTAATTGATAAGATGTCCTTTGAACGCGTTGGCGAAATGGTCGGGGTTTATCACCAAGACGATGTTTGTTACGTTTATGAAAAATTAATCAAATAATCCCCTAGCACCGCTCAAATCCGTCGATTTGGGTGGTGCTTTTTAACTCCGATGAATTCTGACACAGCCGTCGCTAATTCTGTTAAACTGTATTTAATCAGACTCCACACTACTTGCCGCAATCTTACTCATGTTTGTTGGGATCGGCTTTATCGGCATGTTAACGAGTGCCATCACATCATTTTTTACCACTGATACTGAAAAAAGCGAAAATCAGCGACTATTAGACCAGCTGGAATTTGTGACCAAGCAAAATGAAGAAATCAAGAAAAGATTAGCTGCGATAGAACAGCAGACGAGGAAGTGATTAAGTGGCACTATTTGGATTGACAATCATCGTTATTTGGCTGGCATATCGATTTTTTGCTAAGTGGCGCTGGTTTATTTTCCCGTTGGCACTGCTCTTAAACGGATTGTTCTGGCTCCACGCACACCAACTTATATTTTGGACCCTCCTCAGTGTGGCGCTAATCACTTATGACTTGTCCTATCGTAACCGACATGCAGGACGCGACCCATTTTACAACAATAAGCAACAGTAACCACCGTCCGATACATCAATTGTCCGCATTTCGCTTGTCACTTTCTAATAAACCAAGGAGAACTTTCAATGAATAGATATATCACCCTACTGAGAGGAATCAACGTTGCTGGCAAAAACAAATTGGTGATGGCCGATTTAAAGGCCGCAGTCTCAGAACTCGGCTTTTCAACTGTAGCCACCTATCTCAACAGTGGCAATCTGATTCTTTCCAGCGACATAACTGACCCAACCGAGATTTCAGCCCAAATTAAAGCGATGATTAGTCGCAACTTTCAAGTAGACATTCCAGTTTATACACTGCTGCAAGCCAACCTAGAAACCATCCTAGCGCACGCTCCTGTTTGGTGGGGCGATCCGGATAAGACGATCTATGATAATCTCATCTTTGTGCTACCACCTTTATCGCCAACTGATATTCACGACGAAATTGGCCTGCCTCAGCCTGATTATGAAAAAGTTGCTGATTATGAAAATGCAATTTTTTGGTCGTTCAGTCGCAAAGATTATCAAAAAACCAATTGGTGGTCAAAAACGGCCAATTCTGCGGTGAAAGACGGTCTCACGATTCGGACTGCCAATACGGTTAGAAGGCTTGCTAAAGCATGATAACTGGCGTATGTGTGGTCTTGCTTCCAGTGATTCGACTGACCCCCAAAAAGGTGGCGACATGATGTCCCCGCCTTTTATTTTGCAATCTTAACGAAGACTTTGCTAGTGTCATCGTCATTGCTATTTTTTATCTGCGTTCCTTTTTCCAGATTGACTGGCCAAAGCCATCAGACCAACAGAGCTCAAATAATAAAGACCTAATAAGATAATCGTGATGATTTTTAATGGCACGTTAGCTGGTCGTGAACTTACCCCACCTTCGTCCAAATAGAGCCGATTAGACGACCGTATCAACGAAATAAGCCAGAGTAGGATTGTTCCGGTACTTTCATTAAAAAGTATTTGGAAACTTAAACTAAAGCGCTTTTTATAAGGCAAAATCAGGTTAATCCAAGGTGCGATGAATAAAAAAAGATATAAGCCAAATGATAAAAGTGCTAGCCAAAAGTAGCCGCCATTAAACAAGTAAAATTCGGCCATTTGCCAGCTACCTAGTGTGAGGATGAGCACTGTTGCAATCGGGACTAAAATCCGCGTAAGGGGTGTCTGATAGCCTTTACGCTTCAGCCTAGCCAGGCCCTTCCCTTGATCAACATGCCAAGACAGCTCGCTCACTAACTGAGTGATGAAATATTGACACACCGCTGTTCCGACAATGATTCCAATGACTAGAATCAAGACCATTTTTGCTGTCACTTCCTCTTGAACTCATTTTTTCGAAAAAAAAACACCAACGCTTTTACACGTTAGTGCTTCAGTAATACCGGCGATCGGGGTCGAACCGATACTCCCTCAACGGGAACTGGATTTTGAGTCCAGCGCGTCTGCCAATTCCGCCACGCCGGCATAATAAGAATTGGACTTGATACTGATCAGGTTTACAACCTTATCAGGAAAGGTGGTAACCGGATTTGAACCGGTGATGAAGGTTTTGCAGACCTCTGCCTTACCACTTGGCTATACCACCATCATTTCCCAAAACCCAATTGGGTTAGCTGGGGTCGAACCAGCGCATGATGGAGTCAAAGTCCATTGCCTTACCACTTGGCTATAACCCAATCAAAGGGCGGTATGTGGGAATCGAACCCACGCGTGCCGGAGCCACAATCCGGTGCGTTAACCACTTCGCCAATACCGCCATCATGGCAGGGATAGTAGGAGTTGAACCCACATCGATGGTTTTGGAGACCATTGTTCTACCATTGAACTATATCCCTATAAAAATGGAGGGGAGTGGATTCGAACCACCGAACCCGAAGGAGCGGATTTACAGTCCGCCGCGTTTAGCCAGACTTCG
>NZ_BJDG01000035.1 GCF_005404945.1 Lactiplantibacillus pingfangensis | reverse complement strand
TGATTTGTCGAAACTTTGTTCAGTTTTCAAAGGTCTAATTCGTTGGTTGATTACCTCAACGCAACTTAATCATCATAGCATTTGAAGCGCTTACTGTCAAATACTTTTTTTCAAAGAATTTAACGGGCTTTTTCAACTATCGTTGCCGTTGCGACAACAGAAACTATCATATCAATTACAGAAGAAGTTGTCAACAACTAATTTCAATAATCTTTTTGGTTTCCTCAGCGCTTGGCTGATCTGCCGTAGCAGCAACGTGTACTAATATACCAATTTGAAATGAAAGTGTCAACACTTTTCGACATGTTTTTTCATCATAGTGAAAAGTCGGTCAAAGTTAGGGCTAGTTTTGCACGTTTTAAAAGGCACCACTATCGCAGCTGTTACAGTGTTTATCCCTGAAATCAGCACGCAATTAGCCACGCTTTCTTCTATATATATAACGAATCGACTATCACACCAACTCAATTACGAAACAAAAAGCGGTCGAACGATTGAAAAATCCAATCACTCGACCGTTACAACTTATCTTCACTAAGCTGACTTGTCTAAACTTAATCTAACCGAATTGTGTTTTAACGCGATCCTTGAGCTGCAACACAATTGGGAAAGCAACTACTGCGCCCATGGCAGCCTGGACAAAGTTCATTGGAATACCAAGTAACCCTGTCGGAATCGCATATAGAATCGAGTCGGAAACAAAGTAACCAGCCACCATCACAACACTGCCAATGACTAAAGCTAAGATCTGACGTCCTTTGCCTTTATTTGCACCAAACTGGCCAACTAAAAACCCTTCTAGACCATGAACGATCAGTGAAAAGAACATGTATTGTGAATAGCCAAGAATCATATCAAGCAAAAAGCCACTTGCCCCACCAACAATCGCGCCCCCGCGCCGGCCAAATAATAATGCCGCAATAAAAATCCCAGCATCGCAAAGATTCACATAACCGTGTGTCATGGGTACTGGGATATGAACAAACATTGAAAGTGCAACGTCGACAGCGATTAATAACCCCAATGCTGCGACCATCCGTGTTGAAATTTTTGGTGATTGTTTACCTGCCATTATGACTCACTACTCCTCTAATCTTTTTACGATTAACCGTCATGAACAACACCCCTGTTGCACTGATTCTATCTGAAAACACCCCGTACTTCAACCTAAAAAAACTGACAAGCCCGTTAGCCTGCCAGTTCGTTTAATAACTAACTATCTCACCCGTGCTAAGAAATACTTTTTCTTGCCGCGGCGGACGATGACAAATTTTCCATCAAACGCTGCCTTTGGATCAATGACGGCATCAACATCGGTGACCTTTTCACCGTTAATCCGAATCGCACCATTCTTAATGTCTTCACGTGCTTGCCGGCGTGAACCTTCAAACTTCGTGGCATCGACAAGCCATAAGACAATGTTCTGTGTTTCAGCCGACACATCTGCAGACGGCACACCTTTGAAGCCTTGTTCGATTTCATCCGCGTTTAAGCTTTGAACTTCACCAGTAAATAGCGCCTTCGTGATGTTTTCAGCTTCAACAACGGCAGCTTTACCATGAACGAATCCAGTAACTTCCTCAGCCAATCGGCGTTGGGCTTCACGTTTTTCTGGCGCAGTCTTAACCGTTTCTGCTAAAGCATCAATTTCATCATGACTCAGGAATGTGAAGTATTTCAAATATTTGACCACATCACGATCATCCTGATTAATCCAAAATTGGTAAAATTCATATGGTGACGTCTTTTCTGGATTCAACCAGACAGCCCCACCAGCAGTCTTCCCAAATTTAGTGCCATCCGCTTTCAACAATAATGGAATTGTTAGCCCATAAGCTTTAGCTTCATTGCCTTCCAAGCGATGGATTAAATCTGTCCCGGCAGTGATATTGCCCCACTGGTCGGCGCCACCAATTTGGAGTTGCACATGTTCTGCGCGGTATAAGTGCAGAAAATCAATCGACTGCAAAATTTGGTACGTGAATTCCGTGTATGAAATCCCAACTTCCAGCCGACTGGCGACAACTTCTTTGTTCAGCATCGTGTTCACACTGAACAACTTACCGTAATCGCGTAAAAAGTCTAATAATGAGAGTTTTGATAACCAATCGTAGTTGTTAACAATTGAAAAGTTTTCATCAGAACCGAACAACTTGTGCATTTGTGCGTTCAGTCCATCTTCATTATGTTTCACTTGGGCCATGGTTTGTAAAACACGTTCCGAGTTTTTACCAGAAGGATCACCAATGGCACCAGTCCCGCCGCCAACGACCACATAGGGATGATGACCGGCCAATTGGAATCGTTTCAAAATCATGAAGGGAATCAAATGCCCAATATGCATACTGTCCCCGGTTGGATCAATCCCACAGTACAATGAAACAGACTGGTTTTCCGTCAACTCTTTCAGGCCGGCTTCGTCAGTTTGTTGATTGATCGCACCACGCCACTTTAAATCGTCAATAATGTTCATCTGTGTTCCTCCTAAGTTAAGGTCCGAAAAATAAAAAACTCGCCCCTGCTATTAACAGGGACGAGTTTTTTCGCGTTACCACCCAAGTTACCACTCTAAAAAAGAATGATCTCTCATTTATTGATAACGAAATAATCCGGCCGAATGGCAGTTCACTTTATGTAATTCGTGATTGATCACAGCTCGGTTCGCACCAACCACCGAGTCGCTTAACTGTTGGATCACTCACTACTCATTAAAGATCACTACTTTTAATTGTTACCAACTATCATAAGCACTCCACCTTGAAATGTCAATCACGTTTTCGCGTCTGCATCGCCCTGGTCAAGACGACCAAATTACTGACGATTAGAACTAACAGAAACACGAAAGCAACTGTTGAGCCGAGCGCAGTTCGATGCGCGAACGAGCCACTCGCTTGATTTTGTACGAGTGTTATCAATGCAGAAACGAGTGACGTTCCAATCGCGCCCGCAAATTGCTGAAAGGTATTAAAAACAGCATTGCCATCCGCTTGTTGGGCCAAACTTAATTGTGTGAGGCCACTCGTCATCGTGTTGCCCATCGTTAGCCCCATCCCAATCATCAACAAGATGTAGAACCATAAAATCAAAGTGCCCGTTAACTGTTGTCCAAAAATCGTAAACAACGCGATTGCAATTGCTAAAATACTCGACCCGGTTAAGATTGGTTTAGCAGCACCAAATCGGTCCAGGATCCGACCGCCTAGTGGTGCAAATGCCGCGCCCACCGCTGCACCAGGTAAGACAAATAACCCAGCCAGCAACGCACTTTTACCAGTAACGAGTTGAATATAGTTTGGCAAAATGAAAGCCAAGCCCAGTGCGTTAATTTGTACGAGAAAAAAGCCTAACAAATGCCAGTCAAATGACTGAACTTTAAAAATTGCCAAATTGATCAACGGTTGCTGTGCCCGACTCGTGCGCAAAACAAACCCAATCAGACCGGCAACACCAACGAGTAACAGGCCCAAGACCAACCAAGGTTGCTGGCCAAAATTTTGTAAATTACTGAACGCGAGGGTAAACCCAACAAAGATCAGCATCACCATGACCCAAGCAGTCACATCAAAACTCGCTCGTTCCGTCGGCTTGGCCTGCTGAATCGCATAACAGCCTAGGCCTAATGAGAGCAGTAACAATGGTAATAGGAGGATAAAAATCCAATGCCAGCCCAAACGGCTAATCACTAGTCCACCAAATGTCGGTCCTAATGCCGGCGCAATTGCGGTAATCAAGGTGCCAACGCCCATCAACGTTCCCTTTTGCTCATCTGGGACCCAATCTAAAATAATGTTGAACATCAATGGCAACGCAATCCCGGTTCCCAAGCCTTGAATCACACGACCTAAGACGAGTACCCAAAAACGACTAGCACCGGCGTCAACTAGTAAACCAGCAATAAATAGTAAATTTGCCGTCACAAATAAGCCCTTCGTCGGGAAGCGCCGTTTCAAAAACGCCGAAATCGGCACAATTATGGCAACCACTAATAAATACGCCGTCGTCAACCACTGAACTGTCGCGGTATTAATTGAAAATTGCCGCATCAACACCGGAAAGGTAATATTCATCGCTGTTTCAACAATCACACCGCAAAATGACAGTAGTCCCGCGGCAATCACGGCTAAAATCAGTTTTAAGTCCACTTTTTTAGTCACTTAGATCCACACTCCTTAAAAAATTAGTTCGAAGTCGAACTAATTAATTAGTTTAGCACAGATATGCCGAACTTCCAGTCTTTATTAGCGGTTGACTTTTTCAAATTCATGCCATAAACTGCGAACTAGTATGAAATCGAACTATTTAGAGGGGTACACATGAAAAACTCACTTGGAATTGCCATCAAAAAAGCCAACAACGCACTTGCCCGTGATGCCGATCACTATGCCAAACAACTTGGTCTCACTGGCATGCAGATCAGTGTCATTAATTTCATTGCCGATCACGAAGCCACCCAAACCATCTTTCAGCGTGACGTCGAACAGGAATTCAACATTCGCAAAGCGGCGGCTTCTAGCCTAGTTTCGACGATGGTCCGTAAACAACTCATCGTTCGCGTCCCAGCACCAAACGATGCGCGCTATAAACAACTGTTACTCACAACCCAGGCTCGCCAACTTGCCACGCAAATTGATGCTTTCTTTGAAGCCAGTGAACAACGGATTCACCAGTTGCTCGCAGAAAAGACGTCCCTAACTTATGACAGCTTGACACAAATTAGTAGCACGTTCACAGCAACTAACACGCCCAAGCCCTAAAAAAAGAACCATGACAGTCGTCACAGTTCCATCAATCGCCCATTCTACACAGACGGCTTTGATCTAATTTTTAACGGCCGACCCTAACTTAGCTGGTTGGTCGGTCACTCGAGCCACCGCTACAACCACTTGTGCCCGACGCTGAAATTGTATTGGTCGTGCTTGCGTCACAACCGTCGCACTGACCGGTTTAACCAGTGTTGATTGCGGGCGCTGATTGCTGATTGTCGTCAACGCAACGCTTGGGCATTGCCGTGTTGATGTTGGTTTACTGACCGAGTAATTAGCTTTAGTCGTTGACTTAATTGCCAGTTTGGGCTGAACAGCCGCCGTTGTTTTGGTCGGATTCGTGAGTGCCTTTACGGTTACTGAAGTCGATTGACGCACAACTTGGCTGTCATGATGAAACAGCTGATTAACAGACGGCGCTACCAATAGGCCGACCACTAATGTTCCTGTCACCATAGCTATCCCTAATTTAATTTTTCGTTTAAAATTCATAATGTGCAACCTTCCTAAATTCAACCTATTTTTAACGATTCATCTGAACCTCTGACTGCCATCATAGGCTAGTTTTCTTTAAAATTGACGTCATTCCCATTTCAATTAAGTTACAGTTTATACTAAGGCTGGCGTTGCTGAGATGCTGAGCGGGCAACATTAATTAAGTGATCAAAAAAGGTACGTTTAAGTCAGTTATTGACCCAAACGTACCGGTATTACTCAGTTGCTAATTAATGTTTTGCGGTTAAAACAATGGCTTGCTTGCCCATCTGATTATAGGCGGCCTGAAAATCCGACCAGCTCACTGCTTGCTGTTTATAACCATAAGGATTATTAATATAAATTAACTTTTTAGTGCGGTTGAACCCGACGATGACGACACTATGCATGTCGTAAGTAATTTTAACGTTCCCTTGTGGCGTTTGCCAGGTCTGCATTGTGCTAACTGGTGCAAAAGTCGCGGTCGTGATCGTCCAAACTGGGCGACCAAGTTCCAATTGTGCCACCACTTGATCAAAGCTAGCCCCAGTCAAATCTTTCACCTGACTCGTTTGTGTCTTAGCTAACTTGGCAATCGGGCCATGATAAACACCGAGCCCTGGGTTAGCGCCCGTGACATCCCCAACGAAACCGACATTTGGATTACCATGTTCGCCATTATCTTCATCCAATGGCACACTAGTCAATTTTGTCGCCAATTGATTCTTGGTGACATTATAATGATAATAATTCAATAACATCGTTAATGACGTGACTTCACAACCATTATAAAGCTGCGGATCACTCATTTGATTCACTAACGGCACATCCAGTTTAACTTCATTAACTGTTTTAGGCTTAGGCGTCGCCGTCGCGGGCTTTGGTTGACTAGCCGTCGTGGCCTTTTTAGTTGTAAAGGACGCTTCACTCCAATCTGAAATCTGAGTGACCGACCACCCCACGGTTCCCAAAACGGCAATTGCAATGAGCACTTTAGGCCAAATACGCCGCTGCTTATAATGTCTTGACACTGCCCTAGCTCCTTTCTTCCACTAAATTTTTATCTTAACTTACTCAATCAATTTAAGTCCTCGCCCACTATCATACCATCAAATTATTCATAAAAACACTAAAAAATCAGGCCACGAATGGCAAATTAAATTCACGACTCAGATAATCCGTTAAAGCTAATTGACGGCGAATCGGCACCGCTGTCGGCCAGGTCTGACTCATGGCCCGATTATAAACAGTCGTGTCAGCCGTCGTAGTGCCTTGAATCAAGGTAAAGTTTAACTGACTTTGTCTTAATAACTGTTCAACCCGACGAATTTCACCCAGTTGCTTTCGTTGCCGATGGCCTTGATACCACTTGACCGTTTTCTGGGCCATCGTTAACACACTCTCGGGCATGCTGAGGACTAGCGGCACCGTTGAGCTCGCCGTCATTGCAGCCGTTATCGATTGAGTTTGCTTAGTTAAGGCACTAGACTCAAGTTGTACTAGCACCAGATCTTGATCTAACATCGCGGCAGTTAATCCGACTGCATCCGTTAAATCACCGGCGATCAGGTCAACACTTGCTGGCCAAGCTGAAACGACAGTCGGCGTGTAAACCGTTAGTCGAATCGTTGGATGCTGTTGAACAGTAGCGGTTAAGGCTTGAACTTGTTCTAACGTCAAGCGACCCGCAACGAGAATATTTTGCATTTGTGACGCCCACTTTCTCAATCTGAATTTTTCAATAAATTGAGTTTACAAGCTTCGAGTTACTGGAAGACAAGTGAATTTGCACATTATTTTAACAATTTTTTGATTTTTTCGTGGCATCGGTTTCTTTTTGATTTATGATAATAAGGTCAACTAACAAACTAATTTTACGTCAAAATTTTTTCAGTGAGGTGTTTAAATGACTGCACTACTGTATGCCCTCTCGTTACTCTCCGGAGGGTATGAAATGTTAATTATGATGATCACATTTCGTGAATTCTTGACTTGGCGGCTCTCAACGGTCTGGATTGCCCTAGTGATCTTCTTCGGCGTTTTTGGTCAGCTTGCGACTGCCCAATGGCCACAAGTTCCCCTAGTCTTCTTCTGGATTGTGCCGATTACCGTCGTGAATACGATTATGAGTGCGCGCTTGCTCTATACGAAGTGGATTCTAACTTTGCCAATTGCACTATTTTTGAACGCTATCAAGCGACTTATTGGTGGGATGGCAGGTAGCTTCCTCAAATGGGTCATGTCTTCCGATGCGCCCATGCAGCTCCGCCAAGCAATCGACATGCACAATCTGTCGGCTAACATCAATTTATTTGGCGCGGTCATTATCTGCTTGCCTGCGATGCTAATTATTGGTTTGATTGCGCACCATTTTGTGGTTAAATCATCCGCGGCCGACTTTTTCCAGCATGCGAAAATTGATCGTAGTGACTATTTACTTGTCCTGCTCTGTTACGCCTTATACTTAGCGGCCTACGCTTATGTTCTCGGTCTCTCGGTCATTTCTCAAACTTACGTGGCCAGTGCATCGAGTTTAATTTTCGGGATCATCGTCTTCTATGTCGTCAGCAATAAAAACAGTCGCCTAACCGATGCGCAACTTCTGAGCGAGGTTTCCAATTATAATGAATTATTGGGCCATCGTAATCAGCAACTGCATTTATTCAAACACGACTATCAAAATATTTTACTCAGCTTATCGCAATACATTCAAAACGAAGATCTCCCAGCACTCAAGACCTACTTTGAAGATGAAGTCATGACTAGCGGGCAAAGTCTCAACGTCGATGTTGGCCCCGAACAGCTCCGTAACTTGCACGTTCCTGCCCTGAGCGGCTTAATCTATTCTAAATACGAAGCGGCGGCCAGCCGTAAAGTTGAGTTGCAGTTGACGGTGTTGCAAACCATTGAGTTACCCGAAGCTGCCCACGTCAATATCGTCCGAATTCTCGGCAACCTTTTAGACAATGCGATTGATGCTGCAGCGCAAGCTGACCATCAAGTTCGCCTGAATGTTCGCCAGACCACTGCCGGGACCGTCACTTTCACCGTTGAAAACCAAGTGCCTGCTGGTGAAACGATTGATTTGGCTCGAATTCGGAAGAGTCACTTTACAACTAAGCCGGGACACTTAGGTTACGGCCTAAGCAGTATCTCGCAACTAGCCAGTAAAAATGCCCAAGTCAGCTATCAAATTCAGGAAGCCATGTTTATCGCGACTTTAACCATCCATAAGGAAGGCTAAAGTTGTTATGGCGATCCATAAAAAAACTAGCCACTAATTCCATTTTTGGAATCGGTTAAAATGAGCCCCCAAGGTTGGAACTTCTATTCGGCCTTGGGGGCTCTTCTTCTTGCCGCATTGTTAATTAGGCAAACGATTCCGTTTCGCATGCAGTATAATGGTCTTTAGAAAATCTTAATTTGCTATAATGCATTTCTTCATTACAATTAAAGATAGACTTTGAGTGGTAGCGATTACTCACTCTTTGGAAAGGACTTGAAAGCCATGTCACAATCCGAAGACGAAATGGATAAACATTTACAATCAGCCATATTCGGAACACCCGTTTTACACCCAGATGAACAGCACCGAAACCTCGGTACTTTTCATGAACGTATTGATTTGGGCATTACCTTTACTCAAGCACTCCTGCGAGACTACTCTGCGGAATTACAAACTGAGATCACCACACATCCTAACTATCAACTGTTATTACACGGTCTGCTAGATCAGGATATTTTAGACCGTTACATTAAACTTGCCAATCAAGCTAACTTAAAATTTGCGATTCGCACGGATTTGCTTTATCAACACGAACCAGATAGTCTGGCGATTGCACTGGCGGCACCGAGTGCGATTCAACCAGACACCATCAACATTGATGATCGTTTTCCTTTACCACCACTAGAAACAACTACAACGATTCCCAAACAATTATTAGTGGAACGCATCTATCAACATCTGGAACGCAATCGTCATGACTACCATTTACGTCATCATAACAACTAACAAATAAAGCTGACACCCGCAACTATGGGTATCAGCTTTATTTAGTCATAACTAAAATTTGTCGTATAAAAAGAAACGTGAACAAGGACCTATCAGCAACAGTCGCTCTAAACTAAACTCGTGATGAGCACGCCGTCAGTCGGGGACTTAATAACTGAAGGTTGGAACTGATAGCATCGGTCGAGGTCCAAGACGTTCCTGGCTTGGACCAGTCCCACGACCACATGTGTTCAGTCCCAACCGGAAGTGAAATCTGCTATTCGCCCGGACACTAACCACTCTAGTGAAACAACTGTATCAAACCAATGACAATCGGTGGAATCACCAACGATGGCAACAGATTCAAGGTATTGATTTTCTTAATATTCAACAGTCCCAATCCCGAACCAAGAATTAGGATGCCCCCGACGATCGTGATTTCATTTAAAATTGACGTACTCAACGCCCCTTGTAACACGAGTGCCAAAACGTATAATGACCCTTGCCAGACGAACAAGACGCCCGCCGCAATCGCAATCCCGAAGCCAAATGTCGACGCCAAGACAATTGACGTGATGCCATCCAACATACCATTCGTAAACAGAAAGGTGTAATCGTGCTTCAACGCCGCTTCAATTGGTCCAAGAATGGATAGCGAGCCGATACAATAGAGCAAAATTGCGGTCGCTAGGCCTTCCGCCAAGTTACCACCAGAAAACCGTCCGACCAATTTATCGAATCGGCCCTGCAAATCCAAGGCTTGACCAATCAGCCCACCAACTGCCAAACTCACAATAAATAACACCGGATATTTACTTTGCGGCATCCGTTGCACGACCGCATTAATCCCAATAACGGTTGCGGCCAGTCCCAACGCCTGCATCAAAATATCGTGATACGCCGGTTTGATACCTTTCTTAAACAAACTGCCAACTGTACAGCCAACTAATATCATGCCAACATTAAAAAGTGTGCCAATCATCTAGATCCCTCCAAAAATTAAAAAGAGGACTGCGCTGGTCAGTCCTCTTCATAAAACTTAAGTTGTTTACTTGGTCATCATCGCTGGATGATGACCGGCCTTAATCTCAGCCAAATAATCATCCGCCATTTTCGGGTCAAATTCATGTTCCGACTTGCCGATAATTACCGCCGCAAGCGAGTTACCAACCACGTTAACAACGGTACGACCCATATCAACTAACCGGTCAATTCCGGCAATAAAGGCCAAGCCTTGAACCGGCACCCCGATAGAAGAAATCGTTGCCAGTAAGACGACAAACGAGGCCCCGGGCACGCCAGCAATACCCTTAGACGTGATCATTAAGACAATCAATAGCGTAATTTGTTGGCTCATCGACAGATGAATCCCATAGGCTTGCGCTAAAAAGAGCGCCGCTAATGATTGGTAAATGGCCGAACCATCTAAGTTAAACGTGTAGCCGGTTGGGACAACAAACGACACAATCCCTTGGCTAACACCGTATTTTCCCATTTTATCAATAATTCTTGGTAAGGCGGCCTCAGAACTTGCTGTTGAGAAACCGAGTACCATTTCATCACGAATCACGCGTAACAAATGCCAGATGTTCAAACCAAATAGTCGTGCGACTAAGCCCATGACGACAACAATGAAAATTGCCATCGTGGCATAGGCTAAGAGGATGAAATAACCTAGTGGCGCTAAGGCTTTGAGTCCCATTTCCGCCACGGTCACTCCAATCAGTGCACAGACCCCAATGGGCGCCGTATGCATGACCCAATTCGTCACTTTGAACATGGCCTCGGCAACCGCATTCATGAAGTCCAAAATAATCTTGCCTTGTTCGCCAATGGCAGCCGTTCCTAAACCAAAGAAAACGGCAAAAAAGATCACTGGAATCATGTCACCCGCAGCCAATGACTTGAAAACATTTGTGGGAATAATTCCCATTACGGTTGACCAAATACCACTGTGGGAGACCGTTTTGGCAGTCGCCACGTACTGACTGATATTCGTCGAATGCAATTGATGAATATTGATATAATCACCAGGATGAAAGACATTCCCGACAATTAGCCCAAGGGCAATCGCAATCGTCGTCATGACCTCAAAATAAATGATCGTCTTGCCACCAATCCGACCGAGCTTTTTAAGATCACCCATATTGGCAATCCCCGTAATTAAACACGCAACCACAATCGGTAACACGATCATTTGAATTAAACTAATGAACATGGTCCCAATATTTTGCATCGCCGTAATCGCGGTTTGATTCCCATAAAAGACGACACCTACAATAATTCCTAAACCTAAGCCAATCAAAATTTGCCAACCTAAGCTCAGGCGAAAATGATGAGTTGTTTTCAGTTGCGTTTCTTGCTTCAAAATCAATCGCTCCGTTCACATTTATGGCTGATTTCACTAAAATTAACACACAATATTAACATTTTAGCACAAATTATTCGTAAATGAGAAAAGAATTAGAGATTACCTATAAAATCATGACTGAAACTAGTTTGGCTTACTTGCGCTTTTTAGCTGCGGTGAGTCGTTGATAGACGGTGGCGCTCACCCAATCAGCCGTCCACATCCATAAGACGTGCCCGATGGCTTCAGAAATATGTTCCTCAGCTGGTTGATCTTTAGCCCGTGGAATTGTTCCTAAAGCCGGTAAAATGGCATGATGAAAGGCCCCAAAGATTCCGAGCCCAAATAACGCACTACTCCCCGCTTTAGCCTTCGGATGTTTACGTGCCCATAAACTATAGGCCACGGCAAAAGTCGTCGAAAAACCAAAATGCATCATATAACTCGTAATTGGCAATTCATGCCCAGAATACGTGTAAGTCGCATGCGTGACACTCGTGGGGACACCAATTTGTTGTAGTAACTGCTGTGGGGGATTCGTTTGGTCGCGTGCGGCCGTCCGCGGCGGTAAAATATTTTCCCAACCCAACTTAACGAGTCCTGAGATGACGCCGCCTGTGATACCTGCGATCAAGGCTGCGCGATGATTAAAACTTTTACTTGCCATTTTCTATGACCTGCCTCTCTTTTCAATAATCTAATCATACCAGCCTTTTTAGAAGAACCGTAGCGTTTTATC
Source organism: Lactiplantibacillus pingfangensis (assembly GCF_005404945.1). Lineage (GTDB taxonomy): Bacteria > Bacillota > Bacilli > Lactobacillales > Lactobacillaceae > Lactiplantibacillus > Lactiplantibacillus pingfangensis. The sequence continues at coordinate 8,197 of NZ_BJDG01000035.1, read as the reverse complement.
CCTCAGTTTGTATAAATAAAATAATATTAAGACTTGCAGCCATCGACGTTTGATGCTATGATTTGATCGTTCACTTATCACATGATAAACGAAACTAAAAAGGAGTCATAACTATGTATTTATAAAAGAAATGCGTCATGAAAAGCTACGTTATGGCCTGCTAAGCGGCGTTTTATTACTCATTGCGCTGGTCGTCTTCATGCTGGCAGGCTTAGCAAATGGCCTCTCCAACGGCAATCGCCAAGCCATTGACAACTGGCAAGCCACGGACGTTTATTTGGCTCAAAATGCCAACGAAACGTTATCGGCTTCTCAAGTCAAATTGGCCGATCAAAGCCTCATCAAGGGTGATCAAACTGCCCCGTTAGCGACGCTTTCCGGTACTTTGCGTACGGCTAAAAATGCCCATAAGACCACGGTCAGTGCACTGGCGACAACGCGAAACAGCTTCATCATGCCAAAAATCGTCAGTGGTCATCGCATCAATGGTCAAAATCAACTGTTAATTTCGGAAAGTTTGACCACTGATGGCTACAAACTTGGTCAAACCGTTCGCTTGGGGACAACTACCAAAACCGTCAAAATTGTCGGAACTTACGCAAGTAGCACCTATATGATTTCCCCAACCGTTTACACCGACATCGCCACCCTCAATCGGTTAAAGGCGATGCCAGTCACAAGTGGCAAGCAACAAACAGTTAATGGTTTCGTGACCAAAAATGGTCAATTTAAAACTAGCGACCATGGCAGTCTTCAACGGTTGACGATGGCCACCTTTATTAACAAATTACCCGGTTACAGTGCCGAACAATTGACCTTGAACACAATGATCTATTTCTTGTTCGCAATTGCGCTCGCCATCATCGGTATTTTCATGTTCGTGCTCACCTTGCAAAAACAAGCCCTCTTCGGTGTATTAAAGGTTCAGGGGATTGGGACAAACCATATTTTAGCGGCTTTATTGACCCAAAGTATTGCCATGGCCTTGATTGGAATCGTCATCGGACTCGGCATTACCGTTGGCTTAGCACAAATTATGCCAGCAGGATTACCTTTTGCAATTAATTGGGGCCAATTTGGCTTATATGGCCTCGCACTGCTTGCCGCCGCGGTGGTCGGTGCCTTGCTTTCATGGCGAACCGTCGCAAACATTGATCCCGCCGTTGCAATCGGATAGGAGGAGCAAAATTCATGACAGCAGTTTTAGCTTTACAACAAATTAATAAACAATTTGGTCACGGCCACACCGCCGTAACCGCCCTAAAAGATGCTAATTTTGAAGTTTCAGCCGGACAATTTGTCGCCATTATCGGCCCATCTGGTTCCGGTAAAAGCACCTTTTTAACCATTGCCGCTGGCTTACAAACACCCACTAGTGGTCAAGTTTTATTAAATGGAACCGAATTAGCTACGCAATCTGAAAAAGCCCGGTTGGCCTACCGCTTCAATGAAATTGGGTTTATTTTACAAAGCTCGAATCTAATTCCCTTTTTAACCGTTACCGAACAGTTGAAACTCGTTGATAAAATGGCCAAGCGGTCGTTTCAAGCAAAACGCGCGCAAACGTTACTCGCCGAACTCGCTTTAACTGAGGTCGCTACCGCCTATCCTAATGAGTTATCCGGCGGTGAACGGCAACGGGTTGCGATTGTGCGTGCACTCTACAATGATCCGAGCGTCATTTTGGCGGATGAACCAACCGCTAGCCTAGATACACCCCGATCCATTGACGTCGTCGAACGTTTAGCCAAAGAAGCCCATCAACACCACAAAGCAATCGTCATGGTGACGCATGATCAACGCTTAATTGGCAATTGCGACGTGGTTTATAAAATTGAAGACGGTGTCATGACTAAACAATAACTGGCTTCCAGTACGACAGAATTTGTTTCACTTATCTTTCTAAATACGGACTAAAACACGTCGCCACATAAACTTGTGTCGACGTGTTTTAGTCCGTATTTTAATTACCTAGACAATCCTTACGCTTGACCTTGAAAAGCTATTAATCCTGTGCATAATGGGTGATAATTTGGCAGAGTAATGCTGTCGCCCCTTGCCCAGCGCGATCATCATAATAACTTTGAAAACGGTCGTCCGCTTGATACATCGCCGCTAAGTTGCGGTGCATGGCTGCAGTATACGTTGGCCAATTGTAGCTTAACCATTTTTTGTGATTCTGATAAATCCGTCGAGCAATCGGGCTGGCTAATGCCGGTTTCGTCTTTAAATCGGTCAACAGTTGTGCTTCAGTTGCCTGCATGGCTTGATAGTCCGCCTCAGATAAATTGGCAAAACGCTGCCGTGATTCTTTTAGCGTCTGGGCATCATATTTTTCCGTGAGTTCTTCACCAAAGTTAGCGTCATTCTCGGTTAATTTTTGTTGCTTAAATGCATTGAATTTTTCACTGTCAGACATGTTCGTCCCTCCTTGTTGCGTCTTAATCGTTGTCTGGACCAATGCTAATAGCCCATCTAATTGTTGCCGTTGTGCCAATAACCGCTGATATTGTACTTGCAAGGCCGTCACGACTTCTGCGGGTGACTGAGCCAATAACTGTTTGATGTCTGCCAACGGCACAGCCATTTCACGATATAAACAAATTTGTTGCAGCTGATCGACTTGCGCTGTTTCATAATAGCGATAACCATTCTCGCCAGTATAGGCCGGTGGTAATAGGCCAATTTCATCGTAATAGCGCAACGTTCGCACACTAACTCCCGCCAATTTGGCGAGCTGTTTAATTTGATAAGCCATAAAGCATGCTCCTTTCAACAAACTTAAGTCTAAAGGGTTACGCGACGTGAGGGTCAAGGATTAATTTTTTGAAAACTAGCGATTCTGACTGGTGGAGTGCTACCATGACACCAATTTAGACGCGTCTGTGACTGACACACCAGTATTTACAATCCATTTGTGATTTCAACTTTCGGTGAAAGATACAGAATATCTGCCAATCTGATTATTTCAAAATTGCTTGGCAGTGCAATCAACAAAATAGTTCTAACTCAAGTACTTAAATAGCCAGAATTACATTCAAGTCACAATTCTAACTATCACAATCAATTGAATTTGATAACAATTGTGGTTAAAACTGAAAACCTAGCTGTAGGTTGTTGCTGATACCATCGGGCGTGATTTCCCGTTAGGATGGCGTTCTTTGCCAGTCTTACGGGACGGACGGTCCGGGATAGTTGCGATTCTTGCAACCATTCCGGACGAGGGAGAAGACCGCTTTTCAGGCTTCTCCCGGTCCCTCGCCCGCATGGTATCAGCAACAACCGGAAGCGACCACAACTCACGACGACAATTTTCATAACCAGTTTAGTTCAAAAAAAGACGGCTCTTTTTTGAGAGCACGCCTTAAATCTTAATTTGCTTGAGGTAATTTGGTCCGAATCGCACGATAAACTAACGCAACCACATAGACGGTCAAGAAGCGATCGACATAGTCTGTCCCGATTTGAATCAAAAATACCGCTAACGCCTTGCTCATCCCAGTTCCTAGCAACACTTGGACTAACATACTGGAACCAGACGACGTAATCCCATGGAACAAGATGACCGTAATTAGTGTACTAATCAGTGTCCCCGGCAGTGAGATGACTAACGCTAACCACCAATTATTTTTAAAAGTTGCTGGTTTAAATCGCCGGTAGACTAGCCCAGCCACTAACCCAGTTAATAGTTGAACGGGCATGAAAAATAACGAATACAAGTCGGTTGTTGCCATGAGCAACCCAGTGGCACCCCCGGCAAGCATCCCACCAAACGGACCAAACACTGCCGCGGCAAGCACCGTCCCAATCGAATCTAAGTAAATTGGTAATTTTAACATTAACGCAATATTGCCACCAACGACATTTAACGCAATACATAGCGCTAATAACGTGACGGTCCGTGTGCTGATTTTTTTCATGCGCCCACCGCCAATAATTGATGCAAGACTGTCGTTAAATCTGGTTCAGTCGCACCAATCACGCGCGTCAAAAATTGACGCCAGAAGGCCATCACATCCACTTGAGTTGTGACGAAACTGTTCGGCTCATGATGCCAAAATTCATGGTCATCCACCATTGATTCACCACGGGCTAAATCATCGGTCGCCACCACGGTCGTATAAGCCTCGAACCCAGTTAAAATCGTTGGATCGACCAAGTACGCGACCGCCAACGGATCATTAATCACACAACCGATGACCCGTTCATATTGCCAATGGAAGTCAAAATAGAATCGCGTGATTTTTTCAATAAAACGACCCATTTCTGGATTAATATCTTTCATATAAGCTAATAAACTCGGTGTTAGGACAATTTTCCGAGTGACATCCAAGCCGACCATATGAATCGGCACGGGCATCAACTCAAAAACAAGTTTGGCAGCATCTGGATCACACCAAAAATTATATTCGGCGACCGGTGAGCAGTTGCCATGACTCTTATAATTTCCACCCATCAAGACGAACTGGTCGACGGCTGCAAACGCCGCCGCATCTCGCTGTAACGCTTCCGCCAAATTAGTCAGCGGCCCTAACGCCAAGATTGACGTCGTCGGATCTTCATCAAGCGTCTCTAAAATAAAACTCACTGCGTCTTGTGCTGGGTGCACAGTGGTGACCTCTGGGATCTGACTATTGCCTAACCCATCATCACCATGCGTATCTTGCGCACTCACATAATCGACTGCCAGCGGCCGATTGGCACCCATATAGACAGGCACGTCTAACCGATCCGCTAACGCCAAAACTTTTAACGCGTTAGCTGCCCCAATATGCGTGGGGACATTGCCACAAACTGTCGTAATACCGACCACATTCAATTCCGGGGCATTCAACGCTAATAACAGCGCCAAACTATCATCAATCCCCGGATCACAATCAATGATGACGTTTCTTGTTGCATCCATTTTCCTACCTCCGATTAATCGTGAAGTTCTTGGTTTTTTATCCTGGGAAGTTCCCGAACCAGGCCAGCGGTTACCCACTGATTGCATAAATGCAAGTCTAATTATAACGAACCCGGTGCAGAATTAACATGACTCACAAAAATTTCTCGTCGAATGCCCTAAAACGGACTATAATAATACGCATTAACACGCTACCATTACCCATTCGCTTGGCGTGCCCCTGTCTTAGAATGAGTAATCTTCTTACTATAATAAAAACTGAAAATACAAAATGGCGTGTAAGCACGGCCATGTCAGAACGGATATTTTCCAATTTACGATCATGGCGAGCAACACCGTCAGTCAAAATCTTTTCGCTAATTGGGGGTCGCTCTTTGCTTTTCTTTATAGTCGTTGATTAGCTGTAGGCTGCTACGGATAGCATCGGTCGTGATGGTGGCGTTAATCGGCCGGTCTTGCCGATTTTACACCACGGACGGACCGGGACACTTGCGACTTTTGCAAGCGTTCCGGGCGAGGGCCAAGACGCGTCTGGCTTGGCCCGGTCCCACGACCGCATGTTGTCCGTAGCAGCCGGAAGTGGCAATAGTCACTGCCATAACTCGGCGACGGTCCCCTAACCACTCATAATTTTCATATTTGTTAATAGCAACTAACTCACTCAGGAGGCTTATCCGTATGACATCAAAAACCAAGGAAAAATTAGCAGCCGCCCTAGTGACTGAACTACAACAAACACCGGTCGATAAAATCACCATCCAAGCAATCGTTGATGACTGTGATCTCACGCGGCAAACCTTTTATAATCATTTTGCCGATATTTATGAACTCGTTGAATGGACGGCGAAAGAAGCAACCGCCCGCGCACTGGCCAATGTTGCGGACTACGATAATTGGCAACAAGGGTTTCTGAATATTATGGCTGACATTCAGGCTAATCAATATTTAGTGATGAACACCTACCAGTCTGCCTACCGCGACCTGCTGGAAAAGTACATCTATACCGTACTTTACGAGTACATTATTAAAGTCGTTAATCGGCAAGCAGCCGGCATGCGTGTCGCCGACAAACATAAACACTTCATCGCTCACTTCTATAGTTTAGCTTTCATTGCGCTAATCTTTGAATGGGTCAAAGATGGCTTTCACGACGATCCTAAAGACATCGTTGCGCAAACCGCCGTCCTCGTTCAAGGTGATTTTCAAAAAGCCCTCGGTACTTACGCTGAATAATTTACAATTCTTGCGAACTGTCAAAATTTTGACAGTCCGCTTTTTTTGTCAATTGTTTCAGCCACGAAACCGCTTTATTGTAAATACAAGCAATAAATCTATTTCATGAAGAAGGCCATTATTATGAACATTTATAAAACAATGTATCGTCCGTTAAAACCTGCTGGGATTGACGACCGCCGCGCTAACATCGTTGGTGGCGGGATTGCCGGCTTGGCAACTGCCGTTTTCCTGATTGACGACGCCCAGATGCCTGCACGCAACGTTACCATTTATGAAAAGAAACCAGTGATGGGTGGCTCAATGGATGGCACCAAGCGCGCTGCCGGCTACCTTTGCCGAGCAGAACGTGAACTGGAACCTTACATGGAATGTCTGTGGTATCTCTGCAGCAAGATTCCATCATTGGAAAATCCTGGCCGCAGTGTCCTAGATGACGTGGTTGACTTCAACCGTGACGAACCCATTCACTCTGAAGCGCGGGTCATCATCAACCAAGGCGAAATTGACAGCCACTATCATGACTACAAGTTAGCGCCGCAATATGCCGAAGCAATGCGTCAAATCATTGCGTCAAGTGAAGAAGAATTAGCTGACAAGAGTTTAGATGACTTCTTTGACGCTGACTTTTTCAGAACTAACTTCTGGACCTGTTTCCATAGCCAACTTGCTTTCAAAGATTATCACAGTGTGATTGAATGTCGTCGTTACTGGCAACGGTTCACTTTCATCACGCGTCACGAATATTTGGAAGGCTTTATTCATACTAAATATAACGAATATGATGCGATTATTTTACCAATCGAACGTTGGTTGACCGACCAAGGTGTCAGCTTCGTTAATGACTTTGCAGTCACCGACTTACAACTTGACGACGCCAACAACACCGTTACGGGGATCATTGCCAAACAACATGGCGAACCAACGACGGTCGGCGTCAGCAGCCAAGATTTAGTCTTTGTTACGACCGGGTCAATTAGTGAAAACAGTACCTTTGGTGACAATCATACGGTTGCTGAAACCAACCGCGACACGACCGATATGGGCACTTTCACCATTTGGCAGAATTTAGCCAAAAAAGATGAAAAGTTCGGACATCCCGAGAAGTTCTTAGGCCAAATCGACAAGACGAAGTGGATTTCCTTCTTCCCAACGGTTAAAGGTTATCCAGAATTCTTCAAACGGATTGAACGACTCTCTGGTAGCCCTGCCGGAACTGGTGGTTTAATGACTTTCAAAGATTCCAACTGGGATATGTCATTTGAAATTCATCACAAACCATTCTTCCCATACCAAGCCGATGACGAAGAAGTTGGCTGGGGATACGGCCTCTATGGTGAAAATGTCGGGAACTACATCAAGAAACGGATGTGGGATTGTACCGGTGATGAAATTATGACCGAATTGCTTTATCACTTAGGCATGCTCGACATTAAGGACGAGGTTTTGGCGCATACCTACATGTCGACCGCCATGATGCCATATTGTACTGCCCAATTCATGCCACGGAAGCTCGGCGATCGGCCAAAAGTGATTCCTGCTGGTTGCACAAACTTAGGCTTGCTCGGGCAATTCGTTGAAATTGACGATGACGTGGTCTTCACCGTTGAAACGTCGGTTCGGACTGGGATGGAAGCCGTCTATGGCCTCTTACACATGGAAAAAGATGTCATCGAAGTTAACACCTCTCGTTATGACATCCGCTACTTGCTAGAACGGGTTAAGCGTTTCGCCGGCATTCATGGTGAAATCAAGGCCAGTGATTTGCCAGCATTAGATCCAGCCAAATTGCCAGAACTTGAAGCTGGCTTGCTCAAGATGATCAATGACGTGCCACCGTTCTATCAAATGTATCTTGGTCGTGACCAAACGATTCCAACTAAAAAGGCGGTTTTGCACCCAGAAGCACCTCGTAGCAAATAATTATCCAAATGGCTTAACGCCTGAATATCATGATTAACTCCCCTAAACGTGGGCTAACTTAGGCTCTATAATATCTGTTGTTGGTAATCAAGACCAATCTTGGTTACTGGCAACGGATTTTTTATGCACTTTTTA
>NZ_BJDG01000034.1 GCF_005404945.1 Lactiplantibacillus pingfangensis | reverse complement strand
GGCCCATACTAAAAACTCCTCCCTAAGTAAACAAGCTTTAATTATTTGCTTGTCTACCTAAGTAGGAGTATAGCCCACGATCATATTTTTATTAACGCACTCCTTTTTTATGACGAAAAAGGCGATGAATGCTTCTTAGCAACGGGCGATTTACTAGAATTGGAAGACGTCGTCGCTGCCGATATTCGACAACGGATTAGTCGTCAATATGGGATTGCCATGGATCATGTCATTATCGGCGTTACTCATGATCACCACTCAGTGCGTGATTATCACCGAAGCTGGGAGTTCGGTAAATTTAGTCAGAGTTATTATGACTTCTTTGTCAACAGTTTCCTTGCAGCTTTTGAATCATGCCGTGAGACATTAACCGAAGTCACCGTTCAATATGGTCAACGTGAGGTCTTCGGTTACTATAGCAATCGCAATCATCCTAATAAACCCTCTGATAATGCCGTCAGTGTCATCAAGTTTATGCAAAACGGTAAGGCTATCGCTGGAATTGTTAACATGGCCGTTCATTCCACCGTTTTAGGTCCCGACAATCAATATTTAACCGCCGACTTGGCTGGTAATACTTGTGCTAAATTAGCCGAAGATTGGGGATTCTTCCCACTAATGTTGATTGGCTGTGCGGCTGATTCTAGCAATCGCTATGAACGCCAAGGTCGTGACTTCGCAGAATTAGAACGTGTTTCAACCGGACTCGCCCAGGCAATCGGCCAGATTCAGACACCTAAGACTGTCACGCTCGGCAAAATCCGAACCCTAACCTTAAGTCATGAAGTGGTCAACGACAAAAAAATTTATGATCAAAAATTAACTCAAATGATTGCAGACTTAAAGAGTGGTGTTAAAAAATCCGTTGGTTCACAACCAATCAGTGCCATGATTGAAAAATGTGATCAACAACTTAAGCAGCCACAATTTCATGATTTATTAAGCCTCCAGCTCCTCGATATTGGCGACTTACGTCTCTTCGTCTTTCCTGGTGAGCTGGCTTCTGCCGGGGCCAAATTACTACGGGCCGCAACTGACAAAACGGTGTTGATTGCAGGCTACTGTAACGGCTTCCACTATTACTTCTTACAAGCACAGGATTACGGCTTGTCTTTTGAAACCATTGGAAATCCGGTTCCTGCTGGCACATTCGAAGAAATCATTGCTAAATTCGTCAACGGTAGTCAACTACTAGACGTATACGAAAAAAACAACTAACTCACATTAAGGAGCCATAATCGGGACTCTATCATAAAAATCGATTATTGTATGTCAATTAAATTTGATAAATACAACAATTGAAAGGGTTGTTCAAAAATGGATTACAAACCATTAGCTAAAGACATTCTTGAGAATGTCGGTACCAAAAGTAACGTTCAAAGCATCACCCACTGTGTGACTCGGGTTCGATTCGTTTTAAAAGACGAGTCTAAAGCCAATGATGCCGCGATTAAGAACTTAGATGGCGTTCTGGATGTCATCAAACAAGGTGGCCAATATCAAGTCGTGATTGGCCCGAGTGTTGGTAGTGTTTATGACGCCATCTTAACGATTGCCAAGTTTCCCGATAGTGTTATCAGTGGCAATGACGAGTCGGCCCCAACTGGTGGCGAGGACGACCAAAAAGGTTTCTTGAACAAAGCGCTCGGCCTAATTAGTTCAATCTTCATTCCCGTTTTAGGCCTATTATCTGGCGCTGGGATGATCAAAGCGATCCTCTCACTTTGCACCGTGACTGGCTTATTAACTGACAAGAGTGGTACTTATATTATTCTAAGTGCTTTAGGTGACACGCTATTCTACTTTTTCCCAGTCATCATTGGCTGGAGTGCCGCTCGTAAATTTGGCCTGAAAGAAATCTATGGCGTTACGTTAGGGGCATTCTTGGTTTACCCAACTTTAGCTACTGCCGCTAGCAGTACCGCCGTTTCAACAATTTTCAAGGGCACCATCTTTGCCTTGAAATACAAACTAACCTTCCTAGGGATTCCGGTGGCATTACAGTCCTACGCCAGCACCGTTATTCCAATCATTATCATTGTTTGGTTTGCCAGTTATGTTTATAAGTATTGTGACAAAGTCATTCCCGATGTCTTAAAAATGGTCTTCGTGCCCTTCTTCACACTATTAATCGCTGGGATCGTGAGTTTAATTATTATTGGCCCGATTGCCATGATCTTACAAAATATTTTGAGTGACACCGTTCTTTGGTTAGTTGGTCTTAATAAGGGAATTGCCGGGTTCTTGCTGGGCTTCTTCTGGAGTATTTTGGTTATGTTTGGCTTACACTGGGCAGTTATTCCATTCTTTGCAATCGACGTCGCCCATTATGGCTACGATGTCATTAATCCCCTGATCTTTGCTGGTGGGTTAGCCGTGTTAGGCTCAGCTGTTGGGGTTGCGATTCGCGCACGTGATGAACGCGTTAAGAGTATGTCAGTCGCTGCAGCCATTTCCGCTTTCTTTGGTATTAACGAACCAGCACTTTACGGTGTTTTAATTCCCCGAAAGAAGATTCTGCTAACCTCCTTCACCGCTGCTGGGATTGGTGGGGCAATTGCTGGGTTCTCCGGTTCAAAGCTTTATTCATTCGGTGCTAGTGGCATTTTAGGATTGCCTTGTTTTATTAACCCGAAAGGCATTGATGCTGGCTTCATTGGTCTTTGTATCAGCGGTATTGTGGCCTTTGCCGTTGCCTTAATTTCTGCCTTAGTTTTAGGCGCTAAAAAGGATGTCAGCGATTCCAAGCCAAGCCAAAAATTTGTTGAACATAGTGATGTTTATGCTCCCGTTGCCGGTGAAAGCTTTGACTTGACGACAGTTAACGATGACGTTTTCTCAAAACTAATTTTAGGTGATGGGATTGCGATTAAGCCTAATGAAGGTAAAGTTTATGCCCCCGCTGCCGGCGTTATTCGCGTCGCTTATCCAACTGGTCATGCAGTTGGTATGGTGACCGATGACGGTGAAGAAATCTTAATCCACATCGGTATTGATACGGTTAATTTACAAGGCAAACACTTTACCATGCACGCTAATCAAGGCATGCGCGTCAAAAAAGGCGATTTACTCGTTGAATTTGACGAACCGGCCATTACTGCCGCAGGTTACGATACAACCGTTATGATGGTCGTCACTAAGTCAGATCGTCTTAAGAGCGTCATGCCAACCAAATTCGGTCCCGTAACCAAGGAAACAAAAGTTTTAAATGTCGAATTAAAAGAATTAACGACTGAGGCAGATGCTGCAGCCACTGTAACCAATTAAGTTTTAACGACAAGGAGAGATTCAGATGATTATTGATGCCAATGTCTACTGGTTACCAGCCGAATTATTTACTGATGAACCATTACAACAAAAGTTTGTGCAAGCAGTTAACAATGGCCGTGATTCAAAAGCCATCGTTAGCACCCTACCTGATGGCTCAAAGAAATTTGTGATTGAAGAACCCATCGGTCAAAGTAGCCTTGATTACTTTCAAAATGACTACACGCTTGACCACCAGCTCCACGATATGGCTGCTGGCCACATTGATCAAGCTGTCCTGAAGTTACCAGGTTGTCAAGAATGGCTAGACTTAGACCTTTGTAAGATTTTTAACCGAGCCGTTGCAAAACATGTTCAGGCCAGTCATGGTCGGATGGTCGCTTTAGCAACTGTGCCACCTTATGGCACGCCGGAAAATTTAGCCGAACTTGATTATTGTATTGATGAACTAGGTTTAAACGGTCTGCAACTCTCAACCCATTATCAAGATGGCTATCTTGATAATCCGGCTTACCGAAGCTTCTTCCAACATGTAGCATCAAAGCAGATTCCCGTTTACATTCACCATTCACCAGTACCGATTGAATACAACGCGATTAAAGACTATGAAAATCTGCGTCGCTCTTATGGTCGTTGTGAAGATCAGATTATTGCCATCAGTCGCGAAGTTTTCAGCGATTTATTCGAAGAACTGCCTGATTTGAAGTTAATCCATTCAATGCTAGGTGGTGGCTACTTCACATACAAAACGATGTTTCTACCACATGACTCTGGCAATGGTCGCTTTGATACTAATACAAGTAGCATTCAGAACCGTCTAGAAAACAATATTTATTATGAAGTTTCCCACGCTCAGCCTTGGGGACCTGATAATCTTGAAATCGCAATGAAGGTTTTAGGTGCTAACAATGTGGTTTACGGTTCGTCATATCCGGTTAAAACTGCTTGGATGACTGAAGGGCCAAAGATGATTCAAGCTTTAAATGCGCCAGAAACCGACCGAGCTAAGGTTCTCGCTGGTAACGCACAACGATTGTACAACTTATAACACCAAAAAACGTTCACACCAATTTCTTGGGTGAACGTTTTTGCTTGCAGGTAACAACGCCATAACTAGCGCTTCAAAACAGTTCCGGTACTCATTCCGCAAGATTGGTCACAACTGCTTGCCGTCGCTGTTGCCAGCGCTTATTTAATTCTAAGACAATCGTTGGGACGAACATGCCAACAATCGCAAACACCCAAGCACTCGCAGGTAATGCCACTAGGCCAATCAAATTGCGAAGCCCTGGAATTGCCGCAATTGCAATGACCACCGCCACACCAACCATTAGCGCACGGTTTAAAGTTGGGTTGCGTTTCATGCTCATGACCGTCAGCGGTTCACGATCCTTGATGGCATAAATATCAATCATCGACCCAACCGCCAAGACAAGGAAGACCATCGTCATCCCGACTTCAGCTTGATTTCCAGATAAGACAAAGCGTCCCAGTGCATAAAGTCCTAAAGTTAAAATTGTGAAGGTGACGGCACGTAAGCCTAGTCGTCGCCCAAGACCGCGAGCCAGGATACTTTCATCACTGCCAACTGGCGCCTGTTGCATCGCAGTTGGTTCGCCGGGTTCGCGACTAATATAAAAGCCAGGAATCCCATCGGCCAACACATTGATAATTAAGAGCTGTTCCGCCAACAGCGGCGCACCCCAACCGAACAACACCGCCCCAACCATTAAGAAAATTTGGGCAAAGTTGACGCCGACTAAAAACTCAACAGCCTTCAAAATGTTTTGATAAACTGTCCGGCCTTCCTTAACTGCGGCAATAATCGTGGCGAAATTATCATCTGTCAAGATCATATCTGCGGCACCTTTTGAAACCTCGGTCCCAGTAATGCCCATGGCAATCCCAACATCCGCCGCTTTCAAGGCCGGCGCATCATTCACGCCATCACCGGTCATGGCGACCGTCGCCCCGGTTGTCTGCCAAGCTTGCACAATACGAATTTTATCCGTTGGTGAGACCCGAGCAAAGACCGCAATGTCTTTAATTTGCGCAGTTAAGTCGTCATCTGATAAGCCGCGTAGCGTTTCACCAGACATCACGCGTTGGCCAGCTGTCAAAATGCCGATTTCTTTAGCAATCGCGGTCGCCGTCACTAAATGATCGCCGGTAATCATCACCGGCTTGATTCCGGCACGTTTCGCTTCTTGAATCGCTGGCATAACTTCTGGCCGCGGTGGATCAATAATTCCGACAATGCCGGCCAGTGTGACATCCTGATTGACTGCTGCCCAGTCCGCACTCGGATCAGCTTGTTTCGGCATCACCTTGTAGCCAACTGCCAAGACCCGCAATGCAGCTTCACCAAATTGGTCATGGGCTACTTGCGCGGCCGCGTCATTGGCGGCATGTCGTTTCAACGGCAGCCGATCTAAGGCACCTTTGACAATCACGAGTTGTTGGTCATCATTTAACGCATGGACCGTCGTCATCATCTTTTTCTTGGAATCAAACGGATCTTCTGCCACGCGGGGGTAATCCTGTTCAAAATCGGCCCGACTCGTCTCATTTTTAGCTAACCAGCGCACAATCGCCAATTCGGTGGCGTCGCCCAGCGCTTGCTCGACCCCGTCCACTGTCTTAATCTCGGCGTTGGTCGCCAGTCCCAATGATTGCATCAATTGCCGCGCAGCTACCGGAACTGGTTCACTGGCCGACTTAATACCCGTTTTTGGCGTCCAATATTTGGTAATCGTCATTTTATTTTGCGTCAACGTCCCAGTTTTGTCAGAAGCAATCACATCAATGCCGCCAATGGTTTCAACGGCACTCACTCGACGCATGATAGCATGCCGTTCCGCCATTCGTTTCACCCCATGTGACAAGCTAATCGTCACAATAATCGGCAAGGTTTCCGGCACGGCCGCAACAGCCAATGAAATCCCAATCATCAAACTGTCAGCAACCCCTTGATTTTGCACCCAAATACTCAGGGCAAAAATCACGAAACCGCCTAAAATCGCGAATGTGGTTAACCAACCAGATAGCCGGTTCAATCGGCCTTGTAGCGGTGTGGCGCGTTTCTTCGTTTTATTTAAAAGTCCGGCAATTTGGCCTAACTCGGTCGCCATCCCAGTGGCAACAATCTGAATGACCGCCGTGCCACCAGTTACCGCAGTGCCAGCAAAAGCTTGCTGCACTTCGGTGATTGTCGTGTCAACCTGATAGGCGTCCTTTTCAACCGGCACGCTTTCACCCGTTAAAACCGCTTCGTCAATCGTCAAATTAGCACTTTCAGTCACGATAGCATCGGCTGGAACTTGGTCACCGGCTTTCAAGAGAACTAAATCTCCAGGTACAAGTTGTTCAGCGGCAATCGTCTGCGCCACATTTTCACGCCGAACGGTCGTCGTCGGCAGACTCATTGACTTCAGCGCGGCCAAGGCCTTTTCCGCGGAAGCTTCTTGATAGAGACCAATGGCGACATTAATGATTAAAATTGACCCAATCACAATGGTTTTCATCCAGCCACCATTTTGCGCAATAGCCATGTAACTTGCCAAACCAACCGCGAATAATAAAACTAATGATGAAACATCACTGAGATGTTGCCAAATTTTACGCCATAGTGGGGGTTGCCGACTTGCAACCAATTCATTGATCCCGAATTGGTCCAGTCGCGCAGCCACCGTTGTTGCATCTAATCCGGACTTGGGCGTTAAGTTAAGTTTGCTTAGCTTACCGTTGCTCATAATCGTCTCCTCTACTGTGATTATCGTTACAATTGCTATTAACTAATGATACCGCATACATTTAGCCGATTTTTGCCCAGATTATGAAGAAAGTTTGTAGATTACGCTCGGGACCGTTGGGTTGTCAGGTTCTTGAAAGTTAACTTGAGGAAAAAATCTGCTTGCTTTTAGATTAGTCAACTAGCCGTTGTAAGCAACCGACGCTTCTAACTTAATGATGAGTGTTTCACCAGTCAGCAATGTTGTGCTATGCAAGATAAGACAGCACAACGTTGCTGCTTGACTCCGCTAAGCCTAATTAACTGAAGGTTGGGACTGATCACATCGGTCGTGATGGTGGGTAACATCGGCCGTTTTTGCCGACGTTACCCCACGGACGGTCCGGGATACTTTCGCGTTTTGAAAGAGTTCCGGGCGAGGTCCAAGACGTGCCTGGCTTGGACCGGTCCCACGGCCGCATGTGATCAGTCCCAACCGGAAGCGGCATCTTTCGACTGCTACCGACATAAAAATTTCGCTTGTAAGCTGTCATGACTAACTTAATCTGCGTTAATATTGTTATAATAGAAATTAACTTATAAGTGGAGGCCCGGCGAATGCAAATCAAATTAATCTCAACCAGCGATGTTCATGGCTATTTAGCACCTACCGACTATAGTCGGCGTGACCGGGTGGTGCCTTTTGGTCTCAGTCGCGCGGCGACCATGATCCATCAGCTCACGGCTGAAGATAACGACGAAGTTTGGCCAATTGTGATTGAAAATGGCGATTTTGTGCAAGGCTCGCCGTTGACGTATTTCATTGCGCGCCGTCATCAAGAAGCGGCACCCCTTTATTCACGGTTAGCTAACTGTAATCATGTTCAGGCCGGAATCTTTGGCAATCACGAATTCAACTATGGGCTCGACTTTCTCGACCTATGCGAATCTGCTCGCAATTATCCGATGCTAGCAGCAAATATTCATGATGATTTGAACCGCACGCTGTTTGCTAAACCCTATACGATTCTGGAACGGGCCGGCGTTAAAGTTGCCATTCTCGGTTTAACGACCCAATTCGTCTCACGTTGGGAACTGCCTAGTCACCTGGCTGGGCTGCATTTTACCGACGTCGTCGAAACTGCGAAAGAATACGTGCCAAAGTTGCGCCAACTCGCAGATGTCGTCGTCGTGGCCTACCACGGTGGACTCGAACGTGACCCGAAAACTGCCCTACCAACCGAACGTTTAAATGGTGAAAACCGTGGCTCAGCACTTTTGGCAGAAGTTCCAGGGATCGACGCCTTGATTACTGGCCACCAACATCGGCGCCTAGCCGTGACGACACAAGGTGTGCCAGTCACCCAACCTGGCATGAAGGGCACGAACGTTGCCATGATTACATTGGATTTAGATGAACATAAACAAGTCATTCAACGCAAACCCGAAGTTTTCAGTGTTAAAACTAGCGAGCCCAATCAGCATGTCATGCGTTTATTGGCACCGATTAACACGCAAATGGAAGATTGGCTCGATACGCCATTAGGCAAGATTAACGGTAGTATGCTAGTTCATAGTCATTTACAAGCGCGCTTGCATAATCATCCGTATCTTAATTTTATCAACCAAGTTGAAATGGCGGCGACCGGCACCGATATTGCGGCCACTGCGCTTTTTAACGATGATGTTCCCGGCTTGAAGCAGCATGTGACCATGCGAGAAGTCATGAATAGCTACGTTTATCCGAACAAGCTCGCGGTTGAAACGATCACTGGCGCTGACTTAAAACAAGCCTTAGAACGTTGCGCCAGTTATTTCTTATTAGTCGCTGGCAAAGTCATCGTCAATCCCGAATTTTTGAAACCGAAATTACGCCATTATATTTATGATATTTATAGCGGGATTGACTATACATTTGACTTAACACGACCAATTGGTGAGCGTGTCGTTCAACTCGATTATCATGATCTCCCAGTCCAACCAGAGCAAGCTTTAACCGTCACATTGAATCATTATCGCGCGGGTGGCGGTGGCAATTATCCCATGTTTAGCACAGAAAAAATTGATCGCCAACTTTCAACTGATATGACCGTTTTGATTGCGGATTACTTCGCTGAGCACCCGGTTGTGACCGCGATGCAACCAACGAACTTCAAAGTTAACTATTAACTAAAAAACGACCAACCTCAAAACCTGACTTCATTTGTCAGTGCTGAGGTTAGTCGTTTTTTAGTCGTGCTAAACAATTCGCAAGCCAAGCATCAGGACGCCCATAGTGATTGGCGCTAACACGGTGCTTAGTAACTGGGTTGCCACATAATCATCAGCCGGTAACTGTTGTCGAACCGCAAGCATCGTTGGAATTGCCGCGGTGGGAATGGCTAACGTGATGACAACCAATTGTTGGGTTAGTAGCGCGGTCCCCATTAAATGCATTCCTAGCCAAATAATTAATGGTAACCCTAAATTTTTCAAACTGACATTTCTAATTATCGGCCAAGTTAATTTTAACTGGTGTGCCGCTAAAATTAAGCCGATTGCGAACAAGGCGACCCCGCCCGCAGCTTGACCGAGTTCAGTAAATAACGTCAACCACTGCGTTGGTAAGCTAAAGCCAATCAAGTTTAGGGTAAAGGCTAAAATTGGTGCCCACACCACTGGCTGTCGACTTGAGACTAGTAATGTTCGCCACATCAACTGCCAGCGGCTGGCCGTGGCGTCTTTATCAACTAAGGTCAGCAAAAACACACTCACCGGCACTTGAATCAAGTTCATGTAGAGACCGCCAAGCGCCACTAGTAACACACTGATCCGACCGAAAACGATTAACAAGACGGACGTCCCCATGAATGGTACCGAGGGGCTCGCAATTGATAAGGCATTCAAGGTCGCTGATGACAGATTTTGACCGCCCAGGCGTTGCAAAATCACTAAAACAATCAAGCCGCCTAGCATGCCCACCGCTAACCAAGCGGCCACTGGCAAATTCTGTAAAATAACGCGGCGTTTTAAAGTTAAAATGCCCCCAAACAAACTCAAGGGAAGCGCATAGACCATCAAAAGCTGAATGAGCACATCACTAGTATTGCTCGGAAACTGCTGACGCCAACCTGCCCAATAACCTAATCCCAAAGTAACAACAATCGGTAAAATGGCTAATAATAACGTGGCTAACATGTGCTCACCCTCTCCAAAACTTGAGTTGGCTTGAGTGTAACACAGCAGTCAGCGGGACTTAGCCGACCAAATCACCAACAAAACGCTCCCCACCTTACTTTTCAAACCACTAGTCTTACTCAGCTTCGACTTCAAAAGCCGGTCGGTCGACAAAGTTTAGAAATCACGTTTTTTCAGCGAAACTCAGCAAACTTCTTTTAGTTAACCTGACTAAAGCCGATAAACCACGGCTTTGAGTCGTGCAGAAATCTTCGGCTATTTTTAACCGTCAACAACTAAAGGGTGCAAGGTGGCGACTGGCTCAATGATTTTCAATAATCAAATCAACCGTTTTTAACGTCATTTACTTTATAACCATTGGCCTAGCTGAAGGGCGTCGCTGATTGCATCGGACGTGAAAGTCCCGTTTGAGCGGCGGCTTTTGCCGATCTTACGGGACGGACGGTCCGGGATAGTTGCGGTTTTTGCAACCATTCCGGGCGAAGGTCAAGACCGCTCCTCAGGCTTGACCTGGTCCCTCGTCCGCATGTAATCAGCGATGCCCGGAAGCGACAACGTTGACTTTTTTCGTTACCAATGTACTGGTATGACAGTATTTTTGCTTTTCAACCTTTAGTCAACAACAAAAAAAGTGCTCAAGCCCAGACAAGCTGTCCAAACTCAAGCACGACTTTTAACTGTTATCCTTAGAAATTAACTTGATCAGGATCGTTAGCTAAGCCAGCGACACCGTGCATCCCGTCGATTGTTTCCATATCAGCAGCACTCAATTCGAAATCAAATAATTCAGTATTTTGTTCAATCCGGTCCGCATGAACGGACTTTGGTAATGGCAAGAAGCCATTTTGTAATGACCAGCGTAAAACAACTTGGGCAACACTCTTATTGTACTTCGCCGCAATCGTCTTCAATTCTGGAATACCAAAAATCTTCCCAGTGCCAAGTGGACTGTACGCTTCGGATAAAATACCGTGCGCTTCATTATAAGCTACAACTTCGTCTTCCATATCGCTAGGATTTAAGAAGATTTGGTTAACTGCTGGCACAACTTTAGCCGTTTTTAATAAGACATCTAAATGTTTTGGCCGGAAGTTAGAAACACCAATGGCCCGAGCTTTACGACTTGCATAAAGTTCTTCCATCGCTTTCCAAGTATCCGCAGTTAATTGTTCAAAGTTATCCCGCATAGCAGCTGGATTTGGCCAATGAATCAAATACAGATCCACATAGTCCAAACCGAGCTTTTGTAATGAGGTTTCTAAAGCAGCCTTAGTGGTGTCATAACCATGATCCGCATTCCATAACTTCGTCGTGACAAATAGGTCTTCACGGGCAACGCCACTGTCCGCAATGGCTTTGCCAACGCTATCTTCATTGCCATAAGCCGCAGCAGTATCAATATGCCGATAGCCAGCCTTTAAAGCCGCTAAAACTGAGTCATAAGCAACTTGACCATCAGGGGTTTGCCAGGTTCCAAAACCAACGATTGGAATCTTAGTCCCATTATTTAAACTATACGTATCGGTGAGCTTTGTTAATTCTGTCATCGAGATGCCTCCAGTATTTTATTTACACCTTGATTTTCCCGTACTTGGGGGCCAATGGTCAAGCAATCTGTTCCCAAATGAGTGACTCGTCATCGTTTTCGTGAGAAAATACAAGTATTCTAACTTTAAGTGAGGCTGGTGGCATGACCGAACCAAAATTATTAATGCAAACAACGCTATTAGCTGGCGCCATTCTCCTTGAAAACGGCGCTGAAATCGCCCGGGTTGAAGACACCATGCATCGGATTGCCACCAACGCCGGTTATCCAGATGCCCAAGTTTTTGTCTTGTTAACCGGTATTACCGTCTCCCTACCAGAAACCGATGCGAGTCAAGTCCGAGCCATTCATCAACGTGGGATGGACTTAGAAAAAGTGGATCAAGTCAACACCCTTTCTCGGCGCTTTGCCAGTCGGGAAATCACGCTCACTGAATTTTCAGCCGCCTTAGCGCGCGTCAATCAAGCCGTGCCGACCTTTCCATTCAGTTGGCTAGTCGTTGCGGCTCTGGTTGTCAGCGTCCCACTAATGGTCGCCTTTACCGGTCATGCCACACCCGCCGATTTACTGACTTGTGGCTTAGCTGGTATGGCTGGATTTGCCGCCTATTATTGGGTCAATCGTTTAGGCCGTATCCGTTTTTTAAGTGAATTCGTGGGCGCCTTTGTGATTGGGTTGATCACGCTAATCGGCTTTTATTTAACACAAAACAACTATCACCCAGACGCCATTATTATTGGCGCCGTCATGCCGTTAGTTCCGGGCGTTGCTATCACCAATGCCGTTCGCGATACGATGACCGGCAATTTACTCAGCGGTCCCGCCCGCGCCATTGAAGCCATCTTGTCGGCCTGCGCGATCGGTTTAGGTATCGCCCTGACCTCAATTTTTTATTAAAGGAGGCACCATCCCATGTGGTATTGGCTTGTGACAACTGGCTTATTACAATTCATCCTCGCCTATCTCGCTACGGCGGGCTTTGGCGTCTTACTAAATATTCCACGCCGCGCGGTTAATCTCAGTGGTTGGGTTGGTGCCGCCGGCTGGGTGACTTACGAGGCGCTCTACCAAGTTTTACCAATGACAATTGATGTGAAGCTAGCGATTGGTAACTTAGTCGCCGCGATCGTCATTGGCGTGGCAAGCGGACTCGCTGCGCATTACAAACAGATGCCGATGATTATTTTTAACATCCCTAGTCTCGTGCCATTGGTACCTGGCGGCCAATCTTATCGCGTTGTCCGTAACTTAGTGACTGGACACCCCGACATTGCTAACCAGTATTTGGCACAAGTCGTCATTATCGCCGGCGTCATTGCTATTGGCTTTCTCATTGCCGAATTTATTAATCGACTGACCTGGCATCTGGCCCAAAAACAAGCGTAAAATGGAAAAAATTCTCGCCATGAAAGACTGCATTCAGCTTTCGTGGCGAGAATTAACTTTAAACTGAAGGTTGAAAAGACAAAAGGACTCGTAAACACTGTTATATAGGCAACAGGAACCTCCAAACTAGTGGCGATCCCGCTCCGGCAGGCAGAAATCGCTGTGCTATGGTGGGACTGTCCCAGCCACAGTGCGGTCTGGAACTTCGATTCAAAGCCGACAGACCGCGTCTTTGAATCGCCCTGTAAGATTAGGCGGCCAGAACGCCGACCAATCTTACCGACACAGCACAACGATTTCTGCCTGCCTACGCTAAATCTAGTCTAAAAACAGTTAAATTAGCTGGAAGTCGCCGCTGATAGCATCGGTCGTGAAGGTGGCGTTGGGTCGGCATGTTTTTTGCCGGCGTTACGCCACGGACGGTCCAGGACACTTGTGATTTCTGCAAGGGTTCTGGGCGAGGGACAAGACGTTTCTCAGGCTTGACCCGGTCCCTCGACCGCATGTTATCAGCGGCGACTGGAGGCAGTCATGTCAACTAATCTTCATGCCCTAATCATTGACATGGCAGTGGTTACTAACGATTTTGATCTTTCAACCTTTAGCTTAAAAGCTAAAGGTTGATCCTAAACTCGTTGTGAGCGCTCCGTCAGAGAATCCCTCACAATAGATGATAGATAATAATCACATGTTTAATTGGCTTTGACTTACTCTTGCGACTCATCGTTAATCACCCAATTCGTTGGGAGACTTAACCTTCTTCGTGAGTGCGGCTAACATGCGGTCGGAGTCAATGATTGGTGTTGCCCCAAACCGACCTTCTAAATAACGTTTCATATAGCTAATCCCATTTCTAGTTGTATGCCGCGTATCCTTAAAATCAAAAATTGCATTCAAGTCACTTTCACCCTTAAAGTCCTTTTCGACTAAGTAGATTTGATCTACTCGAACTTCTGAATCCAACAGTTGGAGCTCATGGGTCGTGAGAATAAACTGGTTCTGATTCGCCTGTGAATTGAAAATTTTAATCATCGCTTGTGATAATTCTAAATGAAGGGAATCATCAAACTCATCAAATAACAACGTTTTATCATTACTAGTCAATTCAGCATTGATAAAAGCCAATGCAATCATCAAAATTTTCTGAGTTCCCCGAGATTCGCGTGCAATTGCAAGCCTAGTTTTGCCTATTAATTGGCCATTTTCATTATATTTTTTATGAACGGTGAATAGCTGATTCATCATGGCCGGTGCAACTGTCGGATTGGACCAAGCTGCTGGTTGTTCAGTCACTTCTAAATCAACAATATTGAAATCTGCAAAATGTAAAAAAGTTAACAGCTGCGCTTTGATGCTTTCATCCTGTGCTAGACCAAGTAACTCGCTAACCACCGGTGTCACAGCGTAATCACCGACAAAAATCAGATTTTCCGCAAACCAAGTAAACGCCTCCGTTGCCAAGGCATCATTATGTTGTTGTGCCGTAAATAACAAAAGTGAGTTTTTCTTAGTCATCTGGTTAATTTCTCTAATCAATTTCGATGAACTCTCAACAGTTGTCCCATTGCGAACAAAATATGGTTTCACACTAGTCTTCAAAACCAACTCTAGCTTTTCAGACGTCACTTGCTTTCGATTGTATGAAAAACCATACCTAAAAGTATGTTGCGTGGTTGAAAAAGTCATCCTGAAAACCGTATCTTTTGTATCTGAACGATCATCAAAACTAAAATTATCAACCGATAATGGTTCCGTAACTTTCGTCGGATTGTTCAAAACCATTGTCTGCATCTTTTGAATGCCATCTAATAAATTGGATTTTCCAGAACCATTGGGCCCAAAAATCAATAAATTTTTTAAAATCGTCGTCGTTGCCGTTTTTAAAGTGTTTGTCTGGCGGTACTTACTTAATCTTTCACCGACTTCCGCCGATAAACTCGTTTCAGATTTAAAGGATTTAAAATTTTTCATCGTAAAATCAATTAACATTTGGGCCACTCCCTTCTGTATTGAGCTTATTTTAACACTTAATACAGAAAAAATGTGAACTGGTGACTATTATAGTTGCATTTAGTTAGATTATAGGTAAGGCTTGGCAATTTTTCTGTTTTAAACACAAAAAGGCCTCTCCTGAGTTGAACCACGTCAACTCAAGAAAGGTCTGATTTAGTTAGTTTTTAGTGAACCAATGTAAAGTAGGCAATGACTAATGCCCCTAAAACAATTCGATACCAACCGAAAGCTTTAAAGTCATTTTTCTTAATGTAATCCAATAAGAAGCGGATTGACAAGTAAGCGACCACGAAAGAAACAATCACCCCAACGGCCAAAACGGCGCCTTGTAAGCCCGCCAATGAATTGCCATGACTAAAGTACTTGTATAGCTTCAACAGTGACGCCCCAAACATCGTTGGAATCGCCATGAAGAATGAAAATTCAGTCGCCACATAACGCGACGTCCCAATCAAAATAGCCCCTAAAATAGTGGCCCCAGAGCGAGAAGTCCCGGGCACTAAAGAAAGTAATTGGAAACAACCGATGAAGAGTGCCGTCGTATAAGGCAACGTCTTCAGATCACCAAACTTCGGTGACAACTGCTTGTTATGATTTTCAATCACAATGAACAGAATCCCGTAAATAATCAAGGTCGCTGAAACGACGGCCCAGTTCATCAAATGGGCATCCATCCAGTCATTTAACGGTAACCCGATAATGACTGATGGAATCACTGCTAAGATAACTTTACTCCACAGAATCCACGTATCGCGTTTTTCATTGCTACTCTTACGAGGTGATAACGGATTTAATTTATGGAAATATAGCACAACCACCGCCATAATCGCCCCTAATTGAATCACAACGTTGAACATATCCGTGAACTGCGTTGATTGTTGCATCTTAATGAACTCATCAACTAACACCAAATGTCCAGTTGAACTAATTGGCAAGAACTCGGTAATCCCTTCGACAATCCCCAGGATGACCGCTTTAATCATATCTAACAAGGTCAGATTCCTTTCTTTTAAGCCGGAAGCGCCCCATGCAAGTCCGGTGTGATCACAACTTCCCCGACAATTCCGCCAGATGGTGACGCTTGTGGCTTTTGCTGCCATCTGGATGAAGCTATTTAATTATAGCAATGCTTGACCTGAGTGAATAGCATTTGAAAGTAAGAAATTTGTAAAGTTTAGGCCGATAATGCCGCTAACGCAATCTCGTAGGCCTTTTTAGTTTGGTCATCAAAGCAAACAATCTGAATCAACTGAACCGATTTAGCAGTCGTTGCAGCCGTTTCCTGCAAGGTTCGCAGGGCGATTTCTGCCGCGAGCTCGAGGGGAAAATGATACACCCCAGTGCTAATTGACGGAAACGCCACCGTTTGGCAACCGTGTGCTGCCGCGAGGGTTAAACTATTCCGGTAACTGTTGGCTAGCAGCGTCCGTTCATGATGCTGCCCACCACGCCAGATTGGCCCAGGAGTATGTACCACATACTTTGCCGGCAACCGAAAACCAGGCGTTAGTTTAGCTTCTCCGGTGGCACAACCATTTAATGGCCGACAAGCAGCCAATAATGCCGGTCCGGCTGCACGATGAATCGCCCCATCAACGCCGCCCCCACCTAATAAACTCGTATTGGCGGCATTCACGATCGCGTCCACCTGACTTTTCGTAATATCACCCAACACAATTTCAATTTTAGCCAAGCTTAATCCCCCCTAACAATCAGCGCCACACTGGCCATCGCTTGTTGCTTTAGTTGGGCGGCGCCTAGATGCTGTTTTGCGAGAATCTGTAACCCCGTTCGAACTTGCATCAAGCTCGCTGCCGCCGTCGCAACTGACACGGATAAGTCACTTGCAGCTGGCGCCAATAACCCCACGAGTCGCGTTTGTAAATTCGCGTAAATTTCTTGGGTTTGATTGGCAATCAGCGTGTCTTGATCACCTAATTCCGCCATCAAATTAACCATCAAGCAACCAGCCGGCCACTGGTCACTTTGAAATGGCATTAACAGACAATCCGCTAGTATCGCGGTCAATGGCGCCCCCATCGCACGATCACGTTGAACCAATTGCGTCAGTTGTTCATCTAAAATCGTTTGATAAGCTTGGAGGCTTCGACGTAAAGCCACTGATTTACTGCGATATTGTCGATAAAATTGCGACCGTGACAATTGCCCAACTGTCAACAACTCGTCAACGGTTGTTTGACCATAGCCATGTTGCCAAAATTGTCTCATGAATGCGTTTGTCGTCGCTTGCGGCGTTAATTTTTGTGAATTTGTCATCTCGACACCTTCCTTAAAAAACTACTCGCTAACTAAATATTGAATTCCTCGGACTAAAGCGTAAAGATAACTTCCTAAAGCAATTAACGCCAGGACAGCTAGTAAAACGATCGCTAACCAACCACTATGCGCGAGGTTGTCCATATAAAAGCCAGAAACTGCTAAGGCAATTAAAAAACAGACTCCCATGATGGTTGGCAAGAGCTGGATCCAAAATGCTTGCCCCGCTGGTCGATGAACCTCTGGATTATCTCCGGTTAATGCCCAGACAATTAGTGGAAATAAGACTGGTAAAAACAATATACTCAAATAACTTAAACTATTAATCACGCGATTACGTGTCATCTCGGTCCCCACCCTTCATTAGTTACCCCGAGTATAGCGAACCAACGACCTGACAGCAAATGATAAAGAAATCTAAAAATAGTTAGGAGTCTGTCAAATTGTGCGCCCCGTTAACCACTCGAATCATCAGTCTGCTATAATTTAAGGTGCATTAGTTAAGATGCGGAGGAAAATCTTTATGATGAAGAAAAAGTTTAAATGGCTCGGCTTACTGGCCGCCTTATTGTTAGGCGTTGGGAGCTACCAGTTAGCGGCCCATGCTGATGATAGTTCTGACGAACCAATTGTGACGCTTGGTTCAAGTCTAACTAGCAGTCAAAAAAGTGGGACAATCGATACATTAACTTCAAGTTTAAACGGTTCTAATTACCAAACTTTGACCGTTAACGGTGACACCTTAGTCAAATATCTCAATCCAGCTGGTGAGAGTTTCACTAGTAGCTCGGGCGTTTGGTCAAGTGCCATGATTCAAAAGACCAGTTCCGGTTCCGGAATCAATGTTAAAATTCTCGACTATAACGGGAGCAATAACATCACCACGATTACCGCGGATCAATATAAGAATGCCGCGTTGACCGCCGGGATCACCGATGCCAACATCTATGTGACCTCAGCAACTTCGATTGACGGTTCTGGTGCGTTAGCTGGGGTTTACGCCGCTTACGCCAAAAACGGTAACGCGTTAAACACTCAGCAAGTTAACGCCGCACAAAGCGAATTAAGTACCTTGAGCGGCATTACAACTGCTAACAAGGGTAAAGATGGCTACTCAGATGCCCAATTGAATAATGCCGTTGCCGGTGCCAAAGCTGAAATGGCTAAAAAAGGTAGCAATGTCACCAAGAATGAAATTACCACCATTGTTAACCAACAAATCACTAATAATAACTTAACTAATGTCATCACCAATAATCAAAAAACAGAAATTATTAACTTACTCGTCAAGATTCGAGATTCTGGTGCCTTAGATTCTTCTAGTTTCAAGACACAAGCTAACTCATTGATGAAAAATATCCAATCAAATGCAAAGGGAATCTTCAGCAAATTGAATACCCCTGAAAATCAAAACTTACTCCAAAAAATCTGGACGGCGGTCGTGAACTTCTTCAGTTCCATCGTTAAATCCATTTTTGGCTAGGTCTAGCAACGGTCACACTGTCAATTTAGACAGTGTGACCGTTTTTTTGCGTAACTCAAAAAGCCGTCCAGCAAAACCAACATTGGTTTACTGGGCGACTTTTGTAATTTCATTATTAACTTAACTTACGCTTCAGCACGATTGTCTTCGGCAAAGCTGGTCTTTTGAGATTGCTTGCCAGCATTTTCGTTGACAAACTTGTCCATGAATTCTTCAACTAAATCCAAAGTTTGGTATTGCTTAGCTGAACTGAACATTTGACGCCAAACACGGTTCCGTTGTAATAATTCACTGAAAACAACGTGTTCAACGCGAGCACCTTCAGGCGTTAACTTCAAAACTTTATTCCGACGATCATGGTCTTCGGCTTCTTGGTATAAATAATCTTTCCGTAGTAACCGACCGATTAACCGTGAAATTGCTGACCGCGTAACGCCATGAGTTTCCGCAATATCCATCAAACGAATCTTGCCCTTTGCTTCTGCAATGTCATAAAGGATGTAAAATTCGTCCAACGTAATTCCGTGCTCCGTGGCTGGTTCCGCGAACATGTCAGCTAGGTTCTTAAAGCCGTGTAAATACATATGGCTGAATCGGTCAAAAAATTCCATATCTTCGTTCATATTAAAATCTCCCTTTCAATCTAACGGTTGAATTATGATCAGTCAATGTCCACAATTCACTCCAAAGTTTTTCTTTAATTAGTAAGCGTCTTTTATCATTTCCCCGATTTAAAGTGTACTAGTATATTTTACCAAATACAAGGAAATTTGCGTAATTTTTATATTAAATTTTTATTTCTAAACTCAGATCTATCGTTGCATGCGTGTGCAAATAGTCCACAAACTGTTCATAGTAATGATCCGTATTATACTTGGCGGTACTCAAGTAAATCTGGTTAATTTTTTCGGTAGACTCACCTAGCAATAAGTAGAACGAGTGTCCAACATTCTCTGATATCGCTTCAACACTAGCTCGTAACAACTTACGCTTGAAGAAGACCGCCATCCCACCAGATACCGAGAAGTTAATGGCATAACGAATGGCAATCGTCTCACCATCAACACCAATCGCTTCCAACCAATCCAAGGTCACTAACACTAATTCAGTCGTTAGATCTGGGCTTTGAAAGACATCGCGAATAAAATGCTCAATCTTAGGATTCTCATCCAACATTCGAAGTGAGAAGCTCATTTGAATCATGGTTCGTTGCTCCGCTGATAACGCCGTCAACTGTTCGTTACTATAAGTAAAGGCACTCAACATCAGTTCATTCAACATCGTGCTCAACAGGACGATTTTCTTAGGAAAATAGTGTTGTAACAATGATTTGCTAATATCACAGGCTTCTGCAATATCCTTCATCTGAACTAAGTCATACCCGCTTTCAGCGAACAACCGAAACGCCGTATTCACAATTTCCATGCGGCGTTGGGTATTTCTTTTTCGTGGCACCGACGCCACCTCCTTCATTATTGATGACTTGTGCTAACTACGCCACTGATTACACTTGTCATCGGTAAATACCAATTGAATTGTGCTCAGAAAATTCAATCTTGATCCCCTTTAGATAAACTATACTAATATACCATTCAATGCAACTTATTTTTCACTTTATCGTAAATTCACTTGTTTCGACTAAATAGCGTCGGTTGTCATGCTCAAAAGTTATCAATATAATTGATGAACTGCATCCACTTAATTCTTGTCCAAGAATATCAGTTGAAACGAATTATTACGATCCTTTTAAAAAGTTACAAAGTCAGTTATATTGATAAATTAAGCGCTTTCATAAGGCGAAATCTGTGGTAAACTTAATGCATTAAATGTTCGAGGAGGCTTTCAACATGAGTACTAACAATTCATACAAATTAGCCGATATCGGTCGCAGTAATCCAATCTTTTCACAAGTTCGTTCTACGATCGAGACCGCCTTTTATGGCAACAACATGACTCACATTCCGAATGTCGCTACAGCCTATGAATTAGCTGTCCAAGGGCCAGGGACCATTCAAACCGATTTACCAATCTATCGGCCAACTGATCTTGGGCTGCCAGCAGATGCTAAGATGTTAATCGACAACACCGGTAAAGTCGTTGGTCGGACTGCTCAAGCACGGCGGATTCTCGGTGATGAAGGTGTTGACGAAGCTGATATGGCTGGACGTTTACGTCAAGCAGTCTATAACGGCCAACAAAAGCACTTCATCAAAACCGACGTCCTCGTTGGTTTAGACGAAGATTTCATCGTCCAGGCGCACTTAGCAATCCCTGACGGCTATGCCAATAACTTACTCTCATATATGTTGAATTTCCAACCGATTACTGAGCATTATCAAAAAATGTTCGATAACTCAGTCGCCTATCCAGAAGGTGATATTTACATCTATGCCGACCCGAGCTATCACGATCCGGATTATCCCGATGGTTTGGCATTATTCGATCCGAAACATAACGCGGCCGCCATTTTAGGCATGCCATATTTCGGTGAACTCAAGAAATCTACCTTAACTTTAGCGTGGTCCATCGCCCATCGGCACGGCTATGTTTCTTGCCACGGCGGCTTAAAAGCCTTCCATTTCAAGGACAAGCAAGACCAAGTCTTTGCGATGTTTGGCCTTTCCGGCTCCGGGAAATCCACTTTGACGCATGCCAAACATGGTTATAAATATGACATCACCGTGTTACATGACGATGCCTTTGTTATCAACCGTAAAAACGGTAGCTCGGTGGCCTTAGAACCATCCTATTTTGACAAAACGAATGATTATCCAATGACTTCCGATGAAACCAAATACTTTATGACCATCCAAAACGTTGGTGTCACTTTGGACGACCAAGGTCGAAAAGTCCTCGTAACCGAAGATTTACGGAATGGGAATGGCCGAACCATCAAGTCCCGTTACGCTTCGACTAACCGGGTGGATAAAGAAAATGCGCCAATCAACGCCATTTTCTGGATCATGAAAGACGATAGCTTACCACCAGTAATCAAAGTGGACGATCCTGTCCTAGCCGCAACCTTTGGCGCAACTTTGGCCACTAAACGTAGTTCGGCCGAAAATATTGTTGGCGATGTTGACCGTAATGCACTTGTCATTGAACCTTTCGCTAATCCATTCCGCGTTTATCCATTATCGGAAGACTACCATGACTTCAAAGCATTATTCGAAGAACGGCACTTGGATTGCTACCTATTAAATACCGGA
Organism: Lactiplantibacillus pingfangensis; assembly: GCF_005404945.1. Classification (GTDB taxonomy): domain Bacteria; phylum Bacillota; class Bacilli; order Lactobacillales; family Lactobacillaceae; genus Lactiplantibacillus; species Lactiplantibacillus pingfangensis. Next base: position 713 of record NZ_BJDG01000034.1, on the reverse strand, counting down.
TTTTTCGGTGACAAGAAAATCCCTAAGGAAATTACTTTAGGCGCCCTGGAAGCCATCGTCAACAATACGACTGAATGGGAATCCTTTGCTGGCTGTGATCACATGCAGAACTTAAAACTGGCTGACTTCCCGGTTGATTATGACAACACCGACTATCGTCAGTTAGTCGCGACGCGTTTAGGCATTCGGGCCAACTTTGTGGACCAATATCAACATACGCATAATGATCGTTTACCACATGAAATTACCGATATCTTGGTTAAATTACAACGTCAATTAACAGACAAGGTAACTCGTTAGCCATTCCCGCCCCGTTTTTTCCGATTTAAGGTTATAATAAAAGTATCAGTTACCGCACTGAACTTTTACGAATTCTAATAATCGGGGTGAGGAGCATGGAACTACCATTGAGCCAATTGTCAGAAAAACTGATCACATTTGAACGTCAGCACCATCTCACAGACGGTGATCTCGCTTTCGGCAGTCAATTATCTGTTGAACGGATTCACAACATCAAATCCGGCGAAGTTACACCAACACAAGACGAAGTACAACTGTTGAAAAAGTATATGAACAGTAAAGCGAAGGCTTAATTGCCTGACTACTTTAGACATCCATTAAGTTGGGTGTTTTTTTAGGCTCTATAATATCTGTTGTTGGTAATCAAGACCAATCTTGATTACTGGCAACGGATTTTTTATGTGCTTTTTATA
>NZ_BJDG01000033.1 GCF_005404945.1 Lactiplantibacillus pingfangensis | reverse complement strand
AAAAAAACGTTCGCATTCTAAAATTGGCCAGAATTCGAACGAGTTTTGTATTTCTCAAGTTTCATGAATAGATTGGGGTTATAAATAATGTTTTATTTATAACTTGACTGTCCTATAATAATTCTAAGTAAAAAACGAGATTAACAAGTCTCAATGTGAGTCTTGCTACCTCGTCTCTGGAATATTTCTGAGCTCCGAACTCAGAAATATGACATAACTTATGTGAAAAATTGATAACGCTCAATCGTGATGCGACAGTAACGCTTCTTCCAGTAGGGTGATTAGGCCACTATAAGCAAGTAACGTTGCACCGTCATCTGATAAATCGGTTGCAGCCGTTGGAATTTCATCAGTCATCGATGATTTAGACTCATGGTTATTATCCTGATTTGAATTAACACGCCCAGTGTAAGAATCAGGTTTACCCATAGTCCCCATCTTTGATTGATGTTTTTTTTCGTCCACAAACCGATCAGCCCCACCAGATGGACGACTAGTGTCTTTATCCTTACGGGAGAAGTTCGTCAGACTGTCTTTTCTATTCCCAGTCACTTTACTCTTATCACCACCTCCTTCAGTCATTATCATTGATAGTCCAACCAATGAACGTGAATTATAATGATAACAAGCCTTACTTAAATACGAATCGACAGCTATTCTACATCTTCAAAAAATAGTCGCGATTCTCCCCGCTAAACAAGAATTCTCGGTCATCCCCGTCGCAAGAATTCTTGTCACCTCACAATTAACCCTGAATATCAAGTACTTGCCAAAACTATCACAAGCGAGGTTAGTACTTGACTAACGATCGTCATTTTAACTATGTGCCCACAGCGTAGACTGAATCATAACTAGGTTTGAAAATGGCCATTTTCAGAAACAATTGTTATTACTATAGTCATTTTTAACATGTAATAGTAGTAACAGTGACCTTAATCACTTATCTACAACACACATTTTAACTGAATAAATAAAAAAGTAAATAGGTTAAACGGCGTTGCCTAGCGTTTCCAACGGGTATATCGAGATTGAATATAAGATACAGTAATACTAGTTCGAATAAAGTTTATACAATAAACAATTAATTATTAGTTATTTTAGTGGCTATGGTTAGTTAAAATGTGCGTACTAAATTTAGACCAATTATCGAAAATCCCTGTAAACATAGTATCCCTTAAACGATTAGAACGGTTAATCTAGGCTAGATCTATTAATTTCAGCTTGCTAGCTTTTCTTTATCAGGCGATAATCAGCGCTTTTACATCATACTATGTATTATTTATATCTGTTGGTAAATTTGCCTAACTAAACTAATCCTTATAAGTAAATATTTGATTAAAATTTCACATTTTTTCAGTTTAGGTAATCATCCCTTAAGCTATCAATCGACGGCTAAACAGCTTATAATTAACTCATCACAATTAAAAGGTGGGAAGGGTTATGCAAGAAGGATACTTGGAACAGCGCTTAATCGGCCAACAATTCACGCTCGAACGAGCAGATTTAACTGACGGCGTCACGTTTTTTGGCATCTTTTACCATATCCACGCTGCAACACCATTACACGTTGGGGATTTAGTCGAAATCGTGCAGGCTAATGCACACGGCTTAACGGTAATCGCTGTTACACCTCGCCAACAGGGGGAATTTCATCATGGTCACATTAATCGTTAGTATTATCGTTGTTCTATTACTGATTGCGGTGCTTGTCGCTTCAATACGCATCATCACGCAACCGAATCAAGGTGTCGTTTTAACTTTCGGAAAATTCGAACGCGTTTTGAGCTCCGGCTTTCACTTTATCAAACCATTTATTTCACGAGTGATTACCGTTAATACGGCGCAAACGCCCGTCGACTTAAATCAACAAGTCGTCATCACTAAAGATAACGCTGAGATATCCGTTAAGATTTCTCTGAAGTATCACGTCACTAATATAGAAGATTTCGTCTTTAAAAACGAAGATTCCGTCCGGAGTATGATTCAAGATACGCGGGCCGCCTTGCGTGGGATCATTGGGAACAAAGAATTGAATGAAGTTTTAAACGGCACCCAAGAAATCAACGCCGCTTTATTCAAGGAAATCTCCTCAGTAACTGCTGGCTACGGCCTAAACGTGGATCGTGTCAATATTGATTCCGTCAATCCATCCGCTGACATTCAAGCTTCTATGAACAAACTGTTGCAAGCCACCCGTGAACGTGACGCCACCATCGCCACTGCGGAAGGTAAAAGCCGTTCAATCACGCTTGAAAACGAAGCGAATAACAAGGCGTTACTTGCGACCAACAAGGCTCAAAACGAGGCTTTGGTGAATAGTGCAACCGCCAAAGCAACGGCCATCCAAACGGAAGCTGATGCCGATGCTTATCGGACCAAGATTTTAAACGAAGCCTTAAGCCAATCATCCGAAAACTACTTCATTTTCCAAAATACAGAAGCGGTGAAGGCCTTAGCAGATGGCAGTTCTAACACCGTCGTCTTGCCTAACCAAACTTTAGATAGCCTGGGCTTAATTCCAGCATTAACTAAAGTTGCCAAATTGACTAAAAACTAGCCTAATATGGAGCTGTGACATCAGTCATGGCTCCTTTTTTAACCCTTGAGCCCCTTGAATATCAGCAGTCATTCAATTGGTGTACAATTAAAACACGCAAAATTTATAGAACCGGGGATGATACCTTGAAACAACCTTGGCAAACGGCTTGGCCCGAGCGCATTAGTTACGGCCTAAGCGACGCTGCCGATAATTTGGTTTTCCAGATGATGACCACTTATCTGCTCTTTTTCTACACTGATGTTTATGGTTTATCAGCGAGTGCGGCCGCGATTTTATTCGTTGTGGCGCGACTCGCTGACGTTGTCGAAAGTTTAATTATTGGCATCATGATTGATCATACCCATTCCCGTTTTGGTAAAAGTCGGCCATTCTTTCTGTGGTACGCCCTACCTTACGTGATTTTCGCTATTTTAACATTTGTAACGCCAAGCTTTAGTCCCAACGGCAAATTAATTTGGGCTTATGTGACCTATCTCGGCCTAGGATTCTTCTATACCGCTGTCAACTTGCCGATTACGTCAATTCTGCCAACCATGTCTCAGAATGAACACGAGTTGACCTTATTAGGTGTCATCCGCCAATTTTTCGGCAGTTCCGTTCAGATTATCGTCGCGGTCTTCACCTTGCCATTAGTTGCCGCCTTTGGCCATGGCAATCAACAGTTAGGCTTCTTACTGACCATTATCTTATTTGGTGTGATCTCTTTAGCCTTAATCTGGAATACCTTTTTCCAAGTTCGCGAACGCTTTAGCCAACCTGAACGCCCCCATCAACCACTCAGTGAAGTCTGGGGGATGCTTAAAAAGAATCAACCATGGATCGTGATTTCCATTGTTATTTTGCTTTATTGGCTCACAACGGCCATCAAAAATCAAACGACCATTTATTATTTCAAGTATTTGCTCCACAACGAAGGTTTAGTCCCAATCGTTAATGGCTTCACCTTTGCCGCTTTAATTGGGGTGATTCTGATTGTCCGTGCGACCCGTAAAATTGGTAAAAAGCGCACAATGTTAGCTGGGATTGCCATTGCCGCACTTGGGCAGTTGCTGCTCGCATTCGGCGCTGAAGCCCAACAGTTACCGCTAATTTTTAGTGGCACCCTAATCAATTCCGTGGGCAATGGCTTAATCATTGGGCTCGTTTCAATTATGATTGCCGACACGATTCGCTTTGGGATGAGTATGGGCATTCAAGCAGAAGGTATTTTAGCTTCAACCGATGACTTCGGGGTTAACGTCGGTTTAGGTTTAGGTGGGCTCATCACCGCTGGCCTATTTCATCTGTCAGGATACACGGCTAATCATGCCCAGAATGCGGCCACCCAACAGATGATTACCTTGAATTATGCTTGGCTACCTCTAGTTTTATATCTTATGATGTTTATCATGCTATTGTTTTACAATGAAACCCGTATGTTAGCGGCCATTGATGCAGCCAATTAACACAAAAGCGTTCGACAACATCTCGTTAAAGGTGTTGTCAAACGCTTTTTTAGTCAGAACTAATTAATCAAATCCAAGGCTGGATCTGTTTCAATGACCTTAGTTTGCCATAATTTCCATACTTCGGCGACTGAAAAATCATGGGCACGTGCATAGGCACCCGTGCTCAATGCTTGTAATTTTTCAGGATCAGTCATGACAGCCACAATCTTAGCAGTCATCGCGGCACGATCATCATAAGGCACCACATAGCCACTTTCGTCATTATGAATAATATAGGCCGGACCATAGTAGGTATCATATGAAATCGCTGGCACACCATAAGAATTGGCTTCTAATAAAGCCAACGCAAATCCCTCCAACCGGCTCGTCAGCAGCATCAATTGTGCCTGCTGATAAACCGCACCAATATCGTTCGTATAGCCTTTAAATTGGACACAATCTTGCAGATTTAGCTGTTGCACCAATTCTCGCAAATGATGTTCTTCTTTAAAACCGTCAGTCGCATCACCATAGCCATAAATATCAAACGTCAGCCAATCCAATTGATCGTGAGCTGCTTTGAATGCAAGAATGGCCTCACTTAAATTCTTTTCGGAGTACAGGCGCGCCACTTCCACGATTTTACCGCGAATGCGGCCACTACCGATCATTGGAATTTGTTCAGCATTTAACCGTTGCTCATCAACGACGCCGACTGGAATGTTGACGATTGGAATTCGAGTCCGCAGCCGTTCCTTAATATCATCAGCTTGTTGTGGTGTAGAGGTAATCACCATGTCAGTACGGCTTAAGCGATCCGTAAGACCCAATGACGGGTAAACCAATTCTTCATCAAATGGTTTGCGATATGAGCTGAAATGGATACTATGCAGACATTCAATCTTGCGTGCCGGCGTCTGCATTAACGTCATCGGATAATTCACGACCGCGGTCCGATCCGAGATAAAGGTTGACCGGAAATTGTCCCGCGTATTTAAATCATCATAAAATTTCGCAATCAGTTGGGCCTGATTCATATACGATTGGATCGCACCATCGGCCGTTAACAGCCGATAGTTCGTGGAAACAACGTGATTATCACGGTGTCGATAGGTGATTTCCAAGTATGGCCGACCAGTCAACGTATAAAATTGTTCCAATGCCAGATAGGCCTCACTAACATTGTCACCGGTTGCCCAAAATTTGGCATAAGCTAAGAAGCCACGTTCATCATAAACGTCGGTTCGAATCTTTTGCGCATCCCCATCATAGTAATCAACGGTGCTGACTAACTCCGTGTCTTGATTGATATAATGGACCTCAGCAACTTGGCGCTGACCATCCCAAAACCGTGCACAGCCTGGTTGCTTTTCTAACCGATAGTTTTCGCGGGCAATCGCCAACTGGTTTAAGCCTAATTTTTTTGCTTCAAAATGCTCAGTCCCAGCATAAAAATCATATAAATTCACAAAATTTTCTTCCGACAAGTGCCAAAAATTATTATTAGTCCGCGTCATTGCTGAATACGCAACGGTCACAATTTTAGCAGGCACCTTAAATTGGTTGAATAACTGAATTCGTTTAAACTCCGCATGTTCAAGCCCCGACGCTAATTGGATCACACTTTCATTTAAAAAATAGTACATTCTTAATCACGCCTTTCAAAGTAAAAGCGCGTAATTCATCGCTGAATTACGCGCTTTCTCGACCAATCATTTAGTCAATTCAAACGATAAGTCTTTTTAACTTAGATCATATCTTCGCGACGCCGACGAGCACCTAACAAGCCAACTAAGCCAAGCATAATCGTCCCTGCAACTGCTAATGATCCTTCAACAGAATCGTTAGTTTGTGGCAATGAACCCTTGTTTGAAGTTGCTTGTTTGCTACTGTCATTGGCCAACTTAGCGAGGTTTGAACCATTGTTCAACGCATCGCCAGCGGTCGTCCCGTTACCAGCAGTTGTGCCAGTGCCGTTACCAGTGTTCGAACCGTTGCCAGCTGTCGTACCAGTACCGTTGGTTGAGCCATTACCAGTGGTTGTCCCAGTGCTGTTACCAGTGTTCGAACCGTTGCCGGTCGTTGTCCCAGTACCGTTACCAGTATTTGAACCATTACCAGTAGTGTTTCCAGTATTGATCGTATCGCCGTTTGCATCAGTCGTTGTTCCCTTTGCAGGAATCGTAATACCAACAGGATTACTTGCAACACCACCATCGGTTGAAGTAACGTACAGTTTATCACCAGCGGCTAAACCGTCTTTAGAAACTGTCAACGTAAACTTGCCATCAGAACCGACTGTTGTCTTACCGATTTCTTTACCAGTACTATCGGTAATCGTAATTGTGGCACCTGGCTTACCAGTTCCTGTAACGGTAACACCATTGTCATCGTTAGTAACTGTTATGCTACCAGGTTGTTCACTTGGAACTGTGATGTTGATAGGATTACTATCGTTTCCACCATCAGTTGTCGTCACTGAAATCGTATCGCCAGGTTTAACTGAACCCTTTGGAATAGTGATTGTGAATGTCCCATCTTTACCAACAGTTCCTTCAGCAATCTTATTACCTTCACTATCAGTGATCGTAATGGTTGCACCAGGAGTCCCTTCGCCGGAAACAGTGATGTTGCCATCCTTATTGTCAACGACGACTTTGGTTGGTTGTTTAGCTGGAACCTTGATCCCAATTGCATTACTCAAACCACCATTGGTTGCTTGAACAATTGCTAAGACCGTCCCGGGCTTACTGTTGTCTAATGGCACTTGAATATCAAAGTTACCATCAGCACCGACTTTACCAGAAGCTAATGAATCGCCATCAGCAGTAAAGACGTAAATAGTTGAACCAGGAGTCCCTTTACCAGTGACATGAGCGTAACCGTTAGCATCAACTGTAACTGTCATGCTGCTTGGTTGGTCAGCAGGAACCGTAATGTTAAGAGCACTACTTGTCTTGCCATCCTTTTGTTGGATAACCGTAATCTTGTCACCAGAAGTAACTGCAGTCCCAGGTAAGGTTAACTTGAACGTCCCATCAGTACCAACAGTTGTCGAAGCAATGGTCTTACCATCGGCATCCCGTGCAGTGACGGTCGAACCAGCTTCACCTTTACCAGCAATCACAACAGAACCATCAGTTTGTTTATTAACTGAAACATCAGTTGGTGCAGTCATTGTTGAGCCAGAGTTATCCCCTGAGTTTGAGCCTGAGCCGGAGTTTGAACCTGAGCCTGATTCGCTACCTGAGTTTGAGCCAGAGCCAGAGTTCGAACCTGAGCCTGATTCACTACCTGAGTTTGAGCCAGAGCCAGAATTTGAACCGGAGCCTGATTCACTACCAGAATTTGAGCCAGAACCGGAATTCGAGCCGGAACCTGATTCGCTACCTGAGTTTGAACCGGAGCCGGAGTTCGAGCCTGAGCCTGATTCACTACCAGAATTTGAGCCAGAACCGGAATTCGAACCTGAGCCGGATTCACTACCAGAATTTGAGCCAGAACCGGAATTCGAACCTGAGCCGGATTCAGAACCTGAGTTTGAGCCAGAGCCGGAGTTCGAACCGGAACCTGATTCGCTACCTGAGTTTGAGCCAGAGCCGGAGTTCGAACCGGAACCTGATTCGCTACCAGAATTTGAGCCAGAGCCAGAATTTGAACCGGATCCTGATTCAGAACCGGAGTTTGAACCGGAGCCGGAATTCGAGCCGGAACCTGATTCGCTACCTGAGTTTGAGCCAGAGCCAGAATTTGAACCGGAACCTGATTCGCTACCTGAGTTTGAGCCAGAGCCAGAATTTGAACCGGAACCTGATTCGCTACCAGAATTTGAGCCAGAGCCAGAATTTGAACCGGAGCCTGATTCAGAACCTGAGTTTGAACCGGAACCAGAATTTGAACCTGAGCCTGATTCGCTACCTGAGTTTGAGCCAGAGCCGGAGTTCGAGCCGGAACCTGATTCGCTACCAGAATTTGAGCCAGAGCCAGAATTTGAACCGGAGCCTGATTCAGAACCGGAGTTTGAGCCAGAGCCAGAATTTGAACCTGAGCCTGATTCGCTACCAGAATTTGAGCCAGAGCCAGAATTTGAACCTGAACCTGATTCACT
>NZ_BJDG01000032.1 GCF_005404945.1 Lactiplantibacillus pingfangensis | reverse complement strand
CCTGATTCGCTACCTGAGTTTGAGCCAGAGCCGGAGTTCGAACCGGAACCTGATTCGCTACCAGAATTTGAGCCAGAACCGGAATTCGAGCCGGAACCTGATTCGCTACCTGAGTTTGAACCTGAGCCAGAGTTCGAACCAGAACCTGATTCACTACCAGAATTTGAGCCAGAGCCGGAGTTCGAACCTGAGCCTGATTCACTACCTGAGTTTGAACCTGAGCCAGAATTTGAACCTGAACCTGATTCACTACCAGAATTTGAGCCAGAACCGGAATTCGAGCCGGAACCTGATTCACTACCTGAGTTTGAGCCAGAGCCGGAGTTCGAACCAGAACCTGATTCACTACCAGAATTTGAGCCAGAGCCAGAATTTGAACCTGAGCCTGATTCAGAACCTGAGTTTGAACCAGAACCAGAATTTGAACCTGAGCCACTAGTAGCAGCATCAGCAGGAGTCATCACCGTAACCGCATCACCAGTACTACCAGCTTTAGTTGGTGTAATCGTCAAAGCAGCTTTTGCTCCAACAGTTGCTGGAACTGCAATCGAGTAGTTACCATCCGAGCCAATTGTACCGGTACCAACAGTCGCGCCAGAAGCATCCGTAATTGTCACAGTTGCCCCAGCGGTCCCTTGACCAGTTACCGTATAGCCATCAGTTGAGTTTCCTTTAACAGTAACGTTAGAAGAAATTTCAACCCCGCCGATATTTTCAAAGGCTGTTTCAATGTCCAATTCAGAAGAATTTTGAACCGCACGGCCGTCATTATAGCCATCACCATCGGTATCAACCATCAATGGATTCGTGCCACGAGCCTTTTCTTCACCATCAGTTAAGCCATCACCATCAGTATCGGCTTTCAATGGATTAGTGTGATCAATCACTTCTTGACCATCAGAAACGCCATCTTCATCAGTATCGGCTTTCAATGGATCAGTGCCGTATTGTAATTCTTGATAGTCGCTTAAACCATCGCCATCGGTATCAACTTTATTAGGATCAGTTCCCATTTTAAGTTCAACGGCATCAGGAATACCATCACCATCAGTATCGACACCTTCAGAGAACGACGGATCGCCACCTAATGGATCAGTATCTTTACCATCAACAATCCCGTCACCGTCAGTATCAACCATCAATGGGTTCGTACCAGCCTTGATTTCGGCACCATCAGATAAACCATCACCATCAGTATCAGCTAAAAGCGGATTAGTGTGGTACTTAGTAACTTCATCATAGTCACTGATCCCATCACCATCAGTATCTTGATCGGCCTTTAAGGCATTTTCATTACCAGTTAAAATATCATCTGGCATCCCAGCCTTAGTCCCATATTGCTTTTCTTGAAGGTCAGTTAACCCGTCACCATCAGTATCCGCAACATGTTCGTTAGTATGATCAATATACATTTCATTGAAGTCTGAAACACCATCACCATCAGAATCAGTTGCAATGGCATCTGGACTCGTGGCATTCAATGGATCAGAATCATTGTATTTGGTTGCACTTAAGTTTTGTAGAACTAAGCGTGCAGCAACACCAGCAGCACTAAGTTTCTGTTCCGTTGTTAATGAATCATATTGTTTTTGTAAGTTTGATTTGTTAACACGTTGATAAGCAATCGACGTTTGAACAGGTGTCGATGGGCTGACGTCATAGAAAGTTGGTGTTGAGCTAACAACTAATTGCGCAAAGTTACCAACGCCTAAAGTTGCTAGTGTTTGGTTCCCCGTGCTAGTTTGTGCCGAGAAGTCTGGATCCGTAAAGCTAACTGGTAAGACAACTTTTTGCGTCCCACTAATCGACAAGTCCGCAACTTGACCTAATGCTTGACCAACTGTATCCGCAATAAATTGGGTCACAGTCGTGAAGGCACCTTGCACCTTGTTGTTTAAGGTATCGGTTAAGTTTTGTAGTAAGTCACCAACAACTGGTAATTTACCAAGCGCGGTCCCACCACCATTGACACTAGTGTTAGACATCGCAATTAATGATGCAATCATGTCATATAAATCGACAATCCAAGTGTTAACCCAAGATTGTAAGTAGTTCGTTAATGATTCAGTTAACGTTGAATCATTCATCACTTTATAAGTGCCATCAGCTTGTTTAGTCACATTAGCTAATTTGGTAATAGCCAACGAGTTACCACCTAAGGAAGCTAAAGCGGCTTGGTCATCTTTAACTTTTTGCACTGAAGATTCCAGCCCAGCATAGTAAGCGGATTGTTTCAATGCAGGCACAATTGCAACAATTTGAGCAATCGTATCTGGAACTAAAGCAACTACCCCAAAGGCACTTAAGATACCAGTGATCCCAGAAGTAAAGATCTTGAATAAGTTTTCAATTGGCCCACCAGTAAAGGTCGTTTCGATGACAGCGGTATTAGATAGCTTATCACCGGCCTTAACACCTGATTGACCAAATAAATTATTAGACATCGAAGTGGCATCAGTAATCTGGAAGGTTTCACCAGTATCGTTGTTCTTAACAATGGCGCCGGCCCGGTTAGCACTTTGAACAGTCCAAGTTCCAACCTTAATGGAGTTACTAATCCGGTTATCAAAACCAAATGTCGCCCCATTAGTCGTTGAACCAAGTAACTTAACTGACAAACCTGGGTTTTCAATCGCCGCAACGATATCGGTGTAACGGGTTTGTAAATTGTTATCGTCAGAGCTCAAAGCCCCTTGGTCATTCATGATGTCGACACCGACCGAGGCAACTTTATTGGCGCCAGAAACGTAAGTCTTCCCACCGTATAAGATGTCATCATCATAACTATCATTGTTATCAGTACTATTATCATTAGTAGGACTAACAGCAGTGCCTGATTCATCGTAAATCTTACCAGAATTACGTTGATTCAAGTTGGCTGCGTTAGCTTGTTTAATCATTTGAGCAACCGCATCAGTTAAACCTAATTGCGCCGTTGCGGTGTTATCCACAGTATAACCAGATTTACCGAAGACTTGGCCTTCTAGTAAACCAGTTTTACCAATCGCATTGGTGTCAGTCGTGTTATTAGTTAAAGTCAATAATTGCGCTGTTGAACTGACACCATCTTTAGTGACAGTAATGGAAACTTGATCTCCAGAAGCCACATTAGATAACGTTGCGGTATAAGTCCCATTGGTTGCAGTATTAGCCGCAACAATTGTCGCACCTGACGCACTCTTAAAGGTTACTCGTGAACCGGCAGTTGCTTGACCAGTAACTGTAAAGCTACCGTCCGCATTATAAGTTTGAGTAGGTGTTGACGTTAACCCAACGCCAGTTCCCCCATTAGAACCGGTGGTCGTTGGATCAGTTGAACTAGTCGTAACCGTTGCGTCTTCAACAGTTGGTGTCGCTAAAACTGCTGAACGTAATAAGCTGGCCGTATTGGCAACAGCCATCGCTGATTGTATTTTTTGAGCAACCGCATCAGTTAAACCATTTTGAGTGGCTGCAACATTAGTTGTCGTGTTATCGGCAGCGGCTGGGTTAGCTTGACCCGTCGTTGCGTTACTTGACGAACTAGTTTGCGTTGCGGCGGCACTAGCTAAGCCATTTTGGATCGCAGCTGCATCGCTAACGGCATTGGCAGTCGTCTTAACGGCTGCTTCAACCGTCGCTTTAGCGGCGGTCGTGTCATCAGTTGTTGCTGACGCTTGGCTTGCGGCACTAGTAGCCGTCTTGGAACTGCTGGCCGCACTAGTTGCGGTGCTTACAGTTGCTGAAGTCGTACTTGTTGCTTTAGTGCTAGCAGCACTTGCAGTTGACTTAGCAGCGGTTGAATTGGTTGCCGCTGCTGGAATTGAAACTGTGACACTTGAACTGGTTTGACCATTACGAGTAGCTGTTAAAGTGACCGTTTGACCAGCTTTAGCAGTGACCGTATAAGTCCCAGTACCGGTGGCTGTGACGGTTGCCTGAGTCGCGCCATCAACGGTGACATTGATCGTTGCGCCAGCAGTGGCCGTCCCAGTCAAAGTAGCAGTATCCCCACTAGTTGTGACCGTTGGTTGACCAATTGTTGGTGCACTTTCAACCGTCTTAGTTGAATTAGCAGTAGTCGTTTGACTAACTGAATTGCCGCTTGCACTCACCTGTGCACTAGCCTGGGCAGTATTAGCGACTGCACTAGTAGCGTCAGTCGTTGCTGACCCACCACTACTGCTCCCGGTAACGACTGTTTCTTTAGTAGCCGTTGCATCGGTTGTATCCGCGTTAGCATTCAATACCTGACCGTTCAGAATTGGCAGCGTCACAAAGAATGTCGTAATCAAGCCAGCGTATACCCACTGTCTACCTGATTTATACATCTTATATCGCTGTTTAGTGTCAGTGTCAATACGTTCGAAAGAATGGATTCCCCTGATTTGCATTCTAAATAAACCCCCTTTTTAATTACGCCAAAGCAAGACATTTAGTATACCCCATACTATTTTCACTAGGTCATTACTTCAACGCATATACTATAACTAATTTTATAGTTAAATGCAATTAATTAATTAGGTGTTACAATATAAACCATATTAATATTTACATGTGGTAATTCATAAATCCACTCAAATCATTGCATTGCGGGAGCTTATTAATCGTGACGAATTTTTCTTATCCAACAAATTTTCAATTGTTTTTACAAGTTTTAAAAACTCGCTTTAACACTGTCTTACCGGCATTCGAAAACATCTTAATGATAAAGTTAATGCTTAAATTAGTTAAAAAAATCGTTGTCAAAACAAATAACTATTAGTTCACAGTGTAACTGGTACAATACGACAAAAATAAAATAACCGTCTTTAATAATTTACGTGTATTTATCATTTAAATATGATATGGTTATCCTCGAATCATTCTATTTTAAAAGACTAATACCGCTGTTTCGCGGGATAATAATTATTATATTTATTTTTAATTTATAAGAATGGTAATTGTTTCCGTGACTCCGGGTGAGTTAAATCATCATTTAAGAGGGAAGATTTGATGGTGGTAATGACTGATGGTCAATATTCACAGCCAACACAAATATTTTGCACGGTCATCATGGCCGTTGAGCTATATCTTGGAGGGGTCTCTAATGAAATTTTTTAAATCAAGAGAAAAGGAAGTCACTAATCGTACGAATGCGTTGAAAACACGCGCTGAATCATCACCCAGCGAGTCGAAATCAACGCCAGTCCCAACTGTTACACCCGCAACCACAACTAAAAAAACGATTGCAAGTCCAGACACAGAGACCGGTACTATCAAACGAAGTTACGATCTCGATACTTTAATTAAAAAGATCACCAGCATTAGTGCTGATTACAATCAAGTACGCACTCAGTTGCAAAATCAACTCTTTAATGAATTAGATGAGCAACAACAAACCAAGCAAACGGTTCAACAAACCATCGTTAAAACCAACCAACAGATGGCCGCAACGTCTAAAACGATCACTAAACTTAAACAATTAGATAGTGACGAACTTGAAGCCCAACTTGCTGCTAAGCAAAAAGCCATTGCAAACTTAACACGTTCACAACCGCTCTTCACTGATAATTTAACGGCATTGGCTGATAAGTTGAAAGTTATTTCGGATCGGCAAGCAGGGTTAAAGACCAAACAAGACAAACTCAGTGGTAACCGTGATGAAATCGTCGCTAAGCTGCATGCCGAAGAAGATCCACTTAAAATTTTGTCATTAGCCGAAGCCTACCGCGAACGCTTAGAAAAGATTGAAAAACAAAGTAAACAACTTGATGAACAACAGTCACAAGCAGATGACGAAGCTAGTCAACTCAACGTTCAAGTTCAACAAACCAATGAAGAACTGACCGAACTGAATAAGTCTCTTAAAGTTGCTACCGATGAACAACAGACCATCGAGAAACAATTGTCGGTCGAACAATCACAACAAAAACATCAACTTAGTCAAGGTGAACAACAGTTAGAAACCCTGACACAAACTAAGACCCGGGCCACGGCACAATTGGCCCACTTAACCAAACAAATTGAACATAATAAACGTCAATTAGCGAACTGGTTTGGGACGACTCATCAGGTCTTGCCGCTGCCGATGGATGAACATCATCAGTATGCCGTCGCCTTAGAGGCGTTTTTACCAGATCATCCCGTCGCTTTAGCGCAAACTGCTCAACGATTACTTGACTTGGGCGCCAATCGCGTTGGTCTGTACTCAGAACTTTTCGACATCAATCTATCCAACGAGATTGATCTCTGGGCAAGTGAGAACGAGCTCGATCGTGATCAATTGACCATTATCAATCCACTTTATCAAATTCAAAATCAAGGTAGCTTGACCGGCGAACCCGTTAAGCTCCCCCAAAATATTGCGCATAAAGAATGGGACCCAGCATTACAAGTCTCAAATGTCGTGCTCAATGACAACAGCGGTCAATTACAAGTGAAATACCGGCCAGAAAATCCAGAATTAATTGGTGAAATTAGTTATATTACCGGTGATCATTTGACAAAACGTAGCTTCTTCAATAGTCACGGCTTATTATCGGCGAATGCCCTGTTTACTGCAGATGGCTCATTGGAACAAGAACAGTATTATCGCAAAGACGGTCTCGTTGGCCTGACAATCGCCTATAAAGATGGTCAACAATCCGGTGTCGCCCTCTTTGATGGTGCCGGCATTCAAACGAACACCTTCATCAACACCGAGAGTATGATTACCTGGTGGATGCGCCATTACTACCCACAAGATTGTGCGCTGATCGGCCATATTGACAATGATAACTACAACCGGTTTGTTCAACAAAATCACCTTGCCGCCGTCCCATTTGTGGCCGCAAGTTCTCTGAATAGTGAACAACTCAATTATTATTTGCAACAACCTGATCAACAACGTTTCATCGTTGCAGATTATCAGACTGCGCAATCACTCATTCAGCACGCTGACAGCAATCTTGAGTTAGGCTACCTCAACTCGGTCTACCTTCCTACACAGATTGCTGGACCGAACCTCACCACTGGCTTTCTTGAAAATTAGCTTCTGACTAAAATGCGACCTTGATTTGGGCTCGTATTTTTTAGTGACCCACCGTAAAAAAGTCGTTCATGAAAAATCTTCGGATTTTTCATGAACGACTTTTTTCATCAAGATAACGATTACTTACCAGGGTACGTTGTTATCATGCTGATTTGTTAACCTAGCAAACTAACATTTTAGCTAATCGCCCGAATTTTGAAAAATAAAACTCGAGCCTATCACCAAGACCACCGTGAAGTTGCTAACTGGCATTATGATGAAGCGAGTGACACATATACAGACTTAGACGGTACCACCTTTACTTTTCGCAATTATCTAAAATCACTAAACAACCGGATTCTTGGTGCTTATCTCAATTCAAAAATTTTTCGCAAAAACGTTATAACACGAAACAAACTCATTTGGGCAACCACGGGCTCTGGCATCCATTAGTCACTATTCACAGTCCCAACATGTCTCTGACATACGGCACTAGTTCTTTGTACGTCTTATCAGTAATATGATTGACCACTTCGCCGTTGCGGGAAACAAAGTCGAAATTCTGTAGTTGCCACAATGCAACAAACCCCTTGACACCATCTCTGTGTCCACCGGCTAATAGGATTGGTAAATACCGAGGATTAGTCGTATACCGCAGCGAGGCGTTATGGGCACGACTAAAATCATCCCGGTGGCACGCGTATAACTGCTAGAACTCATTACTACCATGTGACGGCGGACATTGCCGGTACTTGCCGAATAGCCGCCGTATTCTCTGCCTGAATGTAGCTCTACAACGACAACATCCTTTTGTTCTGGTAGTCTCATTCTTCCAGCCGTTCCTTTCCTACCGGGTCAAGCAATTGTAATTCTGGATCTTCTTGCAAGTCCCGCTGGTAGTCGTAGTTCATCCAATCAGCGTCATCAAAGATATTGGGTTTGCTAACTGGCTGATAGACAATTGAACCATCTGAACGCTGATTGACCGTGTACTGACAACCAATCTCATCTTTAAAATCTGCGGAAACAGTCAAAACCAAGCTGTTCCCCGATTTTCTTAGTGTCACTAGCTTACTCATTAATTTTTATCATTAATATATACCGAGGTCTTCTTTCTGTAAACACACCTGTATATACAAGCGTTAGTCTTAATTCAAAAAAAGTCGTTTGCCGGCGATTATGACAATCACCAACAAACGACCTGATTTATTTAAGTTAAACTCATAAGAAAAGCCGACCGGAGTCAGCTTCTCTGAATCAAAAATCTAATTATTTAACAGCTGGAGTTTCGAACCAGCCAATACGTGATGTGATAACATCAACGATGGCTTTCTTACCAGGAGCCAATAATTTACGAGGGTCATAGCCCTTACCGATTTGGTCAGCGCCAGATTCGATGTAAGCACGAGTAGCGTTAGCGAAAGCAACTTGGTTTTCGGTGTTAACGTTAACCTTGCTGATACCCATTTCAACGGCCTTAACGATTTGTTCCTTAGGAATACCAGAACCACCGTGAAGTACTAATGGCATCTTAACAGCGTCTGAGATTTCTTGTAAACGATCGAAGTGTAAGCCAGTCCAGTTTTCTGGGTACTTACCATGGATGTTACCAATCCCAGCAGCTAAGATATCAATACCAGTAGCAGCTAAAGTCTTAGCTTCTTCAACAGATGCTAATTCACCTTCACCGATGATACCGTCTTCTTCACCGCCAATTGAACCAACTTCAGCTTCAACAGAGATGCCTTTAGCATGAGCTAATTTGACGATTTCCTTAGTCTTTTCTAAGTTTTCGGCAAATGGTAAGTCATGGCCATCAAACATAACTGATGAGAAACCAACTTCGATACATTCTTTGGCAGCTTCGTAGTTACCATGGTCTAAATGCATAACAACTGGAACAGTGATGTTCATGCTTTCCATAGTATCAGCAACTAAGTCCATAACGAGCTTGTAACCGCCCATGTACTTAGCAGCGCCCATTGAAACTTGAAGAATAACTGGGGTGTTTGTATCTTGGGCACCCTTTAAGATGCAACGAGTCCATTCAAGGTTGTTAGTGTTAAACGCACCAATAGCGTAATGGTTCTTGTATGCGTCTTGTGTCATATCAACAGCATTTACAAATGACATAAAAATAACCCTCCTAGGTTAATTAAGAGATACGATTTTTGAATCACATTCATTTTAGCACACTTTACCTATGAGTGATAACCGATTTGCGATATTTCTTAACCAACCCAACCCGCCTAATACCGGGGGTTGTCAGACCATTTGAATTGTAAGCCTTTCCACAAATATCATTCTACTTATAACTTGATCCAGTTACGGCAGTCAACTTACGCTAAATTCACCTTATTTTCATTTGTGAATTTAGTAACTATATGTGCAACGTCGCAGCGATGTAAGCGTTTTCTTTAATTTCACAATAAAAGCCAATTAGACCGGTGTTATAATCACTAGTCAAAAATAGCTTGCATTAAAAAAGTTATCATTTACATTTGTGAAGAAGTGTTTATAATAAGACTTGTGAAATAAACAACAAGTATCGTATCGCTTAGGAGGAACCACTCGATGTTGAAAGAAATTGATGCAAAAACTGATGTTGAACAATCAATTGATCGCCTAGTGTTAAACGCCTCTTTGGCTGCCAGCCGTTTGGAAGTCATGGATCAAGACCAAATTGATGAAGCTGTTACTGCAATGGCCCACGCGACCCACGCGGCTCGTGGGATGTTAGCGGCAATGGCCGTTGATGAAACTGGTCGTGGGAACTACCGCGACAAAGTTGCTAAAAATGATTTTGCCGCCAAAAACGTCTATAACTACATTAAAGACGATAAGACCGTCGGCATCATCAATGACGATCCCGTTACTGGGATTACAAAAGTTGCCGAACCGGTTGGGATTATCGCTGGAGTTACCCCAGTCACCAATCCGACGTCAACGGTTATCTTCAATGCGATGCTTGCTTTAAAGACGCGGAACCCAATTATCTTCGGTTTCCATCCCTTTGCGCAAAAATGCTGTGTTGAAACTGGTAAGATCATCCGTGATGCTGCTGAAGCCGCGGGCGCGCCTAAGGATTGGATTCAATGGATCAAAGTCCCTAGCATGGCAGCGACTAGTGCGCTCATGAACCACAAGGGTGTCGCCACAATCATTGCAACCGGCGGTGCCGGCATGGTCAAGACAGCCTATTCAACTGGGAAGCCAGCCCTCGGTGTTGGTCCTGGTAATGTGCCTTGCTTCATCGAAAAAACCGCCGACGTCAAACAAGCCGTTAGCGATGTGATCACTTCTAAGTCATTTGATAATGGGATGATCTGTGCTTCTGAATCCAACTTGATCGTCGATGACAGTATTTATGATCAAGTCAAAACTGAATTAAGTCACAACGGTGTCTACTTCGTTGGTGATGATCATTTTAAAGCCCTCGAAAGCACCGTCATGAATTTAACTAAACAAGCTGTTGATCCTAAAGTTGCTGGTCAAACGCCTTGGCAGATTGCACAATGGGCCGGTTTCGATGTGCCTGCAGATACGAAAGTCTTAGCCGTTGAATTGCCTGATATCGGTGGTGACCAAGTGCTCTCACGTGAAAAGTTATCACCAGTCTTAGCCGTTATTCATGCTAAGGATACTAAGGCGGGCTTCAACTTGATGAAGCGGAGCCTGTCACTTGGTGGCTTAGGCCATACCGCTGTCTTGCATACGACTGATGAAGACGTGATGAATGACTTTGCGATCGAAATGACTGCTTGCCGGGCTTTGATCAACGTACCATCTTCTCAAGGTGCAATTGGTTTCAAATATGACAATGTTGCGCCATCATTAACACTGGGCTGTGGTACTTGGGGTCATAACTCAATTTCCCATAACTTGGAAGACTGGGACTTATTGAATATCAAGACCGTTGCCAAGCGTTTGAACAAGATTCGTTAAACCTTCAATTTTTACAGATGTAATTGTTTTGCCGCCAAAAGCGCCGCTACTCAGCAAGTTTGCTTGCTAGTAGCGGCGCTTTTTCGTGGCTTAGGCCAATTTTTTAAATTTAAAGGCATCGACAGCATGATCTGGCCGATAGAGAATGACGCGTCCAACACTCCAAGTCAGATAACCAATAATCACTGCCAAAGCTAGGCTAATACTGAACGGCATTTCCCCGGCATAATTATCAATCACAACGGCATACACCGTCCGGCCAAATGAGGAGAAACCAACGGCAACGGCCAAATAAACGACCGTTAACCATAAGAAAGCCGTTCGGAAACGCGGAAATAGCATAAAGTTACCGGCATTTTCCAGTGACAAATGCTTGAAAGCCCAGTTATCCATCACCCATAAGAATCCGATGATTAGGAGACTTACTCCGCTAAACCAGCCTAATCCCGCCCAGGTTGACTGATCAAGCGAAGCTAAATAACTGGTATTGTAAGGATTCACCCCAATCGCATAACTAAAGAGGTTGAACGCCCCTTCCAAGGCAAAAATTAAACTTGGGATCGCAATAATTGTAAACAAGGCACTGGCTACCGCTTGCCCTAACCACAGCCCAATCGTTGCCACAATGGCATATAAGGCTAACAAGAACATTAACTGACTGAGTGTATAGCGCAATTCTGGCCCCCAGCTTAAATTAAAGCTAACGCTGTGATGAATCAGTAGGCGCAAGGTGCCTAAAAATATGACATGCATGGCAACAAAACTGCCGATAATCGTACAGCCGAAAATTACTAATTTTTGCGTAAATAATTGCTGCCGCGTCGCGCGTAAGCTAAATAAATAATGATTAAAGTTCGTATAGTTATCCCACATGAATGTCAACCAACCGAGAATCAAGACAACAATGAAATTAACGATCAACATCGTGGTTCCGCCAATATTTGCGGTATAGCCACCACTCGTAAACGCCCGTGTCGTTGCTTTAATCGCCACATCATTGGCAGCCATAACCTCACTAGCTGCCTTAAATCCGGTAATTAATAACACTGCGATTGCCGTCCATAAAATTCCCCGATAACGATGCCATAACAGGCGTCTAACTTCATGATTACTCATTGTTTTATTTCCCCCTATGACAATAGTTCATAATCGCCGGCATCCGTTAAATTGGCCATAAATAAGTCGGTCAATGATAACGGCAATGTTTCCTGAAAAGCCGGTTCAGTTGCTGCTAGCGCCGTTTGTAACGTTGGTGTAAAGTCTTCAAATACGACGACAATCACACGTCCAGAAACACTCACGATATGTCCTTGTTCCCGCAGCAACGTTGGAATCTTTTTATCACGATAAACCAGTTGTAATTTGCGGGCTTGCGACCGCATCGTCTCTAACTGATAATCGTGAATCAAGCGGCCCTGCTTCAACATGAGTGCCCGATCAATGATGCCTTCCAATTCGCCCAGATTATGCGACGCAATCATAATCGCCCGTTTTTGAGAAGCCGCCTCATCAATTAAAATACTGAGAACATTTTTTCGGACAATCACATCGAGGCCATCCAGTGGCTCATCTAGGAAAATATAAGGGGCATTGGTCGCCACACTGAGAATAATCGTAAACAGCCCAAACATTCCTTTTGAGAAATGCCGTAATTTCTGGTTTGCTGATAAATGATATTTCGTCAATAATTGATTGAACTTTTCCTGATCAAAATCAGGATAGGCCGTCTGATAGTACCAAGCAACTTGTTGCGCGGTTGCCCCTTTGAAGAAGTTCGCTTGCGGGTCAACGAAACTCAGCTTCGTTCGTAACGCTGTGTTGGTAAATAGACTTTCGCCAGCAACCGTGATTGTTCCCTTATCGGCCAAATATTGACCATTAATTGTCCGAAATAGACTCGTTTTCCCAACCCCATTGCGGCCAATGACACCGACAATTTGTCCAGGTTGAATTTCAAAACTGATTTGATCCAATGTCGCCTCATGATTGATTTGCTTGCATAGCCCACTAACTTTCAAACTCATAATGACTGGCCCTCCATTTTCGTTAACCAAGTGATCAAGTCGGCAATCGTGATGCCCGCCTGACCTGCCTGTAACACCAATTGTTGTAATTTTAGCTTCACCGTATCTTGCGCCGCAGTTGGGTCTACCGCATTCACGTAGGTTCCTTTTCCTGGAACCGTCCGAATGACCTGCTGCGCTTCTAGCTGTTTATACGCCTTACTGACCGTATTAGGATTCAATAAATGCTGCTTAGCCATTTCGCGTACTGATGGTAACTGGTCATCCGCCTGTAAAATTCCCTGCGCAATCTCACGTTTAAGTCCCGCCACTAACTGCGCGTAGTACGGTTGTCCGCTATCGTGATTAATTACAACCATGCCGTCACCTCCGTAACTGTATTATGCTGTACTACGTGTATTGTACGGTGTAATACAGTTAGGTGCAAGGACGGAATTGTTAACTTTTGGTAAATTAAGGCAGGTAGCAGGAAGTGGGCACTAGCAAGTATCGTCGTGAAAACCGGATGATTGGGGTTCGATTATTCGGTTTTTGTCGTTCTATTGTATTCGTGGCTTTGATTCCACATCTCAGCTATAAATCATCGACGACAAAAAAAGACTTATCTATCAAATTACTGATAAATAAGTCCTTCAAAACTATTTCCGTCGTAATTCCAGCGCGGTGTACTCCATCACGCCCATTAATAGCACCAAACTAATTGGGAAGGCAATCACGCTCACTGTTAAACTAGCGGTCAATTCGAAGAAATAAAAGACACTTGCTAGTAAGACAATCGCGGCAATCAACATTCCAGTATCCACTTTTCCCCAGTGTTTTAGCATCAGGTTATCCTCATTTCAAGTTATTTTATCAACACCAGTGTAACACGACTCGCATCAGTTTATGAGACCGTTTACTTAAGAATCTGGTTAGAAATCGTCCCATAATCTCAACCCGATTTCTAAGACAATAAAGCTGTTCAAATTCCTAATTACCACGCTTAGTTAACTCATGCCAATAGTAGCCAGTCCCGACAATTAATCCAACCAATCCAGCGGAAAGTGACCATAAAAAGTTGAACAGACTACTGGCCCCAAGCACAAAACTTAAACTACCAGTGAGAAAGAGAATTCGGGCACCTAAAGTCGTCACGAGCTGCCAGTTCTTGCGTGCAAGTGGACCGGCAATCTGAAGTCCCCATACTGGATTTCGTGGTAAATAAGGCACAGGAAGGCCAATCAACGACAATAACACCCCAATCGCGGTGTAGTGGTCATTGATTGCAACAGAGCTAAAAGCCTCGGGCAGGACTAATAATAATGACGCATAAACTAGGAAAGCAAGTTGTAAATCCGCTTTTAAGCCGGCAGAAACCTTGTCAGCCACCGACTTCGGCAAATTCAAACTCAATCCATATCCAATCGTCATCGTTAAAAGTAACCCCGTTGATCTGATTGGCTGACTTTTCAACGTTGCTAATTGTAAAATCCAAGTCACACTTATGATCACGATATTGCTTACTTTCAAGCTTAGCATCTTGATAGGCACTCGTTCTGGTAGTAGCATCCTTGTCATCTCACTTTGTTTGAAATCACAATTGATGCCACCTACCTTATGACAGCTAAACACTAAAAACCAATCACCAGTTTCGTTTGGTCATCGTCAAAATAAAAAGCGCCTGTCCAAATTAATCGCAGCCGCGTTTCAAGTTGGAAAGGTGCTTATTATAAGATGCATAAAAAGGATTGTGACTACTAATACGTCCACAACGTTGTGGCATATAGGACACCAACCAGAAGCAACAGCCTCTAGAAACTAAACGAGCACACGTGTCATGGTCGTCACCGCTAAGCGACTGTTCTCTGCTAACGGTAAGAATAGCTGATCCCCATCATCAAAGCCTAGTTTCTTCCAAAAAGCTGCCACGGCAGTATCTGACGAAACCCGCGTCAATTGTAGACAGTGAATATCGCTTTTGAGCGCCGCCTTCATTAAGCCAGTCGCAATCACACTGCCAACTGACCGACGTTGATAATCGTTGCCGACCATCAACAAGCCAATGAACAAAAAGTCTTGTTCCGGATACTGATTCAAAATATCCAACACTGCAACTAAATGATTGGCCAAATAAAAACCGAAAACTTGTTTCTGAGCCGCGACAATTTCATCTGGATGAGCCGTTAAATCATCATGAATTTCGGCTAACGTTAGCTCATTCGGCGAAAACTGTCGATGGTACTCGGGATTGCTTTGTTCCAAAGCTAATAATTCTGCCTGATCAGCGTCAGTCAAAAAACGAATTTTAAAATTGGGTAATTCTGCTTGTAAGGTTGCTAATTTCATATTGTTTACTCCAATGTTTTTTCTAAGTTATACCAAGTTTCGCCCGCATGACTAGATGCCGCCACGCCTTGGTTCTGATAGCCGTTACGTTCATAAAATGGGATCAAACGTTCCAGACAAGTTAGCGAGACGCTTGCGCGCTGTGCTTTACGAGCTACTTTTTCTAAAGATGTTAATAACTGGCTACCGATTTTTTGATGCCGTGCCAATGGTGACACCGCCAAAGTAAAGACTAGCTGATGACCGCCATGCGCCAAATTAGTCGGTGTGGTGACAAACATCTCATCTTCAATAAACCGTTCAGCCACCGCTGGACCAACAATAAAGCCTAAAACCGTCTCGCCTTCGCGAGCGACTAGAAAGGTGTCCGATAATTTTTCAATCCGGTCACGGTAGGCCAGCTCACTCCCGGCCTCGTCCGCCGAAAAGCCGGCCTTTTCAATCGCCATCAATTGTGCTAAATCTGTCATTTTTACGGGTGTTATTTTCATTAAAAACGCTCCTTTAACTCAGTACTTCTAGTGTAGCAGAATCGAGGTCATCCGGGCATTTTTTACGCGGCAAAAATTTTTCAGCCAAAAAAGAGTATGACGTGTCGTATCACTAGCCGTCATGCTATACTTAAGTTGTGAATTCGGTTACATCAATGTGAATTCAATATTCTTATTGAAATTAGGTGACGATTATGCCAGCACAATCAGCAGAACAATTATGGAAAGACTTCAATGAAACCACGAACACCAATGGCGCTTCTTATCAAACACGTTGGTTTGGGGAACAAAATAAGCCCGCCGAAGTTCAAGCGTTAACCGATGCCATTTTATCTGGCGCCAAAACGGCAACCACTACACCACTTGATTCATACACCGCAGAACAAGTTGCGATTCCACAAGTTGGTGACTACAATGTCCTTTTAAATGGTGACATGAAACCAGTCGCAGTCCTTAAAACGGTTGTCTCCGAATTGATTCCGTTTTATCGTATTTCCGGTGAGCACGCTTATCACGAAGGTGATGGCGACGGCACTATCGGTGATTGGCGCAAACGGAAAACTGAAGAATTCACGCCAGCCTTGGAAGAACACGGTGCCGCGTTAACACCTGACACTCCAATGGTCAGTGAAGTTTTCGAAATTGTATTCCGCGCAGATTAACTCAATACTAATCACGGCCTGAGACCGGTGTGTCTTAGGTCTTTTTTTGACTTAATCAGCTAACGTAGAAAGGGCCGGTCGCTACGTCAGGCAGAAACGTTGTGTTCTGTAGAACAGTCCCAGTCAAAGGACGGTCCGAGACTTCGATTTAAAGCCTGTCAATCTTACCCACACAGCACAACGATTCTGACCGTCTTCACTAAGCTTAATTTGCTGGAGGTTTGGACTGGTCACATCGGTCGTGATGGTGGCGTAACATCGGCGTTTTTTGCCGACGTTACGCCACGGACGGTCCGAAACACTTGCGATTTATGCAAGGGTTTCGGGCGAGGGCCAAGACGTTCCTGGCTTGGCCCGGTCCCACGACCGCATGTGATCAGTCCCAACCGGAAGTGAAAGCTGTATTGACACGACGGGGTTATTCACGAATTTCATCTTTCAAGCTTTGCAGTCATCGCATTGAAACCCAACTTTCATCAAAATGTAACTTTTCTTCAACGAAACTTTCGCTATAATAATGACAGCTCAAACTAAACTTGTTGTTTACTATTACAAAACAAAGAGGTGATTGTCATGGATATCGGTCAACGCATCCGCAACCTGCGTATGCAAAAACAATTGACCCAAGAGGAACTGGGTGAACGGACAGATTTGAGTAAGGGTTATATTTCCCAACTCGAGCATAATCAGTCATCACCCTCGATGGAAACTTTCTTTGCCATCCTAGAAGTCTTAGGTGAAACGCCCGCTGCTTTTTTTACAGCGGAAACGCCGACCGACAAGATTGTTTATCATCCCAATGAACAAATCGTATTTGACGATGAAGCCCTGGGCTATCAGCTAAAATGGTTAATACCGGCATCGAACGAAAATGAGCTCGAGCCGGTCAAGATCACTTTAGCTCCCAACGGTCGCTTCAAACCCTTCGAGCCCTCGCCAGCGGAGACATTAATTATCGTCCAAGCTGGCACGCTCAATTTACACCTAGGATCACAAGACTATCATGCTACCAACGGGGATAGCTTGTATTTTCACGCAACGCAGGCGCACCAACTCACGAATATCGGACTCGAACCATGTACGTTCACCCTCGTGACCACCGCGTCCTACTTGTAACTATAAGGAGGCCTTCAAATTGGCGGTTAACACACAACCAATCATTCGCCTAACCAATGTTTGTAAGAGTTATGGCGATCAACAAATTCTCAAAAATATTAATTTAGAACTCGAAGCAGGAAAATTCTACACGTTACTTGGCCCTTCTGGCTGCGGTAAAACGACGATTTTGCGAACCATTGCGGGTTTCACCGACACCACGGCTGGTCAAGTTTACTTTGACGGTCAAGTCATCAATAATTTGCCGGCAAACCAGCGCCAAGTCAACACCGTTTTTCAAGATTATGCCCTTTTTCCCCATTTAAACGTCGCCGAAAATGTCGGCTTTGGCTTAAAACTACATAAAATTGGCAAAAAGGAACTCGACGAACGGGTGCAACAAGCCTTGGCGTTAGTTCAGTTAGCCGATTTTGGCGACCGCGAGATCAGTGAAATCTCTGGTGGACAGCAGCAACGAGTCGCGATTGCCCGCGCGCTAGTGATGCAACCGAAAGTCCTCCTGCTTGATGAACCCTTATCCGCGCTCGATGCTAAATTACGCAAGGACATGCAATACGAGCTACGCGAGCTGCAACAACGGCTCGGGATTACTTTCCTATTTGTGACCCACGATCAAGAAGAAGCGTTAGCCATGAGTGACGAAATTTTCGTCATGAATAACGGCCAAATTTTGCAAGGCGGCACCCCCGTTGATATTTACGACGAACCAATCAACCATTTTGTCGCTAACTTTATTGGTGAAAGTAACATCATTCCGGGAAAAATGTTAAAAGACTACACCGTCGAATTCGTCGGCAAAGAATTTGAGTGCGCCGACGCCGGCATGCGTCCCGACGAAGCCGTGGAAATCGTCTTACGACCGGAAGATTTGGATATCGTCCCCGCTGACCAAGGAAAGCTAGTCGTGACGGTGGATTCACAGTTGTTCCGGGGAAACTATTTTGAAATTGTCGCTTATGATAATGATCAAAACGAGTGGCTCGTCCATTCAACCAATCCGGCCGATGAGGGCACCCCGATTGGCTTAACCTTTGATCCGCAAGACATTCACGTCATGCGGTTGCACGAAACCGAAGCCGCCTTTGATGCGCGACTCGAACAATACGAAGACGATTAGGGGGGATCGCTATGCAACGAAAACAACGCTTGAGCCGCAATACGGCTTACTTTGTCCCCTACTCACTTTGGATTTTATTGTTTGTCATCGCGCCGGTGCTTTTATTAATCTATCAATCATTTTTCAATATTGACGGCCAGTTCACCTTTGCCAATTACCAGACGTACTTTTCATCCAGCACGTACTTGATGATGACAGTCAATTCCGTTTGGTATGCCTTCTTAATTACACTGGCAACGTTGATTATTAGCTATCCGACCGCCTATTTGCTGAATGAAACTAAGCATCCGCAGCTCTGGTTACTGTTAATCATCATGCCAACTTGGATCAACTTATTATTAAAGGCTTACGCGTTCATCGGGATCTTTAGTCAAGCCGGCATTGCCAATCAATTTTTAAGTTTTATTGGGATTGGGCCAAAGCAATTACTATTTACAAATTTTAGTTTTATTTTTGTTGCCGCTTATATTCAGATTCCGTTCATGGTCTTGCCGATCTACAATGCCATTAGCGAATTGAAACCATCTTACGTCAACGCAAGTCGTGATTTAGGCGCCACCAATTGGCAAACCTTTAGTCGCGTCATTTTTCCACTAACTTTACCTGGCGTTAAGGCTGGCATTCAAGCCGTCTTCATTCCATCGCTGTCACTCTTCATGTTGACGCGCCTAATTGGTGGCAACAAGGTGATCACCTTAGGGACGGCAATTGAGGAACACTTCCTAACGACGATGAATTGGGGGATGGGCTCAACGATTGGGGTCGTCCTAATTGTGGCAATGGTCATTATCATGTGGCTCACTGGTGGTAGTGGCAAACGCCACACACGAAAGGGGCTGACAAAATGACACAACGACGATTTAAATGGCGCAATTTGTATCTCTGGTTAGTATTTATTGTGTTATACGCGCCCATCATTTTCTTAGTGGTCTACTCTTTCAGTAAGGGCGATACCATGACTAACTTTCATGGCTTTACTTGGTCTCATTATCAAGACTTATTTGCGGATACGCGCTTAATTGCCATTTTTTTAGACACGCTATTAATTGCTTTATTATCATCCTTATTGGCAACTGCAGTTGGAACCCTCGGCGCGTTGGGCATCAATAACACGACGCGACCGGTAACGAAAAACACCCTGTTAGCATTGAACAATATCTTAATGGTGTCACCAGATGTGATTATCGGGGCGAGCTTCTTGATCTTTTTCACCGCCCTAAAGATTCCCTTAGGTTTCGGCTCCGTTTTACTGAGCCATATTGCCTTTTCGATTCCAATTGTCGTTTTGATGGTCTTGCCGAAGATTCAAGAAATGAGTACGAGTTTATTAGATGCGGCGGCCGATTTAGGCGCCAACAACTGGCAATTATTGAGCCAAGTCATCGTGCCCTATATCATGCCCGGAATTTTTTCCGGTTTCTTTATGGCGTTGACTTATTCGCTAGATGATTTCGCAGTCACTTTCTTTGTCACCGGCAACGGCTTCACAACCTTATCCGTTGAAATATACTCCCGTGCGCGTCAAGGGATTAATTTGGAAATCAACGCCTTATCTGGCCTGATGTTCTTAATGGCGATGGTGCTAGTCATCGGCTACTACTTTATTAATCAATACAGTAGTCGACATCGCACAAACGTTAGGGGGCGGCGAAAATGAAGAAACTCGTTAGCGTGATCATTGGACTCTTGGCGGTCTGTGGTTTACTCGCATTCGGCGCCCATCACTTGCAATCGAGTACGGGAAGTACCGGCTCAAAAGTGCTCAATTTATATACTTGGGGCGACTACATTGATCCAAGTCTCTTGACCAAATTTCAAAAAGAGACTGGCTACCACGTGAACGTTGAAACTTTCGATAGCAACGAAGCGATGTTCACCAAAATCAAGCAAGGTGGCACGAGCTATGATTTAACCGTCCCCAGCGACTATATGATCGAGAAAATGAAAGAAGCCAAGTTATTACTGCCATTAGATAAAAGCAAACTAACTGGTATGCATAATTATGATCCGCGCTTCTTGAACTTAGATTTCGATCGCAATAATAACTACTCCGTGCCGTATTTCTGGGGAACGCTCGGAATTATTTACAATGATAAATACGTTAAGCCCGGCAGTATTCAACATTGGAATGACCTCTGGGAACACCAGTACAAAAATAAAATCATGCTGATTGATAGTGCACGCGATGTGATGGGCTTCTCACTCGCTTCGATGGGTAAATCCATGAATACGACCGATCCGGCTACACTACTTGCAGCCGAAAATAAACTCAATCGTTTAGCACCCAATGTCAAAGCGGTGGTAGCGGATGAAATCAAAATGTATATGAGCCAAAATGAAGCGGCAGTCGCTGTTGACTGGTCTGGGGAAGCCTCTGAAATGCTTGCTAATAATTCACACCTCCATTATGTGGTACCGTCTGAGGGGAGTAATCTTTGGTTTGACAACTTAGTTATTCCGAAGACCGCCAAGCATTTCAAAGCCATCTACGCCTTCTTGAATTTCATGAGCAAACCGAAAAACGCGGCACAAAATGCCGAATACATTGGCTATGCCACGCCAAACAAGCAAGCGAAGGCATTGTTACCAAAGGCGATTCGCAACGATCGACAATTTTATCCAGATAACCAGACAATCAAACATTTACAAATTTACAAAAACTTATCACCAGAAAAAGTTGGCTTATATAACGACCGCTATTTGGAATTTAAGATGCATCATTAACAAACTACCCCTAAATCCTGGTAGACACTAAAAGTGACCGAGTTGATTCTGCGCTAGGCCCTGTCAAGTTGTCAGATGAAATAATATAAATTTACTGTTGTCTCTAAGCGACCTCATTTCGGTAT
>NZ_BJDG01000031.1 GCF_005404945.1 Lactiplantibacillus pingfangensis | reverse complement strand
ACCGAAATGAGGTCGCTTAGAGACAACAGTAAATTTATATTATTTCATCTGACAACTTGACAGGGCCTAGCGCAATACAACGTGAAAGTTCAAACAGTGCTGTGTTTTGTTTATTCATGTGAATTTATTATCAATATTTGATGACGATGGTTGCGTCATCAAGCGTAATTGGCATTTTTCAAAGACGTCACACACAGAGGAAGTCAACATTATGATTACTAAACTTAATTGGAAAGCTTTCATCTTACCTTTAATTCTCGGAATTGGGATTTGGCTACTCACACCGTTTAAGCCTGCCGAGATTAGCCCAATTGCTTGGCATCTATTCGCCATTTTCATTGCGACGATTATTGCCTGTGTCACCAAGCCACTTCCAATGATGGGGACAACTTTAATTGGGGTGACTGTTGCGACTTTAACCGGCATCTTTTCCATGGACGAAGTTGCGGCCGGTTTTGGGAATTCAACATCCTGGCTAATTGCCATGTGCATGTTCATGGCTGCCGGCTTCATCAAATCTGGTCTTGGCAAACGGATTGCTTACTTATTCGTCAAGCTCTTTGGCAAGCACACGCTAGGCTTGGCCTACGCCTTATCTGCGGTCGACACTGTCCTCGCAATTGGCATTCCTAGTAATAATGCCCGTGCCAACGGTATTATGTATCCGATTATCGATAACTTATCCCACGAAATGGGCTCTGACCCTAAAGATGGCACACAACGCAAACTCGGGTCATTTTTAATTTTTAACGCCTATGAAGTCAACAACATCACGTCTGGGCTATTCTTAACTGGATTAGCCGGTAACATGATTGCGCTGGGCTTCGCCAAAGCACAAGGCATTACAATTTCATGGTTGCAGTGGTTTGCGGCGGCCAGCGTCCCCGGCTTTCTTTGCCTCTTAATTATTCCATTTGTCCTGTACAAAGTTTACCCACCAGAAATTAAATCCACGCCTAACGCGCATGCTTGGGCGGACGCTCGTCTCAAAGAAATCGGAAAAATGACGATGAGTGAAAAAATTATGGGCGGCACTTTTGTTCTCGCCATCTTCTTATGGCTAGCTGGCGCGCATTTTGGAATTGATGCGACCGAAGTTAGCTTTATTGCCGTCATGATTCTATTAATCACCGGCGTCATCACGACGAAGGATATGTTAAATGAGAGCTTCGCTTGGAATATTTTAACTTGGCTATCCATTATTATGTTGATGTCCAAAAAGCTAATGACGCTCGGATTTTTCCCGTGGTTCTCTAAAATTTTGGGCCAAGCGCTTCATGGGATGCCTTGGATTCTCGTTTTAGTCATTCTTTTTCTCGCTTATTTCTATCTACATTACATGTTTCCAAGCATCGCCACCCAAATCTCAGCACTATACGCTGGCTTCTTGTCAGTTGCGATTGGCACCGGGGTACCACCAACGTTAGCCGCGCTATTATTAGCTTTTTGTGGCTCAATCTATCTGTCCACCACGCCTTATTCTTCCGGTACCGCAGCCTTCTTCTCCAGCACGGGCTACGTGACCAGCAAAGAATGGTGGCAACTGAGTGCGTTAATTGGGGTAATTTTTAACGTTATTTGGCTTGGTGGCGGTCTCTTATGGACCAAAGTGTTAGGTATTTGGTAAAAATTAGCCACACGCTAACTTCAGTTTCTCAGATGATAAATTAAAGCCCTCCCCTAAACTAATTTAAGCTATACTTAACTTAGTTTAGGGGAGGGCTTTTGATGAATGAACGTGATTTAAAATACTACTGTAACCTAGTTGAAACGGGAAACTACACGGCGACTGCCAACCATTTCCAAGTGACCCAACCGGCAATTTCAGCGGCATTAAAACGACTGGAAACCCAGTATGCCACTCAATTGATGACTCATCAGGCACATCGCTCACAATTGGTTACCACCGCGGCCGGTCAGGTGTTGTATATCAAAGCACGCCAACTCATCCAAGCCTTCACCCAAGTTGAACTGGAAGTCAAACATGCAGAAGATCAAAAAGTTCGCTTAGGCTTTTCACATGTCGCCGGTGGCCTCTGGTTGCCTCGCGTGATCGAGACCTTCGCCCATCACCAACTATTGCCGGCTGTGACAACTGAAATTGCCATTTCTGAACGGCTACTTGACCAGTTACGTCATCACAAGCTTGATGCGGCCATTTTTTCATTGCTCCAGCCGTTGCAATCAGACGACTTACAAGTTTTTCAACTTGAAGTTCATCCACTATGTGTCCTAGCCAACGTCCAGCATCCGTTAAGTCGGTTAGCCCTAATTGAAGCCAAGGATTTACAACAAGTGCCGATGATTGCACGTCAGTTGCATTCACTGCCCCGCAACGCGCTAGAAAGCTACTGTCGTCAAAGCAATGTCCAACCGCAAATCATTTACGAAGCACCCAGCAGTCAATTGGTCGAAGACTTAGTATCGCGTAATCTCGGCATTGGATTCGTCATTGACGGCTCCGTTTCACTCAGTCCAAATGTCGTTAAGATTCCGCTGAAACCAAGTCAGGCGATTGATTGCTATATGCAAATGGCCGTGAGAAAGTCCTTTATTCCCAATGAACAGCAATCACGCTGTATTGATTTACTCAAACAAATTAAATCTCAAGATTAAAATCCTTATTGCGGGCAACTCCCGGCAATAAGGATTTTTGACTGCTATTTGAAGGTTGAAAGGACAAAAGAGCTCGTAAACACTGTCATACAGGCAACAGCCACTTCCAAATTAGCTGGAGGTTGCCGCCGATAACATCGGTCGTGAAGGTAGCGTTGGGTCGGCATGTTTCTTGCCGGCGTTACGCTACGGACGGTCCGGGACACTTGTGATTTGTGCAAGGGTTCCGGGCGAGGGCCAAGACGTTCCTCAGGCTTGACCCGTTCCCACGGCCGCATGTTATCAGTGGTGACTGGAAGCGGTAGTTACTAACTATTTTGATTTTGCAACCTTGACTGCTATCTAGAAACGCCATAATCTAAGATAACCATTTCAGCCATCGCAATTTCACGGTATAGGCTGTTATAGAGATCTTCATTGAACGCAGCTGTCGCTTCATATTGCTGTTGCAAATAATCTCGTTCAGCTTGAAAAACCTGTCGATAAATGACGGTTAACTCGCGGATTTGATCTGGCGTGTACTCGGCATGCTGTACCATCCGCTGCCATTCAGAAACAAACTGTCGCAAACTGGTATGACCATTTTGTGAGCGCAAGTCGAAGGTTACCGCTGCTTTGAACTCTTGTGAAGTCGGCATCTTCCACAGTGTCTGCACACCGACCTCAATCATTTGCCCACGAACCGTTGCCATTCGGTTGGCAGCATCCGCATCCACCTTGGTTTTTGGTAATAACCAGCGAAAGACAATCGTCGGCACAATGAGACTCAAAATGATGAGCAAGCTTTCAGACATCAACACCAAATTGAAGTCGCTCGTCTTAACTTGGGTTTCGGCGACCGTAAAGGCTAACGCAAACGTCACCGCACCGTGAATCCCGCCCAGTGCAAAAATCCAGGCTTCGCGCCTTGGTAACCGGCGAATCCAACGCACATAAGCAAAGCGTGCCAGTAAATTGGTCACGTAAAGCACAATTCCAATGGTCACCCAAATCCAAGACCCATCATAAGAGACTGAACGGTCCAACGTCGTCCGCACTAACACAATTCCTAAAACAATAAAAACAATCCCGTTTAAAATGTCGCTCAACAGGCCAACGAGCTCAAAAATATCATTTGCGAGTTGTGGATTGGCTAACGCACTCCGTTCACTTTCCGCATTATGCACGAGACCAGCAAAGACTACTGCGATAATTCCTGAAACCCCGATGGCTTCGCCACCAAAATACAACACAAATGGTGTCATCAAATAAATCACTTTTAATGGCGTCCCATTATTATAAGTATTATTGATAAAATTAACTTTTGAGCGGAGCATTAGCTGGCGAAAATAAACGATTACCCCACTGACCAGGCCACCGAAAACGATCCCACCACCAGCTGAATAGATAAAGTTCCACAGCGTTTGGGAATAATTAACATAACCGTTAATATACCAAAGAATTGCCATATTAAGTAAGATGATCCCTGAAGCGTCGTTAAATAATGATTCCAACTTCAAGCTAGTCTGCTCGCGTCTTGGCAATTCTCGCCCCATCGTGACTGATTCAGTCGCTGTCGCATCGGTCGGCGTGCTAATTGCCGCCAGAATAAAGGCTAATGGCAAGCCCACCCCTGCCAGTATGGCGGTTCCCAGGCCAGCGACAACCGCACAAAGCACGACCATGCCGATTGTTAAACTAATGATTTCACGAACATGACGACCAACTAAGTTCAATCGCGTATTTTGACCTTCAAAATATAATAATGGCGCGACAATCAGGCCAATAAAAACCTCAGAATTAAATTTTGCCACCAGCCCATTTAAAACCGGCACCAGTGCAATCATCGCGCCAATCAACAGACTCACATAATTCACCGATAATCGTGGCAGCCACCGGCGGTTAATGATGATGCTCATCATCGCCCCCACCGTTAACATAGCCGTCGAAATTAGCAACCCCATTCGGGTATCCCCCTTTAATTAAATTAACTAACCTTGATTATTAGTTGTTTATTAAGGCTTGTAAAACAAAAACACTCTCGTTTTGACCTTAATGCCGTTGGTTTCTTAAAGACGCAATCGTTTGTGCAATTCCTACCGAAAAAGGCGTTGCCGCGATTGGTCCAATCGTTTTACGAAGCTTTTGACCATCTAAAAAGACCGGCTTTTCAGTTAAATAAGCCATCTCGACAATTTCGCGAATATCGGCATCAAACCAACCACAAATCCGTAATAGCGGCTTCGTTAACGACATCACCGGCGCCCAACTGCCAGCGTCCTGCTTAGCCAACCGTACTAGTTCTCGACCAGTAATCTTTTGACCAGGAATATTCCAAGCTTGATGATAAGCACTAGCCTTGTCAGCGAGTTGCACAATCATTTTAGCCGCATCTGGCAAATACACAAATTCTCGTGCGACGGATTGTCTGCCAATAAAAATCGTTAGCTGCCGCTTAGCAATTCCGATCAGCGTCATGCCTAAATAACTAGACTTCCGCGCCGTTGGGCCATAATAATCCGGTAAACGCATGAGTGCGACGGCCACATCCTGATATTGACGACTAAAAAGCAACTCAGCCAAATCCCGCTTAATTGCCCCTTTTTTAGATACTGGCTTTAACGGATCAGTTTCACGAACAGGTCGTCCTAACGTTGCCCCGTAGGCATAAATGCCATCAATAAAGACGACGTGTGATTTCAAAATTTGGGCTGCGTGCATGACTGATTTTCCGAGTGGTAATTGCTGGCTAGTCGTTAGATGATACGGAATCGCCGCACATTGAAAAATCGTCTCACAATCCTTACCAGCAGCAACGATACTCTGATAGTCAAACACATCACCAACACGCCAGTCAGTCGCGCTGGGCCAACGTTGCTTTAACTTTTCAAGTGAACGACCGAAGACAACAACTTGCAGATGCTTACTGAGCAGTTCTTGAACAATCGCACTACCGGTACCACCCGTCGCACCTAGAACTAAAACACGCTTCATGAACTTTCCTCCCATCACTAATAGAGCCAATCCAAAATATCAAAGGCACGATTACTATTATAAAATTTTGAGTGACCATGCCGCTTTAATTCAACGACGGGTTCTTCTTTATTAAAACGTGGGCTAATTTTAGCATCAAACCAGCTATCCCAATCAACGTCACTCGCCCCATTAGCTTGACGATCAGCCAATAATTCCGCTGGTGTTCGCCAAATCAGGACTTGCAACTGGTGCGTCTTTTCACTAAAATCAGGCCGCTTCACATAGTCACGAATGCCATCAAGTCGCCGCAACATTTTATTCACACGCCGCCGTTCTTGTATGAGTTGGCTGAGCTCTGCCAGATCCTCGTCACTCGCATAGGAACGAATAAAGACCCGTGCAGAATTACGATACGAGCTCAGCCGCCGCTTAGCCTTATTATTTTGATTATATTTTTGTTGGGCCCGTTTTTGAGCTTCAGTCTGTGACATAAGCGACCTCCTAATTTTTATAGTACATGTACTATAGTTCTTAAATTGTGCTTCGTCAAGCTGTTTCTAAAGCAAATTTTCAATTTTCTTCCGTGTGAGTGGGCATGTACTATATTTAGCGACTAAAAAAACTCCAAAGGATTGTCTTTGAAGTTTCTTTGCTGATACTTTACCTTATTGTTCTACCGCTTTACGCAAGCTACTTAAATCGGCCTGCTTATTTAAAACTGTTACTAATTGTTGCCCGTTTTTTTGATAAGTCATCGATTCAAAAACTTTTACCGCGGTTTTAGATTCATTAGCCGTTGTCAGTTGTAGCTCACTCAACTTGGCAAAAACATTAACACTTGGATCAGCGTCAAAAATTGCCGCCACGTCTGGCAACATCTCACCTAGAGGCAACTTGTTAGTATAATTACCACTATTAAAATAGGCGCGCAAACAAAACATTAAAATTGCCCGTTCATACATGGATAAGGTTGCTAATTGCTTTTTCACTTCTGAATTCATCTTAAACCGACCATCCTCATTTTTGGATTTCTCAACTAAAGGTTGCAAGTACAAAGAGAAACGTGAACAGAATCATATCCGAAACGGTCACGCCTAGACTAGACTCGTGGTGAGCGCTTCGTCAGACAGAATCGTTGTGGCTGTCTCCGCTAAGCTTAATAACTGGAGGTTGGGACTGATAACATCGGTCGTGATGGTGGCGTTACATCGGCTGTTTTTGGCCGACGTTACGCCACGGACGGTCCGGGACACTTTCGCTTTTTGAAAGCGTTCCGGGCGAGGTCCAAGACGTTCTTGGCTTGGACCGGCCCCACGACCGTATGTTATCAGTTCCAACCGGAAGTGACAGCTATTCAATCAGTACGGGTTGGTTATTGACACGATGGGACTTACACACAAATTTTATTTTTCAACCTTTAGCTTCCTAATTATCATAGCACATCGGGTCATATCGTTTAGAAAATTAGCCGCAAAAAAAATCGCAGGACTCCTTAAAGTCACTGCGATTCCATTAAAATTAGAACTTAGTTGCTTACCATTAATTTTTATTCAAGGTTGAGTGAGCAATGTCAATAGCTGGCAATCAACTCAGTTCCAGTCATAATCAGTTGGGTCTTGCAAGCCGCGTCCCGTCGCCTTGTCCAACATAATTCGTTGTTCAAAGTGGGCCACATTGCGCTTAGTTTCCTTGACCATGTCTGGGTTGACAGAAACGTAGTCAATCCCACTCTGAATCAAGAAGTTGGTGAAGTCTGGGAATTCGGACGGCGCTTGACCACAAATTGAAACCGTCTTGCCATCCTTGTGAGCCGTCGTAATCAAATGACGAATCGCGCGTTTAACCGCTAAATTCCGTTCGTCAAAGAGACTTGCAACGGTATCATTATTCCGATCACAACCAAGGAGCAACATTGTCAGGTCGTTCGAACCAATTGAGTAACCATCAACAAACTGGTTGAATTTGTCGGCCAAAATAATGTTTGATGGAATTTCGGCCATCATGTAAACCTTAAAGTCGGCACTCCGAACGAGCCCTTCGCCGGTCATAATCGCCGTAACTTTTTGAGCTTCGTCAACGGTCCGGACGAATGGGATCATGACGTTCAGGTTCTTCAAGCCAAATTCATTACGAACTTTCTTGACTGCGGCCAATTCGAGTTTGAAGGCATTGATATACTTCGGATCATAGTAACGAGAAGCACCACGCCAGCCTAACAAATCTGCTGGTTCATGTGGTTCAAACTTTTCGCCGCCCTTAAGCTTCCGATATTCACTCGACTTGAAGTCTGAGAGCCGAAGCACGACTGGCCGTGGTGCCATGGCACGGGCAACCTTCGAAATACCGTCTGCTAACATATCAACGACTTTTTCAGGATGGCCTTCTTCGATCAAATAGAGTGGATGTTCATGAATATAAGTGGTCCAGAGGAATTCCTCACGCATGAGTCCAATCCCGTCGGCTGGTAATGATGAGTACTTTTCGGCTAACTCTGGGTCGCCTAAGTTCATCATGACACCGGTTGCGGTTGGAGCAAAACTTTCGGCGGCAACCACTTGCCCAGCTGCTTGAGCTGCTGGCGTGGTCTTTTTGAACATACTTTCAATTTTGCCTGAATAGACAACCCCATTTTTAGCATCAACAGTGACAATATCGCCAGTCTTCAGCACACTAGTTGCCGCAACGTGCTTACTTTCAGTACCAACGATACATGGAATTTCCATTTCCCGAGAAACAATTGCGGCATGGCAAGTCATCCCACCATTGTTTGTCACAATGGCCGCGGCCTTTTTCATTGCTGGTACCCAGTCAGGCGACGTCATCAAGGTGACCAAGATTTCGCCTTGCTTGAACTTGTCAATATCCTTAGGACTGTCGATAACATGGACAACCCCTGTTGCTAAGCCAGGGCTTGCTGGTAACCCACGTACAACCACTTTAGCATCCGCTGCTGCAACCACGTTATCATCTCCTGTATCATTAGCTTTGGCCTTATTCCGTTGTGACCAAACAGTTTCTGGACGCGCTTGGACGATCCAAAGCCGGTCAGTATTGACATCTAAGGCATATTCCATATCCATGTAGCAACCATAATGTTTTTCAATTTCTTTGGCATAGCCAGCTAACTCAATAACCTGACTGTCCGTCAAGACTTGCTTGTCTTGCAATTCGGCAGGAACTGCTTGTTCTTTAGTCCCACCATTAGCGACACGCATCAACTCAACGGGCTGTTTAACAACATTTCTTTCAATAATTTTAAGGGTATCCTTATCCACAACAAAGTGGTTAGGGGTAACTTTACCCAAGACGATGTATTCGCCTAACCCGCGAATCCCATCAATCACAATTTTAGAATCGTCACCATTCGCAACATTTACTGAGAACATAATCCCAGAGGCCTTTGAGAAGACCATCATTTGAACCGCGGCCGATAATGCCACTTTTTCATATGGGAATTGTTGCTTGTGACGATAGTAGGTGGCGCGATCGGTAAACAATGATGAATAGCATTGTTGTACCCGGTTAACAACGTCAGCAGCACCTTTGATATTTAAGTATGATTCTTGTTGGCCGGCAAATGAGGCATTTGGCAAATCCTCAGCCGTTGCAGAGGAACGAATCGCGACGAATGGATCAGATTGACCCATTTTGTCAGCCAAATCAACATAAGCTTTTTGAATATCGTTCGCTAAATCAGTTGGCATTGTGGCGCCAACGATTAAATTACGGATTTGTTCACAAGTCTTATGCAATTCGTCCGAATCTTCGTAGTCCACAATACCATTAAGTAACGCGTTAACTTTATCGTTTAACCCCGTCTTGTCCATAAAATAGCGATAGGCACGGGCAGTGGTGGCGAAACCGTATGGGACTGGGACATCCATCGAAGATGTCATCTCACCCAATGATGAAGATTTCCCACCAACTAAGCTAACATCTTGACGATGTAATTCATTAAACCATAAAACATTTGCTGTATCGCGACTACTCATGATATTACCTCCTCGTAACTCTGACCATCAAATTCAATCAAACAAATCAAACAATGAAAGCTTTTTTATTTACGACTTCATTGTAGTTCAACTATGCACAAAGTTCAAAGGTGTTTTTCAAGTTTAAACTTTACAAAAACGCCGAAATGTCCACATTTTCAGTATGTTAGCAAACTTTATCATCAAATTATTTTAATCGATTATTTTGTTCAATATTTAACAAAATCTTGTTACTGTTAATCATTCAAGTCCTTTTGCGAACTGAAATTCAGTCAAAAAAAATGCCCAAGCATCCGGTCAACTTGACCATTAGCTCGAGCACTTTAACTTGAAAAACTAAAGGTTGAAAGGACAAAAGGGCTTGTAAACACTGTCATATAGACAACTGGCACTTCCAAATTGGTGGTAATTCCGCTTCAGCAGGCAGAAATCGCTGTGCTATAGTGGGACAGTCGCAGCCATAGTACGGTCTGCAACTTCGATTTAAAGCCGATAACCCACGTCTTTAAATCGCCCTGTAAGATTAGGCGGCCAAGACCCGCCGGCCAATCTTACCGACACAGCACAACGATTTCTGCCTGCTTCCGCTAAACCTAACCTAAAAATAGTTAAATTAGCTGGAAGTCGCCGCTGATAGCATCGGTCGTGAAAGTGGCGTTGAGTCGGCATGTTTCTTGCCGGCGTTACGCCACGGACGGTCCGGAACACTTGCGATTTGTGCAAGGGTTTCGGGCGAGGGCCAAGACGTTTCTCAGGCTTGGACCGGTCCCACGACCGCATGTTATCAGTGGCGACTGGAAGCGGTCATGGTAACTAATCTTCATGACCTAATCATTGGCATGGCGGTAATTATTACGGATTTTGATCTTTCAACCTTTAGTAAAAAATGTTTACTTCATTTTGGCGGCCCGCTTAGCGGCGAGATAGGTTGCCCGTGCATCCTTTGAATCCTGTTTCATCGTTGGATAGGCCTTCTTGAGGTCATGCGCACTAATAAAGAAAAAGATCATGGCAATAATTTCTAATGGCACGACAAATAACCCTATCAATGAAAAATAATTATCCCCATTACCGCCAGCCGACATATTACTAAAAAGTACCGGCATTAGCAGGAGTGAAACGATGTTGGCAACATACATCAAAATTGGTGCCACATATTTCCGCTTGGACGCTAATTTCAGCTTGCTGGCACCCACATGTGCAAAAATCGTAAAGACCAACACAATCGTCCCAAAGCTACTATTGTTGTAGCCAAAATATGAGGCAATCATGACAAGCACAAAAATAATCGGCACCGATAAATAAAAGCTATAAACCTGATAAGCACGACTCTTGTCTTTAAATTCCTTTTTAGCAGTTTTCATGGTTAATTCCCCCTACATCCCTTTTGAATTTATCATATCATAACCAAAAGTGAATTCATAAACAAAATTAGTTATCATGGTTATCTATTTGTTTTACCCTTTTTGAGACAAACTAAAAACCACTCACTAGCAATTTAAATCATCTGCTAAGTAAGTGGTTTTTATCGGCTGATTAGTGCCGTTTCCGCGTCACTAATCCAGTCAAAAATGTCATCAACAATAGACCTAGTGCCGCTAGACCATGTGACGTTTCATCACTCGTCTGTGGTAATTTAGTCGCTGATTGCTTTGAAGGTGTTGACTGTTGGGTTGCCACTGTCGACGTCAACGGTTTGATCGTCGCGACTTGTGGTTGCGCAACAACTCGCTGTGGTTCTTCAAGCTTTTGTGGTGCATCGGCAACTAGTGGATTGGTGTGGTTCCGTAATTCAGTCCCATCATCAATTCCGTCACCATCCGTATCAGCTTTCAATGGATCGGTTCCCATCGCCAATTCATCCGCACTTGAAACCCCATCACCATCGGGATCAATGGCATAATGTTCGAAACTTGGATTCTCTGGGTCAATCACGTTAACAACCGTGACGGCACCAGTCCCGTCTGGTAATACCACACGCGTATCACCCGACGTAATCGTCTGCTGCGACACAACACGTTGGTCAACCAATTCCGTCACTACTTGCTGGTTGGTGCTGGGGTCGTTGCTATAAATCGTCGTCGTTTGATCCGGCCATTGCTTCGTAACCCTAACCACTTGACCGTCAGCATCTTTCTCCGTGATGGTAACCGTCCCATCGGCGGCCACATCACGACCGAGAACAGTCAGTTGTCCAGGAAGCACTGTGACGTCGTAATTGGCATTTTCAGCCACAGCGGTAATTGCATAAGTTCCAACAGCACGTGTATCCGGTGTTGTCAACGCTAGTCGCAACGCTGATAAATCATCATCTGAAAACAGTGTTCCAGCCACTAAACTAATGTCGTTTTGTGGCGTTGTAGTGCCGGCATATTGTAGCTGGTTGGCAACTTGAACCGTCACTTTCCGTTTTGCGACCACTAATTGACCAAGCTTAATATCGGTAAATTTATAATTAGGCGTCGCCGCTAATAGCGCCGCTTTACCAGCATCCGTAAGTCGAATCGTATAGTTACCATCGGCTTTAAGTTGGTCTGGTGCAATCACGGTATTATGCTGATCAACCACTTCAAAATCAGTCTGATTCAAGTCTCGTAGTCGAAGCCCGGCACTAAACTTTTCATTAAATATTGGTTGGTCACCATAAGTCAGCTTAACGTCACTAATTTCAAGACTGGCACTCGCCGGTGTAATCTTAAGCGTTCCGGGAATCACTGTAACCTGATAATTTGACGGTGTGGTTGTTCCAGTGATTTGATGGTCACCGACATTTTGATTATGGTCCCATCCTAAGGTCACCTTCAAGTCAGTTTCCTTATCACCCTTGACCAGTATGGCTGTTGGATCATCCAAAGTCAGTTCAGAATCATGGGTTCCATAGACCTTGGTTTGATTCGTTGCCTTGACTGTGACTCGTAATGGGTTAATCGTAAATTGCGTATTAGAGGTTAACGTGACATCGTAATTACCATTTGTCGCGGGATCAGGCATTGTAATCGTGTAACTATCCACGTTTTTCCCTTTTGCTCGGGTTAATGTGACGCCAAGATCATCTCCAGAAAGAGGCTTTATCTCGCTTGTGACCGTATACGTGAATCTTGGATCAGAATCACCATAATATTTAGATAACGTATCCGCCGTAATCGTTACTGGGCGTGGCGTAATCGCAAACTTTGTATTAGGGGTTAACGTGACCTTGTAGTTACTATTTGTCGCAGGATCAGGCATTGTAATCGTGTAACTATCCACGTTTTTCCCTTTCGCTCGGGTTAATGTGACGCCAAGATCATCTCCAAGAAGAGGTTTTATCTTACTTACGACTTTATACGTGAACCTTGGATCAGAATCACCATAATACTTAGACAACGTATTCGCTTCAATCGTTACTGGGCGTGGCGTAA
>NZ_BJDG01000030.1 GCF_005404945.1 Lactiplantibacillus pingfangensis | reverse complement strand
TACTTACGACTTTATACGTGAACCTTGGATCAGAATCACCATAATACTTAGACAACGTATTCGCTTCAATCGTTACTGGGCGTGGCGTAACTTTTAGTGTGCCATCTTTAACTGTAACGGTGTAGTTCGAATTCAAATCGGTCGCACTGCCGCTAATCGTATAACTGCCAATTGATTTGGCACGGTTACAAGTATAAGTAATGGCGCCTAATTTTGTTAAGTCATCCCCATTGACTAATACAGCTTTGGCATCGTCAGTCAGCTTAAACGATGGGGTTTTGTCGCCATAATGAATTTCATCACTGGCAACTGTCACTGTGACTGGTAACTTTACAATTGTAAACGTTCCCGGTGTGACAGTCACTTTGTAATTAGGATTCAAAGTTGAGCTAGGATCTTGATTAATGTCATAGCTGTCAGCATTCTCTCCGGTTTTACGACTTAATTTCACGCCCAAATTAGCAAGTTGATCACCATCGACTAATC
This sequence comes from Lactiplantibacillus pingfangensis, assembly GCF_005404945.1. GTDB lineage: Bacteria > Bacillota > Bacilli > Lactobacillales > Lactobacillaceae > Lactiplantibacillus > Lactiplantibacillus pingfangensis. The sequence goes on along the minus strand of NZ_BJDG01000030.1, from coordinate 16,989 downwards.
CAGCACTTGATTCACTAGTTAGTGTCAATATTGGGTCAGTTGGATCACCGTATGCTTTCCCAGTATCTTGAGCCGTCACCGTAATCGCTTTGCGCGTCACGATTAACGGAGCGTTACCAAACGACTTGAAATCATAATTAGCGTTTTTCTTGAATTTAGCTTGGGCCGCAGCCGTATATTGAACCATATATCGACCAGTCACTTGTAAGTCACTAGCTGAGACCGGTTTCCCAGTTGCCGTGTCAATCACTTCAAAATCTGAAGGGCTAATTGGGTTATCCGTTTTATCTGAATCAATCATCCCATCTAGATCACCAGTCACTTCCGGCGTATCGCCATAAGTGACCTTGACTGCTTTATCAGTCTCACTGTCTGTATTGATGGTTGCATTGACCGGCTTGGGAGAAATGGTTAAGAAAGTTGAGACAAACAAACCCAAGTTAGGATTATCTGGATTCAGCGACCGCAAATAAGCCCGACCAGCATCAGTCACGTTAACCATATAGCTCCCCACATTTTTGGGTACAACCGCTCCGCCACTCATATCGGCTTGATTAACAAACTCAAAATAATTGACTTTGTTAAAGTCCGCTTGTTGTTCAGGTGTTAAAGTGCCAAAGCCAGCCCCAAATTCGGCATCTGGGACGCCAATTGGGTCCCCATATACGCGATCCATCCGTGCAAGTGTCACCAAACTTGCCTTAGCATCCGTGTTCTTGGTATCCAATTTTTCGACATCCGCTTTAAAGTTAGCCAGAAAATTGATGGCTTTCATCAATGAGTCGTAGCCGGTTTGACCATCCTGATAAATTGTAGCAGGATTGGTTTCTTGCATCGCCTTTTCAAAATTTGCTTTTGCCACACCATTGCTGTTAGAGACATTATCATACAAGTCTTTAAGCGCGTCCAATGATGCCTGGGCCGTTTTTGTTTGAGCTTCCGTCAAACCTTTTAAGGCAACAAACTGATTAAACGTGTCTTGCGCCTCAGCCTTGTAGTTATCAGCATCAGTCTGGTTGGCAATCGCTTGTTGATCCCAATATTTTAACGTTGCGACGGTTGGCACCAAGACGCTTCCAGCTGTTTGTGGGTGACTCGTATCAGTTGAATCGGTTGCAGTGGCATTGCCAACTTCGGACCAATAGTAATCATTTTGACCAATTGCGGTTTGACCACCACTCGCAATTGGGTTACCAGTGGCATCTTTGAATGGCTGGCCATTTAAATTGTTGGCAACAGCTTGACCAGTCCCTACCGTTCCAGTCGTTGTAACTGTTTGACCATCAACCGTTGTCCCAGTTGCCGTATAGTAATGGGCAATCGCATCGGAAGTCTTCGTCGTTGGGGTCGTGCCATCCGGATTAGCTGTGCCTTGATTAATCAATAAGTTATCTTGCACGACTTTTTGACCATCAGCTGGGGCATCCAAAACAACTTGGGTTGGTGTATAGCCAGGAATTTGAACCAAGGCTGGCTCACCGGCAACCGTTACCACCGTCACAGGCTTCAACCCAGGAATTGGTTGTTGTGTCTGCGAATCTACCGGTGTCACGACCGCTGTAAAGGCTAATCTTACCGGCACCGTCATGTTTTGTCCGTCACCATCTGCAACTGTATAAGTATAATAAGTCGCGTCAGCTAACGCTTTGTTCTGCGTGCCACCAATATAATGAACCGCGGTACCCTTATTATTCGCGATAGTCGCACTACTATCAATTACATAGACATTGCCAGCTGAATCTGTCGGCAAGACTGAAACCAAATTAGGCTTGACTTCGCCTAATGCAACGGCTCGATCAGCTGCAGCCTGTGTTGAAAAGACTGACACGGTATCACCAATGTTGGCAACCACATTCGCGTTGGTTTTATCCAACAATGCCCCAGAATCAGCGGTATCAACTAAATTAATGGTCAACGGAATCGTCTTTGGGGTGTAACTAAATTGATCAATCCGAGCGGAATAGTCGTTCCAACTGCCACCGGTTGAAGCTGAGACAGAAAGTGAATACCCGGAGCTAACATCAATAATTTTACGAGTTAATGCAACCCCGTTTTTTCCTAGAACCACAGTTAGCATTTGCGTGCTTGCATCATAGTTCATACTAAAAGCATTGAGTGTCTCGACGCTTCGATCGTTCAGACCAGCTTGACTAGCCAATCTCCAATCCTTACTTGGTGCAGACTGCAGCTTGCCGTTAGCATCTGTGGCCCGCCAGCCAATATATGGGGAACTCGATGGATCATTTTTATCCCTGTTGTAATACTCATCAAAAACGAAGCCAAACGCATTCGCCAAGCCGCCAAGTCCCAATTCACCACCGGAACCACCTTGCGTGGCTTTAGCTGGATCACCAGGAGCAAAAACAAAGCCAACACTATCCGCACCGCCAGAGGACTTACTCCCAATTCCTAAGGCACCAGACATGGAGAAATTATGACTAAAATCAATTTCATGTTCAAAGGAAACGTGGGCCACTTGATGACCGGTTACCGTCGTCGACTGACCAGCTGAAATGTAATACTGATGTTCATCAATGGTGGTTAAGTTAACTGTACCATCAGTACCAATTTTCACTGTATGCGTATTGTCAGTTGGATCAGTATCTTTATCATTTCCGCCCCGGTTTTCCACCGTTGCCGTGAAATGTCCAGCGATTTAATCCGCGGTTAACGACACTTGCGTCGTATCGGCTCCGACATTGACGCTGTTATTTGGCGAGAGCACTGGGTAGGTTGTGGTCTGATTAGTATCAGTACTAACAGGCTCGGCTTCAGGAACAGCCGCCGGTTTAGCCGCAACAGTTGTTGTATCAGCTGGGGTAGTCGTCGTTGTGACATTGTCGCTTCCTGAATTACGATCACTGGTTGTCGTTGATGGCTGGTTCACTTGTGACTGAGTAGCATCATTAGCCGTCGTCGGTTGGGTCGCGCTTGATGCTGGTGCTGGCGTGCTAGCTGGCTGAGTCGCTGCCGGTGCCGCAGAGTTCACATTAGTTGCCGTCGTTGCGGCTTGAACAGTCACTTCATTGACTGTTCCTAACATCGCCAAGGTTGAAAAAGTCACTAATAAACTGCCAAAAATTCTGGTCTTAACTTTCCAGCCCGTATGCCCTTTGTATAAAATAAAATTCTTTTTAATTTCTTGATTAACCCTTTTTGGTTGCAAAGCCTAAATCCCCTTTATAGTTTTCATTCACATTCATAACAATTAACTAATTCTTCTTTACCAAATAGGAAAATATAGTTATTTTTTAATCAGTAAAGTTCGTCAATATAGGTGCCATATTGAACATTATGAAATATCCTTACAGTTAATTTCATAACTACATGAATAACACGATTAACCTTTTAAGGCCTAAAATAGCGACTTTTTATCAAAATAATGGTCTACAAGATTGGTCGTCAATTGATAAACGGCTTACATATTATTCAATATATATTTTCATAACAATATAATTATAAAAGCAGTAGTTACCTTATTCAAGTGTCAAGTCTAAGAATGTTTTCATTTAGTCATACTGCCTACAGGTCATTAGTTTTCAACCAGATAAAATGCCACTTTTCCCAACGAATCTGCTCCCAAAAAGCAAGCCTAAGCGTGCGAGTGACTGTTATTGGTACCTCGAACAAAAATCCACGTCATCAATAGATGAACACGTTAATTAATTATGTTATGATAATAGTCGAATAGATAATTATTATGTACGTCATCTTTTAAGTAGGTTTAAAGTCGTTCTCATTTACTTTAAAGCTAGTTAAAAGATGATTGTAAAAAAATAACTGACAGTTTAACTCACAATCACCAGTTATTAATCCATGGGGGGATATTGATGTATACGCAAAAGGAACATTTTCATATGTATAAAAAAGGCAAAATGTGGCTTATCGCCGGAATTACAACTTCGATCATGGCATTTGGGGCTTTTCAGGACCAAGTTGCTCACGCCGATACTACTGATTCAGTTAGCACTAACGAGCCACAAACCAGCACGGTGACGGCCACATCGACTGAAAAGACGGTCACACTTCGTCATGAGGATAAAGTAAGCGCTGACACAGATTCGAATCCTTCGGCTGAATCCACCACAACTGAGTCTGCAGCTAGCAGCTCACAAGCTAGCTCAAGTCTGGCAACATCTGAGACGCCTACTAACCAAGCATCCCAGTCCAATACCGATAGCACCGCAACCAGCGAACCTGACCAATCGGCAGCAGCTACGACAACCGCTGAAAAACCAGCTGTCACCACGCCGGAAACATCCCAGGATACGACAACATCGGCCACAGCCAATCCCGATAACAGCACAACCGCGCCACAATCTGCAGCTGAAACACCGGTGACAGCACAAACTAACAGTATCCGTCCAGCCGCAGTTCAATCGCGGGCAGCTGTTCGTGCGACTGAAAACATCAACGATTGGATGCCGAATAAAACCTTGCAACAAATCGTATTGGCTAACCTAAATCGGCTTAACACTGGCAAAACTTGGGCAAGCACTGACGATATTACCCAGGCTGATCTCTTATTACTGACCAGCTTAGATGACTCGGGCTTTTCAACTTACATTGATGGTAAGAGTTCATTTTCATTAGCTGGGCTCCAATATGCGACCAATCTCACGAAACTTAACTTAATCAATGATCTCAATACGTCCAACGTTCACTGGCAAGCTGATATTACGGATATTACGCCATTGGCTGCTTTAACCAACTTAACTTGGTTGCAATTAATTAACCAACGGGTCTCAGATATTACCCCTTTAGCTGGCTTAAAGAAGCTCACTAATTTAAATCTGGCAAATAACCAAATCGCCGACTTTTCGTCACTGGATGCGGCACAGTATACCGATTACTTTTACTACAGTGGTCAACTCGTTTATCAAAATGTGGTGCGCATCTCAACCACCGGTAAATATGCGATGACTAATCCAATCAAGCCGCCTAAGGGTGTCAGTTTTACCTTACAAACTTCTGGCAGCCTCAGCCGAATTATTTTCGACGTTCCAGCTAGCGAAAGCCATCCAACGGCACGGCTTTATTATAGCGGTGCGTCCAACAGCTTGACTGGTGATCAAATTAATTATCAAGTACTCTACAACCAATCTATCCCTGGGCCAACGGTCAGTCCCTATCCGGATATGTTTTCAGTTATCCAGAATCCGTATACTTATTATTTAGTTTCTCCTTTTAAGGACAGTGCTGGTAATGAAATTGCGACTGTGTTTACCCCATATATCATTGTCAACTATGCTCAAGATGTCACGGTTAAGTACGTTGACGCCAATAATCAGCCTCTAGCCGAGGATACGATTTTATCCGGCCTCGATGGCGACAGTTATCAAGCACCAACTAAAACTTTCACCGGCTATCATTTGCGAGCAACGCCTGAAAATGCACAAGGGACCTTCTCTGATACTGCACAGACCGTCACATTCATTTACGATATGACGACTTCCACCGTCACCGTGCATTATCAAGATAAAGCTGGGAACACCATCCAACCGGACACTCAGACGACTGAACAAGTTGGGAAAGCCTATCAAGTCGAAGCGCCAACTTTGCTCGGTTATAAGTACAGTTCAACTACTGGCAACGCCACTGGCACCTATACCGAAGATCCAATTGAAGTAACGTTTATTTATGACGAAGTGAACTCGACGGTTACGACCCATTACCAAGATACGACGGGCAAAACGATTCAAGCTGACACCCAAACAACGGGTCGCGTTGGGACAGATTATCAAACCGAAGCCCCAGCAATTTTAGGCTACAACTACAGCTCAACCGTTGGCAACACTACTGGCGCTTACACTGAAGACCCAATTGAGGTGACCTTCGTTTACGACGTGGCTAATGCCACCGTCACGGCTCAATACCAAGACGAAAACGGTAATCTGATCAAGCCTAATACCGTTCTCACTGGGCAAGTTGGCACTAACTACACGTTAACCGTGCCAGAAATTTCAGGTTACAGTTACCAATCAACAACAGGTGCAGCAAGTGGTCAATATACTGCTGGCAACGCCACCGTCACCTTTAATTATCGTAAGACGGTCACACCAACGAACACGGGACGCGTCATCGTCACCCACGTTGATGAAGATGGTATTCAAATTGCCCCTAGCAGTACGATTACCGGTGAGGTCGGCAGTCCTTATCAAACACAGGCACTGGGTGATACGGCAACTTATCGTTTGAAAAAGGCCCCTACCAATGCCACTGGGACTTTTGGAAACGATGATATCCAAGTCGTTTACGTTTATGAAACCATCATGACAGATAGTGATGGCGACCAGATCAATCCTGGACAGCCAGACCCAGAAACACCGACAAAACCAACAACAAGCGTCCCAGAAACTGATACTACCCCACAAGGTGATCAGATTCAGTTAACATCACCTCAACCAGCCAAAAAACAAGCGACTGAAAAACTAGTGCCAGTTTCGACGTCAAAGGCGACAACCTTGCCACAGACCAACGAACATCGGAACAGTTCAATCTTAGGTTTAGCGCTGCTCGGTAGTCTCTTAGCTTGGGCAGGAGTAGGTCATCGTCGCAAGAACTAGCCGCAATTTAAATGAATGTAACTATAAAGGAACAACCATCAAAATAACGGTGGCTGTTCCTTTATCCTTAGCTGATAATGCGTTAATTACGATCATAGGCCCAGACGGTTAACGGTGCAAAAACCACAACAATGCTAAGATCAAAAACTAAGACTAACAGGGCTGACTGTGTCCATGACCCCGTCGCCAGGATTTGGCGAATGGCTGTAATAACTCCAGTCACGGGATTAAAGCGGGCAATCACTTGTAGGGGCTTGGTCAACGACTTCAGCGGGACAAAGGCATTTGACATGAACGACAAAACCAACATAGTCATCAGTGAGAAGCTCTGAACCGTTTCCGCATGCTTAGCTAATAAACCAACTAACGCAAATAACCATGATAAAGCCCAACCAGTTAAAATTGCTAACAGACCAATGACAACGATCCAGCCAAAACCAACCTCTGGCCGCCAACCCATGAAATAGCCAGTCGTTAACGACGTGATCGTCGCAATAATCAATCGTAAAACATCTCCAAAAAGCTGCCCCGCCAACGGTGCAATGTGCGCCATAGGTAATGATTTGAAGCGATCAAAGACGCCTGAATCAAGATCTTCCCTAATTTGTGAGCCAGAACCAGAAGCTGCAGACAACATCGTTTGAATCAAAATTCCAGGAACAATCGTTGGTAAGTAGGCCTGTACGCCACCTGCAATCGCCCCACCAAATAAGTAGCCGAACATTAACATAAACATGACCGGTTGCACAATCACATCCATAAATTGGTCTGGATTGTGCATGGTCTTCAATAAGTTGCGATAAGCCATCGTTGAGGTATTCATCAAGACATTACTATTGTGTGTTTGAATTGTCATTTTGCAAACCTCTTTTTTAGTTTTTGCCAACCGTCAAAGTCATAAAAACATCATCCAGTGACGGTTCTTGAACAGATAATTGACTAATCTCAATCTTGGCTTGATTGATGGCTGCTAAAATTGGTGCCAACTGGGAGAGTTGATTTAAACTGATCTGTAATTGTTGTCCTATTTGTTGTACAGCAGTTGTGACCTGCGGAGCCAATACTCTCACAGCGGTAGCTACTTGAGCCCGCTCACTGACAGTAAAAACTAATTTCGTCCCACCAACCTGCTGTTTCAATTCGGCCGGCGTTCCTACTTTGACAAGCTTACCGTGATCAATGACCGCCAACCGATCTGCCAAGGCATCCGCTTCATCTAAATACTGTGTCGTTAACAGCACAGTTGACCCTTGTCGAACTAATTGTCGAATCGTTTCCCACATCTGTGTGCGGGTTCGTGGATCTAGCCCCGTTGTTGGCTCGTCTAAAAAAATGAGTGCCGGTCGAGTAATCAAGCTAACGGCTAAGTCTAGCCGACGCCGCATTCCACCAGAAAAGTTTTTCAAGGGGTCATCTGCAGCGTGTTCTAATGAAAATTCAGCCAGCAATTCTGCTGTACGTTGCTTGGCAGCCTGGCGCGAAAGACCATTTAGCCGTGAGAAAATCATTAAATTCTCCCGCGCAGAAATATCGGCATCAACAGAAGCATATTGCCCTGTCAATCCGAACATTGACCGTGCGAGTCGACCTTCTTTGATCGTATCGTGCCCAAAAATTTTGACTTGTCCCGTATCTGCCTTAAGTAACGTTGTCATCATGCGTAGGGTCGTCGTTTTGCCTGCACCATTGGGACCCAATAATCCAAAAACTTCTCCCGGTTGTACGTCAAACGAGATATCATTGACCACTGTCTGATGACCAAATTTTTTAGTTAAGTGACTAACTTCGACTGCTTTAATCGCTGTCATATTAATACCCTCTTACCTTTTCTTTTAATCAGGGCCCCTGATTAAAAATATAATAAGGTACCCTGATTAATTTGTCAATGATTTAGTCAAAACCGCGGATGCCATTTCAAGACATTGTCAGGTATAATGGCAGTATGGAGGGATTGTGATGCCTAATTTAGTTAAACAAAAAAACGCAGCCGGTAAACTAATCGAATTTAATATGGTCAAACATACAGTTGATGAACTCTCTCACCGAACTCACGCAGCTAAAGGTGAACACCAATCGCTCTTTCAAGGACAAGGTAAAATTCTGTTAGCGTTGTCCCAAAACGACGGTCTCTCACAAAAAGAGTTAGCGACAAGGTTAGATTTAACGGCACAATCCACCGCAGAATTCGTGAATAAGCTCGTAAAAAAACATTTAGTGACAAAAGAAAAATCCACAACTGATCGTCGCAAAACAATCATTCGACTGACCGATGCTGGTCGAAAAAGTGCCACTAAAGAAGCGGCAAAAGTCCCAGAATTTCTAAAGGGATTAACTGACACCGAGTTAGACCAGTTGACGAAAATCTTGACTAAAATGAATGACAGCCTGTACGACGAAATCAATACCGCTAATCCATCCTTGGTAAATAAGTTCCGTGACAGTGTTACGGATCGTTTACGTGACTGGTTTCTTTAAAACGATTGTTGCCAAAGCATCAGTCCATCAAAACAAAACTGGATGGCAAGTCCCCGGTGAAATACCGTGAACTCGCCATCCAGCAAGCAACATACATTCTAGTTTTAGACGTCCCTTCCAATAGGGACGTTTTTTAGTTTAATTTGATGGTACATTCGCTAAACTCCAATCAATCGTACCCGAATAAGTTCCGGCATAAGTACTTGGTTGAACGTCTAGGAAAATCCCCTGATTATTAGTCCAGTCACTACCGATATGATGCGTATCACTACTCCCACTATCACCGGAGGCAACCATGGTTGCGCTATTCGTCATACTGGTTTGATTGCCATTCGCATCGACATAAACAATTCCTCCGGCTAACGTATGCTGATCTGAGGCCAAGGCACTGGCTGTCGCGTAAACATACCATTTTGCACCACTAGCGCGCATATCGTTGACGTCGACCGTCCAAGCAGACGTTGCTGGTAATAAGACTTCTTTCGCCGAAATTTCGTTACTCCCAAAACTAATCGCCTGGCCAATCGTTCCAAAACTGAGCTCGCCAGTCAAGTTAATGGTCGTTGAAACGACATTCGATTTGTTGCCATTACTATCTGTCACATAAAAACTGACCTTGTTACTGCCAGTCGTCAATTTGCTAGCAGGTAAAGCCAAATTAAACGCCCCATTAGCACTAGCATCGCTACTAGTCCCATTCATCGTAAAATTATCAATCGTATTCCCGTTATCTAAAGTCGTGTGAATCGTCATATCACTATTTGCAAAGCTGCCAGTAGTGGTCAACTTTCCCGCCAGATTAATCGTCCCATTCGGATCAACAGTCGTGGCGTTACCACTGTCCATGCTTAATGTTAAGTTTCTGGATGGCTGAATCGTAAAGGCGGGCGTGGCAACACTTGTTAAATAGTTGTTCCCATTAAAGTATTGCGTCACTGACGCAATACTCGTCGTTGCCGTAACATTAGCAGCCTTCCCAGTTAACGTTAAGGTCGCCGCATTATTAGTCGTGCCAAGATCTTTAGCTAATGTATGCGCAATTGTCGTTGTGTTGCTAACCTCTGAGGCACTCAAATCCTCCGTACTACCATCGGCGTAAGCAATCTTTCCCGATGAGAAGGTCACATTCTGATTCTGATCAAGACTGGCCTGGATGGCTTTCCAATTCACTTTACCACCGTTATATTTCAAATCATACTTGTATGATAGGCCATCATTACCATTAACCGTACTACCATCAGTGACGGCTTTATCTTGCGTCGTATCAGTTACCGTCAAAGCGGCATCCGCATCAACCAAACCCGGGATGGATTCGAAAACAACCATATTGTTCGCATACAGTTCCCCGGTCGAGCCGGTAAAGCCCCACCAAACAGGCGTTGTTGCGATTGTGCTAGCCGTCAAGCCCAGTTTAGTCACATCAACTGAAACTGACTGACTACTCCCGGTAGTTGCGACACCGGTGCTGGCATTTTTATCATTAATCGTATAGGTCATCGTTCCAGTGGTGCCACTCGTTGGCGCCGTCCATTGGAGCGTTAGATGGTGCCAGCCGCCATCCGACAATGTCGTCAGAATGGTACCGTTATGTGACAACGTATAGTAATACTTACCATTACTTGTTGCCTGATGTTGGACATAACTACGTGAATCACCCGGATAAGTAGAAGCAAGATGAGGACCAGTTAACAACTTTATGTTATCAAAACTACTATTTTGACCACCAACCGTATTGGCATTCACATACTCATCAAACTCAACCGCCCAACTATTTTGAATGGCCTTACCAGCAATCGTTGAATTATCAGCACTGGCATCATTATCCAGCCCCCATACACCCAACGTTTGACCTGGGGCAGTGGTACTAGATAAACCAGACGTAATCGCTGAAGCCCCAGAATTCTGAAGGACAAACGCCATCCCATCACCAGCGTTACTGCCACGATTACCAAAGTACATCCACATGGACGCCTTAAAGTTTTTACTCAAATCAATTTTATTGTCATCGGTTGACCAGGTTGCCCCAACTTGTTTGGTGCTATCCGTAATCTGAACACCTTGGGTCCCCGAACTAGTACTGTTCGTGGAATTGACCACTTGTGCACTGTTAGATAAACCAGATAGACTCGGTATCCCGAAGATGCCATCCAATGAGACCCCTTTCGGCATCGTGCTTAATGCCGTTGTGTCTGTGGCTTGAGCAGTGGGCACGCCGACGATCATCCCTAAACCTAGCATCAAGATTCCTAAAACTTGTCGTAATTTCATTGGCGTCAAATCCCCCTAATCACTATCTTTTTCAGTTACCTGTCACTGTTGAAACCACCAATGATCCAACAGTCAATCGTGCTACTCATATCTCTATCAGTATACTATTGTTTAACCCGTTCAACAATTCACTAGGTTCACAATTCATTAACAATTTTAACCATTTACTGACAGATGAGCAACCGTCAATATACAGTTTAGTGACAGAATTACCTCTGATTTGCGTCTGGAATCGCGATATAGCAATGACTCACCTAATTATTATTAAGTTAATATTTTCAGAGATGGTTTCTGGCAATAACCAGAAAAAAAGCCCTTGGATTTTGCAATCCAAGAGCTAATTACCTCACAACGCAATTGTCAGGATTTTCGAACGACCCCGACCATGGGGTAACGCCTACACATTATATATTAACATGACTCAGAATCATTTGAAAGCAAACTTCTGACTTATTTTCATGAAACGTCAATTAGATCCGAACACTGACGTATATGCCAGTAGCATATTCAAATCATTAAAGGCATATGACTCACCTTCATATTGTGCAGAACCATAGAGCGGGTCACTAGGGTCTAAATGACTAGCAGTGTTGTCATCGTCTGAGGTCATTGATTTCATCACTGTTAGAGCCTGATTATACAGTTCCGCATCACCAGTAGCGGCGGCAATTTGTGCCACATAAGCGTAATTCGAAGCTGCGTCGTTTTTGTCGACCGGTGTCCCATCAGTAATATTGTATTCATTATAAATCGAACGATCGGCCGTATGTGCCTTCAACCAGTTTAATGAGGTCGTTGGTAACTCACCAACTTTGGCCAAATTCAACATAGTCAATAAACCATCGGTAATATTAATCTGCCCAGCCGTATCACCATTGACCTGGTAATCCCCAGTTGAATAATTATAGTAGGTCGCAAACAGTGGCAACTTGTCACTAATGTAACTATCCTTGATCAATTTCAGCTGTTGATTATAGGCCGTATCTCCAGCAGCACCTAAACCTTTCGCTTCGTAGACCGCCTTCAAGGTTGACAAATCCAAGTAATCTAATCGAATCTGCTTCTCTTGACCACCACTTGAACTGTAACCATCAATCATTTGATAATAGGCGTTCAAATCATACTTCGTAAAACCATCAATTAAGCGGTTCAGCCATGCCGTCCGGTCATTATCAGGATGTTTCTGATTCATAATCATTAGCGCCTGAATAATACGGAGGTCATCCACTGACGCACTGTCCTTAGTGATTGTATGCGCATCTCCCAAAGACTGCCAATTAAAGGTCTGTGTATCACTGTCATAAAATCGAGTAGTAATTCCCTTAAAAGCCGTGTTAAAAGTCGTTTCATCACCAGACATCGCTAGCGATAACAACCACAACCCACCCGTTTCGGTAGTCTCTTTCCGGGTACCTTTCGCATCCGTCGCGTGTCCCGCTTCATAGCTGAAATACAACACACCATCACTATCAGCTAGTTGGTTCTGAACAAAATTCGTCATATTCGTCGCCAACTTAGTGCGGGTTGCTGCTTGGGTTACCGACAAACTGTCTGCGGAAATCGTTGGACTTAATTGGCTGACCGTATCTGCAGTGACTTGACTCATATCACTGCTCTTAGCTGGCGTCGCATCAGCTGGCGCACTAGCCAGTGTATACGTCACTTGGCCTGTATATTGTCCAGTGTGCAGTGTCGCACCAATGTCCGTACGCAAATTACCCTTAGTTGTGTCACTGCTATCACCGACCACGGTCGTATCATCAGCAGTTGTCGGCTGATAATTATAAATGGCCTGTGCGACATCACTTAATAACACATTATGTTGACCGTTATAATAATACAATGGTAACGTCTGTCCATTGGCAGTCATGCCAGCCGATTGTGCGGTTAACTGGTAGGCGTCACCAGCAGCGTTAGTCGAATGTACTGTTAACTTAAATGCATTGCCAGTCGCATTTACAAGCCCAGAGCCCAACACATGAGAACCGAAATCAACATCATTCGTCTCAATGGCATACGTTTTTGGAATGGCCAGTGTGACTGGTATATGGATAGTTGCTAAGTAATTCATGCTATCAGTAAACACTGCCTGCTGTCCCGCCTGATCAACCAAGTTAACATCAAAACCCTTATCCGTTACTGTCGTATTAGTCGTATCAATCGTCAACAGTGGGTGTTGGGAATCCGACTTATCTAGTGTGACTCCACTTTCACTATTTGGCAGATCAATTCCTAAATATTGGTAACCAGTTTGTCCCTGTTCACCACCATAATACTGACTTAAATCTAGCGTCATTTTTTTACCATCGCTAGATGTTTGCCAGTCAGGATTGTCGATTGACCAGGTCTGATAATTACCATTACTAGTGGCAAGCGCACTACCACTGGTAATATGATTTGTCCCGTACCGTAGTGCGCTTAATGCCTTATCTGCACTCAAATCAGGCAAATTTCCAGTGAATTGATTAGCTTCCACATTCAACGTTTTTAGACTGGTGGCAGAACTAATCGTAGTAGGCAACTTGCCGCTAAGTTGGTTTGTATTCACATCAAGATAAAGTAACTTTGATGTAAACCAAGCTGCGGGAATACTACCGGAAAAACCATTTTTATTTTTATCCAAATGTACCTCCGTTAGATTAGCCAACTGCGCAATATTGTCCAGTGTTCCAGTTAACTGGTTTGAGCCTAGATTCAAAATAGACAGATTTGTTAAATCAGCCCAATCAGCTGGAATCGTCCCCGTCAGTTGGTTACTATCTAATTCAAGATCTTTCATTTTTGGCCAATTAGCAACTGGAAATTGACTAAGGTCGTCGGGCAACTCATTCCCTGAAAGTTTCAAAACGGACAAATTGGCATCGTTAGCATACTCCGTCACTGCTGGATTGGTTAACTTGTCGTTCTTAGCAGTCAGACTGCTAAGATTGGTCACGTCCTTTAAGCCCCAGTCTGCCAGGGACCCCCCTAAATCAGAATCATCAATTTCAAGATTTTGTAGATTAGTCATTTTAGGCAACACTTGACTATTGCTTGTTTTTAAATCAGCTAACTTACAATTGGTCATCGTTAATGAATCCAAATCTGTGGCGTACTCTAATCCCGTTAAATTACTAACACCAGTGATATTGGTCGCCTGCTTAAGCTTGGCAAGATTAGTCTTAGTCAGAGTACCATCACCAATCTTTGCGTCTACTAAATCCTTCGTGATTTCATCTCGCAATGTCGCATCCGGCATCCAGGTTGCCGGATTTTCCTCTATTGTTAAGGTTAGATTAACAATCTTATCACCAGCTGAAATCGTGATAACTGACTTCAAGTCACCGGCCATTAACTTTTTAACCCCACTCGCCGTCAACGTAAAATTTATTTTATTTTCTGCTAAGTCTGGTGAGAATGTGATATCATCCGCCGTCAAATCACCGGACTTAATCGTTAAATCGGCACTAGTTGCGCTACCAAAACCAAAGTTAGTCGTATCAATCGTCCCGGTAGGATTCGTCAGATCAGCAACTGTCGCCGTTTGTGACACATCAGTAGGCGCCGCCGGCATTGGCACGGTCGCATCCAAAGTATTACCGTTACTGTAATAATGAGGCGTACTGTCGGCATATGCCGCAGTTCCAGTCCAATCCTTAATCTGAAAACTTGGAATTTTTAACTCTTTGCCACCCCAAGTGTTGAGATCAACCACAAATCGGTGATTGGTCATATCCAAAGTCACACCAGTTGGCAGTGTCGTCGTATACGTAACCATATTAGGGTACTCATACTCAGGGTCACCACTCGTGGTCACAAAGCCCTTATACCAGTCAGATAGCGGAATGTAAGCCTTCATGGCAGAAGGATCAGAGTCATACGTGATGTTTGTTTTAGGCGTCAACTGAGTCACACTGGTAGCACCACCAGTGGAAAGCATGTTAGGCATCCCGATATCATCGCCATTTTTCAAAGTATACTGTACTGAAGCAAGTGGTAATTTAGCCAAATCCTTCAAGTCAATCGTTGACGACGTGGCATCGATCGTCCCCAACTTACTCCCGACTTTCGACAAAACTGACCAATCACCTGGTGCCGTCTCAATGGTGGCACCAGTCAAATCGATGTTCTCAAGATTAGTCGCATACTCCAAGCCAGTCAAGTTTGTCACTTTAGCCACTAAGGCGGCGTCATCCGCCGACGGGATAAAGTACTTGATATCCAATAACATGGTTTGCGTAATTTGATCGACTGATGTGATGCCACTACTGCCATGATCATTAACAGATTCAGAAGTACTATTTAAGGCATGCAGAACTAACTGTTGTAGTGACTTATCCGGCATCCAAGTGTCAATCGACTCGGCACTTGTCGAACTTGTCGCCGCCGCGATAACTGGTGAACTAATCGCTTGAAGTGGCATTGTTAGCGAAATCATCGCGACTAGCAGTATATTTAACCCTTTTAGGCATTTTTTTAATTTGCTAGACAAAAGTTTGCCTCCCCGATTTCAAACCCTACCCTTGATTAGACTTGTTCAAACGCTTCTTGAGCCATTTATAAAATTCGTAAATCAGCACAAGAATTGCTAACCCTGTAATGGTATACATGAGATAATCTTGCCATGATTTTCCTGGCTCAAAGTTAGCCGCATGCTTTTTCACATGATTAGCTTGTTCAGTCGTTACGGTAAACGACCGGTGAATATTCCAGGAATAGCCACCCTTGGCCGTCAACTTCCCACTGAGTGTATAACGCCCCGCCGCCAATTGCTTGTTTTTAAGATCCAAGTGCAGTTTGAACTGACTCTGAGGGGCGAAGGTCAGTTGGTCTTTCGTAAAGTGCATCAGCTTTTTTTGCTTGGAATTGTACAAATTCAGTGATAACTTCCCTTTACCAACTAATCCGGGCGTCTGATTAGCCATGCCTAACGTGACTGTTGGCCGCGCTTGCGCCAATCGATAACCGGCCCGATAAATCTTCACCGCCGGGGCGGTATAGCTCGGTTTGAGCTCATTGTAAAATTCTAATCCAATGACGTACTGCACATTGGCAACAACCCCCGTGGCCTTCTTAGTCGTTGATTGGGCGCGTTTAGTCGCATGATGTTCAGCTATCGTAAAACCGCCCAACATCACCCCATCAAACTTTTTGGCGGGGGCGGTAAAGTTATAAGGAACCTTAACCGTATGTTTGCCTAAAACTTTGATCGACTTCGTTTTGGCCGGCGAAATGAGCTGACTAATTTGTGCCGGTAATTTCGGATTAGTGTTATTCGTCCCATAATCTAAAATGCCGTTCGTGTTAGTCGACGCAACTCTCGGGGTAATATCAAACGTCTTGGTGTGCTGTGAATTATTCGTCACCACTAAAATCAGTACCCGCTTTTGACCAGGCGTGACTTTAAAATTAAAATAATCAGCCTGCTTGACATTGTCGGCCGGTAACTGTGGTGCCACAGTAAAGCTAGCTGCCGCTTGCGTCTGCGCGGCCTGAACCGTGGTCAACGGTCCCTTTAAGCCCAGACTTCCAAATGTTGTCAACAAAGCTAGTGCCAGCAACCGACACCATTTTCCATGCAGTTTCATCATCAAATACTTCTCTCTTTTAATAGCTATCTTAAACCCAATCTATTCATGAAACTTGAGAAATACAAAACTCGTTCGAATTCTGGCCAATTTTAGAATGCGAACGTTTTTTT
>NZ_BJDG01000029.1 GCF_005404945.1 Lactiplantibacillus pingfangensis | reverse complement strand
CCAAGACCCGCCGGCCAATCTTACCGACACAGCACAACGATTTCTGCCTGCTTCCGCTAAACCTAACCTAAAAACAGTTAAATTAGCTGGAAGTCGCCACTGATAGCATCGGCCGTGAAGGTGGCGTTGGGTCGGCATGTTTCTTGCCGGCGTTACGCCACGGACCGTCCGGGACACTTGTGATTTGTGCAAGGGTTCTGGGCGAGGGCCAAGACGTTTCTCAGGCTTGACCCGGTCCCGCGGCGGCATGTTATCAGTGGTGACTGGAAGCGGCCATGTTAATAATCTTCATGCCCTAATCATTGACATGGCGGTAGTTACTAGCAATTTTGATCTTGCAACCTTCTAGTTAAGGTATCGCCTTTCATGACTTAGTGAAAAGGTTGCGTGCTAACAGGTCTGTTATGTCGGTGAAAACTGTGTTAAATTGGAAACATCAGTAGTGAAAGGTGGTCTGGGTGATGATTTATGGCACCGGAATTGACTTAACTGAATTATCACGCATCGCCGCCATGTTAGCGGCAGGGCTCAAATTACCGAAGAAGGTTTTAACGCCAGCGGAATTAGCGGTCTTTAACAGTTACGGCGAAAAGCGCCGCGTCGAATTTCTGGCTGGTCGGTTTTCGGCGAAGGAGTCCTATAGCAAAGCTTTTGGCACTGGCATTGGTGCCCAGGTTGGCTTTCAAGACATTGAGATTTTGGATAATGCGCTCGGCCGTCCGGAAATTACCCGACAGCCATTTGATGGGACGGCTTGGATTTCAATTTCACATACGGATCAATTAGTAATGACACAAGTTATCTTGGAAAGAGGCAAATCGTGATGGTTGTAATTGGGGAACACCGCCACACACAAGTTAAAATTGACTTGCAGGCAATTAAACATAATATCAATGAAGAAATGACACGGAAAGATCCATTGACCGAACTTTGGGCAGTGGTGAAGGCAAACGGTTATGGTCATGGGATTATTCAAGTGGCCCAAGCCGCGAAGCAAGCGGGCGCGACAGGTTTTTGCGTTGCCATCTTGGACGAAGCACTGGCCTTACGTGCTGCTGGGATTACCGAACCGATTTTGGTGTTGGGGATTACCGAACCAGAATATGCGCCATTGATTGCGGAAAAAGGTATTTCAGTCGCAGTCGGGTCACAAGCGTGGTTAGATCAGGCACAGTCAATTCTCGCCGCCAATCAGGTTCAGACACCATTGCATGTGCACTTAGCATTGGATACTGGCATGGGACGAATTGGGTTTCAAACGCCAACAGAGCTTGCCGTTGCGGTGAAGACCTTGAGTCAAACTGAGACACCATTTGATTTTGAAGGGATTTTTACTCATTTTGCCACAGCGGACCAAGCCGATGATACGTATTTCACCCATCAACTGACCAACTGGAAAGCGCTGATTGCGGTCGTTCCTGAATTGCCACGTTATGTGCATGTGTCCAATTCAGCGACGAGTTTGTGGCATCAAGCTTGTAACGGTAATATGATTCGTTTTGGTGTGGCTTTGTATGGGTTGAACCCATCTGGGATCGAACTGAGCGCGCCCTATCATCTACAACCAGCCTTATCGTTGACCGCTGAGCTGTCTTTTGTTAAAAAGCTTGCTCGAGGTAAGTCCATCAGTTACGGGGCGACCTATACTGCCAAGCAAGATGAATGGATTGGCACCGTGCCAATCGGTTACGCTGATGGCTATGAACGCCGCTTGCAAGGATTCCATGTTCTAGTTGATGGTCAGTTTTGTGAAATCGTTGGTCGGGTTTGCATGGATCAGATGATGGTGCGCTTGCCTCACGAGGTACCAGTTGGCGCCAAAGTGACGTTGGTCGGACAAGATGGGGACAACGCCATTTCATTACAGTCAGTTGCCGATTATTGTGGCACGATTCACTATGAAATTGCTTGTGGTTTAGCAACGCGTTTGCCAAGAGTTTATACTGAATAACAACTATTTTTATTGCCTGATGATGGATTACCAAGTCCGAGATTCAGGCTTTTTTGGTGGTTTTAACTAATCCTAGGGTTGGTAACGGTTGCTAAAAGTTAAGCGTTCATGCTATTATTAAACTCAAGTATAGTCACAACTAGTGCCTATGGGGAGAGCTATGAGTAAAAAGGGAGATGAGGCGATGGCTGCAGCTGACATTAAGCGTGGTGACATCTTTTATGCTGATCTTTCACCGGTCGTTGGGTCTGAACAAGGCGGAATGCGGCCAGTGTTAATCGTCCAAAATAACGTTGGCAATCATTACAGTCCGACTGTAATTGTTGCGGCCATTACGGCTAAAGTTCAAAAGGCCAAAATGCCCACGCATGTGAACATCAACGCCGCCCACACGGGGATTGAGAAGAATTCAGTTGTTCTTTTAGAACAAGTTCGGACAATCGACAAACAGCGATTGAAGGACCGGGTCACGCACTTAGACGAACAAACCATGCAACGAGTCGATAATGCCTTGCAGGTCAGCATTGGATTAGCTGATCGGGCGAAACGGCGACCGCGACGCACCATGCAACCTTAGTTGATGGGGATAAGTCATTTACATAATTGATTCGTTTCGGTGTGAGTCACCGAGCGCAGGTAAAAATCAGCACTCACTTAGTCAAATTGACTAGGCGAGTGCTGATTTTTTAGTTTAGTCATTAGCTATTATCCACAAGCACCGATTAAGGCGGCGAGTTAAGTTAACTTGGTTGATGACTTGTGAACAGTCACTAAGCAGTTGCTTGTGGATAAGAATCTAACTATTGAAAAATAACTCGTGTTATCTTACGGGAACTTGATTGACGGCGACCAAAGTTTTCAAAGTATCCAAAGCCGTGAGGAGTGGTTTCGCATGGTTTAACGCCCAAGTGACTAACGGGGCCAGTCCAGTGGCATCCAAACTGAAAAAGACAGCCGGCGTGTCCGCTTGTAACGCAGCAAGTGTTGTCACCACGGTGATGGGGACGGTCTGCTGCTGAGCCCAAGATTGAACCGCGGGTAAGGCCCAAGTGGTTGCATCGGTCACAATGCCGTCGCTTAACTGCCAGTTTTCCAACTGATAACTGTCGGTGATTGCAGCGCGCCAAGCTTGGTCAAACGTTTTCCCCAAACCAATCGTTTCGCCGGTGGATTTCATTTCCGGACTTAAGGCCGTGGGGAGTTGGGCTAATTTGTTGAAAGAGAAAACGGGCGCTTTAATGGCGACGCCATCTCTGACAGGATACAAACCACTGGGCAAGTTTAAAGTTGTCAAACTTTCACCCAGAATGAGGCGAGTCGCCAATTGGGCTAGGGGTAACTGGGTGACTTTACTCATGAAGGGTACCGTCCGACTCGCCCGGGGATTCACATCAATCACGTAAACTTGGTCGGTCACGACGAATTGAATATTCAGTAGGCCAACACAATGCAATGCCCGGGCAATCTGAGTTGCGATTTTGATGAGTTGCGTTTGGACAGCTGTGGATAAGTGCTGTGGGGGATAAACGGCCATCGAATCGCCGGAGTGAATCCCCGCGCCTTCAATATGGGACATAATGCCTGGAATACAAGCGTTTTGTCCGTCGGCGAGGACGTCTACTTCGCATTCTTGACCAGCTAAGTAGTGATCCATCAAAATGGGGGCACCATGGCCGGCGGCAACCGCGGCTTTAATGACCGGGGTTAACTCACCGGCATTGTGGACAATTGCCATCGCCCGACCACCTAAAACGAAACTGGGCCGGACTAGCAGTGGATAACCGATCTTGGGCGCAGCTTGTTCGGCTTCCGTCAGATTTTTGACGGTGGTGCCGGTTGCTTGGGCGATATGTTGTTGGGCCAACAAGTCTGCGAAGGCTTGCCGATTTTCAGTTAAATCGGTGGCAGTGACACTCGTTCCTAAAATTTTGACGCCGTGGTCAGCCAATTGTTTTGCAAGATTAATCGCGGTTTGACCACCAAATTGCACAATAACGCCAAGCGGTTGTTCAAGCTGAATAATGGGGAGTAAGCGTGCCAAAGTAAGCGGCTCAAAATATAATTTATCTGAACTGGAAAAATCAGTTGAGACGGTTTCAGGATTATTATTGACGACAATCGCCTGATAGCCGGCTTGCTGAATCGCTTTAACACAATGGACGGTTGTGTAATCAAACTCAATGCCTTGTCCAATTCGAATGGGACCGGAACCGAGTACGAGTACACTATGGCCGAGTGGCTGGCTTTCATTAGTTGTGCCAAAGGCGGTGCTATAAAAGTATGGCGTGGCACTGGCAAATTCGCCGGCACAAGTATCCACCATTTTATACACAAGCGGTTGCTGGGCGGTCGCGTTGACGATGGCAGCTGTGGATAAACCACTGTAATGTGCACAAGTCGCCGCACTTAAGCCATATCTTTTTGCGGCCAATAAGTTATCCACAGTGGGTAACGTTTGTAATTGTTGGGCTAGGGTCATGATATGTTGTAACTTACTCAAGAAAAATGGCGTAATTTTGGTTAATTCGGCCAGTTTGGCTAATGGCCAATGGTTGGCACAAGCAGCGAATAAGTAAAAGAGCCGTTGGTCAGTTGGTTGCGTTAATTCAGCCACTAATTGCGACTTAGTGAGTCGCTGTAATGGCAATAAGGTTGTCTGAACCGTGGCATTGAGTTCTAACGATGCGACGGCTTTTAGCGTTGCTTCTTCAAGCGTCGTGCCAATCGCCATGACTTCGCCAGTCGCTTTCATTTGCGTCCCTAAATGCGCGTCGGCGGTTGGAAATTTATCAAATGCGAAGCGTGGAATCTTGGCGACAACATAGTCGAGAGCCGGTTCGAAGGCGGCGTAAGTTGTTTTAGTGACCGGGTTCTTAATTTCAGATAAGTTCATGCCCACGGCGATTTCGGCCGCAATTTTAGCAATTGGGTAGCCGGTAGCTTTGGAAGCGAGCGCTGATGACCGACTGACCCGGGGATTCACTTCGATGACATAGTATTGGGCGCTGTGGGGATCTTGCGCGAGTTGTACGTTACAGCCACCTTTGATATTTAAGGCTTCGACAATTGTGAGGGCGGCGTTTCGTAAGGTTTGTAATTCCGTATCGCTTAACGTTTGTGCTGGTGCGTAAACGATCGAGTCGCCCGTGTGAATGCCAACTGGATCAAAATTTTCCATCGAGCAAACAATGATTTTAGTCCCAAGGTTGTCACGCATGACTTCAAACTCGATTTCTTTGAAACCGGCGATACTTTGCTCAATCAGGCATTCATTGACCGGCGACATTGTGAGTCCCCGTTGCAAAATTTGTTTGAGTGCCGTGGGGTCATCAGCGATGCCGCCGCCCGAACCGCCCAGCGTGAACGCCGGGCGAACGATGACCGGATAGCCGATTTTGGCGGCAAAAGTTAAAGCCGAAGCAACATGATGAACGGTCGTGCTGGCCGGAATCGGTTGTTGTAGCTGGGTCATTAATGTTTTGAAGGCGGCGCGGTCTTCGGCTTGATTGATCGTTGCTAATGACGTTCCTAACAGACTGATATGTAAGCGGCTGAGGACGCCAGCCTCATCGAGTGCTTTGGCAAGATTTAGGCCAGTTTGGCCGCCTAATGTTGGTAATAGCGCATCGGGCTGACTTTTTTCTAAAACGGCTGTGACACTCGCCAGTTTGAGTGGCTGTAAATAGACTTCGTCCGCTGTTTCGGGATCGGTCATGATGGTTGCCGGATTGGAATTAATTAAGATGACATGGTAGCCGGCCGCTTTTAAGCTTAGGCACGCTTGGGTACCGGCGTAGTCGAATTCGGCCGCTTGTCCAATCTTGATTGGGCCAGAACCAATCACGGCAACTGAGTTAATTTGAGTGTTTTTAGGCATTGGCAACGGCCTCCTGAGTAGTCATTTGGATAAATTGGTCAAAAAAGATGCCGGCTTCTTGTGGTCCCGGATGGGCTTCGGGGTGAAACTGGACGGATTGTACATTTTGCTGTGGCAAGCTAAGTCCTTCGACACTGCCATCGTTCAGTTCGGTGTAAGTCACGACCAAGGGCGTTTTAGCTAATGAAGCTGGATCTACCGCAAAATCGTGATTTTGGGCCGTCATGACGACTTCGCCAGTCGTACAGTTTTTCACCGGATGATTTAAGCCGTGATGGCCGAATGTCAGTTGATAAGTCTTGGCACCAAACGCGCAAGCAATCAACTGATGGCCTAAACAGATCCCAGCTAAGGGGTAAGCGGCGGCCAATTGGCGAATGAGTGGTAGCACGGTTTTATAAGCTTGCGGGTCACCGGGGCCATTTGACAATAAGATGCCATCTGGCTGATAGGCGGCGATGGCCTTGAATGAAGTCGTGGCGGGAACCGTGTTGACTTGACAGCCACGCGCAATCAGCGCATCCGTGATGGCTTGTTTTTCACCGAAATCGAGCACGACAATGTTAGGTTGCTGACCATTTTGCACCCCAACTGGCAACGGTTTTGCTGGTAATTTTTTTAACGGAACAGCGGCGAATTCGGACGCAAAGTCCTTGACCGGCTGGTTACTTAAAATTGCGGCTTGCGAACCGGTTTTTCTAAGATGTGTCGTGAGATCACGCGTATCAATCCCGGCAATTCCTGGAATATGGTGAGCGGTCAAAAAGTGTGCGAGCGTGTCACGACTAGTGTAATGATCGCTAAAGTCGGCAAGTTCATGCACGATAATTGCCTGAGTGCCAATGGTCGTGGCCTGGTCGACACTCGGATCAATGCCGTAATTACCAATTAATGGATAGGTGAAGGCAATTAATTGATTTAAATAAGAAGGATCAGTAATTGTTTCCTGGTAGCCAGACATCCCCGTATTAAAGACGAGTTGACCAGCGCCAGTCCGGTTACTGTCACCAATCGCCGTTCCGATCCATTGGGCCCCATCCGCTAAAGTTAAAAATTTTTGCATCGCTGCACGTCCTTTCTAATAAATAGATTAAAATTCATTTTGAACTGTGAGCTAAGTAAACAATTATTTTGACGGGAAGTCAAGCTAAAATACAATAATTGTGAATATATACCGTCTATATGGATTAAATATGCAAATGTATAGAATAAATTGAATAAATTTTCAAAAACACTTGCATTTGTCATTTGATGAGAATATAGTGTGAAGCATGCTAAACGCATAGATATGCATTAACGAAACTATTTTTGATTATTTGAGGTGATTTTATGCAAGTTGCACTAGTTGGGGTCAGCGGTTATAGCGGGATGACGTTATATGCGCTCTTAAAACAACATCCGGCGATTGACCACATTAACTTATACGGTCATCCGGATGCTGAGCCGGTCGCATTAAAGACCATTGCACCGATGTATCAGAAAGAAACCGCCATAATTCGACCATTTGAGGCACAGGCGGTGATGGCGACCAACGACCTAATTTTCTTTGCAACTTCGGCTGGGGTCACGAGTCAATTAGCACTGCCACTAGTTGCGGCGAAGTTTCCGGTGATTGATCTATCTGGGGACTTCCGGTTGCCAGATCCAGCCGACTATACACATTGGTATCATCGTCCGGCCGCCCCAGCCACGGCTTTAGCTCAAGCGAGTTACGGCTTGGCCGAATTCAATCACCACTTAACCACTTATGTGGCTAATCCCGGCTGTTATGCGACGGCAACCTTATTAGGACTGGCGCCGCTAGTTCAACAGCAGTTGATTGATCCGACTAGTATTGTGGTCGATGCCAAGTCGGGCTTGTCTGGCGCTGGTAAGAAATTAGCGGCGACGAGTCAATTCACGATGGTCAATGATAATTTACAACTATATAAACTTAATCAACATCAGCACATTCCTGAAATCATGCAACAACTCAAAAAATGGTGGTCGGCAATTCCGGCGATTGAGTTCACCACGACGCTCATTCCGGTGACACGGGGCATTATGAGCTCAATTTATGTTAAGGCTGCCCAACCAATCACGACCGCCCAAGTCCGCGCTGCCTTTGAACGAGTCTACGCAGACCAACCCTTTGTTCAAATTTTGCCAACTGGAATGCCCACGTTGAAGACGGTGATAGGATCGAATAATTGTGCGATTGGGGTCAATGTTAATCCCGCGACTAAGACGATCTTGGTCGTCAGTGTGATTGATAACTTGATGAAAGGGGCTGCGGGTCAAGCAATTCAAAACTTTAATCAGTTATTTAAGTTGGCCCCAACCGCCGGATTACCCATGTTACCCGTTTTTCCATAAGAGAGGAAGTCGTTTCAATGCCAGTTTTAACGAGTATCAAATTTCAAAAGGTCGCCTTTCAATGGCCGGTCGGATTTTACAGCGATGGGATTCATATTGGTCTGCGGAAAGCTAAACCAGATTTCGGCTGGCTCTTTTCGAAAGTTCCGGCTGCCGCTGCTGGAACTTATACGACCAATCAATTTCAAGCGGCGCCAACAAAATTAACGAAAACGATGATCAATCAAAATCATCAGTTGCAAGGGCTCCTGTTAAATAGTGCGATTGCGAATTCCTGCACTGGCCAACAAGGTTGGGACAATGCCTTACAAGAACAACGCTGGTTAGCGAACAAGCTGGCGGTTGATCCAAGTTTGATTGGGGTCGCTTCGACGGGCTTAATTGGTGCCCAGCTCCCGATGGCCTTAATTAAAAATGGTCTACCGCAACTCACCCCGACTAAGAGTGATGCGGTCACATACGCCGTCTTGACAACGGATAAGCACCCTAAAACGATTAGTGTGCAGTGTGAACTGAGTGGTCAACTTGTGACGATCACTGGTTTTGCCAAAGGTTCTGGCATGATTCATCCAAAAATGGCGACGATGTTAGGTTTTGTGACGACGGATGCCCAAATTGATGGGGAAGTCTTACAGGATTTATTAAGTGAAAACGTTGACTCGACCTTCAACCAAATTACGGTTGATGGGGATACTTCGACTAATGACATGGTTGTGACAATGGCGAATGGGTTGGCCGATAATCCGACGGTGGTGCCGGGGACAAGTGATTATGAAGTTTTTAATCAGGCGCTCCATTACGTCCTTGGTCAGTTAGCAAAGCAGATTGCGGCTGACGGCGAAGGGGCAACCAAGTTGGTCGAATGTAACGTGGCGCACGCCGCTACTGCGTTGGATGGCCAACAAGTTGCTAAAGCCATCGTTGGGTCGAATTTGGTCAAGGCCGCGATTTTTGGCGAAGATCCAAACTGGGGTCGAATCATTAGTACGATTGGCGCGACGGATGCCGATATTGATATTAATCAAGTTGATATTGCAATGAATGGCATGCCCTTAGTCGCCGCTAGTTTGGCGTTGCCGTTTGATGAAGCAGCTGTGAAAACGTCATTAAAGCAGGCACAGATCATGATTGATGTTGATCTACATCACGGCACGGCGCACGGCCAAGCGTGGGGTTGTGACCTCACTTACAATTACGTCAAAATTAACGCGAGCTATCATACTTAAACGGGAGGGTGCCAATGAAAAATCTGATTATTATCAAAATCGGCGGGCAAGCGATTCAGCAACTGAGTGAGCGCTTTTTTCAACAGCTCCAGCAGTGGCACGAACAAGGTAAGCAACTCTTGATTGTGCATGGCGGTGGCCCAATGATTACAAAATTGACGACGAAACTACAATTGCCCGTACATAAGCTTAACGGGCTCCGGGTCACGGATGCGGCCACGTTAGCGTTAACTAAAATGGTGTTATTAGGTGATGCCCAACCCGCATTGCTGACCCAACTGGCGCAGCATGACTTACCGGTTATTGGCTTAAATGCGGCCGACAATCAACTGTTGACCGGCACTTATCTTAATCAAGCGCAGCTCGGAGCTGTCGGGCAAGTCACCCAAGTTGATGGACCTAAATTGCGAGCCTATTTAACGACGAAAATTGGGGTATTGGCGCCATTAGCGCTAACCACAACTGGCGCGTGGCTCAATGTGAATGCCGATATGGCAGCGACCACGTTAGCGCAACAATTGCACGCTGAAAAGTTAGTCTTACTGACCGATGTTCCCGGCATTATGCATCACGGGACGGTCATGACCACCTTGTCCCCACATCAAGCCCAGGCCTTAACCCAGCAAGCGGTCATTACGGCCGGCATGCGACCAAAAGTTCAAGCGGCAATCCAAGCGATTCAGGCCGGCGTTCAGCAAGCGGTAATCACGAATGCCATTGATCAACCAGGAACAGCAATCATTCAGGAGGCGGCAGTATGAAATATGTCTATCCAACGTATCAACGTTTTCCAATCGAAATAAAAAGTGGTCAAGGCGTGCGCCTCACGGATGCGCATGGTCAAACCTACTTAGACTTTACGTCCGGTATCGGCGTGTGCAATTTTGGTTATCAAAATCCCACAATCCAAGCAGCGGTTCAGGCACAGTTGCCAAAAATTTGGCATACCTCGAATTTGTATGAAAATACGTTGCAAGATGCAGTTGCCAAGTTACTCGTTCATGGTGAGGACCGCTTAGTGTTCTTTGCCAACTCGGGAACCGAGGCCAATGAAGCGGCGTTGAAGCTCGCCCGTAAATATACGGGCAAAACGAAAATTTTAGCTTTTTATCAGTCGTTTCATGGGCGGACGTATGGCTCAATGTCAATGACTGGCAACCCTAGTATTCAAGCGGGTTACGCGCCGTTAGTGCCAGATGTGGCGTTTGCCACTTATAATGATCCGGCGGCTTTAGCACAAATTACGCCGGATCTAGCAGCGGTGATTTTAGAAGTGGTTCAAGGCGAAGGTGGGGTCTTTGCAGGCCAAAAAGCATGGCTACAAGCGGTTCAAGCTAAGTGTCAAGCCAATCAGGTCTTGTTGATTATTGACGAAGTGCAAACGGGAATTGGCCGAACCGGCTACCGGTTTGCTTATGAAGGCTATGGGTTAGATCCGGATATTTATACGACGGCCAAGGGATTAGCTAATGGTTTACCTGTGGGTGCCATGGTTGGACGGGCCCAATTCGCGAGTGCTTTTGGTCCAGGTAGCCATGGGTCGACGTTTGCCGGCAATGCCTTAGCGATGGCGGCCGCCCAAGCGGTGTTGACTAATTTGACGCCGACATTTTTAACTGATGTGCAAGCAAAAGCCCAGCAAGTTTGGCAAGCCTTAGACCAACAAGTCGCTGGGTTACCGATGGTGGCGCGATTGACGGGGAAGGGCCTCATGATTGGCATTCACTTAGTGCCAGATGTGTCAGTGGTTAAGGTGATTACGGCCTTACAACAAGCCGGCTTATTAACCTTGTCTGCTGGCGATAACACATTGCGGTTGTTACCACCATTAGTGATGTCAGTTGAAGACTTGCTGGCTGGCGTTCAAACGATTGCGACAGTCTTAGCCCAATTTGAAACGGAGGCGGTTTAATGAGCCATTTTGCAGGAGCATCATTTTTAAAAGAGATCGACTTTACACCGGCGGAACTGACCTACTTAATTGACTTTGCGAGCCACTTAAAAACACTCAAGGCCAATCATATTCCGCATCCTTATTTACAAGGCAAAAATATTGCACTCTTATTCGAAAAAACGTCGACCCGGACCCGTTCCGCGTTTACCGTGGCGGCTAATGACTTAGGTGCTCATCCAGAGTTCTTAGGCAAAAATGATATCCAATTCGGCAAAAAAGAATCTGTGATTGATACGGCGAAAGTATTGGGTTCGATGTTTGATGGCATTGAGTTTCGGGGCTTTTCGCAGCAAACGGTCGAGCAACTGGCCGAATATAGCGGTGTTCCGGTCTGGAATGGTCTAACCGATGACTGGCATCCGACGCAGATGATTGCGGATTTTCTGACATTAAAGGAACACTTTGGGCATTTAGCTGGACTGACGCTGACGTATGTCGGTGATGGCCGGAATAATATGGCGAATAGCTTGTTGGTGACGAGCGCGATGTTAGGTGTGAATATTCATATTGGGGCGCCAACCCAGCTACAGCCCGATCCGAAAGTGGTCAAACTCGCCCAAGGGTACGCAGATCAAACTGGGAGTAACATTTTAATTACTGACGATCCGCTGGCGGCGGTTGCGCAGGCGGATGCGCTCTATACGGATGTCTGGGTTTCGATGGGGGAGCAGGTGGATTATGGCGCGCGCATCAAGCAACTGTTACCTTTCCAAATTAATGCCGCCTTATTAGCGCAAACCGGTAAAGACGAGACGATCATCATGCACTGTTTACCAGCACTACATGACCATCAAACCGAAGTGGGTGCGGCCTTAGGCGAAAAGTATCACTTACCAGCCATTGAAATCACGGATGAGGTCTTCAATGGGTCCAAATCTGTCGTCTTTACGGAAGCCGCTAATCGGATGCCCGCGATTAAGGCAATCATGGCCGTGAGTTTGGGCAATCTCTTTATTCCAGAGACCCTCTTCAAGTGAAAAGCGCGTCTTCTTGGTTAAAGCGGTGAAAGATGAAATTTGAAAGTAAGCCTTATCGTGTTAGTAACTAGCCCAAACAGGTTTCACTTCCGGTTGGGACTGATAACATGCGGTCGTGGGACCGGTCCAAGCCAGGGACGTCTTGGCCCTCGCCCGGAACCCTTGCAAAGATCGCAAGTGTCCCGGACCGTCCGTGGTGTAACCTCGGCAAAAACGGCCGATGTAACGCCACCATCACGACCGATGCTATCAGTCCCAACCTCCAGCAGATTAAACTTAGCGAAGACCGGCAGAATTGCAATTTGACTAGGTTATAGCACAACGATTCAGACCGATAGCACATGCACCGCGAATCTGGTTCAGGGAGGACCGTTACTGATATGATCCTGTCTACGTTTCTTTTTATATTTGCCACCTTTAGTGCCTTGACTTAAAGCATTAAAATTATTACACGTATGAGTGATTGGTTGTGAATCGTGTTTATTGGAGAAGTTGCTGCAATGTTGGCAACTTTTTTTGTGATCCGACCAAGCTGATGAGTTAGTGTGAAATTTCTCTTGGTAGGAAGTCTGGGTGACAAAGAAGAGCCCTGTATCTCTAATTGAGTTACCACACAGCAAATAGGAAGTCAGCGATTTTCCTGGCAAAAATTTTGGCAGATTTTGAAGAAAAACAAAAATCGTTGAGCATTGAATGGCCTGTTTTTAAATGCCGGTTAGTTCGGTCGACATCTAGCTAAGATTTTTAGGTGATCGGTCACTCAAAATAGCGTCTATATTTAGCCGTGAGGGGGCTTCGTTTGGGGCTCAGCCGTGGCGTTTGACTTAGCGCGGCGGATTTTCCGCGGTTAGTCAAAAACCAGCTTTTGAGACCGCCTTTTGGCTCAAAAATGGTTCATGGCGTTCCAGCCCCAAACGAAGCCCCCGGTAGGCGGGAATTAACCGGTCATTAATTGATAAGCTGAAAATGGGAATAACGGATCTAACACTGACAATTAAAGTTTGCGGCGAGTTTCGGCACGTGCTATGATGTAAACCGCTTGTCATTTTCAAAACGTGGTTCGTAACCATCCCACGTTAAAAAACTAGGAGGAACTTAGCACACATGACGCAATCTAAAATTCGACCATGGATTATTAATGCCTTGGTCGCCGCAATTTATATCGTTTTATCCGTTGGTCCAGCTGCCTTTAACTTGGCTTCCGGTGCTATTCAATTCCGCGTTTCCGAAGGGCTAAACCATTTAGTCGTTTTTAATCGCAAGTATATTTGGGGAATTGTCGCTGGGGTTGTCTTATTTGACGCCTTTGGTCCGGGGGCCAGTTTACTCAATGTGGTCTTTGGCGGGGGGCAATCGCTGTTAGCCTTATTAGTCGTCAGCTGGATAGGGCCTAAATTGAAGACGGTTTGGCAACGAATGGTCTTAAACATCATTTTATTCACGTTGTCGATGTGCATGATCGCGTGGATGCTTATGATTGTTGGTGGCGCCACCGCTTTTTGGCCAACTTACTTAACCACTGCTTTATCAGAATTAATTATTATGTCGATTACGGCACCAATTATGTATGGTTTGAACCGAGTGTTACGGTTCAGCGAACGGATTGGAAAATAGTCATCATCATTGCTGAAGCATCAAAAAAGGAATCAATTCACTTTCGAATTGATTCCTTTTTTTGATGGCTTATTCAGCTTGTAAATCTTCAACTTCAATGACTTTAAATTGCTTCCGATTTAAATTATCCGTAATCCGTTTGAGCTTTTCGGTATCCACGTCTTCTGGCAGCGTGAAAAGTGTTCGGTGACCAAGGGTGCCGTTTTGCACATCCAAGGTCATACAACTTGCAATTGAGGTGTATTTTGTGATGATTTTAGCCATAGCCGCCAAGTCACCGCGTTCGCCAATTGAAACGACCGTCAACACGTAACTACCAACGTTAACATTCCAAGATTGTGAGAGCATATCGAGCAAGCGCGTATGGGTCAAAATGCCATAAAAGTAGCCATGTTCATCCAAAACTGCGATGTATGGCAAATCTTTGATGGAGAAGAAGACGTTGTAAAACGCGGAGTCGACTTGAATCGTCTTAGTCGCATTTTTGAGTAATGAGGTTACTGGCAACGACATGTCGCCACCTCGTGATTTATGGCGATAAATGTGCATTTTGTAAATATTACCACGGAAGATGTGCCCAGTTTCGTCTAAAATCGGCACACAACGGAAGCCAGAATCTTCAAGCACTTGTAAGGCTTCGGCTAAAGTGGCATCGGCGTTCACCGTAGTTAAACGTTCTTTAGGTTTAACGAGAGTTTTTAATAACATAACGAATGATCCCCCAGATTTATTAGTTTGTTTTAATAAATAATACCATAAAACGCTAGCTGAGAGGAGCGTTTTATGCGCGGGACAATAGCGCTTAACTCAAAAAAGCCAGCGAGGGAGTACCCATCGCTGACTTCTTAAATTAGATTTAAATTAGAAAATGACGACCGGTGTGCCAATCGCAATTGCATTGTAAACTTTGGCAACTTCGGCGGGTGGCGTGTTGACACAGCCATGCGAACCATGGGTCTTGTACCAGGTGCCACCGTATTGGGTTTGCCAAGGAGAATCATGAATACCTTGGCCAGTATCATCAAATGGCATCCAGTAAGCAACGGGCTGCGCATAATCTGAACCATTATCATTTTGACCTTTAAGGGTACTATTGCGTTCTTTGTTCCAAACACTCCAGACCCCGGTCGTGGTTTCATGGGCCCCAGGTTTTCCAGTGACCACATCGGTTGAGACCTTGACTTGACCATTGACGTAGACCCACATGTGCTGAGCCTGTTTATCGACTTCAATGTAAGTATCGCCAATATCTTGGCGATTATTGTGATAGCCGGAACCATTAATTAACGGTGAGCGGCTAAAGTCTTTACCGGCCAAGACTGCCTTGGATAGCGCCTTAGTCTCGGCATTGGTTTGAATGGTCCAACCATAGAGCCCGCCACTAATTTTGACGTCGCCGCGTTGGGTACTTTTGAAAGTGCGCGTCGTATGATAAGTATGATACTTATCATTCAGTTGTGTCACGTAGGCCTTAACCGCGGCGTCATCCAAACTGACCTTGCCGGCCGAATCTACTTTGAGCCAACTCAAAATTGTGGCATGTGGGACCTCAAATTTGTGGCCATTGATCGTGTAGCTGGCTTTTTCACTCGCGTATTTTTGCGTGCTATTTTTAGCAGTCTTTAGTGTTTGACTTGTGCTTGTGACAGTTGGCGTCACATAGGCTTTTTGTAAGGCAATCGTCGTCTGACCAGTGTCGATCGCGTGACTAACCGTTTGTTTGAGCTTAGCTTGACTGATTTCAGTGCCTTGAATTTCTTTTTTGATTTCAACTTGATTGTTGGCATAAACTAATTTGGCATTTTCGGTCGGTGTTCGCTTCGTGGTAGTCGTCGTCTGTGTAATAGCTGCCAACAACTTCGTCATGTTTGCCTGACTCACATGTAGCTGGCCGACACTAGTCGTTTTAGCAGCCTTGGCCGATTGTAGTAAAGCTAATGGCCAGCGCCAGTAATTTTGAGTGTTAACTAACTGGGTGAGTTCTTTTTTGGTGTTTACGGTAATCCCAGCAGATTTGCTAGTGAATGAATAGCGGACTTTACCGTTTTCAGTGACACGGTAAGTACGGTGTTCGAGGACTTGACTAACTTTCGGTACGGCTTGTGTGGCGGTTTTTCCGCTGACATCAACGCCGGCAACTTGTGTATGCGATAAAAAGGTTTGTTGATGCTGCCAGACTAGGCTGGTGGCAATGTATCCGATGGCGAGTAGGCCAACGATGCCGCCAGCAATACTTAGGCCGCGTTTGTGTTTCATGTGGATTTGCCCCCAAAATTGTGTCGTAATATCTTTCACCATATTACACTTTGATGTTAAGTGCAACACTCATGCCTGTTAAGCGTTGGGTCAATCAAAAAAGCACTTACCGGTGGTGACCAGTAAGTGCCAAAAATGATTTAGGGTTATTTATTTTCTAATGCTGCCAAACCATCGGTAAGCACCTTTTTCAAAGTAGCTGCCGAGTCTTGCATTTTTTGCAATTCGTCAGCTGAAAGTGGTGATTCGATAATTTGTTTCAAACCGCAGGCACCGATAACCGCAGGCGTCCCGATATAAATATCGTTCAAGCCATATTGACCATCCATGTAGGCCCCAACTGGTAAGACGGCATTTTCATCACGTAAAATGGCTTTTGAAATCCGCATTAAAGCAGTCCCGATCCCATAGAACGTTGCCCCCTTCAAGTTGATGATGTCGTAAGCTTTGTTACGGACACCATCTTCAAGTTGAGCTAAGTCGTCATCAGAAACGCCTTGTTCCTTAGCGATGTCCTTAACTGGACGCGTCCCAATCGTTGCCGTTGAATAGGCAGCAAATTCGGAGTCGCCGTGTTCGCCCATGATATAAGCGTCAACGGAACGAGGGTCCACGTTGAACTGCTTACCAAGTGCAACACGTAAGCGAGATGAATCGAGGGAGGTCCCAGAACCAATAACCCGTTCCTTAGGAAAACCTGAGAATTTCCAAGTGGCGTAAGTCAAAATATCAACTGGGTTGGCGGCAACTAAGAAGATGCCGTTGAAACCAGAGTCAACGACTGGTTTAACAATCGAAGATAAAATGTTTAAGTTCTTATTTACTAAATCTAAACGTGATTCGCCAGGCTTTTGTGGTGCCCCAGCAGTAATCACAACTAAGTCGGCGTCCTTGCAATCTGCATAGTCACCCGAGTAAATCTTCTTGGGAGCGGTGAAAGCTTGGGCATCTTCAAGATCTAAGGCATCACCCTTAGTACGATCTTTAACGACATCGACAATTACAAATTCTTCAGCAATTCCTTGTTGTGCCATGGCAAAAGCGTAACTAGAACCAACGGCGCCGTCTCCAACTAACACAACTTTTTGATGATTTGGCATGCTTGACAAAATAAGTCATCCTCTCATAACGAAAATTTGTTTTTCAACGGTTTGAGTATACCATGGTTATCCTTGTGAAGTCGCTAAAACAGCTGTGTTTTTAATGGAAGTGTAATTAAGCGAGTCAAAGATTAGGTGTGCGTGTAAATTGGACACTGTTCGGTAAAGGTGGGGGCAGCATCATGCGATTTGAGACAGCAACGCAAAGTTAACTTAACTAATGAAAGCCTCAGAATATAGACGTTTCAGCTGGGTATTATTAGTTGGTTTGTGGTATACTGATTGCACTAAATTTGTGGTTATGGTTGTCGTCAGCAATGACAGGGTGATTGGGCAAGTTCCTGTCACCTGCAACCGGAGACCCTAAAAACTAAAACTATTAATTAACCGTGCAAGTAACGCTGCCGAATCAGTTTGAATCTGGTTCGGCCTGTTTTGCATGTCAACGGGACTATAGGAGCTTTCACTTAAAATGAAAATGATTGTTGGTTTAGGAAATATTGGTCAGAAATACGCCCAAACGCGGCATAATGTCGGTTTCATGGTCGTTGATGAAGTCGCGGATAAGCTCAATGCCGACTTTAAAACGAGTAAGTTTGAAGCCGAAGTGGCAACCGCTTTTGTCAATGGCGAGAAAATTTTACTCGTCAAGCCGTCGACTTACATGAACGACTCTGGTCGAGCAGTGGGGCCGTTGTTGACGTATTACAATATCGACCCAGCCGAGTTGCTGGTTGTCCATGACGACCTAGATTTGCCACTGGGTAAAGTTCGGTTAAAACAAAAAGGTTCTGCGGGCGGTCACAATGGCATTAAAAGTATCATCGCCCACGTTGGAGACCAACAGTTCAAACGGGTCAAAGTAGGGATTGAACACCCCCAAAAGATGAGTGTGGTTGACTATGTTTTAGGTAAGTTTACGCCAGCACAGTTGCCACTAGTTAATGACGCAAAAATAACCGCGGTAGCGGCCATCGAAGCTTGGATCGCGACTAACGATTTTGCCGCCTTGATGAATCAATACAATTAATAGGAGGAAAAGTCGCTATGGATATTGAAGCGATTATTGAACAAACACCGGATTTTCAGACGATTTTAGCCGGGATTAGTCCGGCCAGTCGGCAGTTAATTACGGGATTAAATGGCTCCGCTCGGACTGTTTATGTGAGCGCCCTCTTTCGACAACTCACGCATTCTTTATTGATCGTGACGGATAATTTGTTTCATGCGAGCCAAATGGTGGATGATTTAAACGGCTTATTAGATGAAGATCAAGTCTTTTTGTTTCCAGCCGAAGAAATGGTCGCCTCAGAAATTGCGACGAGTTCGCCAGAGTATCGGTCACAACGGGTGCAAGCCCTGAATGCGTTGCTGAGTGATCAACCAGCGATTGTGGTGACCTCGGTCTCTGGTGCGCGACGCTTTTTGCCACCAGTGGCCCAGTTTAAAGCGGCCCGATTACCGCTAACTATTGGTCATGAAGTCGATTTAGAACAGCTACAAGTTCAGTTACATGATATGGGGTATGTCAGAGAAAAACTCGTTGCCAGACCCGGTGATTTTGCTGTCCGGGGATCAATCGTTGACATCTATCCGTTAGATGCGGACTATCCGATTCGATTGGATCTCTTTGACACCGAAATTGATACCTTAAAATATTTTGATCCAGAAACCCAGCGCTCAGTCGATAATCTCGACAGCTTTACGGTGTTACCAGCCACTGATTTTATTTTGACCCAAGCGATGATGACTGCTGGCGCGGAACGGCTGACTAAGGCGATGACCGCTGAAACTAAAAAGCTCAAGGCAACCGATCGCCAAACGTTGGCTGACAACTTAGCCCAGCCATTGTCTGATATGCAAAAAGGGCTCATTGGCAATGATTTATTGTTATATGGGGAGTACCTCTATAGTAGTAAGACGAGTATTTTTGACTACGTGCAATCAGATGGTGTCGTGATTTTTGATGAGTATTCACGTATCTTAGATAGTGAACAGCAATTACTTCAAGGTGAAGCCGATTGGATTACGGATCAGTTGGCCCACCATAAAGTGTTATCAACGGCTAATTATGGGAATGATATGCGCGATCTGTTGAAGGCGGACAGTCATGCGCAGATTTTAGTGTCGTTATTTCAAAAAGGGATCGGTAACGTCCGCTTGGCACAGATTACAGCCGTGCGGACACGGCCGATGCAAGAATTCTTTGGTCAGCTACCTGCGTTGAAGACGGAGCTTGATCGTTGGCACAAATTGAAACAAACGGTCGTTTTGATGGTATCGGAGGCTGAACGGTTAACTAAAGTTAGCAATACCCTTGATGACTTCGAAATTGACGCGGTGATGACGAAAGCCGAAAACCTGCAACCAGGTGTCGTCCAAATTGTGCAAGGCACTTTGCAAAATGGCTTTGAATTTCCAGATGGGCATTTGGTCATTGTGACCGAACAAGAAATGTTCAAAAAGGTCGCCAAAAAGCGGCCGCGTCGTCAAACGTTAGCCAACGCGGAACGACTAAAAAGTTATACCGATCTCAAACCGGGTGATTATGTGGTCCATGTGAACCATGGGATTGGGAAGTATATTGGCATGGAAACGTTGGAAGTTGATGGCGTTCATCAGGATTACATCACGATTGCTTACCAAAATAATGCCAAAATTTTTATTCCGGTTACCCAGTTAAATCTCGTTCAAAAGTACGTTTCTTCAGAATCCAAGACGCCACATATTAACAAGTTAGGTGGGACGGAGTGGACGAAGGCCAAACGAAAAGTTGCGGCTAAGATTGAAGATATTGCGGATGAGTTGGTTGAATTATATGCCAAACGTGAGGCCGAAAAGGGCTTTCCCTTCCCACCAGATGACAGTTATCAGCAAGATTTTGACAACGAATTTCCGTATCCAGAAACACCGGACCAATTACGGAGTATTGACGAAATCAAACATGATATGGAGCGACCAAAGCCAATGGATCGCTTACTCGTTGGCGATGTTGGTTATGGGAAAACAGAAGTCGCTTTGCGGGCGGCATTCAAGGCAATCGAAGCGGGGAAACAAGTTGCTTTCTTAGTGCCGACCACGATTTTGGCCCAGCAACATTATGAAACCATGCTTAACCGGTTTGAAGGTTACCCAGTCAATGTTGGGATGCTATCCCGTTTCCGGACTGGTAAGGAAATGAAAGAGACCGTTAAACAGTTAGCAGACGGCGAGATTGACATTGTCGTCGGGACACATCGCTTGTTGTCTAAAGACGTTAAATTTGCGGATTTGGGTCTATTGATCATTGATGAAGAACAACGGTTTGGCGTCAAGCATAAGGAACGGCTCAAGGAAATGAAGGCGAGTGTAGATGTCTTAACACTGACCGCGACGCCAATTCCACGAACGTTACACATGTCAATGCTAGGTGTACGGGATCTATCCGTCATCGAAACGCCGCCGACCAACCGCTATCCCATTCAGACCTATGTGATGGAACAAAATTTTGGCGTCATCAAAGAAGGTATCGAGCGCGAAATGCAGCGAAACGGTCAAGTGTTTTACTTGCATAATCGCGTTCATGATATTGAAAAGGTGGTTGCCCAAATTAAAGATCTCGTGCCGGATGCTGCCGTGGCACATATTGATGGTCAGATGCCGGAATCACAATTAGAAGGAATTTTATACGACTTTATTCGTGGTGAGTATGACGTGCTCGTTACGACGACCATCATTGAGACTGGGGTCGATATTCCAAACGTCAACACGTTATTTGTTGAAAATGCTGACCATATGGGCTTGTCACAGTTGTATCAATTACGTGGTCGGATTGGCCGTAGCAGTCGCGTGGCGTATTCATACTTTACGTACCAACAAAATAAAGTGTTAACCGAAGTCGGCGAAAAACGTTTACAAGCAATCAAGGACTTTACTGAACTTGGTTCTGGGTTCAAAATTGCGATGCGCGATTTGTCGATTCGTGGCGCCGGAAACTTACTCGGTAAGCAACAACATGGGTTTATTGACTCGGTTGGGTATGATTTGTATACGCAAATGTTGTCGGAAGCCGTGGCTAAGAAACGAGGTAAGCAGGCGAAAGTTAAAACGGATGCCACGATTGAGTTGGGCATCGAAGCTTACTTACCGTCGACTTATATTGAAGATGAACGGCAAAAAATTGAAATTTACAAGCGAATTCGTCAGCTCGAAAATAACGATCAATTCTTGGAAGTCCAAGCTGATTTGATCGACCGTTTTGGGGATTATCCCGCCGAAGTGGCTGGGTTATTGGCTGTCGGTAAGTTGAAACTTTTAGCGGATGATGCCTTGATTGATAAGATTCAACGGGTGGATAGCGAGTTACAGTTGACGTTGTCGAAGCAAGGCACGGCCAAACTAGATACTAAAGATATCTTTAAGGCGTTGGCAAAAGCCAAATTACGAGCGACAGTTGGCATTGATGATGATAAAATGAAGGTTAAATTAGTGATTCAGCCAAAAATGTCCGAGTCAGACTGGCTAGAACAGCTGACGTTATTCGTACAACAGTTGGGGGCCGTTTTGACACCAACTGAAACGGCGACACCGAGTAAGTAATCGGTAGAAGGGAATTGTTATGCCGAAAGATCACCTGAACACCATGTTTCGGGGGGCTTTGATACTTTCAATTTCGTCGTTAGTGGCGAAGATTCTAAGTGCAGTCTACCGGATTCCATTTCAAAATATGGTGGGTAATACCGGTTTCTACGTTTATCAGCAGATTTATCCCATTTACGGGATTGGCATGACCTTTGCATTGAATGGGTTTCCAACCTTTATTTCTAAATTAGTTGCGGAGCAGCCGGATGAGACTAGCAAGTCCTTGGTCACCCGACGCGCCTTTCATATTTTAAGCGCGTTATCATTAGTCATCTTTTTAGTGCTCCAGTTTGGTGCGAATTGGATTGCGTTGCGGATGGGCGATATCAAGCTAGCGCCCATTATTGACTCGGTTGCTTGGATGTTTATTTTTATGCCGTGGTTAGCGACCGGACGGGGGTATTACCAAGGCAACTTTTTGATGGGACCGACGGCAGTTTCGCAGTTGATTGAACAAACTGTCCGGGTTGGTGTGATTATTATGGCCGCGTATTTCAGTCTTCATCGTGGTTGGGATGATTACCATATGGGCGCTTGGGCGATGAGTTCGGCCCCCATTGCCGCACTTTGTTCCTCATTAATCTTTGTCAGCTTTGGGTTGCGTCATTTATTGGCCCCGGCGCCAATCGCCACGCATCCACTACCTAGTTATCGCAAGTTAGCCCACCGTTTTATTGTCGAGGGTGGGACGCTCTGTCTCGTGGCTGCAGTTGTGATCTTATTACAACTAGTCGATTCGTTCTCCGTCATGCGCGGCTTAGTTCGACAAGGCTTGCCGATTGAAGCAGCGAAGTCGATCAAGGGGGTCTATGACCGTGGGCAACCACTGGTGCAATTAGGGTTAGTGGTCGCAACCTCATTTTCAGCGACATTATTACCAGCCTTGACAAATGCACTCGCGAAGCGGCAAGTCATCGAGTTTAAACGCCATACGCGTGCGATGGTTCATGTGAGCCTTGCCTTGTCGATGGCAGCCACGGTCGGTTTGGTGGCCTTGATGCCACAAATCAACCGACTGCTATTCGGTTCAATGGAAGGGACAACTGCATTACGGGTCTATGTTTTTAGTATTCTATTTGCCGCTTTGATCACCACGTACACTAGTGTGCTACAAAGTTTAGATCAATACACGGCAATGATTGTCGGAATTATCGCTGGCTTGGCGACCAAGGTGGGCCTCAATTATTTGATGGTTGTCCATTTTGGCATCAACGGGGCTAGTCTGGCCACTGTTGCCAGCTTGGCTGTGATGTTTGCCATCATGTGGATTGGGTCACCCGAGGATTTACAACAGGTCTTGTTAGAAAGTGGCTATTTAGTCAAATTAGTTCTGGTCAGCGGTATCATGGGTATGGCCGTTTTATTAACGAGTCACGAAATTCAATCGTTAGTTGGGCCAATCTTAGCTAACGATCGCTGGATGACTGGCATGATTACGCTGGTCGGTGTGATTGTCGGCGTAGTCGTATTTGTCGCGG
This sequence comes from Lactiplantibacillus pingfangensis, assembly GCF_005404945.1. Taxonomy (GTDB): domain Bacteria; phylum Bacillota; class Bacilli; order Lactobacillales; family Lactobacillaceae; genus Lactiplantibacillus; species Lactiplantibacillus pingfangensis. The sequence continues at coordinate 10,823 of NZ_BJDG01000029.1, read as the reverse complement.
GAGCGATCGCGGTTCGATTGTTCACGATTCGAGAGTGGTTAGTGCTCCCCTATGGCAAACGTGTCATGAAGTCAGTTCTCAAAGGAAAGGAACATTAATAATGAGTATGCGTTTAGATAAATTTTTGAAAGTTTCACGGATTATTAAACGGCGAACGGTTGCCAAAGAAATCGCCGATAAAGGCCGAATTCAAATCAATGGTAAAGTTGCCAAGTCTTCAAGCAATGTGAGTGTTGGTGACGAATTGATCATTGGTTTTGGGAACAAAACCTTAACCATTAAAGTTAATCAATTGTTGGAAACAACTAAGAAAAACGATGCTGAACTGATGTATGACATTGTCAGTGAGGATTACAAGACGGATTATCGGCAGCCATTCAGTGATTAAGTTGTCGGTCAATTAGCTTAATCGGTTTATTAGAATGACCGTAAACATTGGTCTAATCGTGATGATGTCGTTTACACCACCGGTTGAAGTTGTTATAATTTAGTCAACACAATTTGAAAGGACTGACACACAACATGACAAATGGGTCACGCAATAACGTCGAACACTTAAATAATGATTATTCGCGACAAATAGCCTCTGATAAGCAAGGCTATTCTGATCGTGCTAGCCAAGTTCGCCGGCGACGCTTTATTTTGATTGTCGCTATTTTTGGGGCGTTAGTATTATTCTTTGGGTATCAGTTGATCAATACGCGTGCAAACCTTAGTCAAGTCAATCATCAAGTTGCAACTAGTCAAGTTAATTTGAAACAGGAACAACGGAAAAATGCCAAGCTCAATAGCCAAATCAAGCAGCTCAATAATGATGACTATCTCCAGAAATTATTGCGGTCGAAGTATGATTATACGAAGAGTGGCGAAACGGTTTATAGTTTACCAAATGACAATGCGGCGGACGTAACTGCTAATTAATCAATCTTTAGTGCAGTTATTTTTAGGTAGACCATTTTCGAGAGGACCCGTGAAAATTTAACTCAACATTTCACAAAGTATGCTATACTAAAACCATTATTTCATAGGAGGAACAACTTTTTTTATGGCAATTGAAGTAGGTACGAAAGTCACTGGTAAAGTATCTGGGATCACTAATTTTGGTGCGTTCGTGAACCTAGGTAACAATCAAACGGGGCTGGTGCACATCAGTGAAGTTTCCGATGGATTTGTTAAAGACATCCATGATGTTTTGAGTGTCGGCGATGAAGTGACCGTCAAAGTGTTAACTGTTGGTAATGACGGCAAAATTGGGCTGTCCATTCGGAAGGCTGTTGATCATCCGCAAGGGGAACATGAACATCATAACAGTCACCAGGGCGGCAATAATAGTCGACCTAGCAATAATCATGGTCACTCTGACCACAACGAACATCAAAGCAATGGTGGCGGCAGTCACCGACCAAATAATTTCCATGGTCGTGGCGGTAACGGCGGTGGCCGTTTCCAATCACGACAACATGAACCTAAGAAGGATGACTTTGATTCATTGATGTCTGGCTTCTTAAAGGATAGTGAAGATCGCTTGGCAACCTTGAAGCGTAACACTGAAGGTAAGCGTGGCGGCCGTGGTGGTCGTCGAAGCTAAGCGTGATGCTACTCGCCATTTAATTTAGTTAAATTCAAGCACCCGTGCGAGACTATTGAGGTCTGTGCGGGTGTTTTTTTTAGTTTAATTGTTGGGTAAGGATAGATAGCCGCTTCCGGCGGCTGCTGATGTCATGCGAGCGTGGGACCGGGAGAAGCCTGAGAACCGGTCTTCTCCCTCGCCCGGAATGGTTGCCAAAACCGCAACTATCCCGGACCGTCCGTCCCGTAAAATTGGCAAAAAACGCCAATCTAACGGGACTTTCACGCTCGATGGCATCAGCAACCGCCTTCAGCTAAATGACTGTTTTTTAACTGTATCGGTTATCAAAATCAACGATTTTTGGGACTGGAATATTTTTCTCGGTATTTTGACTGTAGTTTTGAAAATTAATTTTGTCGAGAAGTTTTGAAGTAAAAAGATTGATGAGTATTAGTTGCGTTTTAAGCTTGTTAAAGTTTGAAAGCGTAAGGCTAACCGTTACACTTACAGCATGAATTGCAAATGGTTTATTAGATTTTGATTCATAGGCGCGTTTCTGATAATCGTGATGTAAGACTACTCTGATAGGTCTTAGCCGAAATAACGCTAAGACAATCATGTGCCAGCAACTTTCATCCTTGATAACATGAATTCGGATAGCCATCTAGCTGGAAGTCGCCGCTGATTGCATCGGGCGTGAAGGTCGTGTTGGGCGGCGATTTTTGACGGCCTTACAGGACGGACTGTCCGGGATAGTTGCGGGTTGTGCGACTATTCCGGGCGAAGGATAAGACGTTTCTCAGGCTTATCCTGGTCCCTCGTCCGCATGTAATCAGCGGCGACTGGAAGCGGAATGTAACTAACAACATTGCTTTTCGTCTTTCAATCTTTCGATATAGAAGTTGCTATTAGGGTGTTTACTATTGAAAGGAGTTGCAATCCATGACATTGCGTCAACAAGTGAATCGGGAATTAGCACGGCAAAAGTTGTTGTCGCCAACACAGACAGTTGTGGTGGCCGTGTCAACTGGAGTGGATTCAATGGTACTGCTAGATTTGTTGTTGCAGCTTCCGGTACAGCAGCGACCACAAATCGTGGTAGCTCATGTCAATCATCATTTGCGTGCACAGTCTGCCGAAGAAGCGGCATTTTTGACCAATTATTGTGCGACCTTGCCCGTGACACTCAAGCTAGCAGACTGGTTGGTTGAGGATCATCCACAAACGGGGGTTGAAGCGGCTGCACGTCAATTTCGCTATGATTTTTTTGCAAAAGTCATGGTGACCACTGGCGCAACAGCTGTCCTGACGGCTCATCATGCTAATGATCAAGCGGAAACTTATTTAATGAAGCTCGCTCGTGGTGGTGATTTGGCACAGTTGCAAGGGATTCAGGCGGCGCGGTCGTTTCGAAATGGTCGGCTCGTGCGACCGTTGCTCTCGTTTTCAAAACAACAGTTGCGCCAGTATGCAGCCGAGCGACAGTTAACTTACTATGAAGATGCAACCAATACAGATGTCACGTTAACCCGTAATCGCTTGCGACAACGCGTAATCCCGGAATTGATGCAAGTCAATCCTGCGCTTTTAACCCACATTGCGGCTTATGAAGACCAATTAACAACACTACTAAAGGCAAAGAAACAAATGATTGCCGTTTTACTGCCAACCGTGCAAGTTCAACGACAATTGGACCCAAAAAAGCTGTTAAAGCTACCGAGTGACTGGCGATTGGCGGTATTTCAGACTTGGCTGCAGCAATACTTACCACAGTTAGTTAGTGAAACCAAGTTAGCACCAACCTATCACTGGGCCATCCAGCCACAGACGACGGCGCGCCTGTCATTGACGACATCGCTTGAGTTGGTGAAAGTTGCCGGGATGCTGACGGTTTTACCTGTTAAAAAAAGGGTCAAAAAGTTAAGGCCCAGTGAAAAAATTATGGTAGACTTAAACCAATGGCAGAAAATTACTGCGACCCAATCAGTGGGCATTTTTGCGACGTCACCAGACCATGCGAGCCAGCCATTTCCATTGTTGGCAAGCGACATGCCGCTAGTCTTACGTCCCTGGCAACCGGGTGATCAGCTTAAGTTAAAAAATGGTGGGCAACAATTCGTTCGCCGTATTTTAATTGATCAGAAGGTGCCACCGGCAGAACGTGCGGCAGCAATGGTGTTAGTCACTGCTCAAGGAACGGTGTTGTGGTTAGTGGGTCATAAGTTCAGTTACCGTGATCCAAACAGTGCTAGGGCACAAACAGTATTTTTAGCCTTAAAACATACGGAGTTGAAAGGAGTACATCTGAAACGATGAATAACGACATTGAACGAGTACTTTATAGTCGCGAGGATATCCATCAGGTTGCGCAGAAGTTGGGTAAGGAATTAACGGCGGAATATGCTGGCAAAAATCCATTAATTATTTGTGTACTCAAGGGTGCCGTCTTATTTACCACGGATATTATCCGGGAAATGGATGTTTATGCGGACTTAGATTTTATTAATCTATCCAGCTATGGTAATGAAACCATTTCAAGTGGTGATGTCCAATTAACGAAGGATTTAGATGACGACGTTGAAGGCCGTGATGTCTTGGTCATTGAAGATATCATTGATACTGGCCGGACGTTGAAGTTTATGGTGGATTTATTGAAGCGGCGGAATGTGAAGTCAGTTAAAGTCTGTACCTTACTAGATAAGCCAGCTGGTCGACTAGTTGATATTAAGGCCGATTATATCGGATTCGAAGTGCCAAATGAATTTGTGGTCGGGTACGGTTTGGATTATGCAGAACGCTATCGGAACCTACCTTACGTTGGAATTTTGAAGCCAGCAATTTACGAGCATAAATAATTGGTCAATGATAGTCAAATGTGCTATTATTTAGACTATCGAAGAATAGTACCGTGCTTTTAATAGGTTATAAAAGTTTCGATGAAGGAGGCACATATGAACAACAACAACAATCGACGCAATGGACTCTTTCGTAATAGCTTATTTTATATTTTGATTTTTCTAAGCTTAATGGGGATTATTTACTTCTTCTTTGGAAATAATTCCGGCTCACAAACCCAAAATATCCGCTATAGCGAATTTGTCACGCAATTAGACAAGAATAACGTCAAAAACGTTAGCATCCAGCCTAGTGGCGGCGTCTACAAGGTGACTGGTCAATACCGGAAAGCGCAAAAGGTTTCCTCAACAAATGCGTTAGGAATTAGTAGTTCGTCTAGCAAGACGACTTCATTCTCAACGACAATGTTGGAAAACAACTCAACGGTGGATCAAGTTTCCAAGTTAGCTGCTAAGAAAGACGTTAAATTAACAGCGAAAGCTGAAGAATCTAGCGGAATCTGGGTCACGCTATTGATGTATATCGCACCATTGATCTTGTTTGTGTTCCTATTCTATATGATGATGGGACAATCTGGTCAAGGTGGCGGGAACAACCGGGTGATGAACTTTGGTAAAACGAAGGCCAAACCAGCCGATAGTAAGCAAAACAAAGTTCGTTTCTCAGATGTTGCCGGTGAAGAAGAAGAAAAACAAGAATTGGTCGAAGTTGTCGAATTCTTGAAAGATCCGCGTAAGTTTGTTTCCTTAGGCGCGCGGATCCCATCGGGTGTCTTGCTCGAGGGGCCTCCGGGTACTGGTAAAACGTTATTGGCTAAGGCGGTCGCTGGTGAAGCGGGCGTGCCATTCTTCTCAATCTCTGGTTCAGACTTCGTTGAAATGTTCGTCGGGGTCGGGGCTAGCCGAGTACGTGACTTGTTTGAACAAGCCAAGAAGAATGCCCCATCAATCATCTTTATTGATGAAATTGATGCGGTTGGTCGACAACGTGGTAACGGCATGGGTGGCGGTCATGATGAACGTGAACAAACCTTAAACCAATTATTGGTTGAAATGGATGGGTTTACGGGTAACGAAGGCGTTATCGTCATGGCAGCGACTAACCGTTCCGATGTTTTGGATCCTGCCTTATTACGTCCAGGTCGTTTTGACCGGAAGATCTTAGTTGGTCGTCCAGACGTTAAGGGTCGGGAAGCCATTTTGAAAGTCCATGCTAAGAATAAACCTTTGGCATCAGATGTTGATTTGAAAGAAATTGCTAAGCAAACACCTGGGTTTGTTGGGGCCGATTTGGAAAACTTATTGAACGAAGCAGCGTTACTTGCCGCCCGTCGTAATAAGAAACAAGTCGATGCTTCAGACTTAGATGAAGCCGAAGACCGGGTTATCGCCGGGCCAGCCAAACATGATCGGGTGGTCAGCAAGCAAGAACGGGAAACCGTGGCTTACCATGAAGCTGGACATACGATTGTTGGGTTGGTCTTGAACGATGCACGGGTTGTGCATAAGGTAACGATTGTCCCACGGGGCCGTGCTGGCGGATACGCGATCATGTTGCCACGTGAAGATCAGATGTTGATGTCAAAACGTGATGCCAAGGAACAGATGGCTGGTTTGATGGGTGGCCGTGCAGCCGAAGAAGTGATCTTTGATGCACAATCATCTGGCGCTTCTAATGACTTTGAACAGGCAACTCAAATTGCCCGTGCAATGGTGACGCAATATGGGATGAGTGAAAAACTCGGTCCAGTTGAATTAGAAAATGCCAACCAGCAAGCTGCTTACCAACAAGGTATGGGCGCTAGTGCCTTTTCACAGCACACTGCCCAATTGATTGATGATGAAGTTCGTCGTTTGGCTGAGGAAGCTCACCAAACTGCGACCGATATTATCCAATCGCACCGTGAACAACATAAGTTGATTGCGGAAGCCTTGCTGAAGTATGAAACGTTGGATGAAAAGCAAATTCTCAGCTTGTTTAACACTGGGAAGATGCCTGAGAAGACTGGCAGCGAATTTCCGAGTGAAAAAGCGGCTTCCTTCGAAGAATCTAAACGTGAATTGGAACGCCGTGAAGCTGAAAAGCAAGCGGACGCCCAAGCTAACAATGCGGATGCAACAAGCGAAACCACTTTCCCAAGTGAGTCAGCCGCTGGTTCTGAAGCAACTTCAATCGCAACGAGCGAAGCTGATTCAGCGACAAGTGCGATGAGCGAAGTTAGTGAAGCCGACAGTGCGGCATCATCTGCTGATGATTCTGGCAGTCAAGCTTAATAAAAAATCGCTGAAAGAGCTGAGACTTTGTCTCGGCTCTTTTTATGCGTTATGATTAATCGAAAGTTAAAAAGAGATAGGAGCTTATTGATGGCAGATTATTTAGTTAAGAGTGTGGCGGGTCACGAAATGTTTCGTGCCTACGCAGTGAATGCGACCAATACCGTGGCGGAAGCCCAACGTCGGCATGATACTTGGAGTGCCGCTTCGGCAGCGTTAGGCCGTAGCTTAGTTGGCACGTTATTGTTGTCTTCGTCTGTGCTGAAAGGCGATGACCAGTTAACCGTTAAAATTAATGGTGACGGACCAGTCGGCGGGATCGTCGTTGATGGTAACGCCAAAGGTACTGTTAAAGGTTATTTACAAAATCCGCATGTCCACTTACCGTTGAATGATAAACATAAGATTGATGTCAAAGCAGCGGTTGGGTCTAATGGCTATTTGGCGGTTACTAAGTTACAAGGCGTCGGTGAGCCGTTTACCGGACAAGTCCCGTTGGTTTCGGGCGAACTTGGTGAAGATTTCACCTATTACTTGGCACAGTCTGAACAGATTCCATCGGCTGTTGGGTTATCGGTTTTCGTCAACGAAGATAACACTATTGGTGTAGCAGGTGGTTTCTTAGTTCAAGTGTTACCGAATGCCACGGATGAAGCGATTAGTTCGTTAGAAAGTAAATTAAAAGACTTACCATTAGTTTCGCAACTCTTGCGGGATGGTAAGACGCCAGAAGATATTTTGAACTTGCTGTTTGATGGTGATGTCAAAGTTCTCGACAAGATGCCCGTTAAGTTTGCCTGTGATTGTTCTAAAGAACGTTTTGCCGAATCACTGATGGCCTTGCCCAAACATGAAGTCCAAGCAATGATTGATGAGGATCAAGGTGCGGAAGCAGTTTGTCATTTTTGCGGTGAGAAGTATCAATTTTCAGTGGCCGAGTTACAAGCGGTCTTGAGTCGTTCGCATGGTGATGCCTAGCCAGTTGGCTGCCCCTTGGAAAATCGGGGATGTGACAATTCCTGATCGCGTCGTGGTAGCGCCGATGGCTGGTGTGACGGATGCAGCCTTCCGGATTATTTGCAAAAACTTTGGTGCCGGCTTGGTCGTCTGTGAGATGATTTCTGACAAGGGTATCATGTATCATAATCAGAAGACACTGGATATGCTGTTCGTTGACCCAAAAGAACATCCGATGAGTATTCAAATCTATGGTGGCGCTAAAGAAACATTAGTTCAAGCAGCTAAGTTTGTTGATCAGCAGACGAGTGCCGATATTATTGATATCAATATGGGCTGTCCGGTTAATAAGGTCACGAAGACCGATGCTGGGGCAAAATGGTTACTGGACCCTGACAAAGTATATGAAATGGTTGCGGCTGTTACCGCGGCGGTTCATAAACCGGTAACGGTTAAAATGCGGACTGGTTGGGATGATGAACATGTGTATGCGGTTGAAAACGCCTTAGCTGCCGAACGTGGTGGTGCGGCTGCAATTGCGATGCATGGGCGAACCCGTCAACAGTTATACCGGGGTAAAGCGGACTGGGAAATCTTGAAGCAAGTCGCCGCTGCCATTAAGATTCCGTTAATCGGTAATGGAGATGTCCGGACACCGGCAGACGCCCAGCAGATGCTGACTGAAGTTGGTGCAACTGCAGTCATGATGGGACGTGCAGTACAAGGAAATCCTTGGATCTTGACGCAAACGACGCATTATCTCGCGACCGGCGAGTTATTACCGCTGCCAGCGCCAATGACCAAGTTGACGATTGCGACCGAGCACTTGCAACGGTTAGTCGGGTTAAAAGGCGAGCACCAAGGTTGTCAAGATTTCCGTGAGCAGGTTTCGTACTATTTAAAAGGCATTCCACGGTCAACACGAACCAAAGTAGCGTTGATGTCAGCAACTTCAGTAGGTGAAATGACAGACTTGCTCGACGACTATGCCGATCAATTGGCGACTTATTTAGCAAGTCGACCGGTAAAGTGAAGAATTCACTTGCTTTTTTACGTCCTGATTGTCAAAATTAACATGTAGTAGTTGTTTAGCGATATTTCATTAATGAAATAGGCTAACTGGAAATGGAGGAACACTAGTGGCACGACAAGAACAGACGATGAACGATCAACTTAAGGTTCGTCGTGAAAAAATGGATGAATTACGTGAAGAGGGCATTGATCCCTTTGGTCATCGCTTCGAGCGCACCGATTTAGCAGAAGATTTAGTGGCTAAGTATGGTGACATTGACAAAGATGAGTTAGATGCTAAAAAGGTCACTGCCACGATTGCTGGTCGGATGTTGGCTAAGCGTGGTAAAGGTAAGGTTGGCTTTGCTGACCTTTGGGATCGTTCTGGCAAGATGCAGTTATACGTTCGTAAAGATGTTGTGGGCGAAGACGTCTACCATATTTTCAAACGTTCTGACATTGGTGACTTTCTCGGAATCACTGGGGAGGTCTTCAAGACTGATTCTGGTGAATTAACCATTAAAGCAACGGATGTCACTTTCTTATCAAAGGCACTTCGACCATTACCAGACAAGTTTCATGGGCTACAAAATGTCGAACAAATCTATCGTCAACGGTACTTGGATCTAATTTCTAACCGTGATAGTTTTGACCGTTTCTTGAAGCGGACGAAGATTATTTCAGCTATTCGACATCATTTGGATAGTGATGATTTTATTGAAGTTGAAACGCCAATGTTGCATAACCAAGCAGGTGGCGCGTCAGCTCGACCATTTATTACCCATCACAATGCGTTGAACATTGACCTCTACTTGCGGATTGCTTTGGAATTACATTTGAAGCGTCTCATTGTAGGTGGCATGGAAAAGGTTTATGAAATTGGCCGTGTCTTCCGTAATGAAGGGATGGACCGTGAACATAACCCTGAATTTACGATGCTTGAAAGCTACGTGGCTTATTTCGACTTTCATGATGTTATGGATGAAACCGAAGGCATCTTTAAAGCTGCCGCTAAAGCAGTCACTGATGACGGTGTGATTACTTATCATGGTCAAACAGTTGATTTGAACAAGCCGTTTAAGCGGGTTCACATGGTGGATGCGATTAAGGCGCAAACTGGTATCGACTTCTGGCAACCAATGTCATTGGAAGATGCGCAAAAGTTGGCGGATGAACATCATGTTAAATATGAATCCTATTGGAAGGTTGGGCATATTATCAACGCCTTCTTTGAAGAATTTGTTGAAGATACATTAAATGAACCAACTTTCATTTACGGTCATCCAGTTGAAATTTCACCATTAGCTAAGAAGAACGAAGCAGATCCACGTTTCACGGATCGTTTTGAATTGTTCATCTTAGGCAATGAATATGCCAATGCCTTTAGTGAATTAAATGATCCAATTGACCAACGTCAACGGTTTGAAGCCCAAGCTGCTGAACGGACTGCTGGTAATGATGAAGCAGAACATATTGATGAAGACTTCGTGGAAGCTTTGGAATATGGGATGCCACCTACTGGGGGTCTTGGAATCGGGATTGATCGCTTAGTCATGTTAATGACCGACGCTGATTCAATTCGCGATGTCTTACTATTCCCAACAATGCGTCCAGAAGAAGATAAATAAATTTAATTTGAGCTGGTTTGAAATTAGTCTGACTAATTTCAAACCAGTTTTTTTGGCACTTGTGCAGTGTTTGTGAGTGCTTTTGATTGATTTTTAGCACTGTAATCAATCTTTTTTGAAAAAAGTGAATAAATTTTAAAACGAACATTGTTTCGTTGCATGGACCTAATCATTGTTTGATAGAAAGACAAATCCGATTGTTAGCTAGATTAAATTAACCTAAATTAGCTGATTTCCGTACATTAATAAAATGGTACGATCAACATGGCAATATTGACCGGTTCTTTTTGATATTTAGGGCTTGCAATCTGTCAGGATAATTGGTAAATTAGTATACGTTGTTGAGGCGCACAAAGCGGTTAGCCGCAAGCCTTCAACCGAAAATCATTTATAAAAAGTTGTTGACAAGTTGTTATCAACTTGGTATGATGATTAAGTTGCGTTGAGGTAATCAACCAACGAATTAGACCTTTGAAAACTGAACAAAGTTTCGACAAATCAAATGTGTAGGGTCTAGCAATCCTTGTG
>NZ_BJDG01000028.1 GCF_005404945.1 Lactiplantibacillus pingfangensis | reverse complement strand
AAAGCGCCCAGCCACGGGGCGGCTGGGCGCTAATGATAGCTGATTACCAACAACAGTTGACAAAGAGCCATTTTTTAAGCTGGTCTCTGCGACAAAACTGCTTGTAGTTTCTTATTATTCAGCTTTTTGCAACTGATACCCATTCACTAACAACTGATTGCGGAACCAGGTATTAAACATCGCACCATACCATACTGCGCCTAAGATATTAATCACGAGTTGAACATTGGTACTAAATAGTGCCTGTGTCAACAGGTTAATCGTCATCAATGCCATGAACGGCACCAACGCTTTAACAATAAAAAATGGCGTCCGATAACGAAAACTAAATAATGCAAAGAACCAAGTAAATAAGAATGCTAACCAGTTGAATGAGCCACGAACAACCTTAGTATCCTGCTGGCCATCGACAGTTTTAACCAGTACCTGGTCTTGTTTCACCCGTCCTTTAAAATTAAACCAATCTGCAAAAGTCATCTTAACGCGCCTTTCCACTTGAATTAAGTCATGCCAATCCATTAAAAATCCTTATCATTATAGTAACAGGAAGCTAACAGTTAGTGCCAGTCAAAAATTCCGAAGACTGCTTAAAAATGGTGACTTTGATGAAAAAACAACCGGTTAAAAGCCGTTCCAGCCATAATTGCGATTGACGCCCGGTTTTCATAATGGTATCTTAAGTCATTGAAAGCGATTGCAGATTTTCATCATAGGAGGAATTTTATATTGCTAGTAGGAAGTATTGAAGCAGGTGGCACAAAATTCGTTTGTGCCGTGGGTGACGAAGACTACCGTATCAAGGATAGTGTTCATTTTCCAACCACGACACCAGCAGAAACATTACAAAAAGCGATTGATTATTTTAAGCAATTTGATATTAAAGCTTTAGGGATTGCCTCATTTGGGCCAATCGAATTACGCAAGAATTCACCAAAGTATGGCTATATCACCTCAACGCCTAAACCTGGTTGGCGTGATACCGACTTTTTAGGCACACTCAAGCAGGCCCTCAACATCCCAATGTTCTGGACAACCGATGTAAACGGCTCAGCCTATGGCGAATACGTCATGTCAACACTAGCCAACGAAAAGATCAGCTCTTTAGTCTATTACACGATTGGTACCGGCGTTGGTGCTGGCGCCATCGCCGATGGTAAATTTGTTGGCGGGATGGGGCATCCTGAAATGGGCCACACCTTACTCAAACGTCACCCAGATGACCTAGATTTCAAAGGCGTTTGCCCATTTCATGGCGATTGTCTTGAAGGACTCGTCGCCGGACCAACTTTTGACGCCCGGCTCGGCAAACCCGGCAAAGACGTGCCAATGAGCGATCACACTTGGGATATCATGGCTTACTATGTCGCTCAAGCCGCGATCCAATCAACCTTAATTTTACGGCCTGAAAAAATCGTCTTTGGCGGTGGTGTCGTTAGTGAACCGTTCCTAGTCAAAGTACGTGACCAATTCAAGACGCTCTTGAATGATTACGTTGAAGTGCCCGACTTGGACAAGTACATTACCATGCCAGTCGTAAAAGACAATGGTTCCGCCACCCTTGGCGACTTTGCCTTAGCTATTCGCGAGTTACAAAAATAAGATTTTTATTTTCAAAAAGCAGTTTGTCATTACGCTAGTCACACGCGTAATGGCAAACTGCTTTTTCGATTCTGACGAAAAGACTAACTGACTTACGTTGTTGCCAATAACGGCTTAAATTTCCAATGATAGAATCCAAACCCGATTAAAACGGTGATGATGTCCGCCATCGGTTGCGCCCAGACAACCCCTAAGTAACCAAATAGGCGATCAGCGATGACAATTACCACTAAGAAGACCACCCCTTGGCGCGCAATCGACATGATAAACGCCCCGAGTGCCTGCCCAGTTGATTGAAAAACGGTCGTGAATACGAGGATCACGCCAATCAAAGGCGTCGTGCTAAGTAAGCTTCGGAGTAATAGGCTCCCCGCCCGGACAATCGCAACCTGTGGCATGAACCAACTGACAACGGTTGGTGCAAAGATCATCAAGATAATCGCCAAAACAAAGGCTAAGCCAGCCTCTACAAACAAATCAAAACGAATAATCTGTTTAAGCCGTTTAAATTCTCGTGCACCAAAATTATAGCCAATCATCGGCTGCACGCCAAACGCGAAACCCACGATGAGCAACATGACAATCATGTAAATTTTGCTGGCAATCCCAAATGCCGCCACTTGGCTCGCGCCATAGTGAGCAAGATAGTTATTCAACAATGCCGTTCCAAAACTCTGCATTAAATTTGTAATGGAAGCGGGTATGCCAATCAACAGAATGGCCTTAATCAAGCTGCCACTCAGCTGCCGTTGTTGCCAACTAACGCTATTTACCTGACATTTCGTTAAGACGAAGAATACCAAAATCGCATCCGTCAACGCATACCCAATGACCGTTGCAAGTGCAGCACCAGCCGCACCCAGACCCAGTGGAAAGATAAAGATTGGGTCCAAAACAATCGTCACGGCCGTCCCCGCGACGGTCGCAATCATCGACTGATTGGCTAAGCCTTCCGTTCGAATCATGTTGCTTGGAATCAACGAAAAAATAATAAAACTCGCGCCTAATGCCATAATCCGATAGAACTGGGCCGCATAGCGATAAGTTTCACTAGTGGCGCCAAATAGCATTAAAATTTGGCGTTCAAATACTAGTAATAACGCCGTTACGATTAGTCCCGTGGCAATCCCAGCATAGACACTAAAACTACTGACACGTCGGCTGGTCGCCGTATCTTGTTTACCCAGTAGGCGTGACATCAGGGCACTCCCACCGAGCCCAAAAATATCCCCAATCGCCAACATAAATGAAAATAATGGCGTACAAAGCGCTACGCCAGCGACCAACGCGGTATTCTGCGTTTGCGAGACAAAAAAGGTGTCAGCCAGATTATAAATCATACTGGCTAACATCCCGAAAACAACTGGTAAGGCCAGTTGAAAATAAGCCTGTGGAATCGGCTTTTTAACGAATAGTTCTTCCATCGTGACTTCCCCCAACAAATAGTTTGGATTGGCGTGAAGGCCTCTAGGTTTTGTCAAACTTGGCCTGATCCACAGAAAGTGCGTTTTTCAACTGGATTGCTTTTGTTCTAATGCCTAACTAGACTTGCGCAACGACCCTAATCATCAGCGTTGCTGTTCTGATAAAGCTGATAGTTTTAGTTTAACAAATAATTTCATAAAATTCACTGCGGACTTTTAGCTTCCCGAATCAGCGTCCACATTTTGATCACTGCTAGTGGCGTCCGGCCCTAGAATGTTGCCACCAATCTTGGGATAGCGTGCTTTGACCCGATTGTAAAAGCCACCGATATCTTCGCCGGCCTTACTAGATGCTAACAACATATTAGCCAGCACCTTGTCCGGGATTGCCGCCACGGCGGCCTGATCACAGTCAAAGTCGTCAACCAACATGCGACGTAATGACTTGGCCATAGTTGCAGCTGATTCAGAACTAGCCGCACTAACGCTGTCTGAGTCGGCTTTTCTTGACGATTCCGCCTGTTTTGAAGATTCTGCCGCTGCCGAACTTGACGCTGACTCAGCGAGCGATTCCTGTCGGCTAGAAGTTGCGCGACTATTGGACTCACGTTCCGCAGCCGATGACGCCTTGGCGGCTTTTAATCGCTCAGCGGAAGCTTGTTGCGCCTTGGAAGATTGTTCCTGTGCCACCCGTTGCTCATTTTGGGTATTAATTTGAGTCCGGCGATACATCAACCAGCCAAAGGCCGCCATCACAATAATCAAACCAACCACTAACCCAGTCACCACTTTTGGCCAAACCGGACGTTTAGGTGGTTTTCGACTTGATCGTCCCTGACTAGCCGTCGCCTGTGAGGTTGTCGTGCTTAACTGATACCCACAATGCTCACAAAACCGACTCTTTGCTGAAACCGGTTGGCCACATTTGGGGCAAGTTGGCATTTCTGGTTGATTTTGTAATGATGTGCCACAACTGACACAAAACTGCGCTGTTTTAGTGTTGCGTGTGCCACAATTTGGACATTGCCGCATCTGATCACTTCCTGCCTATTTACAAGTTTAAACTCGTCTGCTAATAATAACCCAAGTATACCGAATTTGGTCGTCCTAAGTACAGTGCGATAATCGCTAATGCCCAGAAAGACCGGCTAACCAAAAATAAACAGCTTAAACTGTGGCACAACTTAACCAGGTTTTGCCATTAAATAATTAGTCATCTGAATACCAGCTCGCACGACGCATTGTGCTTGGACTACTTGATACCCGCGACTTTCAAAAAACGGTCGGGCTGTAATCGACGCAGCCGTTGTGTAACGCTCGCAATCAACTTGGGACTCCAGCTCGGCAACTAAAGTCGTTGCAATGCCTTGCCGTTGACAATCGGCATCGACATACAATCGGTCCAAATAACCGCTGGCACTCATATCCGCAAACCCAACAATCTGATCTGCTTGGACCGCAACTAAGGCAGTATGCGCCGCCAGCGATTTTTGCCATGCAGCTGCAACTTGCTCATTATCTGGTCCAATCCAAGCAGTTAGTTGTTGAGGCGTATAATCGGCGGCATTAATTTGCAAGACAGTTCTTTTAAATAGGCGTCGAATCGCCAATATGTCGGTTGATTGATAGTTTCGAATTTTCATAGATTCCCCCGTTTTAACTAAGATGACCAGATAAAAGCTAACTAAGTCATTTTAACAAAAAAAGCCGACATTTCGTCGACTTTCCGGTTTTTAAGCTTTAACTTTAAGTGTCGCTAAGTTGTTGCCTTGTGAAACCAACCCGGTCTGACTGATTTCAAAGTCGTCGGCTTGCTTGTTGATTAAACCGCAAGTCACCAATGCGGACTGGTTCGCAGCATGAATGGCATCAATCGACGCCGTTGCTAAAATGACATCTGGGGCAACGGCATCGCCGACAGCGACTTGCCAATTAACCACTTGTGGATCTAATGCGTCAGCAATCGTCCCGACTTGAACAAGATACTCGCAACCAAAATCGGCTGCAATTGTCACCGTTTGATCCGTGACTTTGGTAATTTGACCCGCGATTGGTGCATGAATCTCGCCTTCCATTGGTTCGATGGCGAATCCCGCTGTCACAGCGGTGTCACCAGCTTTACGTAAGTCAACGTACATGCCATTGACTGGTGCGGCTAAAGTAATTGTGTGTTTACGTTGGAATAATTTCATCATCATAAAGACCTCCATTAAGTCAGGGTTCAATTACCGGTGGCCACCAGTATCATCAATTTATTAAGCGCTTTCTTAATTCATCCTTACTGTAACTTATCGAACGGGTTTCAAGTCAAGGCGATTTGAAAAAGTTTTTTTGACAAAATAAATAGCCCACCAAATTTATGGCAGACTAGTTTTAGCTTATAACAGTCGCTGAATAATTTTTCTCAAATAGTCCAACTGTAATTTAGAGACACTCACGCCCATATCAGTCGCGTTTCTTGTAATCATATCGTAACCTAACACCTGCGTTAAAATAATACTCGATGGTCGTTTTGCCATTACCGGCAACAAGTAACGACTGTGCTGTTTCTTAGAAATCACGGGAAAAACAATTGCCATCCCAGATAGATTGTATTGTTCATTTGAAACGACAACCACCGGACGTCTAATATTACCCGCGAAGTGACTGTGACCGCCTTCCTCATGCCCAGCATACGGCTCAGCATCGACCCAACAAAGCAGATCTTGTTTAATCCGTGTTCTCTCCGCCATGTGACACCCCATCAGCCATGATGCCAATCTGCTGATTAAATGCCGCAATGTCTTTTGGATCATCGTTCCAAATATCTGGAAAGTTTGACTTACCGGTCGGAACAAACGGCAATTCGTTCGTTTTAGTTAGTTCGACCAGAAACATATTGACTGCCGTACTCAAGTCAATCCCCATGCCAGCGGCAACTTCCGAAGCGTGTGCCTTAACATCTTTGTTTAACCTAATTGTTAACGTGGTATCTTTTGACATTATCATCACCTCTACACACATTGTAACACTTTATAAATACAACGTTGTAGTATTGAGTGCTATACGGGCAAGTTGATTAACACTTACTCGGTAAATCTTCTGATGGTACTATTTAAAGATAACACTATTCAAAGAACATTTGTTCGCGTTTACAAAAACTAAACAAAATTAACATCATCACAACAATTAGACTGTCACACACTTTCTCAATCACAAAAAATACCACTCCTAAATCTCAGAAGTGGCATCATTTTTTATTGCCTGAACTTATTTTTCAATCCAATGTTTCTTCCCAAAGAAAGCTAGTGCCGTCGTCAAACTCAATAACGCTACGCCCAGTAAAATTGCGCCTCTGGCACGCTGGTCATCAGTTTGTGGCAAAGTATTGGCCTTATCAGCAGACGTCTTAGTGGTCGATAATGATTTTGGCAACCCTTGACTTGTGGTTGGCCGACTCGTCATTGGTTTCATCGTCGTCCCAGTTCGAGAACTAGTTGAGTCAATAATCGTATCAGCTTGGCCGTTATTGTTCGAACTGTTCGTTGTCCCATTACCGTCCGTATTACCAGTGTCGGTGCTGGTACTAGTGTCAGGGTCAGTCCCAGGATCAATTTCATCAGGATCACCATCGTCACCGTTATCCGTATTATTGTCAGCGACAACTGTCACCGTTGCCGTCTTCGTTACGGTATTGCCAAACTTATCCGTATAGCTGTAATTGACTTGATAACTGCCAGGAGTCGTCGTATCAACCGCATCATCACCAGTTACCGTCACATTAGCAAAGTCTACGGGCTGTCCGTTTTCATCCGTGGCAGTGACAAAACTATCCGCTGCGGTCCATGACGACCCTTGTTGAACGGTCACATCTTTGACATCCAACCCAAGTTGACTAGCAGCCACTGTCACCGTAATCGTCTTTTCGGCAACATTGCCATAAGCATCCGTATAACTGTAAGTCACTTGATAAGTTCCTGGCACTTGGTTATTAACGGCATCTGCCCCAGTCACTGTGACATCGCTGAAATCAACCGCATTGCCATCAGCGTCGGTGGCGCCTTCAAAACTGTCAGCCGCGGTCCAAGCTTCGCCTTGTGTAATCGTTGTATCGTTGGCATTGACGGCCACCGCTGATTTTGCAACCGCCACAGTAATCGTCTTGCTATCGACATTGCCATTTGCATCCGTATAACTGTAAGTCACTTGATAATCGCCAGGAACATTGGGTTTTACTGCATCCGCGCCAGTTACCGTCACGTCCTTAAAATCAACGGATTGCCCATCGAAGTCAAGCGCCTGATCAAAGCTGTCTTGCGCATCCCAAGTTTGACCTTGCATTACCGTGGTATCATGCGCCTCAACGGCTACCTTGCTAGCAACTACCGTAATCGTTGCCACCGCCGTCACGGCATAATTAGCTGCATCGGTATAACGATAAGTCACCGTATAAGTGCCAGGAGTCGTTGTATCAACTGTGCCATCAACAACTTCAACATCGGTACTCGTCAACGCGTTCCCATTGATGTCAGTGCCATCAGTGAAGTTGTCTGCCAATTGCCAGTGATTTGTCCCCGTTTGATCAACAGTGGAATCATGAACGTTCAAGGTAGTTTGCCGCGTTTGCCAGACATACGTATCCGCCATGGTTGCCCCGTTATATTGCGCCATTAATTGCGTTGATGTGTACATATTTCCTTTACTATCAACCCAGTAACCAGTATAACCACCAATCCCGGCTGTCGGCTGAATTTCAGGCAAATAGGTCCCCGCTGACGCGAAATTAAATTTATTCTCGGTACCCAACGTTAATTTTTTCAGTGCATTCGTGTAAATCAGCATCATATTAACATCGGTGACATTAGACATATCAACCCCGGATAGGTCGAGTGATGTCAGCGCAGTATTAGTATCAAACATATGTGCCATCGTCGTAATCTGATATGCACCCCAATTGGATAAGTCATACGTAGTCACACCAGAATTCAGCGAAAACATGTAGCCGGCATTTTGAAGGTTCACTGGGCGCCATTTGGAAACATCTAACACTGTCACTTTCGGAATTCCATTAAACATCGCAAAGCCATTGACGAGATTACCAACGTCCCAATTGGCTATATCTAAAGTCGTCAAACCGAGGTCCATGTAAAACATGTCAACACCATTGGTTAGCTGACTCGTATTCCACTTAGAAACGTCCAAGGTTGCCAAATTCGTCATACTGCTAAACATGCCATCTGCGGCACTTAACTTGCTGGTATCCCAGTTAGCCACATCTAAAGTCGTCAAACTACTATCTTGGTAGAACATGGCACCAGCATCCGTGAGACTGCTCGTATCCCAATTTGAAAGATCTAACTGACTTAGCGCTGTGTCTTGGTTAAACATCTGGTGCATGTTGGTGACATGACTCATATCCCAATTTGCCAAATTCGCAGTCGTGAGGTTAGCATCCTGATAAAATAGTGATCTAGTCGTTGTCAAACTGCCCGTCTGCCAACCGCTTAGATCCGCAGACGTCAAATTGGCATCCATCATAAATAGCTGATACACGCTCGTGACTTGCCCGATTTTCCAATTTGGCGCCACGACTGTCGTTAACGCTGGCAACTGCTTAAACAACGCCGTTAAATCAGTCAAACTGCTCAAATCCCAATTGGCAGCATTCAGCGTTACCAGTTGCGTATCACCTTTGACTAAGTTGCTGACATCAGTGACGCTACTGGCATTAAAGTTATCAGCCGTTAAATCGGTCAAACTCGTTAGACCGGCGAAGAAAGACGCTAAACTCGTAATACTTGAATTAAGTTGCCAGCCGCTCACATTTAGGGTTTTCAGCGCCGTATCATTCAAAAACATCGTGCTAATGTTAG
Source organism: Lactiplantibacillus pingfangensis (assembly GCF_005404945.1). Lineage (GTDB taxonomy): Bacteria > Bacillota > Bacilli > Lactobacillales > Lactobacillaceae > Lactiplantibacillus > Lactiplantibacillus pingfangensis. Next base: position 34,545 of record NZ_BJDG01000028.1, on the reverse strand, counting down.
TCACATTATGCATATCCCAACTGCTCAAATCTAGGCTAGTTAGCGCACTATTACTTTTGAACATGTTGACCATATTCGTAACATTGGCCGTATCCCAATTTGTCCCAAAATTAATCGTTTGTAGACTTTTATCATTGGTAAACATTGTATTCATATCAGTGACTTTATCAGTGTTAAAACTGCTTAAATCTAAACTGGCTAAGCTCGTGTCACCAGAAAACATGCCGCCCATGTTCTTCACGTTGCTAGTATCCCAACCGCTCAAATTCAAGCTAGTCAAGCTACTATCCCCGCTAAACATCGAGTTCGTGGTCGTCGCCGCGCTCGTATTCCAACTGGAGAGGTCTAAACTAGTCAACGATTTTAGGCCATTAAAGACACTCCCCATATTGGTGACTTTGCTCGTATCCCAACCACTCACGTTTAGACTAGTCAACGCGCTATCGCCATAAACCAGTTGGGCAAGATTAGTCGCTGAACTCGTATTAAAGGACGATAAATCCAAGTTAGTTAAACTGGACATTCCTGAAAACATGGCGCCAAAGTTAGTCGTTTTGCTAGTATCTAAATTAGCTAAGCCAGTAATTGTAGTCACATTGCTTAACCCTTTGAATAAATTCCCGGTACTTGCTCCTGCCGTTACAGGTCCGTCAAAAACAATCGACGTAATCGCACTAGCATTAGCTAACCACTGCGCATTCAGCGTCACATTGCTGGATAAATTGGCACCACTTAAAATGTGCAAGACGCCATTACTATCAATATTCCAACCATCACCAGCAGCAATATCAGCGGCGGTGACGGCGGCGCGCATCACCATCGTCCGCTGAGCGGTTACCTTTTGATCAGTCGTGGTTGTTGACGGCGCAACCACGTTCTCATCCGTAGTAACTGACTTATTGACAGCCGTAGTCGTAGGCGCTTCGAGAGTGGTAACGTCATCGACGGCCGCCGTAACTGCCAAATCATCGGTCACCGTCTGATCTGCTTGCGAAGCAGCACTATTAGTTGGAGCCGCAGAACTTGCCACCGTTGTCGTCTCCGATCCGGCAACCTGACTTTGTGCTGCGACAGTCGTCCCTGACTTAGTCACTTCGGCAGCCGAACTAACTTCAGTGGCGACACTGTTGGCTAGCTGTGCAGCAGTTGACGCCGTTGCCTGACTAGCTTGACTGACCTCAGCTGTTGCACTGGTTGACGCTTGGCTGTCACTGGTCGCGCTAGTTGTCGTTGACTCACTGGCCGAGACAGCGCTTTCAGTAGCCGCTGAACTAGCCGAACCTGCACTTAGCGTCACCGACTGATCGGTTAACTGAGCAGCAGCCGAAGTCACTACCGGCGTCGTCTCTGCTGTGTTACTTGTCCCCGTCTCGTCGGCATGGGAAATCATCTGATTACCTTGCCAAGTAGTCATTACTAGCACACCTGCAAATAACCAAAAACGGCCCTTTTTATACATTTTGTAATGTTCGGCTGATACTTGTGTTTTCTGACTCATCGTAAACTCACTCCTTACCGCTACCGATCGGTTAAAATTCTCGCGGATTTGATTTTCAATTATCACTCATATACATTTATCGTCATTAATAGTGTATCCCCTATACTATAAAGAATCAAATTAAGGAATGCCTTAGTATCAGCATTTGTAGTGGGTTGTGATTTATACACAGCTGTAATACAATGGCTAATTGAAACACTATTTTTTTGACCGCTATTATGTCCCCATTAATAGTTATTATTGATTTAAAATAAATCGTAACAAAACAACCGAAAAATCGCCGAGTTACTTTTCGGTCGATCATAATAAACATTATGATTAGTTATAACTGATTAAGGCATTGAAGCATACTAATTTCGGCAATATAGTTGACGTGTTTAACCATGATCACAATTTTGATCAAATTTACTAACTTTACTTACAATCGCCCAAAACAAAAGACGCCCCACTATTAAAAGTGAAGCGTCTTGTTGAACCGGCGTTATCTTGTCCGCCGTTTTTTATTGAAGAAACTGAACAACCCGGTCATGCTTAACATGATGGCACCTAAAATAACGGCACTATCTGCGGAGCTTTCGTTGGTTTGTGGTAATTTTTTAGCTTGGTCGCTCGCCGCTTTTGGTGCTGAGCTGGTGGCTTGCAACTTAGGCTGCATTGCCGCGACCTGAGTTGTCGTCCCACTAGTTTGAGTCGTAGTCGTTGCAGTAGGTTGTACGACATCTGCCGTTGCAACCGTTCGTAATAACCCGTCCTTAGCACTGGCCGTTGGGTCTTTCGTCGTAGTAATCGTATCCGCTTGGCTGGTCGTGTCTGTGTCCCCAGTCGTCGAACCGATATCACTCCCATTATTATCTGTCGTGGTTGCGGCCTGAACCGTGATTGTCACGACTTGCGTCTTAGTATTGCCATAGGCGTCAGTGTAACTATAAGTCACGGCATAAGTTCCGGGAACAGTCGTATTGACCTGATCCGCACCAGTGACGGTGACTTGACTAAGATCAATGGCATTGCCGGCTGCATCTGTTGCACCAACGAAGCTATCCGCCGCCGTCCAAGTTTGGCCTTGGGTAACGGTTTGATCAGTTGCCGCAACTGAAACTTGGCTGGCTTTGACCGTAATCATAACGACTTTAGTTGCCTCATTACCGTCAGCATCCGTGTAATGGTAGTTGACATCATATGTCCCTGGTGTTTGGGTTTCAACTTGATCCGCACCGGTCACCGTGACATCACTAAAATCAACGGCATTGCCACCAAAATCAGTCGCACTGTCAAAGTTGTCAGCAGCGCTCCAAGCTTGACCCTGCATAATCGTCGTATCATGGGCAGTGACTGAAACTTGGCTGGCAACCACGGTAATCGTCGCCACTGAACTAATCGGATTGCCAACATTATTCAAGTACTGATAAGTCACTTGATACGTCCCGGGGGTTGTTGTATCGACACTCCCAGTGACCGTTACATCGGCTAAGGTTAAGGCTTGACCAGTCGCATTCGTCGCACTGTCAAAGTTATCAGCGGCGGTCCAAGTGTTTTGACCACTTTGATCAACAGTCGAATCATGCGCCATTACCGCAGTCTGATCCGTTTGCCAAACATAGGTGTCCGCAACTGCGGCTGGCGTATTTTGATACAACGCCATCAATTCAGCCGCCGTGAACGTTTGGCCTTCGAGGTTCACCCATTTGCCAGTGTATGTGTCATTTAACGGGGCATCTTGTAACGCCGCAGTACCACTGTCATTGATAAAGACCACTTTCGGGCCGACTTTTAATTGTTGGAGCGCGACATTATTACCAAACATATTAAGCACTGAGGGAGCCGAAGTTAAATCCCAGTTTGATAAATCTAAAGCCGTCAAACTTGAATCGTTTAGGAACATTTTAGGTACTAGCACGGCACCGTTGATTTTCCACTGACTCGCATCAATGGCTTTCAAACTAGCATCCCCTGAAAACATTGACGTGCCATCAGTTAAACTGCTTAAGTCCCAATTGGTCGTATTTAAGTTTGTCAAGTTACCGATATCCCAAAACATTGAATTCCCATTTTGAAGTTGGCTTAAATTCCAATTAGTGGTATCGCCGAGACTGGTCAGGCTAGTCAAGCGATCAAACATCGCCCATGCTTGGACCAAATTGTTCAAGCCCCAATTAGTCGTATCTAAACTAGTTAACGCGGTGTCTTGCCAAAACATATCAGTCCCATTCGTCAAATTAGTCAAATTCCAGTTAACCGTGTTGCCAATCGTCGTTAAAGCAGTGTCACCTTGAAACATATTGCCAGCATTCGTCACACTACGCATATCCCAATTTTCGGCATTTAGTTGCGTTAAACTGGTATCGTGATAAAACATCGCTCGCGCCGTGACAAGCTTGGCTAAATTCCAATTCGTCGTATCCGTTAGGGTCAATGCTGAATCAAACGCGAACATTTCATAGGAATTGGTCAGATTTTCCAAGCCCCAGCTACTCGTATCCAGATTAGCTAATAGCGGATCATTCGCAAACATGTAGCTCGCATCAACAACTTGATTCAGATCCCAATTGCTAGTCGCTAGCTGTTTCAGCTTGGGATCCATTTCAAACATGTATGTGGCAGTCTTATCATTTTTAAGCCCCCAACTGCTAGCATCTAAGTTGGTTAGACTAAGATCATTGGCAAACATAAAATCTGACTGGGTCACATTATTGAGATTCCAAGCACTCGTCGCCAACGTCACTAATGCCTTATCACTATTAAACATCGCAAAGGCATTTTGCAAGTTGGTCAGTCCCCAGTTACTTGTGTCAAGTTTGGTTAAATTCACATCACCAAAGAACATATCATTGCCGACGGTTAACTGATTCAAATTCCAACTTGTCGTATCAAGACCGGTCAAGCTTGTCATACTGGCAAACATGTTATCAGCCTTTTGTAAGTGACTCATATCCCAATTCGCCACATCAATAGTGGTTAACCCACTTGCAAAATGAAACATATCACTAGCAGTCACTAAATTGCTCATATTCCAGTTGGCAACATCCAAACTGGTCAGATTACTATCCTGATAAAACATATCACTAGCTTCCACTAGGCTACTAGTATCCCAATTGGTGAGGTTCAAATCTGTCAACGCACTATTCCGGTTAAACAAATAACCCATATCGGTAACCTTGCTCGTATCCCAATTATCGAGCGCCAGTTTAGTAATGCTCGAATCCATATTGAAAGCCCCGCGCATATTAGTCAAGCTACTCGTATCCCAGCCACTGAGGTCAGCAGTTGCTAACTTTGAATCCGTGTAAAACAATTGAAAGACGCTGGTTACTTTACCAACTTGCCAATTTTTCGCGTTGACCGTTGTTAAGTTAGTCAGCCCCGCCAATAGATTCGATAGATCTGTGACATTGCTCAAATCCCAATTATTGGCATTCAAAGTTGTTAAGGCAGTATCCCCATTAAACAGATTCGTGACATCAGTCACAGCACTCGCACTAAAATTGTTCGCATCTAATTCCGTCAAACTTTTTAACCCAGCGAAAAATGAAGCCATACTCGTAATTTTAGCGTTTAGCTGCCAACCATCAACATTCAAAGTCATCAAAGAACTGTCGCCGTTGAAAATATTCGTCATATTCGTGACCTTGCTGACATCCCAGTTGCTTAAATTTAAACTAGTTAGTTTGCTATTGGCTGTAAACATCCCACTCATGTCAGTCACATTGGCGGTCTGCCAACCAGTTAAATTCAAGCTGGTTAAGGCACTATCGCCGAAAAACATCGAGCCCATACTCGTGACCGCACTCGTATCCCAACTAGACAAATCTAAACTGGTCAATTTTGAACAACTACCAAAAGTCCGGCCCATGTTGGTGACTTTACTTGTGTCCCATCCGCTAACGTTCACACTCGTTAAATTACTATCACCGTAAAACATTTGCGCCGTGTTAGTCAGACTGCTCGTTTTGAAACTAGACAAATCTAAGCTGGTTAAATTGGTCATTTGGAAAAACATGTCGCCAAAATTAGTCGTCAAACTTGTGTCTAAATTAGATAAACCACTAATCGTTTTGACCTGATTTAACCTTTTGAATAAATTCGCGGTACTCGTTCCAGCGGCCACCGGCGTATCAATTGAAATCGCCGTAATCTGTGACACATATGGCGTCCAGGCAGCATTCAAGCTAACCGCAGTATTAGCCGTCAAGACACCCGTATTGAGGTGCAACGTCCCTGCACTATCAATAGCCCAATCAGTCCCGTCCGCAATATCGGCGGCAACCGCCGCGGCACGTAATAACATTGCCCGGTTACTTGTCACTTGTTGTTCAGTACTGGTTGTTGCCGGCGCCGCGACCATCATCTCAGCCGTAACTGGGTTGAGACTGTTGTCATCATTGGCTAAATTTTCATCAGACGTTGCTTCAACTGTTGTTGCCGATTCTGGGGAAACACTTGTTGACTCATCAGTGGTTGCTTGGCTAGCTGCTTGAGAATTAGTTTGTTTTGCTACTGAAGATGTCGCAGCTGTCGTCGCGGTACTAGTGGCCGCGTTAGCCTGACTTGCTGTCGTTGTTGACTCAGTAGTTGCCGCTGCAGCACTTTTGGCAGCGCTGCTTGTCTTTGTCGCACTGGTTGCGGTACCCGTCTCGGTTGCATGGCTAACACTAGTACTAGTGTTGTCGGCACTTGTCGCACTAGTGTCACTGGCAACAGAACTAGTTGAAGTAGCGCTGGTTGCAGCTTGCGAACTAGTCGCACTACTACTGCTACTCAAAGTGACTGTCTTAGCCGTTAACTGTGCAGTATTACTCGTCACCGCACTGCTCTCATCACTACTACTTGCGGCAGTTGCGGTATCAGCGTGCGCAATCGCCTGATTACCTTGCCAAGTTGTCATAACTAACACCCCAGCAAATAACCAGAAACGGCCTTTTTTATACATTTTATAGTGCAATTTTTGACTATTTTCTGAATTTTTACGCATTATTGATCGCTCCTTATTATTGCCAATTCGTTAGGACCGGTCACAGATAGGCTGGTCGCACGGCTGACATAGACTAACTATTTAGAATTCTCTAATTTCATTCATCTTTAATAGTGTAGGCCTTAAACAGAAGTGATTCAAGCTACAAACGCCGTCACATCAGCGTTTCGACATATAGCCTCCAAATGCAATTGCTGGAATATATTGGGTGCTAATAATTCTAGTCTTACAAATAAATAATTTAACTATTAATATTTATTATTAATTTTATGGTAACTGCAAGATTTCCGCTTTAAAATAGTCATTTTTGTTTTGGGTTAATATACATGAACATTACAATTAATTATAGTCTGATTTGCTGACGTCAACTGTCTTCACCCCTAAAAATAGTGTAGGCGGTCAACTTTTCGCTACTAACGCTAATTTATAAATTATTTTATTTTAAAGCAAAAAAAGACCTCACCATTAAAAAGTGAGGTCTCGTGCTTGACGCTAACCGAGCGTTTAAATATTTAATCATAAGCTAAAGGTACTTCCAAAATTAGTAGTGATCCCGCTCCGACTGGTAGAAATCGCTGTGCTAGGTCTCAGGAACTACTAATTGTGAGTCAACTGGAATCTGTGCCACTTCGCCACTAACGGCTAACTGAAAGGCCCGGGCACCAACCGTTTCAAAATGATGATCAATCGTTGGCAATCTGAGTGCTTCTCCCGATGGTTGGTGTTCTTGTCCAATCAAGAATGGTGCTGATACTTTGGCCGCACGGTAGGCCCGTAGCAAGCCAACCGCAATATCATCACCATTAGTTAACACGGCATCAACTGGTTGGGACTGTTTCAGTAACGTTTGACCCGCACGTTCACCATCTGCCGGCGTCGTCACGCCGGTGCATACGAGCGCTGCCGCGGGCTTAGTGCCAAAGACTTGCTGGTAAGCCGCGACCATCGCTTGTGTCGTGGCACTTTTAGCCAATGATCGACTGGCTAATATTGCCACTCGTCTATCCCCGCGTTGTTTTAGGAGCTCAAAAGCTTCGACGTAGGTTGTTTGGCGCGCTGCGTATGCAGCTGGAATCGGACAATCATGTGGATTTTCACACACAACAATTGTCCCATAACGCCGGTAATCATTAAGTTCAGTCAACGGCAATCCGTGTGACGTGAATATCAAGGCATCATAGGCATGCTGCCTCAAATCGGCTAAGTAACCGCGTTCCAAATTGACCTCATATTTGGATGGCAACAGTACGACGCGATAATTGGCCTTAAATGCCGCGCGCATAATGCCGTGGACTAATTGTGTAAAATACGGATGGTCCGAATGCGGCAACACAACGCCCACATTAAAAGTCCGGCCACGACTCAAATCACGGGCCACCGCATTGGGCGCGTAATCTAATTGATCAACCACTTTTTGAATCGCCATTCTAGTCGCCGGTGACACATAGTTTCGCTGATTAATGACGCGTGACACCGTCGAAACTGAATAACCTGAAAGTCGTGCAATATCTCTAATAGTTGTCATTCCGGCACCTCACGCAAATAATGCGTCAACGCATACGCAACCCCATCTTCACGATTAGACTTAGTAATCCAGCGCCCCACCTTTTGGACGGCCGGTGTCGCATTTGCCATCACGATTGGGGTTCCAACTGCTTCAAACATTGGCAGATCATTTTCGCCATCCCCAAATGCCGCCAATTCTTCAGTATCTAAACGTTGTTCCGCTTTAATAAATGCAATGCCACGGGACTTCTTGACCTTATCACTCGTAATCTCTAAATAAGTCTGACCGGAAAGTTTCACACTAATGTCCGGATAATTTAGTTGTTTCAAGGCCGTCGCCAATTCTCGCATCCGCGCTATATCAAGCGTCATAATCATGATTTTGAACACCGGCTGCCCATCAGTCTTAAATAAGTCTGCATACCCAATGACCGTTGCCGCTTGACCAGTAAGTTGGGATTCGGCCCGCACGCCACGATCAATTTTTTCTGTCAACCACCGATCCTGGGTATAACAACTCAAACTGACGGTCGGAAAACTCGTTTGAATAAATGTCAGTAACATTTGCGCACGATTATGCCCAATGGGATTCAACTGTAACGGTTGAATTTCACCATCCCCGTAGCGAAAAATCAAACCACCGTTAAATGCAATCTGAGGACCAGTTAAGTCTAGGGCGCGAATTACCCCGAGTATTTCAATCGGTGCTCGCGCGGAAACTAGCGTCAACGGCAACCTACTAGCCTTAATTGCCGCCACATTGCCAGCACTGACTTGCCCCTCTGGATTCAATAAAGTGCCATCTAAATCGGAAAATAACTGTTTTATCATCAATTGCCACGCTCCCGTCTTAAGTAACTTCATTTTACCCTCTCAAACGCGTTCGAGGTCAAGCAATAAAAAGAGTGGGATAAAAGGCGGTTTGCCACCGAGCATAGCCTAGGAAACCGGATGATTGGGGCTTTCAATCGTTCGGTTTTCGTAGCTCTGTTGCATCCGTGCCTTTTGTTCCACGTTTCGACTATTAATATTCGGAATTACAAAAAGAGTCTGGGGGTTCGTCCCAGACTCCTCCTGATTTTATTGCTTGACCGTTTGGCGGGTCCGAACCTCATACCAGATCCAGCCGAGTAAGCCGAAGACTACTGGCCCAACAAGCATCCAAATGGTACTTTGAATCTTGCCATGTTCCAAAATTGGTTGGATCAGGGTGAAAATATTGGCTCCCAAAACAACCACGAACACGACCCAGCTAATAATTGTTGTCCAAGTCTGTGATTTATAAACTTCGAACGGCTTATGAATCGCCTTATTTTGTTTGAATTTAGGAAAGGCATAGAGCAAGAATAAGTATGGTAATGTCATCGAAACGTTGGCCATTAAAGTCAAAATGTTATAAAACGCCGAAGCATCCGAGGTCACAAATGAGGCTAACAAAATGATCACAATGACAACTGTACATTGGACAATCATCGCGTAACTTGGCATGCCATTTTTATTTAATTTAGTGAATTTCTTGGGCCATAAAGACTTCGGGGTCCCCAGAATCAACGTTTTTAAAGGTGAATAGGTCAACGTGAAGAAGGCGCCAGAATAGGCTAAGAACATCCCAAGCCCCGTGTATCGGGCAAACCATAGTCCAATCGTGGTACTCGTCGCCGTGGTTAACCCTAATGACTGACCTAATACATAACCGAGATTTTTCATCATCACATAACTAATATTTCCCATATTAGTTGTCGGATCTGACAAGACCGCATCCCAGTTAGTACTAAAGCCCCAGCAAAGAATTCCCAGCGCATAACCAAGCGTAATAATGACCGCCGAAATCATAATACCCCGTGGAAAAGTTTTTTCTGGATTCTTAGTCTTATCAACCATCCCGCCTAAGACTTCCAAACCGCCATAGGCAAAAATAGCAAAGACAGCGAAACTCATGAGACCAACCGGTGCCTGATAATCTGGATTGGGTGAATGTAGTGCGTGCACAAATGGTTGGGCTAATTGACCATGATTCAAGGCTAAAATGATCCCCGAAACGACCAACAAAATCGCGTTCAAACTTGTCACGGCAATTCCGCCCAAACTAGTGACGCGGACAATCCCTTTGACCCCTTTGATTGACACCACCGTCACGAGAATCATCCACAAACAGGACAAAATCCCGATTACCTGCGTCGCATTGAGACCAAATAGCGCAAATTTCTGCGTTTGGTCGCTCCCAAAGAATGTCGTGGTAAAGGGAATCCAAACTTTAGCAGACGTCGAGACCAACCAAATTATATAGGACGCAAACCACATGAAAGTGCCAACGAACGCGAACTTTGCATTAACACTGACTTGAAGCCATTGATACATCCCACTGCCATCATCCGATTTGACCGCAGCGCCATATTCTGCCATCATCAATGCAAACGGGATAAAGAAGAGCACCGCCGCTAATAAATAAAACAGAATTGACGCGTAACCCATGAGATAAAACGCGACCGTACTGTTGGCAAAGCCAAACACCGTCGTAAAAATCATCATGACTAACGCGGTTAATGTAATCTTATTCTCTTTTTCCGCCATTATTTCGCCCCATCGTTTCTGAATTGTTGTTATTTACCCCACTCTTGGTAAATTAACAGTTAACTTTTATACTATCGAACGTAAAAAATAAGGACGTTGAAATTTGATAATAAGTTTATAATTTCTCTATGTGATTATCGCGCCTAAATTTAATTAATTAAGTCGATTGCTGACGACATATACTTGCCGCCTGCCGGTTGAGTTCTAAAATGCTGGAACGCCATGGGCCATTTTGAAGCCAAAAAGCGGTCTTCAAAACTGACCTTGGTCTAAGCCCGGGAAGATCGCCCGCACTAAGACCAATTTCATGGCTGAGCATTTTAGAACCCAACCTCTCGGCTAAATACACATTTTATTGATCAATCACGAATTTAGACTGTTCCTAACGCCGGGCGGTCCGAAATTGGCTCAGTGGTGTCGTTTTTCTTAGCCGGTGATTTTCCGGCTTAGAAAAAGCCCGGCTTGGAAGACCGCCTTTTGGCTTCCAAACGTGGCCACCACGTTCCAGCCGATTTCGGGCCAACCAGAGTGGCAAGAGAAACATCCTGATCATTAAAAACGCACATTTCAACTGAAAGAAGTCTGTTAATCTTGAAAAAAATCATTAGATTTGGTCTGCCACTACTAATTCTTGTGGCGATTGGTGGGGGCTGGTTGCTATTCCACCAACAACCGCAGCAGCAACCAACGAAGCCTGCTAAAACTGCGGTCAAGACGAAGCCTAAATACCGCTCACTCACTAGAGCTGAACTCAACCGTAGCCCGAAGCTGAAATATTGTAGCATTGTCTACTATGCGATTAAACATAGTAAAATTCAGCGCTGGCAGGAAGTCTCCAATTTTGACTTGGGCTGGCAACTTGAACAGTATCCAATCACTGATGGCACTAAAGTCCTCGTTTGGCCAGATATGGACATCAAAAAAGGCGCTAAATTGGTTCAGCCAAACTGGTTTGCCTTATCAAATACCGGCAATGTCACTTATCATAGTTTCGTCGTGCACTCGTTTCGTGATGATATGACTGAAAGTACCGATTTAGACACGATTATTAAGCAGCTCAACACCGATCATGCGGCTATGAAAGTCCGGCACATGCTCCCCAATGCACTCATCGTCGCACACAAAAATACCGCCAACTAATTTTTCGTTGGCGGTATTTTTGATTGGCTCACAAGGGCCCACAGCTATGGCGGCAGATAACCGTGGGTAGGTTTTAGGCTAAATCATCTCCATTAGTTTTAATTACTTTTTGATACCAGTAGAACGAATCCTTTTTAATCCGTGCTAAACTCCCTTTACCAGCATCGTCTTGATCAACATAAATAAAGCCATAGCGTTTCGACATTTCTGAAGTCGAGAAGCTAATCAGATCAATCGGTCCCCACATGGTGTAACCCATGAGTTGAACCCCATCCGCAACGGCTTCACGCATTTGTGCGATATGTTTGCGTAAGTAGTCAATCCGATAATCATCGTGAACTTGGTGGTCGGCCGTTAATTGATCAACCGCGCCTAAGCCATTTTCAACGACAAAGAGTGGTTTACGATAACGATCCCACATTTCATCCAACGTGATCCTTAGTCCAACTGGATCAATTTGCCAACCCCAGTCGGATTCTTCCAAGTATGGATTCCGACCACCAGTCGCCATGTTACCGTTGACTTGTTCACCCGCATCAGCTTTCGTGACGGTCGTCATGTAATAGCTGAAACTGATAAAGTCGACTGGATACTTGGCTAAGATTGCTTGGTCATCCGGTGCCATCTTAAGTTCAATGTCGTTGTCGGCAAAGAACCGATTCATGACTTCTGGGTATTCGCCACGCGCTTGGACATCGGTAAAGAACAAGTTCTTTTGGTCTTCCAATTGCGCTGCTTGAACATCGACAGGATTCGGCGTTGCGGGATAAGTTTGCATCCGGGCTAACATTGACCCGATTTTAGCAGTCGGATCAATGCTGTGTAACTGCTTCGTCGCAATGGCACTCGCCATAAATTGATGGTGTAGCGCTTGATAGCGAAGTTGCATCTGATCATGTTTTGACATGGTTGTATCAATCGCACCAGTCTCATGAAAGCCCCAAGTTCCGGTGTTAATCTCGTTAAAGGTTAACCAGTATGGCACTTTCCCCTTATAGCGTTTGAAGACCGTTTCAGTAAAATGAGTGAACGCGGCAATTGTCTCACGACTAGCCCAGCCATTTTGCTTAAGAGTTAGATTAATGGGCATTTCATAATGTGACAACGTGACCAACGGCTTAATACCATACCGGTGCAATTCATCAATGACGCGGTCATAAAACGCTAACCCGGCTTCGTTTGGCTGTTGCTCATCACCCTTAGGGAAAATCCGTGACCAAGCGATTGAAAAACGATACACTTTAAAACCCATTTCAGCAAATAACTTGATATCTTCTTGATAGTGATGGTAGAAGTCGACACCCCGACGTTTCGGATAGCGCGCATCGGTTGGGTCGGCGACCGCCGCTTTGATCGACTCAGTCGTGACTGCATCCATCGACATTTTCTTACGATTAGTCGCTTTTTCAACCACCTCAGCCGTGGTCAAACCCTTACCATCAATATTCCAAGCACCTTCAACTTGGTTTGCGGCGGTTGCACCGCCCCATAGGAACTCCTTTGGAAAACCGGTTGGATAAGTTGTTTTATACATTAAGCCGTCACGCCTTCCTTAGCGGTTGATTTTGGTTGTAATTTTAATAACCAGTTGCCTTGTGCTTCAGTCGCATCGGTTGGTTCAACCGCAGCGTAACTAGTCGTGTTAGTGACAATCACCATCACCGTAGTATCATAGCCCGCCACTTTAATCTTTTCAGCATCGAACTTAGTCACCAGCTCACCTTGGTTAACATGGGCATTTTGTTTGACTAAGGTTTCAAAATACTTCCCATTTAGTTGCACCGTATCAATCCCAATATGAATCAAGATTTCAGCGCCATTATCGGCTGTAATACCAATAGCGTGCCCGGTTGGATAGACGGCGCTGACCGTCCCAGTGACTGGCGATTTAACTTCACCATTGGTTGGGACAATCGCTAAGCCTTTACCCATGGCTTCGGAAGCGAAAACTTCATCTTTCACGCTTGTCAATGGAATAATAGTGCCTTCAACCGGTGCCATAATCGTGTCATCGGCTAGTTTGGCCGTAGTCGTTTCATCAGGCGCTTCATTAGTCACCCCGAAGAAATAAGTCAAGACGGCAGCGCCCACAAAGGCCACCGCTAACCCAATTAATTCACCAGCGAACCCTTGACCTAAATAAGTTGGTAACGCGAGCAGGCTTGGTAAAGTGAATGAGCTGGCGTGAACTTGGAAAGCCCCCGCAATCGCACCACCGGCAGCCCCACCAGCAACCGCACAATAGAATGGCCGTTTCAATTTCAACGTCACCCCATAAATTGTTGGTTCGGTAATCCCAAAGAATGCCGTAATCACTGACGACCCTGCCAAAGCCTTCATCTTAGGATCTTTAATCTTTAAGAAGACGCCCAATGCAGCACCCGCTTGAGATAAAACTGCTGCACTCAAAATTGGCAGCAACGGATCATAACCCATTTTGGCGATATTGTTCATCATCAATGGCACAAACGTCCAGTGAACCCCAAAGATAACGAAGACTTGCCAGAAAGCCCCCATAATCAGGCCCGCACCGACTGGTAAGAAATTATAAACTGCCATCATCCCATTGGCTAAGGCATTACTAATTGCGCCGCCAATTGGGCCCACGATCATCATGGTTAATGGCACCATCACGATTAGCGACAGTAACGGGGTGAAAATATTACGGATGGCTTCTGGAAATAATTTATCAAAGAGTGGTTCCAAATAAGACAAGACCCAAACTGCCAATAAAATTGGAATGACGGTTGAAGTATAAGTCGTTGGGACCACTGGAATGCCGAAGAAGTGCAAGGTCGCCGACTTTGACATCACAGCAACTAGCGTTGGATAGAGCAACGCCGCCCCCAGCGAGACACTGACGAACTGGTTCACGTGTAACTGTTTAGCCGCAGTGAATGCTAAGAAAATTGGTAGAAAGTAGAAAATCGCGTCCCCAGCAGCATACCAAATTTGATACGCGCCACTGTTAACCGACAGCCAATTCAAGGCTACACCTAAAGCGAGCAGCCCTTTCAAAATCCCGGCACCGGCTAAGGCCCCTAAGAAGGGGGTAAAAATTCCTGAAATAAAACCAATGAATCGGTTAACAATATTTTGCTTTTCCCCAGCGTCTTCAGTGGCTTGTGGCTGGGCCGCGTCATTTGCCAAACCGGCAATGTCAGCTAACGCATCGTAAACTTTCGCCACTGAATTTCCAATAACCACTTGATATTGGCCCGCGCTTTGAACAACTGTAATGACACCATCCAAATTATTAATCGCTTCAGTATCGGCCTTATCAACCGCTTTCAAGTTAAACCGTAAGCGTGTGGCGCAATGCCAAGCTTTCACAATATTTTCCTTACCGCCGATATCAGTTAAGATCTGTTGGGCGAGTGCTTTGTAATCCATACTTCTCTTCCTCCTAAAAAACTAAAAACCCAAGTCACCCACTGGTCGTCATGACAGACGTCCAGTGAATCACTTGGGTTTTGCCTAATTAAATAGTTACAATCCCGATATGATTATTGTGCTTCATTCAACATGCGTTGAATATGAATTGTTAAATAAATCTGTTCATTCATCGACACCGGCTGAGCCGTCGTTTTCTGAATGAAAGCCACAATTTTTGCCACACACGCGAAGGCTTGTGGATACTTTTGTGACACGTGTTCAAATAAGAATTCGTCCTCTGTACCGGCCGACTTATCCGCTTGTTTCAGCGTCAAGCGCTCAGCAAAGAAACGTAAATGGACTAAGAAGCGTTGTAAGCTCAAGCTATCTTCACTCATCGTCAATGACAATTGGTACTTCACGATATTCAAAATATCATTGATCAATTTCGTCATTGCCACGGTTTGATCCCCATTAGAATCTGACAGGCTGTTTTCTACGAATTTCATCGCAATAAACCCAGCTTCATCATCCGGCAACTGAACCTTGAACCGGTCCTTAATTAGCGCTAACGCCTGACGCCCCACTTCATATTCTTGATGATAGATTCGTTTGATTTCCCACAATATCTCATTTTTAATATCCATCTGCCGCTGATGCCGGTAGACCGCAAAATGGATGTGATCTGTCAACGAAATCAACAAGTAGCCGTTAAAGGTCGTATTAAGCCGTTGCTCAGCTAAATCAATAATTTCAGACGTGAGTTCAAAATAGTCAGGTTCAATATCGCTCATTAGCGCTTGAAAGTTTTTCAACCAATTGTCAGCGGTCGGTGTGTAAGTTTTTGTCACTAAACTTTCATCAACCCGGTCTCCCGTTTTCTTTTGAAAACCGATGCCTTTGCCAATTAAAACAACTTCGTGACCCTGTTGCTCAGCAAGCAACACATTGTTATTAAAAACTTTTTTGATTTGCATGCTTCACACCTCTCAACTCGTGGCCAAAAATAAAAACCTAACGATTTTGTGACCAGTGATAGTTACTAGTATATCACGGTCTTCAAAATCATCAGGTTTTGCCCACTAACGCGTTAGCGGTAACAATCCTTATTTACAATTTCCTAGTATAACGGCGAGAGAAAACGATTGCAAGGATTTTATTTGCGCTTTCAGACTCAATTTCGTCAGTCTTTCCAAAGATTGCCGTCTCCATGCGGACTAGGCCAATTAATCAGCTGGAAAATAATCCCATCATTTCATCTTACTACCACAATCGACACTAACTTATCATTGTTATCAGGTAGCTTTCAACTAGCTTTAGCCTTCCTAATGTGGTAATCCAACGCTGCCTGCCGCTACTATACCTAACCTAAAAACAGTTAAATTAGCCGGAAGTCGCCGCTGATCCCATCGGTCGTGACCGTGGCGTTGGGTCGGCATGTTCCTTGCCGGCGTTACGCCACGGACGGTCCGGGACACTTGCGATTTGTGCAAGGGTTCCGGGCGAGGGCCAAAACGTTCCTCAGGCTTGACCCGGTCCCACGGCCGCATGTTATCAGTGGCGACTGGAGACAGCCGTGTCAACCAATCTTCATGTCCTAATCATTGACATGACGGTAATTACTAGCGATTGCCAGTCTTCAACCTTTAATAACTAAAAAAGACCGTTGCCTAATTTTTACTGGCAACGGTCTTTTTTCATTTTTTCGTGATCTTACTTTCAATCCCGGTATCAATCAGCGACTCGATTCGATCCAACAACATCAGTAACCAGCCAAAGGCCATCAAGAAGCCAACAACCTCAAAAGCAGTCAGTGAAAAGTAGCCAATCCCCTGAAATAGAATTTCCGCGACGACTAACGCCACGCCCACGCCGTATGATAAATGGAGAAAATCCTTGGACACATTTGGTAATAGCCAACGAATCCCGATGATTAACGCAATAATCAAGTAAACTAAAATAATCGCAAACTGATCATGAACCTCATGAGACCAAGCATTATTCGGAAAGACCCCTACTAGGCCTAAATCGACCGCGGTGACAGTCAGCAGCACCCGCAACACAAATAATCGCCGTGACCGTGGAAACGCATGATGCAAGCTGACAAATAAATAGTCCACCAAGGCAATCATCAATAACGCCGCAAAGATCAACGTCGCGTTAAAGCCCCAGCCACTTGAGGCATTCTTAGTACCCAAAAAGCTCAAATTGTGCTGCCACCAATAACGTTGATTATTCACCGCCATTGAAATCGCGACACCACTAATAATTACCAACGTTAAGACGGTTGATAACAAGCTCGCATCAACGATGAGTGAGACGTACACCATTGCAAAGTTCGTGACCACCCCAAAAACAAATAAAATGATACTGGCCGTGAAAAAGTCAAATCTGGCGCCATTAAAGATGACCCCTAATAACCACATGGCACCAATCAAGATTAACGCCAAAATTAAAGCAAAGGAAAGCACAATGACTGGAAAGTTTCGCCAATAAATATTTTTACTAAAATGATTATGTGGATTATTGCGGTCATGAATGAAGAATCCTGCGAACAGCAGCATTCCCATACTGACGCCGATGACAATAATCGCGGTTGCTAGCGAGCTATCACCACTTAATGCCACTGATCTGATATTTTGTGTTAAACAATAAATATAATAACCAATGCTGGCAAATAGAGCCATTAAGACCGGCCACATCCAGACGCGCTTTTGAAAAATACTCAGGCGTGAGTCCTCAAACTGTACGACTAAGCGTCCCCGTTTAACAATCAATTTCGCCGAATCTTGATCTTTAAGTTTAAATTGTTCCCCGATTTCTGCCGGGATTGTTAATTGATAATCCTGCTTTTTCATTGATTCCTCCGCATGTCTGATCCAATTAATAATCTTAATTATAGCAAACTACACCTCATTAATTATCGCAATGTACAGATTAATCACTAAAAATGGCTTAGACCAAAAAAGCGCCGCCATCAGTTAAAAACTGATTAGTGTCGCTTTTGAATCCATTCTTATCATTAGACCACTACTTCAAAACAACTTAATTATCGGCATGAACATCGAAAGCTGACAACAAGATAGCTTGAACCCCGTCAGCATCGGGATTATGTTGGCCATGATCCGTATCTAATTGTTCAATCGCTGTCATTTCGGATGTCGTCAGCTCAAAATCAAAAATCTCCAGATTACTTTTGATGCGCGCTGGATGTACGGACTTTGGAAAGACGATAATGCCACTTTGATTTTCAAAGCGCAAAATAATTTGTCCGGCATCCTTGCCATACTTTTCAGCGAGTTTTGTAATCACTGGTTCATTTAATAAAGCCTGATTACCTTGTCCTAACGGTGCCCATGCTTCTAATTTAACCTCATCCGCGGCCAGCAACTCCCGCAGTGGGCGCTGTTGAAAGTAGGGATTAAATTCCACTTGGTTCACAGCCGGCTTCGTCACAAATTGTGGAACAAAGCTTTGCCAAATTTTAGTTGTCATGTTGGAAACACCAATGGACCTAATCTTGCCGGCTTGCTTCGCCGCTTCCATTGCCCGCCAAGCACCAGGAACGTCACCATAAGGCTGATGAATCAAGTAAAGATCCATATAATCCAAGCCTAGTTTCGTTAAGGAAGTCTCAATGGCTTTGGTAGCTGCTTCAAAGCCAAAATCTTGCAGCCATAATTTACTGGTCACCCAAATTTGATCTCGAGGAATGCCGCTATCTTTAATGGCTCGCCCAACTTCGGCTTCATTAAAGTAAGCCACCGCGGTGTCAATATGGCGATAACCCAACTTTAAAGCGTCACTAACCGCGCGATAAGTTGACCCATCATTCGGAATTTGAAAGGTGCCGAAACCGATAACTGGAATTTCATTACCATCATTTAATTTAATTGTTGCTGTCATTCGATTACTCCTTTAGTTGTTTGAGACTTGCGCCAAAAATCTGTTCAATCGTTACCGGATCACGATGATCAAAAAATTGGCTTTCCTGTCGATCAAGTGTCCCCATTGTGTGCATTTCCGCCTCGGTTAAGTCGAAGTCAAAAACGGCGATATTTTCAGCCATCCGTGTTGAATGCACCGATTTTGGAATCACGGTAATCCCACGTTGTAATAGCCAACGTAAAATTACTTGCCCGACTGTTTTGCCATGCGATTCCGCAATCGCTGCAATGGTTGGGTCAGTGAAAATACCGTGCTTGCCTTCCGCAAATGGTGCCCAAGCTTCGACCCGGACGTCATCACGTTGATTAAAAGCGACCTCAGTTGACTGTTGATACCAAGGATTAACTTCAATCTGGTTCAGGACCGGCTTCACACTCATCGTTAGCTCCAAATTTTTTAGTTGGTCAGCATAAAAGTTAGAAACGCCAATCGCGCGAATCTTGCCGGCATGATAGGCTTCTTCCAAGGCGCGCCAAGCTCCCATGACATCCCCATATGGCTGATGCAACAAATACAAATCCATGTAGTCTAAGCCCAAACGTTCTAATGAGGCATCGATGCCCTTTTGCGCACGTTCATAAGTAAAATCTGAAACCCATAATTTTGAGGTTACAAATAAGTCTTCACGTTTTATCCCGCTCTTTTTAATTGCCCGCCCGACTGCCGCTTCATTTTGATAGGCCGTGGCGGTATCAATTAAGCGATACCCGGCGTCCAAGGCTTGGGTCACGGCCGTTTCACAGGCTGCCAGTTCTGGCACTTGGAAAACACCGAATCCGAGTTGTGGCATGTCAATACCATTATTCAATTTAACTGTTGGAATCATGATTACCCTGCTTTCTTTGCTGAACTGTGATCACTTTAACATCGGACGTCACACTTGAAAATTACCACTTTAACATGCTAGTATACTCATAGCGTATACTGAGGTGACTTAATATGATAGATAACTACTTATTACAAGAACTCGTGACTTTTTCCCAAACTAAAACTTTGGCCAAAACAGCTGAACAACTCAATGTGACGCAGCCAACCGTCACGCGCGGCATGCAAAAATTGGAAGCCGATTTTGGCGTTCAGCTCTTTTCCCGGCAACCCAATCGGATCACTTTAACGCCCACTGGCGACTTAGCCGCAACAGAAGCCGCTAAGTTGCTACATGCCAGTCAGCAGCTCGTCACCACTGTTCGTAACTTTGATCAAACCCAACACCGCCTTAAAATCGGCATGACGATTCCTGGGCCACTGCTGTTAGTCGCCCAAGTCACTTTGCCACCCCAATCTACGGTAACTGACCAACTATTGTCTGATGATAAAATCAGCGATCAGTTGCGACAACATGATTTTTCACTGATCTTTTCCAATCATTCGATTAAAACTGATCAAGTTAGCTCACGCTTTATCGGCACGGAGGCACTGTCCGTTCATTTGAACAAATTTATGTATCAAGCTAACCAAGCTAGCGTTAGCTTTTCAGAACTGAAAGACCTCAGTTTCATCGTGATGGCTGACATTGGACCATGGCGTTCACTCATTCAACAAGCCATTCCCAACGCCCGCTTCTTTTACCAGAAACAACGTGACGCCTTTACTGAAATCACGCAATATTCTGACTTTCCTTATTTCAGCACAACCTTGTCGATTTTTGATGCCGACTATCGCGCGCAACACGCTCAAGATGATAGTCGCGTTGAAATCCCCATCAGCGATTCACAGGCAAGCATGCCGATCTATGCTTGCTACTTAACTGCCGACCGACATCAAGTCATGCCGTTAATTGACCAGTTCGTCGCGGTAATGCCAGAAAATTAAATACAAATCAAACAACGCCAACACAATTTTATGTGCTGACGTTGTTTAGTTTGTAATAGCTTTTCTAATTTTAAACTAGTGCCAAGACTAAGAAGTTAATCACGAATAATGCTGAAACACCCCAAATTAATGGATGGACGGTCTTCGCTTTACCGTTAACGGTCCGAATGATGCAATAGAAAATAAACCCGGCCGCAATCCCATAAGTAATATTGAAAGCAAATGCCATGATAAACGCCGTCATGAACGCTGGAATGGCTTCACTCAAGTCAGACCATGGAATCTTACTAAAGGAACTCATCATCATGACCCCGACTAGAATCAAAGATGGCGCAATCGCCGCGGTTGGAATAATCGACAATAGTGGTGACGCCAATGAACTGAGTAAGAATAAGATTGCCACCACGACACTCGTCAGCCCGGTCCGACCACCAGCGCCAATTCCGGCAGAGCTTTCAACATAAGTGGTAATGTTGGACGTGCCAAAAATCGAGCCAACCCCGGTTGCAATTGAATCTGCAAATAAGGCTTTATCCAATTTTGATTTGAACCCGGGCGCCTTTTCAAGTGCGAGTTCTTTTTCACCGGAGAAAATCCCGGTTTGCCGACCAGTCCCAATAAAGGTTCCCAGTGAATCAAAGGTATCCGATAAACTAAATGATAAAATCGTCATTAAAACTAAGATCAATCGGTTCTGTGAGGCGAAAAGTGATCCCATCCCTTTTGACGAAAAGGCCGCTAAGAAGGTTGTCCCTAACTGATGGAAAGACGCGCCAATGGAATAACCACTAGCAACATGTAAATTAGTTACGCCCATGGGAATCCCAATCACCGTTGTGGCTAAGATCCCAATCAGCAACGCCCCAGGAACTTTTCTAACTTTGAGAATGACCGTTAAAATCAACCCAATCAGCGCCAAAACGAGCGCCGGCGAATTAAACATTTGTAACGCTGGCGTCACACTCCCATTAGAAACCACGGTGCTAACGCCATGTTGGAACGTCGTTTGAGCCGCATTATAAACTTTGTTATTGATCGACGTGATACTAGTTGCGTCCGTCGTAAAATTGAGAAAGTTCGCATTTTTCAAACCAGCGTAGGCAATGAAGGCGCCAATCCCACCACTAATCGCTAGTTGTAAATTAATGGGAATTGCAGAAATCAGCATCTTCCGAATCTTGGTAGCAGTAATCACAATATTGATAATGCCACAGAAGAAAACTAAGGCGAGTCCTTCTTGCCAAGAAAATCCTAAGCTCATGACAACGGTATAAGTGAAAAAGGCATTCAATCCCATCCCCGGCGCCAGCGCGTAAGGCACATTGGCGAAGAGGCCCATCACTAAAGTCCCAGCAACGGAAGCGATGATGGTCGCTAGAAAGACGGCCTGTTGCGGCATTCCCGTTTGACCCAAAATCTGTGGGTTAACAAATAAAATATACGACATGGCGAAGAAAGTCGTGACACCGGCACCAATTTCAGTCCCAACCGTGGTTCCTGATTCCTTGAGCTTGAAAAACTTATCCAAAATCAATTCCTCCTTAAAATACGAACAATATAATTCCTGAACAAATAAATGTTAACTATTTCATCAATACTATAGCAGAACCCATTGAAAAATAACAGTGGTTTTCATAAAATATATGAACCTTATTTAATTTATTCAGGTAATCATTCGTATTTAAAGGACATTCAAGCCGTAATTATGGCTTACAAACTAATTCATTCGTCATTCCCGCTAATTCAGTCATATAAGCACCTTGACTGCCGTGTTTGAGTTAAAACCAACTAATTTTGTTGACACTGTGGCACGGTTCTACCTGTTTCCACGAAGCCTAGTTAGCTGGAGATTGGGACGGATAACATCGGTCGTGAAGGTGGCGTTGAATCGGCCGGTTTTGCCGATTTTATGCCACGGACGGGCCGGGACACTTGCGATTTTAGCAAGAGTTCCGGGCGAGGGCCAAGACGTGTTTGGCTTGGCCCGGTCCCACGACCGCATGTTATCCGTCCCAACCGGAAGCGACAGTCAGTATCACCTTTTAATCTTTAGCTCACAAAAAAACACCAGTATCACTTGTAAATTCCAAGTGAGCTTAGTGTTTTTTTGAGCCAACCAAATTCCAGTTAGCACTGAGACAATCAATTAAACTATTTCTTGTCAAACATCATGGTCATGCTTTGATGAAAGACGCCAGGATGAACACGTGAAAAATGAGCCATTAAGCGATCCGACCAGGCATAGAAATAACGTCGCTTGGGACGTTGATCCGTGGCAGCCCGATAAAAGACTTTGGCTAAATCAGCGGACGTTGCCGAGCTCATGCCACCCAATCGCGTCATCAACCCTTTGGTCTTATCGACCAAACCTTGATACGGCGAATCGGTACTGAGGTTCTTTTTGACATTGTCCATCGCAATTGAACTCCAGGCCGAGGCAGTCCCACCTGGTTCAATCACGACTGACCGCAACCCAAATTGCCGGATTTCTGTATCCAAGACATCGGACCAGACATTTAAGCTGTGCTTGCTGACGTAATACCAACCGCCGAGTGGTGAATACATGTCGCCACCCACCGACGAATTATTGATGATACGGCCAAAACCTTGTCGGCGCATCAGCGGCAAAACTAATTGGGCCAACTCGGCCGCGCCCAACAAGTTGGTCTCCAACTGTTGCCGGGCGCGTGCCATTGGGACTTCTTCTAACGGGCCAAATTCGCCATAGCCGGCATTATTCAGTAAGACATCAATCCGTCCCGTCAGCTCTTGCGCGGTTTGCACAAAGTTACGCTTAGATGGGGTATCGGTCACATCTAATTGCAACGCATGAATGTGCGCACCCGTTGGAATTTTGGTAACGCGCCGTGCACCAGCGAAGACTTCCCAGCCCTTTTCAGCAAATAATTTTGTCGCCGCTAAACCCATCCCACTTGAGGCACCAGTAATTAAGATTGTTTTTTTAGTCATTTTTGAAACCTGCTTTCTTTTAATTGATTAAACATTTATTTAATTAAAGCTTAAAAATAAAAATCGGTTTACCGATCTTTAAGTAGTCCTTGCATCGAAAACTGAATCACCGTTTCCAATTCACTCGCTAACACGGGTTGGTCAATGGCAAAACGTTGTCGCAACACCATTGTAAATGGGCCAAACAGCAAGGCCATCACCGTTTCTGGATTCGTCGTTTTCAGCCGGCCAGTCGCAGCGGCGGCTTCAAAAGCGACTTTCAGCGGTGCTGCCAATTGATTACCAGCTTGTAACACCGCCGCTGTGACCAACTGCGGATTATCTTCAATTGCGGCCAAATAATTTGCCTCAAGTTGATGCGCAACCAGTTGCTTGGCAAAGTGATTCACCGCATTGAACAGCCGTTCTTCCGGCGTTTTACCTTGATCAATATCTGCCTGTAGCCCCTCATCCACTAACGTTTTCACGTCAAGATAAATTTTGCCCAACATATCCGTTTTATCTTGATAATAAACATACGGTGTCCCGGAACTGACACCAGCACGCTTGGCTAGCTTACCAAATGATAATCCGGCAATACCCTCATCACGAGCAATTTCAAAAACAGCCTGTTTGATTCTGTTCTTTTTACCTTCATCAATTTTTCGCATGATTATATAATAAACGTTCATTTAGTTAATGTCAACTATTTTAATTATCGTAACAAAAAAAGACTTGCCAAGTCATCAGCAAGTCCTTCATCATTTAGGCTAGTCGCGCCTTAGTCTTAATCTTAGCTTTATTCAACAAGACTGAGCTCATGACGACAGACAGTGAACTAAATGCCATTGCCAAGCCAGCCAGTTCAGGACTCAAAGTGAAGCCAATCGTGAAGAAAATACCGGCAGCCACAGGAATCCCTAAAACGTTGTAGATAAACGCCCAGAACAAATTGAGCTTGATCCGATTAAAGGTTTTCCGACTCAATGCTAGGGCCTTATCCACATCACGCAGGTCATTTTTGACTAGGACAATCCCACCGGAATCAATGGCAATATCAGTCCCAGACCCCATCGCAATCCCAACATCAGCCATCGTTAAAGCCGGCGCGTCGTTAATCCCGTCACCAACGAAGGCCACTTTGCCAGTTTGTTGGAACGCCTTCACATGTTCCGCTTTGTCACCAGGTAACACATCCGCAATGACCTCATCAATACCAACTTGTTCAGCAACGGCTTGTGCCACCCGTTCGTTATCACCGGTTAACATCACGGTCTTCAGCCCGCGAGCCTTCAACTCGGCAATCGCTTCTTTTGAAGTCTCCTTAGGAACATCCTGAATCGCAATCATGCCAATAATACGGTCATCTAGGCCAACAAAGACGACGGTTTTCGCTTCATTTTGCAACTTAATTTCTTGCTGAGCTAAGTCATTGTCAAACTTTAAATCAGCTAATAGTTTGTGATTCCCAACGAAGCCATGTTTGCCATCAATAATCGCTGACACGCCTTTGCCTTCAATCGCTTGGAACTGATCAACTGCCTTAGCGCTAATCTTAGCGGTTTTCGCCCGTGCTAAAATTGCCGCCGCCAGTGGATGTTCCGAGGAATCTTCTAAACTAGCCGCAATTTGTAAGACTTGGGCTTCATCACCCACAATATCGGTCACTTGGGGCTTGCCAACTGTAATCGTCCCAGTTTTATCGAAAACAACCGTTTTAACATCGTTGACAGCTTCCAAAACTTCACCATTCTTAATCAAGATCCCCATCTTGGCGCCGCGACCGGTTCCCACCATTAATGCCGTGGGTGTCGCCAAACCAAGCGCACAGGGGCAAGCAATCACGACCACCGAAACGGCAAAAATCAAGGCGCGCGCCACGCTGGCATCTAAGAAGACATACCAAGTTAAGAACGTTAAAATGGCTAAAATTAAAACAACTGGTACAAAAATATCAGAAACTTTATCCGTCAATTTTTGAATTGGCGCGTGACTATTTTGGGCCTTTTTCACCAACTCAACAATTTGTGACAGCATCGTCTGATTGCCAACTTTATTCGCTTTCAATAAGAAGGTCCCCGTACTGTTCATGGTGGCCCCAATCACATTATCGTCGACTTGCTTCGTCACGGGCATGCTCTCACCAGTCACCATTGACTCGTCAACGGTGGAACTGCCTTTGACAATCACACCATCCACCGGCACTTTTTCACCTGGCTTAACTCGGATCACGTCATTCAAAACAACTTCACTCAGTGGTAATTTGACAAACTGACCGTCACGTAAGACTTCCGCGGCTTTGGCTTGCAAATTGGCCAACTTCTCTACCGCGTCAGACGCATTATTGCGCATCCGTTCTTCGAAAACTTGTCCGAGTAGCACAAAAGCAGTGACAAAGGCGGCACTTTCAAAGAAGACCGCTTGATTAGTAATCATCGCATAAATACTATATAAATAAGCTGTTACCGTCCCAATCGCCACGAGTGTATCCATGTTGGAATGGTGCTTTTTGAAAGATGCCCAAGCACTTTGCGCAAACGGGCCCGCCGAAACTAACATGATCACCGTTGTTAGCGCGAGTTGTGTCCAATTACCCCCAGGAAGCATCCAACCAAAAGGCATTAAAATCATATTCGCAAGCATTGGTAATGACAAAATTAATGAAATCCAAAAGCGTTTTGTGACTGTCATTAGGCAATGACCACCTTTCCACTAAACATGTCCATGCCACAACTATAATTAAATTCTCCGGCCTGATCGGTTGAAATCATCACCGTTTGCGGCTGATTTAAGGGTAAGGTCGTTTTAAACTGCAAGTCCGTCGAATGCACCACATCCAAACAGCCTTGAGCGTTCGTTCGCGTGAAAATCAATTTAGCGGGAATGCCTTGTTTCAGCGTCACCACCGCGGGTTGATAGCCCCCAGCAACAGTAATCTTTACAGTTTGTTGTGCTTCAGTCATTTGTTTGACCCCCTATTTAATGATGAGTTTGCCATGAAACATGTCCATCCCACAGGCCCACTCATATTCGCCAGGCTTGCTAGTATCAATTTTAATTGTTTCTAATTGATTCTTCGGTAATTCCTGGTTAATCCCAAAATCACTAAACACCACGCGATCTAAACAAGTTGACGCATCTTTGCGCGTAAAATTCAAAACGGCTGGAACCCCTTGTTTTAAAACCACATTTTCCGGTGAATAACCACCCTTTACTTCAATATCAACCGACTGCCGATCGTTAGTCACTGCTGCCTCGGCACTCGCCACCTGATGCTTGCCAAAAAACCACCACAGGATAAACCCGATAATGATCACACCAATTAGTAAAACAAGTAATTTTGTCATCTCAATTGCCTTCTCCCAAAATAATTATTTACGATTACATTTGTAAACTACAAGATATATCTTACCGTCATCGTTTACATTTGTCAACGATAAAATTTCAACACGATGAGCCATGCCTTTTAAGTATTCTGAAGTATGCAAAATAAGTACTGGTTATTAACCGTCATTATTTCTATAATTGAGCTGGTTAATTAATTCTGACTCACAAGGAGTGCTACCAATATGAAAAGTGCGATCTTTATGCAACCCGGCAAAATTGCCGTTGAAAACATTGAAAAACCAACCATTCAAGCTGCCGATGATGTGATTATTCACGTTGTGCGGACTTGTGTTTGTGGTTCGGACCTCTGGGCTTATCGTGGTCTGGAAGAAAAGGCCAACCATTCTGAAAACTCTGGTCATGAAGCCATCGGGGTTGTCGAAAGTGTCGGCGCCGACATTACAACCGTTCAACCCGGAGATTTCGTCATTGCCCCATTTACCCATGGCTGTGGCTATTGTGCCGCCTGTCTCGCTGGTTTTGAAGGCGATTGTCAAAATCATCAAGATAACTTTAGTAACGGCGTCCAAGCAGAGTATATCCGTTTCCAACATGCTGACTGGGCCTTGGTGAAAATCCCTGGACACCCAGCAGACTACAGCGATGCGATGTTGAATTCCTTACTGAGCTTAGCTGATGTCATGGCAACTGGTTATCATGCGGCCCGCGTCGCTAATGTCAAAACCGGCGACACCGTCGTGGTTGTTGGTGACGGTGCGGTTGGCCTTTGTGGCGTCATTGCCGCTAAGATGCGCGGTGCCAAACGGATTATCGCGATGAGTCGCCATGCTGATCGCCAACAATTAGCCTTAGAATTTGGCGCCACCGATATTATCGCCGAACGTGGTGACGACGCGATTGCTAAAGTGATGACCTTAACGAATCATGCCGGCGCCGATGCGGTTCTCGAATGTGTCGGTACAGAGTTGTCTAATGAGACAGCTATGCAAGCGGCGCGTCCCGGTGCCATTGTTGGACGTGTCGGTTTACCACATGAACCTAAGATGGATATGACGGCTTCCTTTTATAACAACACAATTATCGCTGGTGGACCGGCTTCCGTCACGACTTATGACAAGCAAGTCCTACTGAAAGCTGTTTTGGACGGTGAGATTCATCCCGGCAAAGTCTTTACCCAACGGTTTAAACTTGACGATATTGATTCGGCTTACCAAGCGATGACTAAACGTGAAGCGATTAAAGCACTGATTACCATCGACTAATCGCCAAAACGCGACTCGGATTACTGAGTCGCGTTTTTTATTGGTGGCGTTTTCACATTTGATATAGGACTATGTTATACTTTGGAAAAGACTATACAAGGAGTTCTAACCAACATGGCTAAACAAATTTTAGATGACAATACCAAATACTACCGCCGACATTCGACGGCCGATGTTGTGTTTGTCATCGCATTTTTACTTTCAATTTTCATCATGCAAAAGTTGTATGCCCCTATCTTAGTAATTCTCGTTTATGTGCTCTACGCAGAATTTGCGAGTCAAGTCTTAGTTTCACCGGTTGACAATCGGGTTGAAAAAATTTGGATTGACAAGGCGACTTGGAAAGCTTACAAAAAACGGCATCATATTTCAGGTTGGACTGAATATAATGCGGCAATGATTGATAACAAGAAGTTTTAGGCCAAAATAAAGCAGCCACCCATTTTTTGGATGACTGCTTTTAATTTGATTTACATTACTTTTCGACAGCGAAACCGCCATCCCAACCAATCTTTTCTTTGGCAGCTAAGGTCATTTGTAAGAAACCGAAGCTTTCCAACTCATGGGCACGTTTCAAGGTACCAGCATCCACAAAGGCCACGCCGCTGTCTTTCAAGGCAGCTTCCAAAGCAGCTTTAGCTTCGCTAGAGTCACTCGCAGCCATAACTGTCGTTTGTTGGCCGCCAACTTTACGGCTTTGCAAAGTTGCCGCAAAAGTAGTGTTGAACGCCTTGACAATTTTCGCATCTGGCAATAATTGCTTGATTTGTTCAGCAGCTGAGCTGTCTGCTGGCACAACTAGTTCATCCCAAGTGTCAAAATTCAATGGGTTAGTAATATCAACCACAATCTTTCCAACTAAAGCGGTTGGATTTGCCTTAGCGATACTAATTGCGGCTGGATATGGCACAGCCAAAACGACGATGTCACCTAAATCTTTAACTGGATCACCGTTAACCAAGTAGTTGACTTCGTTGCCACCTTGCTTGAATACATCACCAATAGCTTGACCCATGTTACCTTTACCAAAAATCGTAATTGCTGCCATTAAACAGACCCCCTGATTAATTAAGTTTATTGTTTACGCTTTCAAGTTACGATAATTTGGGTTGCCTGTCAATTAATTAGTTTACAATGCGAAAAGCTGACCCACACACCAAAATTGTGGGTCAGCTTTTCTGCTGTCATTATTTTATTTTTCTAACCGCCTATTGTCGACGACGCCACCATACGATGACACCGCCACTAATGGCTAATAACACCCCGCCGATGACTGACAATGCCGTCTGAACTTGCTCGTACCGACGGCATTTTAAATTATCGCGAAAATCATGCTTCCAGCAAGGGATAATAGCTTGCCACACAACTCTGAGTTGTCTCTCAATTTTAACTCACCAAATTGTTTTCTTACCCGTTGCTAAAGTCGCAGGTTTTGCCGGCATACGATGTAGCACTAACAGGCTTCGGGCCGAAAAGGCAATCGCAATGACGCCCACCACATAAAACCACGGATTGTTTTGCACGCTAAAATATGGACTGACGGCCGCCCACATATTGGTTGGCAAAAATGAGTTAATCGTCCCAATCAAAATGACGATAGCCAATCCTTTGGAAGCACCTAATTGCGTGCCGCGTTTTTCCCAGTATAGGCCTGGCATAATTCCCATTAAGATATTGGTGAAAATATACCATTTGAACATCGCCGGATCATTCATGAAGACCCTGAACAGGTTAACGGTTGCCATCATGACAATCACCCAACCGGCGACTCGCAACCAAGCTGAATGCACCGTTACATCAGGCCCCCAAATATCTGCGCGTTCCACATAAACACACTTAATTAAATTGTAGACTTCAAACAAGGTCCAGACGACTTCAGCAACCGCGGCCAAGTCAAAAATCCAAAAGCCCCCGACCGCGTGAGATGCCGTTGCAAAGACAAGAATTCCCATTGAATCAATGGCAAAGTAATATGAATGCATTAACAAATTGTACGGCGACTTGCCCTCACGATTCACCAATAAAAAGCTGTAAATATATTCAATAAAGCCAATCGCAAAAGTCAGCCCCGCCACTAATAGTGTGCTGACAAAATGTGGATTATTGGGACTAAAAGCGGTCACAAAATCGGTCAAGCGATAGCCAGTCCCATGATAAGTTGCTACTAGACTGTTCAAAAACTGCCACATTATACTTCAACTCCTCGTGTTTAATAAGATTGTGTATTATCATAGACTTATTAAATCAGCTTTTAGCGTCATTTTTGCTAAAAGTGTGTATTAACTGGAGATGATTTTTTTGGATGAACGCGTTCGAAAGACCAAACAAGCCTTAACCACCACATTATTTAAGTTATTAGCGACCCAACCGATTGATACGATAACTGTCACTGCACTCTGTCGGACCGCCCACATTAATCGACGCACTTTTTATAGTCATTACGAGCATGTCACTGATATTTTTGATGATTACCAAGTCATTTTGGCTGAACAGGTTGCCGCTTCATTAACAGGCGCACACTTAGATGCTCGGACATTAATTGCAACTTTTGATCGGATTTTGATGACCAACTTTTCTGGTTTTAAATACCTCTGTTTGAACCAGCAACAACAGCGACTAGTAGATCAATTGCAGCAAATGCTGTTCGAGACGTTATATGACAACCTACTCGCTCGTCAAAAAACGCCTGCCAACCAATTAGTCTTAACCTCGCTGGCAGCAGGAGTGATGCAAACTTACATTTATTGGTTCAATCACGAGGCGGAACTCACTTATGCCTGTGTCACTGAAACAAGTCAAAAATTAATCCAAGCACAGCTATCCTTAATCGATTGAAACATTATAATTAGCTCAATGCTTGGCATCACTCAAAAACGGTCGCACAACCGCCTGACAATAATCCCAAACTTGTTGTTCTGCGGTTGCCGAATAGTATCGTGTTGACGGCTTTTGTGGCTTAGCGTCACCCCAAAACAGTCCACTAATACCATCAACGTTCTCACTTGTCGCTAAATAAATATTGGTTGCTGCACCATGTTCCGGTGTCGCCATCGTGCGTAAGGGCCCAAACGACGCTAACTTGATGGCGACTTTATACACTAAGTTTACCAACCATCCCTTATCACTATCCTGACCAAAATTAGTGACGATTGCCCCAGGATGCGACGCGTTAACAGTCACATTCTGAACGCCTTGCTGCTTCAATAATTTGCCCTGATGCTGCGTATTCCAAATCACAAATAATTTTGATAACGAATACCGACGTTGCGCCGAGTTATCCTTTTCCAAGTTCAAATCGTTCAGGTCAGGTCGGCCACTAGCCCGATGTGAGGCTGAAGACATATTGATAATGCGACCATCTGAACTTTTTTCAAGGCTCGGTATTAATAATTGTGTCAACAAGAATGGCGCCAGCACGTTCAGAGCCATCGTTTTTTCAATGCCATCAACTGAAACAGCGCGGTGATTATTCAGGACCGCCCCGGCATTGTTGATCAACACGTCTAAGTGATCATTCTCCGCTAAAAATTGCGCGGCGAGCTGCTGAACCGCCCGCAGTGAAAATAAATCCGCAATTAAAAACGTGACTTGCTGATTGCCAGTCGCCGTGCGAATTTCAGCCACGACCCGTTGCGCCTTCTCACGATTACGTCCATGCACAATCACTTGATGGCCTTGTTGTGCTAAGGCCATCGCCGTTGCTTTGCCAATTCCATCCGTGGCACCAGTAATCAAAATTGTTTTTTTCAAAATAATCGCTCCTCTTTTTATAACTGACTAGTTAGTTACTTAAATGGCAAAAATTAAAGTGGCTCATTGCTGAACCGCTTTAATGACCACGTCAATTAGCTGTTCGACTTCTTCATTGCTAACAGTTGGTTGCCGCAATAATAATTGCGTGGGGGTGGCAAAGATCAATTCAAATGCAGGCCGAGATAAGTTCACATAGGCTTGATCCGCCACTAACTTTGTAAACAACTGGCCTAACGCGGAATCCAATTCGGTTCCGTGCTGTAGCGCCTGCTCATCCAAGGCTTCCGGGTTCGTCCACAGCGCTTGTACGAAATGCGCCGCCCGCGGTTGCTGGCGATACTGTGTCACCGAAAACTGTAACATGGCTCGCAATTGGGCAGCCAAATCCGGGGCCGTTGCTGACAACT
The DNA here is from genome assembly GCF_005404945.1 of Lactiplantibacillus pingfangensis. GTDB lineage: Bacteria > Bacillota > Bacilli > Lactobacillales > Lactobacillaceae > Lactiplantibacillus > Lactiplantibacillus pingfangensis. The sequence continues at coordinate 2,007 of NZ_BJDG01000028.1, read as the reverse complement.
CAGCCAATAGGCCTAAATGTAACTCATCTTTCACTGACTCATAAATCCGGCTTAACATATCCGTTTTATCTTGATAGTAAATATAGAGAGTTGCCGGACTGACCCCAGCGGTCTTCGCGACCTTAGCCGTTGTTAAATTGGTTAGCCCATCCTGGTCAACCAAGGTCATAACGGCCGCTTTAATTTTCAGTTTTTTTTGTTCATCTATTTTTCGCATGTGCCAATAATAACTGATTAGTCACTTATAATCAAGCCGAAACTTTTAAAAATTAACTCGCCAACAACTATTTCAATTTACGACCTTTAGTCGTCGTACAAAAAAAGCATTACCAACCAGCCTTGCTAAGCTGTTTGGTAATGCTAAGACTATTGAATTTCAGTGTCACCTATTTTCAATCTCAAAGTGACCGGATTGCTTTCGTCCGTTCATGCTATTGATAATACGTGGCAGCCATCTGACCCATCATTTTCTTAAAGCGGCGTTTTCGGAACCAGCCTAATAACATTACGCCAATCCGATTATTTGCGTCCGTTTTCTTATCTTTTCCTAAGAACGTTTCCGCATAAGTCAATCCGGCGTCATTATCGCCATCCCGTGTAAACTGATAATCGACTAAGTAATGGTCGTGCGGGGTTTCCAACTCGTAAGCGTATCGTACACCCGGTTCGGCATGGGTCACTTTGAGTGAACCCACCATGCCGTTGTGCCATTTCTTTTCATACTGAAACCCTTGCAAACTTTGCTTGGGTGCCGGTCGACCAGTTTGCTGCTGAATATCTGCTTGAGCTGAGTCAATCAATTGTTGATACAAATAGTCTACCGGAGCTTTTAATGTCATCTTAATTTGCATCTTTTTGGCTCCTTTCAAGCTGTCCAACGTGACGGTAAAGGATAAACAACACTGCACTGACTCCTAACCCTAGTCCGAGCGTTACCCATTGACCAACACTGCCGGCCATGGGACTCAAAACAACGGCTAATAATGCAAGGTTCATCCCGATGAGTAAACACTGCTTTAAGGTTTTCATGAGTTAGTTATTCTCCAATCTCGTTTGGTTTCATTCTGTTGGCAGCTTTAACAAATGGCACATAAATTGCGAAGGCAATCAAGCCGTTAACAACTTGTAAGACAACTGAACGCCAATCCATGGTGGCAACTAAAGCATTCATAATTGGTGGCATTGACCAAACAATGTTGTTGGTGATTGGGGCAACCCAACCAGCGGTAATGGCAGCATACGCAATGGAGACGGTTACAACTGGTGCTAAAATGAACGGAATAAAGTAAATTGGATCTAAGACGATTGGTAACCCAAACATAACTGGTTCGTTAATGTTGAAGAATCCAGGTCCAATGGCTAATTTCGCCACGGAACGTTGATCGTCACGCTTACTGAATATCAAGATAGCGATGAGTAAGAGTAAGGTCGAACCGGCCCCACCAATCCAAGCGTACAAGTCGAAACAGTTCCGAGTCCAGAGATATGGTAAGGCTTTGTGAGCTTGGAACGCGTTAACGTTAGCTAATTGGGCAGTTAACCAAATCCCATCTAAAACAGGTGCTAAAACGTTGGAACCGTGAATCCCAAAGAACCAGAAAACTTGAACTAACAACGTCATCAATAAGACGGCGCCATAACCTTGACTCATGTTCAATAGTGGTTCTTGGATAACTTTGGCAATCCATTCGATAACGGTTGTTTGGCCAAAGTTACTGAAGAGCCAGTTGATAATCCCAACGACGTAAAATGCTGCAGCGGCTGGAATAATCCCAGTAAAGGCATTGGCAACTGCCGGTGGCACTGAATCAGGCATTTTAATCGTAATATGTTTCTTCATCAAATAAATGTAGCAAGCACTGGCAATTGCCCCTAGAATCATAACGGTAAAGAAGCCGTATGAGCCAAAGTAGGTATTAAAGTTGAAGTATGCGCTAGGCCCTGTCAAGTTGTCAGATGAAATAATATAAATTTACTGTTGTCTCTAAGCGACCTCATTTCGGTATT
>NZ_BJDG01000027.1 GCF_005404945.1 Lactiplantibacillus pingfangensis | reverse complement strand
GGACATACAAAAATCCCTCCATGATAATCAGATGAATTATAGTATTTCATCTGACAACCATAGAGGGATCATAACATTCTCAGTCACTTTTTTGTGCATCACATGGTAAACTAAAGTTAAGGTACAACTTGGGAGGAGACAACATGAAAACTTTTCGCCGCGGCATGGGACTCGCTATTATCTTATTTGTTTGGGTGATTGCGCTATTCTTCGCAACTGCTTGGATCGTTCATTTGAAAATCGTTCCAGTTAAATGGGCCGGTATTTTGGAGGATGGTGCCGTCTTATTAGGTGTTTTAGGCTTCAATCGGTTGTTCGGCCACGTCCCCATTCAATGGTGGTCAGGGAAAAAATTAGGTCGTCAATTACGAACGACTTTGCCGGCATTAATTTTAGTTGGCCTACTCGTTGCTGCAAATTTAAGTAAACTGCTCAAGCTCCCTTTTAGCGGACTCGTGCTCTTCTATGCAGGCTATGTGCTACTGATTGGTATCACGGAAGAAGTCGTTTTCCGTGGCGTCCTCCTGCCAATTGTCGCCCGTTCATTTCACGGTAAGCCACTCGTCAGTATTCTAATTAGCAGCGCCTTCTTTGGCGGCTTACATCTCATCAACAGTTCCCACATTTCACTAACTTATGTGCTCCCACAAATTTTATTTGCTATGCTAATGGGAACCTTGTTCGCTGGCATATACGTCCGAACGCATAACTTAACGTTACCAATTATTTTGCACAGTTTGACGGACCTATCCGTTATCGTCCAATTGATTCAACATCCGACTAACGCCAACAACTTAGATATGCCGGCACAAACGTCACTGATTGTCGCTGGATTCTATGGGGTTCTACTGATCCTTGCCATTATCTGGGTTGCTCGTCAGACTAAAAATGACACCATCAAAACTGAAATTTAATTTTGTTTAACTGCCAAAGTTAGACAAAAAACCTGTCATGGCTCGTTGAATGAGTCATGACAGGTTTTTTTGTTAAAGCGACGTGATGACGACAAATTTAAGTAGCGTCACAATAATCAATGCAAACGTTAAACCTAAACTCAAGCGGCTCAATGGTTGTCGATCACGGGTATCTTGAAATATTAGGAACTGACCGTTCAAAATGATTAACGACCCAAAAGACAAACTGGCCAGTAACCAGACTTGACTGAATATCAGGCTCAGTAGCAATAGCACTGCATTCAATACCACAAAGCTGGCTTTTAACGGCGTCACCGGCGTTCTAATCTCAAACTTTTTCATTTCAAAGCCTCCCCAAAAGCCTCAAAACTAATGTTCTTTAATGATATAACTGAAGGTTGCAAGTACGAAAAGAAACGTGAACAGGATTGTATCAATAACAGTCGTTCCTAAACTTGAGCGCTCCGTCAGGCAGAAACGTTGTGCTCTGTGGGACAGTCCCAGCCAAAGGGCGGTCTGCGACTTCAATTCAAAGCCGATAACCCACGTCTTTGAATCGCCCCGTAAGATTAGGCGGCCAAGAACACCGACCAATCTTACCGCCACAGCACAACGTTTCTGCCTGTCTTCGCTAAACTCAATAGCTGAAGGTTGGGACTGATCACATCGGTCGTGAAGGTGGCGTTAATCGGCCGTTTTTACCGATTTTACGCCACGGACGGTTCGGGACACTTTCGCATTTTGAAAGGGTTCCGGGCGAGGACCAAGACGTTCTTGGCTTGGCCCGGTCCCACGACCTCATGCGATCAGTCCCAACCGGAAGCAACAGTTGTTTATTGACACGATGGACATCACTCCCGACTTACATCTCTCAACCCTTAATGATATAAATCAAAGCGGCCTTTACTAAACATCGTACTCAAATGCGCACTTTCCACCAACGATCGATCCGTAATGACTTTTTTCAAAACAGATGCTGGATAGCCATGGACAGGCTTGTTATTACTAAAGATTTCGCCGATACCATCACGATCACTCAACGAAGCAACCGTCCCACTGGAATGATACGCGAACGGTTCGGTCAATTGTTCATGACGTAACGCACCAATATTCTTAGCCGCCTGTTCACCACAAGCTAACGCAATCTGCGCCGTTGTTGGATAAGGTCGCTGACTGGCAGGGTCCATCACCGCAGCCACGTCCCCAATAATGAAAACTTCTGGATGATCTTTTAATGACAAATCTGGTTCGACAACGACCCGATTACGGCGCTGATCAAAGCCTGAATCCGCAATGACTTGCGATCCACTGACCCCAACCGTCCAGATAATCGTATTAGCCGCAAACTCATGGCTTTGATCATCACTATCTTTATAAACAACTGCACCGGGTTTAATCTCTTCGATAATCGAACCAAGCATCATTTCAACTTGGTGCTTCGCCATAAAGTTCAACGCGTAATCACGCAACTCTTGGGTGAACATTGGTAAAATTGATGGCATCCGTTCCAGACAAACCAATTTGATTGCTGGCGTACCATACTTGGCTTGTAGCTTTGGTAACGATTGGGTTAACTCACCTAAAAGTTCAATCCCAGTAAAGCCTGCACCACAAACTGCGATCTTCAAATCATTGTGATCTTTAGTCTCACGATAGCCCTTAATTGTTGCTTCAATGTGCTGATAAACGGCTTGCGAACTGGCTAAGTCATCCATCGCCAAAGCGTTAGTTTCCGCGCCAGTCACACCAAAAGTTTCTGATTGGAACCCAAGCGCCAAGACTAAATAGTCATAAGTCAAGTCAGCGTGATCAGCCAAGCTGATGACCTTTTTGTCCACATCGACGTTCGTTACAGCAGCCTGGACGAACTGCACACCTTTGCCAATGACCGTCCGGATATCGTAAGTAATCCGCTCAGGCTCAATCGTTCCGGCAGCGACTTCATGCAAATTCGTCTTCTCCGTATGCACTGTGGTTTTATCAACCAAGATCAGCTCATCACCACTTGGCAGTGATTTTTGTAAAAATTTGACGGCCCGCATTCCTGCATAGCCACCACCTAATACTACTGTTGTTGCCATATTAGTTAATCCCCTTTGCTAAACCTAAATCTTATTAAAGTCAAAGTTATTACCTAGTTTCTAAAAGTCATCAAGCTCACGTTAATCGGAGCTGTACAGGCAATAACTTTTCAGTTATCACTATGGTACACTGCTGGCCTGAAAAAATCAGCTATTATGGCATATTAATTTCGTCAACTAGCTTTCTAAATGTTGTTGCACATTTTCCTCAACGAGCGCCAAGCTTTCGAATAATAATTGCTGTTGGCCTGCAGTTAATTTTTCGCCAACCAGTTTGGCACACCAGTCTTCATATGCGTGTAGTTCCGGATAAATTGCTTGTCCAGTCGCCGTCGGATAAAGGCAGCGTACCTTTTTGTTATCAGGATGCGTGGTTTTGGTCACATAGCCTTTTTTGATTAAATTTTGAACGGCGCGATAGTTCGTCGTCCGATCCATCTTCATCTGATCCGCGAGCTGGCTAAAAAATAGTCCCGGTTGTTCACAAATCCGAATTAAATAAATAAATTGATTATTATTCAAGCCATACTTGGCAAAACGCTGGTTGCCCTCATTCATGATCATCCGTGAAAGAGTCCCCATTAATCTAAGTGTTGGTATCATATTTTCTCCTTATTATTGCATATGCAATCATTAGGTGGTAAACTTATTTTCAGTCTCAAGGAGGTTAGTCCCATGTGGTCTGTCAAAACATTTAATGAATTAACAACATCTGAATTATACGCTATCTATCTGTTACGCGTCAAAACGTTCGTCGTCGAGCAACACCGTGTCTACCAAGAAGTCGACGCTATCGACATGACGGCCCACCATATTTTCAAGCTCGACCATGGAAAAATCGTTGCATATGCACGTGTTTTTCAAGAAGCTGATCACTGTTCCTTCGGGCGCGTCGTGGTTGACCGTCAGTTACGCGGCCAACATTTAGGCTTACAACTCGTGCAACAAATCTTAGCTGTCATTAGTGCCCAGTACGCCCATGAACCCATTCAGATCGAAGCCCAGACCCAGGTTCAACACTTTTACGAACGGTTCGGCTTTCAAGCTGTCGGCGAACCGTTCTTATTTAATCACACGCCCCATATTAAAATGGTCCACTAAAAAAGACACCTTCATAGGTGTCTTTATTGATGAAATTAGTTGCCAATTGGTGCCCGGTGCGTCAAGCGTTCAACGTCACGAACAATCATTAATTCTTCGTTTGTTGGGACGACCATGACCGTCACTGGTTCATTTGGTTGACTGATTACTTGTTCAACACCGTGACAGTTGTTCTTATCTTCATCAATCGTCACACCGAAATAACTTAATTGATGCAGAATTCGTGACCGCATCGCTACGGAGTTTTCGCCAACACCGGCGGTAAAGACGAGCGCGTCTAAGCCATTCATTTCAGCGACATAACTCCCGATATACTTCACGACCCGGTTGGCAAAAATTTCTAGTGCCAATTCTGCCCGATGATTATGATCTTCATTGGCAGCTTTATCTAAATCACGCATATCAGGTGATACGCCAGAAATTCCCAATAGACCGGATTTATTATTCAAAATATCGATAAAGTCTTGGACGTCCGAAATACCAAGATGGCGCATCAAGAATGGAATCATGGACGCATCAATGTCACCAGAACGCGTACTCATCGTAATCCCAGCAAGTGGCGTGAAGCCCATCGACGTATCAATGGCTTTCCCTTGATCAAAAGCAGTAATCGATGCCCCAGACCCTAAATGTAACGTGATCAATTTGAGATCAGCTAATGGCTTACCGAGTAATTCGGCCGTTCGCTGGGCCACGTAACGGTGACTCGTCCCATGGGCGCCATATTTGCGCGCTCCAAACTGTTTATAGTAATCGTAAGGAATACTGTAAAGATAGTTTACTTCAGGCATTTTTGCATACAACGACGTATCGAAAACTGCAACCTGAACGGCTTTTGGCAATAACTGCTGGAACACTTCAATATAGTAAGCCTGCGTTGGGTTATGTAACGGCGCATATTCAGATAAATCCTTAATCTGCTTCAAAGTCGTTGGTGTAATTACGACTGAATCTTGAAAGTCTTCGCCACCAGCGACGATTCGGTGGCCAATCCCGGTAATCTCGGTCAAATGCGCAACAATGCCATCACTCTTCAAACGCGTCAGCACCATCGCCGCCGCTTCTTGAGCGTTAATTTTGTCATGAGTCTCCGAGTACTTATCGCCGTCTGCCTTCTTTAAAACAAACACAGAGTTCGACAAGCCCAAACGGTCAACCATCCCTGAGGCGATTACCGTTTCTTCTGGTAAACTGAATAGCTTCCACTTTAAAGTTGAGCTACCAGCGTTAATTGCTAATACTTTTGACATTATGTCCATTTCCTCCATCCATCATCAAGTGTGCATACTCACAGTGTAACCAATATTGAATACGCTTTCAAGGATTCGCTGAAAAAGACCGTATATTGTCTGAAAATTAACTTACTTTATGCACTTTTGCGCTTAACTAGAAAGCATATGATGCGTTTAGTTGTCCCAGATTAAGCTATAATTAATGTAATGAAAGTGAGGTGCTCATCATGAAAAAATCATTTAATTGGACGCTTAGTAATTTATTCGCAACTTTGTTACTCGTCTTAGGCCTTGGCCTCCTGATTGTTGCCGTCTTGATGAGTTTCGGCACCCATATCAGTGTTGAAGCAGTCGCAACGGCGCTTATTCTGTTGCTGGTTGGCTTGATATTTTTGCATCCAGCGCCACTCACAATCTTGGCACCAGCAATTGGTCTCATCAGTCTGAGTGCCGGCTACGCGACGTACTTTAGTACGCAACATTCTTGGATTTCCAGTCTCTTGGCTGTCTTGATTGTCGCTGTCATTGTTAGTTATGGCTTTAGTCTACGACGCACTTTAAAACGGCGGCATAGCCAATGGTACTAAAAGTCACTTAGGTCACTCGTGAGTCTGACGAGTGACTTTTTTAATTAATTCTAATAAAAGTTGTCGCTTCCAGTTGGGACTGATAACATAGTCCTGTTCATGATTTCTTTTTCTCTTTCAACCTTTAGTCATGTAACCAAAAGGTTGTAAGATCAAAATCCCTAATCATTGCCGCCATGTCAATGATTAGGGTATGAAGATTAGTTGAAATGACCGCTTCCAGCTAATTTAACTGTTCTTAAGTTAGGTTTAGCGGAAGCAGACAGAAATCGTTGTGCTGTGTCGGTAAGATTGGCCGGCGGTTCTTGGCCGCCTAATCTTACAGGGCGATTTAAAGACGTGGGTTATCGGCTTTAAATCGAAGTTGCAGACCGCACTATGGCTGCGACTGTCCCACCATAGCACAGCGATTTCTGCCTGCTGAAGCGGAATTACCACTAATTTGGAAGTGTCTGTTGCCTATATGACAGTGTTTACAAACCCTTTTGTCCTTTCAACCTTTAGTCATGTAACCAAAAAATTTCTAGGAGCTGACCAATGAAAAAGAACGATGATAATTTATTCTCACTGATTTTCCAATTAATTATCTTAATTCCAATTTGTTATTTTTTGCTAAAGCTATTCTTCAGTGTTTTGAGCCAAATCTAATTTCCAATTATTTGATATCTAATCAGCCTTCATTAGCACAGTTAAAGCTGCTAATGAGGGCTATTTTAGTTATTCGCAAATTATTTTTCAAACCACCAAGTTAGCTGTAGGTCGCTGCTGATTGCATCGGGCGTGAAAGTCCCGTTAGAGCGGCGGTTTTTGCCAATTTTACGGGACGGACGGTCCGGGATAGTTGCGACTTTGGCAACGATTCCGGGCGAAGAAAAAGACCGCCCCTCAGGCTTTTTCTGGTCCCACGCCCGCATGCAATAAGTAGCGACCGGAAGCGGCAACGGTGAGTTGATCACCTTTTAAGTCACCAATTGCGAAAAAACACTAAATTAAGACTTTCAGCAGACAAAAGCGAACGTCTGTTTTATAATGAACACTAACTATGTTCAGAAAGGAATTTGGCATGCCAACTAAAATCGGGATTCGACAACTAGTTGAGTTCGTCCTGCGTAAGGGCGACCTCATCGAAGTCAAAAACAGTCAAAATACGGCTTTAGCTGGTGCCAAAATCCACCGTCAGCTCCAAAGCAGCCGCTCGGAAGCCTATCAAAGTGAAGTCTACCTCAAAACGACGGTCACCATGAACGGCACCGACTACCTCATTTCCGGTCGAGCCGATGGCGTTCAAACAACCGACGATGGCATTTTAATTGAAGAGATCAAAACGTCTGATCAGTCGTTTGATGACCTGACTGACAACACCCGCGACCTTTATTGGGCGCAAGTCCAAGTTTATGGCTACTTAATTTTGCAAGATCATCCTGATCTGGACGAAGTCACCTTACAACTGACTTATTTTCAAGTGTTAAACGAAAAAATCACCAAAACACAACGGGTACTCACCCGCGCGGCACTTGAAGCCTTCTTCAAGGACTTGATTACTGAATACGAGTATTGGTTGACGTTGCGTGCTGATCTAAGAAAGCAACGGAACGCCTCAATCAAAGACTTACCATTTCCATTTCCCAGTTATCGAACCGGTCAACATGAACTGGCGGCAGCGGTTTATAAGACGATTCATTTTCAAAAACGACTCTTTGTTGAGGCGCCAACCGGGACTGGGAAAACAATTTCCACCTTATTTCCAGCCATCAAGGCCATGGGCGAAGATGAGATTGAACGAATCTTCTATTTAACCGCTAAGCAGAGTACCCGGCACGTTGCCGAAGAAGCCCTCACGCTAATGGGACAGGACGGGCTCCGCTTAAAAAGTATCACGTTAACAGCCAAAGATCAGATTCGCTTTCCAGAAGAACAAGACGTCCGACCAGAGGAAAATCCCTTCATGATCGGCTATTACGACCGTTTAAAACCGGGACTTAAAGATATTTTGACCCATGAAACTCAATTGACACGGTCCGTCATTGAAAAATACGCCCGTGTTCACACGCTTGATCCATTTGAATTTTCGCTGGATATTTCCCTATTTTGTGACGTCATTATTTGTGATTATAATTATTTATTCGACCCACTCGTCTATTTACAGCGTTTCTTTAGCGAGGAAGATTTGGATAACTTTTTCCTTGTCGATGAGGTTCATAACTTAGTTAGTCGTGCACGAGCAATGTATTCCGCTGAAATAAGCGACGCACCAATTGCCCATTTGTTAAAACTCGCCAAGCCTGACAAGTCACAACCTAGTGACGACTTACAACGCGAGCTCAAAAAAGTTCGGCGTAACTTTGGTCGAATTAGCCAGGCCTTGATTGACGACGATGTCACGGAACAGCTTTCAATTGACCCACCTGATAAACTAAGCCGAACCTTGCGTAACTTTAACGACTTCATCAGCGATTGGTTACAAAAGCAACAACCTTCTGATTTATTGGACGCCGTCCGTGACTACTTTTTTGACTGTCTAACCTTTGTCAAAATCAGTGACATGTATGACGGCAGCTATCAAACGCGTACGGTATTAGACGGCCATCACGTGACGGTTAAGGAACTCTGTTTGGACCCCAGTGACTTCTTGAATCGGTCACTAAAGTTAGGTGCTGGCGCCGTCCTCTTTTCCGCAACCTTGTCACCCATGGCGTACTATCAACGCGTTTTAGGTGGCGAAGCCAACAGTTTGGCCTATCAATTGCCGTCACCATTTCCACCAAAACACCAAGCCATTTTAGTGACCCAATACGTGCAAACCACTTATCACGAACGACCGCACAGTGAAGCGGCGATTATCGCCAGTCTCAAGGCATTAGTGACGGCAAAAACGGGAAACTATTTATTTTTCTTTCCATCGTATGGTTATTTAACCCAAATTAAAGCCGCTTTCGAGTTAGCCAATCCAGATATTCAAACGACGACTCAGGTCAACGCCATGAACGGGAGCGAGCGCCAAGCCTTTTTGGATCAGTTTCAGGCTAACCCCGAAAAGACACTCGTTGGTTTCTGTGTCTTGGGTGGTATTTTTTCAGAAGGCATTGATTTGCGTGGTGACCGCTTAATTGGTGTCGCCATCGTCAGCGTTGGACTACCCGGCATTAATCCCGAAACCAATTTAATTCGCGATTATTACGACCACGATAATGGTCAAGGCTTTGCCTATGCCTACCAATTACCTGGAATGAATAATGTCTTACAAGCAGCTGGTCGGCTGATTCGTAGCAGTCACGATACCGGCATTATTTTATTACTTGATCAACGCTTTGCGAGTCGCCGTTATACAACACTATTTCCGCCACACTGGCAATATTTCCAGTCGATCTACTCAGTGCCGCAATTACAAGCAACCATCGCTAATTTTTGGCAACAAACGGAGGACAACAGTCATGAAGACTAAACTGACACGCCAACTTGAAAGTACCCTTTATCAATATTGTTTAGAACAAGGGGCTTACGTCGTCGAAGAAGTTTCGATGCCAGCCGAAAAAGGCATCGTGGATACCTTGAGTTATCAACAATTACCAGATGGCACGCTCGAGTGGCGTTGCTATGAATTAAAGGTGACCAAGGCTGATTTTCATTCCAAAGCGAAACTTTCCTTCATTGGTAACTATAATTATTTTGTTTTACCACAAGCCTTATATGAAGAAATCGCCGAGGAGATTCCGAGCCACATTGGCGTGCTCATTTATCGTGCCTTTGATCAACGCGCCCTCGACCAAGCGCCACGGCCATTGCAAGCCCCTGGATTTTTGACGGTTGCTAAAAAAGCGCAACATCAAGCGTTACAAGTCGAAGAAGCCCCGTTGATTAGTCACTTTATTGCGTCCCTCTTCCGTGAAGTCGATAAAGCGAAACGGGTTAAAAAAGGGTTGCAGCTTTACTCAGATGATCAATTATATAAGGAGTTACGCAAGCGCGCCCGTGCCGGTTATGATATTTATGACCCCGATAAAAATTTATACGACCGTTTTCTCGCCGACAGTCAAAATGACGCCATTACTGCTTTACAAGCGGAATTGGATGCCCGTAACGCTGAATATCAAGCCTTGCAACTGGCCTATCAGGCCCGCACACAACCTGATTTGAGGGATCAATTATGACTTATTACCCTTACTTTCGTGGTCGCATGTATGACTTATTAGCGCTCAAAAGTTTAGTTGAGCAACAACAATTAGGGCCAAAAATCGTTCCAATTATTGAACCGGTGCGTGATTCCAAGGAATTGCAACAGACCGTTCAGGCTTTGATTGACCATCAACAACGGTTCAGCGTCGTTGCGAATCCTCAAGTTAGTGTTTACGGTTTAAACAACACTAAGTTGTATCCATTGCCTAGCACTAGCGGCTTGCCTTTTTACCAGCCAAGTGCCATCTTGGCTGCTGACTTCAGTTCAGACTTTTTAGCCACCACGCCTGGTCAAAAAAGCTTATTAATTGCACCCAACGCACCGTTACTAAAAGCCTATCAACGGACTAAATTGCTCAAACAAGTTAGTGGTATCTTAATTCCTGATGAAGCACGACTGCAACAAATTGCTGGTGATCGGGCTATTTTATTAACCGATCCGCTAACATTTCGCGCCCATGTTGCTGACTATGCCGAATTGACCGATGAATTTTACACGGCCGCTAATTGGGCGACCCCGCCCTTCGGCAGTAACGGTTTCGGTGACTATTCCATGGTCGGCAGTGTTTATTTTGATAAAGGCATGCCTTCACGCGCCATTGCGATACACCTGATTTACGTCACCGCCACCGGCCAGCTGCGAATTCACCACTTTGTTTCTGACAGCAACGACAGCATGCGTGGCCAAAAGCAAAAATTTTTTGAAGCGTTACAAAAATTAACCGACTGGGCGCCGACACAGCTTCATGGCCTAAATCTCACCCCGGCGTTGGCGGAACTATGCCGTTACCAAGCTGGTGACAAATTTCCAGGACTCGGTACGATCAAAAAACTGTCACTGATGCATCATTTTCAACTCATGCATCGCCTACTGACTCTCAACGACTAGTGCTATACTTGAACCCATTACAGGAGGTCACTAATATGTCCAAAAACGAATCAGCCTGGAAAACCATGCTTAACTATTATAAAGAAGAACATCAAGCCATTCACGCGCCGATGGTCTACGGCGACCTCTGGGTACAAACTAAATCACGACAACGGTTTGTCTTCGGTTTAACTGCTGACGCGCAAGCGGCCCTTGGTGACGTGCTTACGATCACCACACCCGCTAATAATGTCCACATCAATGCCGGCGAAACGTTAATCACGATTACCGGGACGCAGGAGACAAAACAACTCGCGAGCCCATTCAGCGTCACCGTTCAAAAAATCAACACGGACCTGGCCGACCAACCGGCACTAATTGGTCAGCAAGCCGAAAAAGATAATTGGCTCGCTAAAGTAAAAGCTGATTAACCCAGTTTTATTGATTACTAAAAGTAAGCTCGGTTTAATGATTAGAACATTGCCAACCGCACTCGCAATGAACTGGCCTAGGTATTTTAATTGAATTGAACACAAACAACTAACCTCGAGTCAGGGAAAACTAATCCCGGTAACTCGGGGTTAGTTTTGTTCATCACCGCTACAAATCCCCCGATCAGTCCCGACACAATCACATTGGTAGCGCTTCCTAAACCTATTTTGAATTGGTTTATTCGTTTGAAAATATTACAAAAGATTACAAAAAGCCGCTTATGTTACAAACTGACAGTCATTTCGTAAAGCAACTGCTATTCGTTTGTTACAATCAACGGCTATACTATTGCTTAGTTAAGGTGCTTGGAATGAGATATGGGACCAAGCCATTCGGACAAAAAATAGGGAGTGTACATTACTTATGAAAATGAAGAACGTTTTATTATCTACTGCAGCAGCCGCTTCTAGTCTTTTTGCAATTGGTGCAACTGCACATGCAGCCACTGTTACGGTTAAAGCTGGGGACACGGTTTCAGCGATTGCCCAACAAAACAACACAACTATTTCAGCCATTGAAAAGGCTAACCAATTAAACAATGTTAACTTGATCTTTGTTGGTCAACAACTTGAAGTCAATGGCAATGCTAGTTCAGCAACAACCACGACTCAAGCAACCAGCACGACGACAACGCAATCAAGCCAAACTACCCAAAGTGCACCAGTTGCTCAGGCACAAACTTCAACGACCACTTCTAACTATAGTAACAACAGTTCAGATAGTGACGCTAAAGCTTGGATTGCCAACAAAGAATCTGGTGGCTCATACTCAGCAACCAACGGCCAATATGTTGGTAAATATCAATTAAGTGCTTCATATCTTGGCGGCGACTACTCAGCAGCTAACCAAGAACGCGTGGCTGACAACTATGTCGCTTCACGTTATGGTTCATGGTCAAATGCTAAAGCACATTGGTTGGCTAACAACTGGTACTAAACTAAAACACAACTTATTTTCAAGCAACTTGCTAAATTGGCAGGTTGCTTTTTTTCGCCAAAGTTCAGGGACTATAACTAAAAGTTAATGGCTTTAACGAATTTTAGTTAGTCAGTTAATCCTTAATTAAACTAAAATTCAGGTTATTTCGATAATTGTTTAATCACTTGCTTTCGCTGCTTAGCTAGCTAATTTTACTCAAATTCACGGTTTTATCACAGTTTTACCCCAAAATAAGCACCAAATATTACAAATCATTACAAAAATCGACTTATATTACAATATTGGGGTAAAAACGTAACCTCCTGTTTATTGTGTTGCAACACTCGCTCGGTATACTAGTCATTGTTAATTAGTTACGGCGGCATTAGTTGCCGCTAACTACAGAATCGAAAAAACTTTAGATAATTAAACAGAACACCCAATTATAGGAGAGTGCATACACACTATGAAAATCAAAAATCTTGTCTTATCATCTGCTGCAGCCTTAGCTTTATTCGCTGTTACAACAACTGCTGCTGACGCCGCTACTGTTACCGTTAAAGCTGGCGACACCGTTGCTGAAATTGCTAACACTTATAACACAACTGTTAACGCCATTCGCGATGCGAACAACTTATCAAACGTTAACTTGATTTTCGTTGGTGACTAACTTGAAGTCGGCGGCAACACTGCCGTTGCATCAACACCCGTTGTAAGCTCACCAGTTGCAACCACAACTACTACTAACACAACAGTTGCCGCAGCACCTAAAGCAACTGTTACTAGCTCAAGCAACAGCTCATCATACGTTGCACCAAAGCAAACAACGACTGAATCGGCTAACACTAACTCAGTTGCCGCAGCACCTAAAGCAACTGTTGCTAGCTCAAACAACAGCTCATCATACGTTGCACCAAAGCAAACGACGACTACTGCCGCTGCTAAACCAGCAACTACTGTAACTTACACTAGCAATAACAGTTCAAGCGAAAATGACGCCAAAGCCTGGATTGCCGGTCGTGAATCTGGTGGTTCATACACTGTTACCAACGGTCAATATGTTGGTAAATATCAATTAAGCTCATCATACTTGAACGGTGATTACTCAGCTGCTAACCAAGAAAAAGTTGCTGATAGCTATGTTTCAGCTCGTTATGGTTCATGGGCCGCAGCCAAAGCACATTCACAAGCTACTGGCTGGTACTAAACTAAATCAGTTATTCCTTAAAAGCATCGCTTAGGCGGTGCTTTTTTATTTTGTCGCTACGGCTAGTGACTAAATGGGGAAATAAATCGGTCATGGCGCTAAAACTAGCGCAATCATCGCAATCAATAACAAAACGCCTAGAATTTTCAGTTTGTTAAACTGACGCCTCAATTCTGGCAGTGTCGTCGCGCTTAACTGCAATGTAAATGACACCGGATCATGCTTTTGCCAGTATGTCACCGCAGCCGTTAATAGTCGTTGATACTGCCGCAACCAACCAGCATAGCCAATAAAGAAAATCAGCTACCCAATGAGATAACCAAAAAAAGCGTGCGTCACCCACGTCGCCACAATCGTACCACCCAATCCCACCACAGTTAGGCCCATACAACAAAACATGAGTTGCCGTGTCCAAGTCGCGTGATGTTTACTTGGTTCAAATAAGAAATAGCGGCGTACACGATGTGCTTTTAAAGCTGAGTGATCTGTCGATTGAAGTTGTAACCATGATAAATGACGTAAGCTAATCATTCGAATTTCGATAACGAGCCACAACAATAGGCCCCACATAATCACGCTTAAAATTAATTGCATTTGTTAATCCTTTCTGGCTCATCACCCTAGTCAAACCTTATCTTGACTGATTAAAACAGTTTAATAATAATTGATTATTAGTATATCACTGTATGACGGATTTTTTTTGGGCCACAGCAAAAAAACATCGCTACCTTTTTTAACGTTCAGTAGCGATGCTTTTAACCCGTATTGTCACTAACAACAGCATTCCTAATATTATCTAGTGACTGAAATCAACCAACCAATCATCCCAAGCAAGCCAAAAACTAACCACCAATAACGACTTAAGAATTCCCAGCCGTTCATCGCTCGAGTCCTTGACGCTGGCGATTGGGTTGTGGCAGTTTCAGCACCTTGCTCCCCTAAGACTAACTCGTCTAAACTAACTTCGAAAAGGGCAGCTAGCTTCACCAAGGTTTCCAAATCTGGTGTGTTTTCACCTTGTTCCCATTTCGAAATTGCCTGTCGTGAAACATACAATTGTTCTGCCAACTGCGCCTGTGATAGTTGTCGGTCACGTCGTAGTCTGACCAACACCGTTTTAAATTGAATTGCCATGCGGACTCACTCCCTTATTTTTCAAAAGCATATCATCTTCACGATGCGGACACCAGTAAAACACAAGTGCATCCCGCAACTACCACGAGCAATCTTGGTTGCGACTTGCCCTCATCACGATTACAAAAGAGTGAGACAAGCGGCGGGTTGTTACTGAGCATCGCCTAGGAAGCCGAGTGATTGGGGACTTTCCAATCGTTCGGTTTCCGTAGCTCTGTTGCATCCATGCCTCTTGTTCCACGTTTCGGCTATAACTATTCGGAGTTACAAAAAGAGTCTGGAATTTTAGTCCCAGACTCTTGCATTAATCATCTAAATTTTAGTACCAGTTATTAGCTAACCAATGAGCCTTTGCAGCGCTCCATGAACCATAACGGGAAGCGACATAATTGTCAGCAACCTTTTCTTGGTTTGCAGCTGAGTAATCACCATTTAAATATGATGAACTCAATTGATATTTACCAATATATTGACCATTCGTGGCAGTGTATGAGCCACCTGATTCTTGATTAGCAATCCAAGCTTTAGCAGCACTATCACTATCATTAGTTGTCGTTGACGTGGTTGTTTCAGTGCTAGTCGTGGTCGTATTTTGACTAGTTGTTGAAGCAGTGTTTTCGCTAGTCGTATTGTTAGTTGTTGCCGTCGTGCTAGCTGCAGCTGTGTTAGTTGCAGTGGTTGCAGTCGTCGAACCATTCACTTCAAGTTGATCACCAACAAAGATCAAGTTAACGTTCTTCAAGTTGTTAGCTTTTTCGATGGCGTTAATCGTTGTTTGATGTTCGCTAGCGATTTTGGCAACCGTGTCACCGGCCTTGACCGTAACAGTATCGGCATTAGCAGTCGTGGTAGCGATGGTGAACAAACCTAAAGCGGCAACAGTTGATAAAACAATATTTTTTACTTTCATTAAAATAAAACACTCCTATTAGTTTGGCTTGGTTTCTATCGGTTAAATATCTATGATTCCCTTGATCAGTCATAACTAATCAACAAAATCTAGTATACCGGGTGGATATTGCACTGGTATCAATGGGACGTTACATTTTATCGGGTTCGTTGTAATAAACGGCTGATTTCGTAATACTTTGTAATATTATTTGGTTGTCTCAGCCAACCTTTTCCAGATTTATGTATAAGAAAGCGCTCACTGACGCCATTTTGGGCAGTGAGCGCTAACTTAAAATTTAAGCTTCTAAGGTGAATTCGTGTTTGGCAAGTCGATAGGCATAATCACAAGTTGCCGCGACATCGGGTTCATGGGTCACGATAATCACACATTTATGTTGCTCATGAGCAATTTTTTGAAATTGATCAATCACATCTTTCGTGTTCTCTTCATCCAAGTTCCCAGTGGGTTCATCCGCCACCACGAGCTTCGCATCGCAAACCATAGTTCGGGCAATGGCGACTCGTTGTTGCTGCCCACCAGATAATCGCTGGACATTTTTTGTCATCTGTTCATCGGTAATCCCAAGTTTGCGTAACATCTCCATCGCGAAGGCCTTATCACCACGATGACTCGAATTTGTCACCGCCATTGCCGTCAACAAATTATTCAGTGGCGACATGTAGGTAAATAGATTATACGCTTGGAACACAATGGCGACGTGCGACCGCCGATAAGCGGTCAATCCCAATTGATTAATCGGTTCACCGTTCAGTTCAATTTGACCTGCCCGTGGCTTGTCTAACCCGGCCAGTAAAGACAGAAAAGTCGTTTTACCAGAGCCACTCTGGCCAACAATCGCATAAGAATGACCTGATTTGAACTCGAGGTTCACATGCTCAAACAGACTATTCTCTTGGCGATCATACCAATAACCAATATCATTTGCTTTTAACATGACAAACTTCCTCCTATTCAATCAAGACTTTCTTCGGTTGTAATCGTAAAATACCGCCCGACGCTAACATAATGGACAAGAACATGATTGCCAACCCGAAACCACCGAGTTCAACCAAATCCATCACCGTTACATTAATCGCCAATTCGGCTTGCTTTTGTGTCGACGTTGAACTGCTACCCAGTGCGCCGCCAGCTTGCATATTACCAGAAGGTTTCGTGCCAGAAGTACTCCCACCAGGCGCGCCACCGCCACCAGGGCCTTGCTGGGTGCTGGTTGAACCAGTTGTCGCAGTGGTCGTTTGTTGTGATACTAGCTGCTTGCCTAATTGATTCCCAACAAATTTGCCACCGGCACCCGCGATTGCAATCGAAACGACTAAGACCATCACCATTTCAACAAAGAATTGGGCAACAATCTTCCAACGGGCCTCACCAAGTGATAAGAGGACGCCAATTTCGTATCGCCGTTCACGAATCATCAAGATCACAATCAGTGCCAGGATAATCGTCCCAGCAATAGCGACCAACCAAACGATTTTATCCGCAAAGGACTTAACGTTATCCATTGAAGCTTTCACCGTTTGATAGCTACTATCATCTGTCGTCAATGAATACTTCGATGTGTTGATCAAAGCGTTACCGGCTTTTTTAACCGCACTAACTTTGGCTGGATCAGAAACATTAAAAGTGACGGAATCAGCGGTATTCTTATACTTCGACCCTTTGACCGTATTGGCAAAAGTATAAGACGTATAAACACTATTCGACGGATCAGTTGCGCCAGGACCTTGCTGGGTGCTGGTGCTTGAAGAAGCCTTATAGATCCCAACGACCTTCAAAGTATAAGTCGTCTTCGTCCCAGTCGTCGCCTTCAACTTAATCGAATCGCCAACCTTTAAGCTATCTTCCTTGGCTAACTCACTTTCGATGACGACATTATTGCTGCCCTCATCGGCAGTCGTAATCCCTCGGCCACTCGTAATTTTGCTAGTGTTATTTTCAAAATCAGCCGTTGCACTCGTTGAAGTGACACCAGAGATAGCAATGTCACCAGAACTCGTCGTGCTACCACCCATTCCTTTCATCCCACCAGCACTACTACCGGAAGTCGAAATCGCGCTAAAACCTGTCGCATTGGCCGAAGTCGAAACGGTCGCCGTATAACTAGCGATATTATTGAGTTTCGCTATTTTCTTAGCATCACTCAATTTAACCGGCGACGTCGTCAACTTAGGACGACTAGTCTTACTCGTTGACGTGCTACTACGCATTTTCTTGAACGCCGCTTCTCGATTCGCGGCTAAAGTGACGGTAGCACCAACACTTTGCTTCGCGTTACTTGTCGCGGTATCCGCAGCGTTCCGAATCAACAGACCAGCTAAAACAAATAACATAATCGCTGATGTGACCAGAATCAATAAGATTGAACGACCTTTCTTCGCCGTTAAATTAAGCCATGCACGTTTGAAGAAATTCATGCCTTGCCCTCCTCAAAATTAGTTTAAAAATTGCTCTGTCCTGAACATTCCTCAATTTACAGGGCAAAAAGGACTAAACTATGAACTTCTTGGGGTCTTTCGGTGGCTAGTTACCGAATATTTTTGATAAGGATTTACTAATGCGGTGATGCGGTGGGTCGTGGGTAAAAAAACCAGCGAGATTGCCTCGCTGGTTTTCATGTTGCTTATTTTTCAGGACTAGGATTAAGACCTGACACCAAATTTTCAGGCGCCCAATCACAGTCAGCCAAGTGGTCATTAATTAGACCGGCACCTTGCAAATAAGAATAGACCGTCGTCGGGCCGACAAACTTAAAGCCGCGTTTTTTCAATTCTTTGGAGACCCGCTTGGCTAAGTCATTCGTACCTGGCATTTCAGCCGAAGCTTGCCAAGCCTGACGAATTGGCTGACCATCGACAAACGACCAGAGCCACTCTGCGTATGTTGATCCCGCTGGCCAAGCTTGGATGACCTTAGCGTTATTAATCGTTGCGGCCAACTTCTGCCGGTGACGAATAATCCGCGCATCCGTTAGCAAACGGTCAATATCAGCATCAGTCATTGCAGCGACACGGGAAATATCATAATTGTAAAAGTCTTCTTTAAAAGCGGCCCGTTTATTTAAAACGGTTTGCCAGCTTAACCCAGCCTGATAAGTTTCTAAGCATAACAATTCAAATAACTTTTGTTGGTCATGCTGCGGCCGTCCCCATTCATTATCATGATACTGCTGCATTAATGGCGTTGAATTCGCCCAATCACATCGCGTCATCCAGTCCACCCTCCATTTTTCTCATTCATTTGCTATTAGCATAACATAAAAAGTCGTTCACGAACACATGTTCTTTTACAATTAAAAAAACGACGTCGGTTAACTCAGTCCATTGACCAAGCTAACAGACGCCATTTCAATTCATGCTTCATTTTAAGGGATTATTTGTGTGACCGTTTCGTTGGTTCATCCGTAGTTGAGTCGTTTTCCATGCTATCCGTCAAAGGATAAGTCAAACGAATCAAGGCTGGAATAACCGTTGGAATGGCGAATACCAGGATAATCAATCCGATAATCACGACCATCGCCACTTGAATCAAGGTCAAGACACCAGATGGCATCAAGGCCGCGAACGTCCCACTTAAGATCAAAGCTGCGGATAAGACAACCGCACCGATAACCGAAGCCGCTCGGACAATCCGAGTACTTGGCGTTGCCGCCGTATTATCAAACTCACGGTACTTCATCATCAAGAAGATACTATAATCAACCCCGAGGGCAATTAACATGATGAAGCCGAAGAATGGTGTGTTCCAAGTCAACATATCTTGACCCATCAACCAGCTACTCAACATCCGCGTAATACTCAAGGACATAATGTAAGCCAATAACAACGTCCCTAAGATGTAGAACGGTTGTAAAACAGAGCGAGTGATGACCATCAAGGCTAATAAGATCCCGACCAACATGATTGCCGCCGTTCGAATGAAGTCACTCGACGCAATTGATTGGGTATCGTTAGTTTCAGATGTTTGACCACCAATCGCGATCGTTGAACCATCTAATGATGTCCCTTTCAACGTGTTTTGTGCTTGCGTTTGAATGGCTGCAATCTTGTTCATCGCAGCCTTTGAGCTAGGATTATCTTTCAAGACAATCGTTAACTTCGTGGCATGATAGTTGCTGGACATGTAGCTGTTCAAAGCAGTCTGATAAGTTTTACCTTTCAACGTGCTCTTTGGCACGTAGTAAGTATCCGCCGCATCTGACTTCTTCAAACCAGTAAGGTAACTATTCGCTGAACCGACACCCTTGTTGATGGTCTTAGTCCCATTGCTAGCAGTTGCCAAACCTTTTTGTAATGTCGCCATTTGTTTAACCAAACTTTGTAACGTCGTGTACATCGTTTGGTTCCCAGCAGCAACTTGTGACGCCCCTGAAGTTAAGGCTGCTGAACTTGCAGCTAACTTGTTGGTCCCAGCATCCAAGGCGCTGATGGCACTGACTAAGGTTGGCACTTGGCCTTGCAAGGTGGTTAAGCCAGATGAAACTTGGCTAGAACCAGAAGCCAACTGACTCACGCCACTAGCCAATGCAGGCACTTGTGCATTCAATTGACTATTGCCAGAAGCAAGCTGAGCGGCACCGTTATTTAACGAAGCGGAATTAGCCGCCAACTGATTAGTTCCAGCTGTCAATGCGCCGATGGCATTAGTCAACGTCGGAATTGATGCACTCAACGTACTTACACCATTATTAATCTTATTAGCACCTGTAGCAGCCTGTGAAACGTAGCCAGTATAGCCATTAATACTTGATGCAAGCGTCGCAGCACCAGTTTGCAATTTGCTTAAATTAGTAGTCAAACTGTTCATGCTAGGGACAAAGCCTGGGTTTGCAGCCGTTCCATCACCATTAAGTGCATTTTGCACCTGAGTAATTGACCCTTCCAATTTGGTAATTACGCCTGCAATTTCCTGCAAATTAACGCCCTTTGATTTATCAGCAAGAACAGTTAACTTATCCATACTGTCACTCAAGTCCTGCAACTTGCTAGCAGCAGTAGTGATGCTATTCAACTGCGTTTGTAAATCTGATAGTGCGGTTAACCCAGCATTTGCATCGGTGGCACTTCCTGCTTTAGTTGTCGCAGTATTTGAACCGCTATTAGCACTATTTTGTGCATTCACTTGTGAAGTCACTGCCGAACTAATTGCAGCTTTCTGATCAGACGTTGCTGAAGAACCTGCCGCTGCAACTGCTGCTGATGCAACCGTGTTTGCATCAACACTAGCGTTGGTTGCACTGTTTTTTGCATTGTCTGCACTAGATGCACTCTCAAGCGCACTCTGGATTGTTCCCATATCTGACTTGATTGGCGTTTTAGTCGTTGTAAGAACACTCTTAAAATTATTGACATCATCCTTTGCAGAACCCATTGATGCAGGCAATTGTTGTAGCTCAGCCATACTTGAATTGAGCTCATTAAGTCCTGCAGTCAACTGTGCCAACTCTGCTTTAGATTGCGTCGTGTTTCCCGCATTAACTTCTGACTGCATGGCCGTTAATTGTTTTGCAATCTCTGACGAGCCACTTTGAAGTTGACCAATACTGCTAATCAATTCATTCTGTTTGTCAGCAACTGTCCCATTCTGACTTGCTATACTATCTAAACTTGAAGAGAGGTTAGAAGTTCCATCAAACAGTTCGCCAACTTTAGAACTTAACGTGCCAGTTTGACCATTAAGCTCATTCAGGCCACTATTTACCGTATAAACACCATTAGTATAAGTCACGACACCTTGCGCCAGCGTATTAGAGCCACTTGCCAATTGGCTTGTAGCACTTGATAATGCGCCGGTCTTACTATTTAGCGTATTCAACCCAGTCGTAACTTGCTGTGAGCCACTCGCTAGTTTATTAACCCCACTAGCCAACGTCCCAGTACTGCCATTCAAGGTATTCAGACCGTTATTCACGGTGTAAACGCCGTTAGTGTACGTGACTAACCCGGTTGACAGGCTCTTGGCCCCATCCGCTAATTCTTTAGCGCTGCTAACACCGGATGACATGTTTGAACTCTTCAATTGACTATTGGCGCTATCTAAGCCGCTACTAATCTTCGTCAAACCTTTGCTGGCTGAGTTCATCCCAGTTGTGACTGTGCCTAATTGTTTCTTAACGTACAAGTCACTAATTTCTGAGCCGCCTGGTTGGCTTACTGAAGCAACCGTTTTGACACCCTTAACCTTCTTCAATTGCCGGGTTAAGTTGTCAATTGCCTTAATATCCTTCTCATTGTTTAGCGCATGATCGGATTTGATATAAAGCGTTGATGGTTCCGCCGTCCCTTTCGAGAAATGCGATTGAACTACTTTGAAGCCTTGTTTAGCCGGAATCGAATCATTCAATTCTGCCAACGTGTCATAATTTAATTGATTACTATAGGTAAAGACAAATGGTGCGGCTACCCCTAAGACAACCACAATGGCAATCAAAGGATAGCGCACAGAAGTGGCGGAAATCCCGTGCCACATCTTACTTGTACTGCCACCTGAGAACTTTTTAGATGGCCAGAACAATCTTGGTCCAAGTAGTGCCATGAAAAATGGATTCAATGTCAACAGCACTAACAAGAGAATTGCGACCGCAATGGCAACCCCCACGGCGGAACGGTAAATCGAGAAGTTGGCTAATCCTAGGGCACTAAACCCAATTAATAGTGATGACCCACTATATAGAATCGTCCGGCCAGCGATCTTCAACGCCCGCCCAGTCGCGGCAACTGGACTATCGCCGTGACTGAGTTCTTCTTTGAATTGATCGAACATTAAGATGTTGTAATCAGTCCCAATCCCGAAGAGGACCACGACCATAAAGACTTGCGTAAAGTTAGACAGTGGAAAATTGAACTTCTCCACTAAATTCATCACAATACTCAACGAAATAATAAATGATAAGCCAACTGACAATAATGACACAATTGGCGTAATCGGTGACCGGAAGACTAACGTCAAGACAATGAAAATAAAGATAACTGTAATAATTTCAGTCTTCTGTAAGCCAGATTCCGTTTCTTGGGTGAAATCATCATTTAAAATGTCGCTCCCAGTGACGTACGTTTTAACGCCAGCGGTTTTAGCACCATCAGTGATGGTTTTGGTCATATTGGTGACAGTCTGATTTTCACCGACCATCAATTGTAATAATTGTGTCGATTTATCTTTAGAAATCAATTGTTTCTTAGCCGCGGCATTATCGCTCGCCGCCGTCATTGACTTCACATGATATTTTGACTTTTGAACTTTGAAGCGTTGAATCGTCCCATCGATTTCTTGCTTCTGGTTATCCGTTAACGGCTTATCACCATTACTGAACACCACTACGACTTGGCGCGTATTATTCTGATTACGCCCCCAATGGTTTTGAATCACGGACGCGACTTGACTCTTCGCGCTGCTTGGCAACTGTGTCTGGCCCTTATCACGGACTAAACTGCTGACGTTTGGTAAGAAGATGATGGCCGCCACCATCACGACTAACCAAACGACTGCTTGAATGGTAAATTGTCTACGGCTCCCTTTCAATGTTATATCCCTTCCCTAATTCAGATTCTAAAACGACATCGTGACATTTAATCAACAATGTGTTTAAATAATAACAACATGTTAGTTGAAAATAACAAAAAATTCAAGCAACAATTTTCATAATTTCGTCATTAAATAAACAACAGTGGCGAAATTGTTTACTTAATGAGGGGAAATAATTATGGTAGGAACTAAAAATAATCGGCGCGCCCAAATGACCGAGCGTCTCATTCAAAATAGTTTGATTGAACTGTTAAAAAGCCAACCAATTAATGAGATTACCGTGACTGCCGTCTGTAAATTAGCAGACATCAACCGGGGGACCTTTTACGCGCACTATGAAGATGTCAAAGATTGCATGCATACGATGGAACAAGATGCGACCAAAGAATTATTGGCGGTCATTAATGAACATACTGATCCCAATTCATTACGGGCCATTTTGACTGGTATTTTTGAAATCGTTAAGAAACGCCATGCGGTTACATCGTTCATTCTCACAACCGATCAGGACTTTTTAATGAGCTTCATTGCCATCACTAAGCGAGAAATTCTTGAAGATGACCGCGTCAAAATTGCCAATATCAATCCTCGAGAAGGCCAATATATGTTCGAATACTACCTAAATGGCATCGTTGGCGTTGTTCGTTACTGGCTTAAAACTGGTCTGGAAGAAACCCCAGAACAACTTGCAAATTTCATTAATGACTGGTGGTATCGTGGCAAACCCTTTAAAGATATCCCTGATATGCCAAAGAAATCTTAACGATTGTTAGCCAATCACAACCTTTCTTAAGCCACCTAAAGCAATAAATAACAAAATCATCACGAAATGATGATCAAAGCTTTCACACTTTATCAGTATGATAATTCTTGTATTATCGATAAGGTCATACTGAAAGTGAAGTGCTTTATATGTTACTGGATAATAACCCACGCATTAAAAATATCATGGCGGCCAAAATAGTGAAAGTATTCTATCCTCAAATCATTGTGAAAACTGAATCGGGACAATATTTACCAGTTAATGTCAGCAACGCTGAATTAGCTGATTCACTCTTTTGGGAAACGGTCCAAGACATTTGGCGGGCACAGCTCTGGGTGCCAATCGGCCGTCGTTTCCATCAACTGTTAGCCGACGATTGGCTGTTACCACAACACGATGCGCTATTGGCTAATTAAGCCGAAGTTTACTGAAACAGCCGCTGCATTTAATCTAACAAACAAAAATTAGTCTTAACTTGACCTGAGTCAAGTCAAAAAAAGTCCTGTGAAACCGATACTGGTTTCACAGGACTTTTCAAATCTCATGTTTCGGTGGTTGTTGATCGTACATCCGTTCCTTAATATCATCCATTTCTTGATCCAATTGTGTGATCAAGTGGGCTTTTTCTGTTAGAGAATGGCGTAGTGCCGCCTGATTTGGCACATTCTTTTTATAATTTAGTTCATGTTCCAATGACGCCCAAAAATTCATGGCAATCGTTCGAATTTGTAATTCGACTTCAATCATATTTGGGCCATCCACGGTATAGATTGGGACGCCTAAAATCAAATGCAAGCTTTGATAGCCGTTCGCTTTAGGATGATGAATATAATCCTTTACTTTCAACACTTTTAAATCCGCTTGCGTTGCTAACAAGTCTTCGACCGTTTTGATATCACTCAAAAAACGGACGATCAACCGAATGCCTGCAATGTCGTGTAAATTTGTAAAAACTGCCTCTAAAGTCAGTGGCAGTTCTTTACGCCGCATTTTACCAACAATGCTTTCAGGCGACTTAATTCGGGACTGTTTACTATCAATCAGGGCATAACCGTAGCGTAATTCATATTCCCGACTAATATAATCCAACTTATCTAACACAAGCTTCATTGCGACCTCATAGCGTAATGAATACGCTCTCAATTGGTCGACCGCCTGTAATAGCTCCGGTTGGGCTGGTAATAGTAAATCTGGTTCATCTGATTGCGGTTCTGTTTTACTCAATGACATATCGCTCCAATGACTTTCACTTCCAGGCTAATACCTGTATTACTGAGTGGTGACAATCCATTCACGGACAATCTGATCATAATCAATTTGGTATTGCTTCTCGCCGGCTTGATAACCGAGGCGACCATCAACGTCTTTAAAATCACTAGGAATTAAACCGTGACCTTCAAGCACCTTTAAACGCCCCACAACCATCCGATCTTCTAAAAAATGCTCAAATCGTTGCCAGAAACGTTGAAAGCTTGCGAAGTCTGCGACGTCAAAGACTTCATTACGCAAAACTTCGGCATCAAATTCAAGCCGCACATTCGAATTTTTTGGTGTCACTTGCGTTTCCTCCAATTGCTTTTGATACATTCATCATAAGCATAATTAGGTTGTGGCGCAATCATTAACATGTGAATCACGTTGGGTTTAAGCGTAAATTAAAGAAGTTCAAGCGGTTAGTCTCGAACTTCTGCGTTTGCTTAATTAATTTTGCGTTTTGGATTCAAAATACCCATTGGATCAAATAGCGCTTTGATTTGATGTTGCAATAAATCGACATCTTCACCTAACTCCGCGTTGTTCCATTGATTCTTCAACATACCGACCGCATGCTCGCCAGAAATTGTCCCACCAAGTGCCAACGTCTTATGGAACATCTCTTGCAGCGCCACAATAATATTATCCGGAACTTTGGTCGCGTCTTTTGGCCAAACTAACGTCGGATGAACATTACCGTCACCGGCATGCCCCGCGGTATAAATTTTAACGTCTAACCGCTTCGCTAAGTCTGAAATGTAATCCATCAACGGTGCTAGTTGTGACAACGGCACTGCCATGTCTTCCATGATATGGTTCTGACCGGCAAAGACCGCTGGCAACATATCACGCCGTAATTTTTCCAAGTCAGCCTGTTCTTCTGGCTTAGTCGTGATGGTGACATTGCTGGCATCGTTTTCGGCTAATAACTTGCGAACGAGTTCCATGCTGGCCGCGCCACCATTATCGAGCTTAAAGATCAGCATCGCCGCACTGTTTGAGGCGTAGTGCGTCTTTTCATAGCGGTCCAAAGCCGCAACTGTTTGACCATCGAGCGCTTCCAACATTGTCGGATAGACACCCGAAATGCGAATCGCTGCCACGGCCTTAGCTAACGCGGTCATATTATTGAAGAAGGCCACGCCCATGACTGGCGTACCGAGCGGAATTGGCATTAATTTAACGATGACTTCCGTGACAATCCCTAAAGTACCTTCAGAACCAACCATCAATTGTGTCAAATCATAACCGAATGCTTGCTTCAATGTCCGGCCACCGAGCTTAATCTCGCGACCATCGGCTAACACAACCTTCATTCCAAGCACGTTATCTTTAGTTGCACCGTACTTTACCGTACTCATCCCGCCGGCGTTCGTCATGACGTTGCCGCCAATCCCAGAAATCGGCTTCGAGCCAGGATCTGGCGCATAAAACATGCCTTGCTCGCGCGCAGCCTTGTCCAAATCACCGTTGATGACACCGGGTTCTACAACAGCCAATGAATCAGCCTTACTGATCTCCAGAATATGATTCATCTTGGCCGTAGATAAAATCAAGCCGCCAGTAATCCCATCCGAACCAATCACGGTACTCGTCGCTTGCGACTGTGGAATGACTGGCAAGTGATACTTGCGTGCAATCTTCAAAGTGCCTTGAATATCGGCCACCGAATGGGCTTCAATATATGCCAAGGCCAACCCACTGTCATCATCCGTGAGTCGTTTGCTAAAAGAAAATTTATTTAGCGTGTCACTATCGGTGAAGACGTGCTCAACTGGCACTTGTGCGGTTAAATCGGCTAAAATATCTGCGTCCGAAAACGCTTTAAACGTTGTCAAATTAACATCCCCAATTCATAAAATTATTTTCCATGATTAGTATAAGCCAACTTTTTACAATTGACTGATTATTTGTCCCTATCTGAAGGTTGAAAGGACAAAAGGACTCATAAACACTGTCATATAGGCAACAGGCACTTCCAAATCAGTGATGATCCCGCTCCGGCAGGCAGAAATCGCTGTGCTATGGTGGGACAGTCCCAGCCATAGTGCGGTCTGCGACTTCGATTTAAAGCCGATAACCCACGTCTTTAAATCTCCCTGTAAGATTAGGCGGCCAAGACCAGCCGACCAATCTTACCGACACAGCACAACGATTCTGCCTGGCTCCGCTAAACCTAACCTAAAAACAGTTAAATTAGCTGGAAGTCGCCGCTGATAACATCGGTCGTGAAAGTGGCGTTGGGTCGGCATGTTGCTTGCCGGCGTTACGCCACGGACGGTCTGGGACACTTGCGAGTTGTGCAAGGGTTTCAGGCGAGGGTCAAGACGTTCCTCAGGCTTGATCCGGTCCCACGGCCGCATGTTATCAGTGGTGACTGGAAGCGGTCATGTCAACTAATCTTCATGCCCTATTATTCATTGACATGGCAGTAGTTACTAGCAATTTTGATCTTCCAAGCTTTAGGCCCCTAACTCAATTTGCATACTTTCCTTTCAAAGTGTCTCTGGTGGTATCTATTTTTTGAATTAAGTACACTCAAAATAGGTATTTTTCAGTTGACCGCGAAAACGGTATGCTAACAACTGTAGTTTCAAAAGGAGGGCACTATGCGACATATGGGACATTCCAAACGACGACCATGGTTAATTGCAGGAGGCTTAATTGTCCTAATCGCACTAATCACCGTGGGCGTTATTATTCGCCAAGCACAAGCACGCTATCAATCATCTGTCTACACCGGGTCCAATGCGAGTCAGACGATTGACGCCAAGCAGCCCATCAGCATCTTATTGCTAGGTGTCGATACCGGTGCCGACGGGCGGATTGACAAGGGAAATTCAGACACCATTATGGTTGTCACGATTAATCCCAAGACTGAAAAAACCGTCATCACGAGTATTCCACGTGACACTTTGGCTGAGATGGTCGGGACTAAGGAAACGAATGTTCAAAAATTAAACGCCGCGTATAATATCGGTGGTTCTAAAATGGCTAAAGCGAGCGTCAGCAAGCTTTTCAACGTACCCATTAACTATTACGCCACCATCAACATGGGCGGTCTCAAACAGATTGTCGATGCCGTGGGTGGTGTCACCATCACGAGTGATATGGACGTCACCTTTGACAATATCACCACGACTAAAGGCACCCATCATTTGAATGGGACGCAAGCTTTGAGCTACACACGCATGCGCTATCAAGATCCACGCGGTGATTACGGCCGTCAACTCAGGCAACAACAAGTTATGCGAGCTGTTTTAACCAAATTGGCTAAAACCAGTACCGTTTCTCATTACAGTGAGCTATTGAGCTCGCTCAAAGGTAATCTCAAGACCGACTTAAGCTTCAACGATCTCGTTGCCCTGGCAACCCATGACCGCGCGAATATGAAAAATATCAAATCCACCCAAGTGGTCGGGACCGGCGCTTGGATCAATACGAGTTCCTATCAAATTCTGAGCACTAAGAAATTGCAAGCTGCTTCGGATGCAATCCGCACGCAATTGGGACTTTCAACCGAATCCTTAAGCAATATGGAAACCAAGCTCAACAAGCTCAATCCAACCTACGATGGCGTCAATAATCAGAATTACAATACCAATGGCTTGGATACCATCACTTATACCGATGGCACTTATTAATTAAAAAAAATCACGGCTTTAGCATTGTCGTTCCTCACAATGCCAAAACCGTGATTTTTTATTAGCTTAAACCATCCTAGGCTGTTAATGTGCGTTGCCAATTCTCGAATAAGGTAATTAGCCCGCCTGTGTTATCATTAAACTCATATTTTTTATTGCGCGTTGCCGCGACCGCCGAATCATGTTCGATTTGTAAATCACTCATCCGTAACGTCAACTCAAATGGTTTAAACGCTTGGGTTGACCGAACCTTGATCCAATTCGCACGATGATCAGCCACCACATAAAAGTACTGCGTCAACGCCGTTTTCAAATCAACTTGCTTTAAAATACCCGTTTCCATCATGCTCACCCCACACCATTTTATTTATAGCTTTACTATAAGGGGTGAAACGCGTTTCAGGTCAAGTAAAAACAATTAAAAAAGATTAAACTGAAATTTTAATTGTTACATTTTAATAACACTAATTAAAAGTACTAGGCTTATTAGTCAAATGGTTGTACTATATATTTAAACGTTAATTCATTGGCTTGCCTTTTCGCGCAAGTTATCTCAAGTTAAAGGAGTTGCCCACCATGATTAAGACTGAACCAGTGCATCGGCAGAAATTCTGCTACCTAATTGAATTAACCGGTGATATTCATACTGATTTGCTCGTCTCACTCTCAGCTGATGAGCAAAAACTGGGTGACTGGGAACGCGTGTATTCCGCTAAATTGCCGACCTGGCGCCTATGGACTGACGAAAATGCAGATACCATTCGTTACGTTGTATCACACGTCATTGCCCGGTATTCACTACCGCAAAACGACTATTGGCTCATTCAATACGTCGGCACGGATCATCAGCATCCAACCATGTTACATCCGCGTTTCCACACGCGCTAAGCAGCTTATTAAACATAACTATCGCCAAGGCACTCATCACCTGAGGGCCTTTTTATTATAAAAAAGCCGAACAAGACAAGATTTTCCTGTACGTCAACCGTTCTCGATTTATTGGACTTAAAGGGGTGGCCGCTACTACTCATCCCATTGATTCCACAAATGTTGAGTCCTTTTTACCACACCGCCAGTTACCCATAAAATTTACACTTTCACTAAATAATTATTTTTAAGCATCTTAAGCTTTCAGGCATCTCCATTCCT
The DNA here is from genome assembly GCF_005404945.1 of Lactiplantibacillus pingfangensis. GTDB lineage: Bacteria > Bacillota > Bacilli > Lactobacillales > Lactobacillaceae > Lactiplantibacillus > Lactiplantibacillus pingfangensis. The sequence goes on along the minus strand of NZ_BJDG01000027.1, from coordinate 14,932 downwards.
AATAAAACGACTAGACCTCTTGATGGCGTCTACTCGTAGTTCAGTTTTTTCTATCTCCCGGTATCTCCCGGTATCTCCCGGTATCTCCCGGATAGATTTACTTGCTATGAATCTGATGAACCAGTACATATCTTGTTGCAGAACCTGAACCAACCTTTTTTAAGATATTGGAATCAACCAATTGCTTTAAATATTTATTTGCCTGACTCCCCTTTATCCCTAGAAGCAATTCTACAATCGCTCTAGTAATGTACAAATTATTTTTTAAATAGTTAATAATCTGGCCTTGTTCATCGACAATTACGCTAACTGGCCCAGGATCATCTGTCGCCACAATATTCGGAAAGGTTGACTTAGGGAGTTTTTCCCTATAATTTAAGTTCGGTAAACTAACTTTTACAAAATCCTCACTAGTCCTGAACTTAGGTGTTTTTTGTTCATCAGCATAGCTATTCAAAATCCTTCTAATGCCTGTCCCATAGTCCTCAATATACTTTAGCTTATTAAGAACTTTAACCACTTGAGGATTTCTAGGGAGAGTTTGTCCCGCTAAGACGGCCTTCAGTTTCATTCCGCCTGGTAAAGGACCTGGGGACATAATGGTCAACCGGTCATCAAAAATCTCAATTTGAATAGGGGACTTACTAAAGTAAGAGCGATGGACAATTGCATTAATAACTGATTCACGAATAGCAACTCCCGGATAACTTCTCTTTTCATCCCTCATTGGTTGCCCGGTGATCCGTGCCGATAATGGATTATTAAGATTTATATATGTCAAAATATCATCAATCTGTTTTGGCATACATCCGCTAAAGGCTCGTCGATCCTTGAACTGGTCAACCGTGACGCCGTCAAAAATAGCAACCTTAACCAAAAAATTATTTTGGCTGCTCATAAGAAAAGCCACATTTGTTAATAGACCTTGTGAATTTAAGAACCCTAAGGCCTTAGCTTTAAAGTTGAGTTTTTCGCGCCTAAAGATGCCTTCAATTTCGTCCAGTCGTAAGTCTTGGATTGGTGATTCTGAAGCATCAAACGAGCTTAAGTCCTGAAGCACCATCATCTTAGTGACCCGCTCTTGAGAGGCCTTGACCGATTCTGAACCATTTCTAACATATGCCCTGCCATCTAAGAAATATGGCTTCGCATCTCCCGGCTGAATTTCAATACAGAAAAGCTGTCGCTCTGTCCGTACATGCACGACACCTACTGGGCTTGGGTAATAAGTCGGGCTCGATAACCAGCGTCCCACTTGTTCTTCAATTTCATGTTTTTCATCATCAGTATAAATGTGTGTAACTTTACGACTAATATCATTTACACCAAAGTAAATGCAGGCTGTTTGCGCACCGTTTAGAAATGCGGCAATTTCTTTTTTACACTTCTCATTGAATATTTCCTTATACTCAATAACTTCATTTTCTACCGGAAATGGTTGTGTCACTTCAAGACTCAGCACATATGTCACCCCTATTCTTAATGCCTGTTCTTCAAGCATTTTAACTACAATTATTTTTAGCAAATAACGCACTAATCTCATTCATACTTAAATCCGTATTGCCACTCAAATCATGCACCACAAGGTTCCTTTATTGATATGGATTTCCATACAACGCAACATAACGATAAAATCCCAAGCGCTGAAGTCTCATCTCCTGATGAATTTCCAATTGTTTGGTGAACAACTTCGTTAGAATCAAGTCCGTGAAGTCTAAGGCCGCTGTCCCGTTAGCCGTGATTAGATTATGATCCTGAACAACTTGTTTTTCTCGAAAGTCTTGCGGATTTGTATACTGCTTATCATTTTTCCAGAGAAACTGAGCGTTACCCGTATGCTGATAGCCCGTTAATAACCCATTACGCGCCAAATAATCGACAGCGCCACAAATCGCCCCGACGACTTTTCCTAGCTGTAAATAAGTCTGAATCGTCACGGTCAATTTCTGATAATCTTGCTCCCAGGAATTGCCGCCAATCAAGATTAAGAGATCAGCATCTTGTGAAAGTTCGTCGAGTCTTTCATCAACTTGTGTCTTAAACCCACCAATTGAAGTAACCACAGGCATCACAGAAGCCGTGACAATCTGCCAATCATCCTGCTGGTTAAGCTGACTAGACAGATAGGCGCCTTCCCAATCTGCATATTGGTCACACATAAAAAATATTGCTTTTTTCATTCCACACAGTCTCCTCCAGCCTCAGTCAGTTTTAAGTAATCACTCAAAAGTAACCAATTCAATTAACTTAAATAATACACTTGATGCTGGAAAAAGCCAAACGTATGTTCTCACTGTAAAAAAGTGCTACTTTCTCTCAACAGTTAACTGTATAGGATATAAGAAGTGCCGAGTATCCTTTCATCGCTAAAAATTGAAATCACCAAATTATCTCTAATTTGCAAAAAAAAGAACCCACCGAAGTGAGTTCTCTTAAAGTTCAACTTAAGCTTTAGCAGCTTCGGCTGCAGCGGCAGCTTCTTTAGCAGCGAAAGTCTTTTCTTCCTTAACCTTATCACGATCTAAGGCCTTGAAGAAGAAGTAGTAAATGGCACCGTCAAGCACGATGTTGATAATTTGCATTACCGCACCAGAAACGTGACCAGTTGCGAGGTAACCAGAGATAATTGGCGGCGTGGTCCAAGGAACCATAACACCCATTGTCTTAGCCACTAAACCTGTTGACATGGCAACATAAGTTGTCACAACGTTAGCTAATGGGGCTAAGATAAATGGAATCGCCATCCGGTAGTTCATAACAATTGGCAAACCAAAGACGATTGGTTCGTTAATGTTAAAGATCGCAGGTCCAATAATCAATTTACCTAAAGTCTTAAATTCAGCACTCCGTGAAACAAAGGCAATCATAAATGCTAACCCAAGAGTCGCACCAGAACCACCCATGTGGATGAAGTTATCGAAGAATTGTGACGTAACGATGTTAGGAATGGCTTTGCCAGCACTAACAGCGTGGGCATTTTGTGACATTGCTGATAACCAGATTGGTGACATAACGCCAGAAACAACGTTGGCACCATGAATCCCGAAGATCCAAAGTAAACAGATCAAGAATTCAGCAACTAAAGCACCTGGTAAGGTGTTACTCAATAAGCCTAATGGTTTTGCCAAAACGAATGAGATCACATTTGGAATGCTGCCCATTGGTGTGGCTTCAACGATTAAACGTAATACCCAGATCAAAACTAAGATAATGGCCCCTGGAACTAACGCAGCAAATGAGTTGCTGACTGCCGGTGGCACACTGTCAGGCATCTTGATTGTCCAATTGCGATGAACCATGAACACATACAAGTCGGTAATGAATAAACCAATTAAAAGGGCAGTAAACAAACCAGCCGAATCAAGTTGTGTTAATGGTACCCAAAGTGCGCCAGCTTTATCAGTATTCAAAGGAATAGTTAATAGCCAAGCACTCATTGAAACAATTGACGCTGAGATTGGATCGACTTTGTAACTCTTAGCCATGTTATAAGAAATCCCAATAACGGCAATTAACCCCATGACATGGAATGATGCATTGGTTGGATATTGAACAATAGTAGCCCAGTTCTTACCAAAGGTATTTAACATGAAATTTTGATAACCTTGGATTGGGAATTGAGCAATGATCATGAAGACTGACCCGATGATAATCATTGGTACGGCTAATGTCATCCCATCACGTAATGCAATCAAGTGACGAGAACCAGCAATCTTACCAAATAATGGGACGAGTCGGTCATTAACGAAACTAGATTTATTGTCTTCGCTCATGTCGTTGACCCCCTAGAATAATTTAAAAGCGCATTGCTTAAAATTAATGTCCTGGATATCACAAGACCAACTGCAACGAACCGGTTCGATAATGGCCAATTATCAGGCCCATTGCAATTGACTGAATAATAGCATGTTTCACAGTCGTGACTGTTTCAATCAGCACAACAACTGAATGCGCTTTCTACAAATTCTATTATACCTATCATTGCGGTAATGTATACCCTTTCAAAAGATATTGTGTAGTGTTTCCCATAAAGGAACATGTTCCATTTAAGGAAAATGTTCCTAAACTGGTCTAATCCACTTTTTGAACACCCATCGTGATCTGTTCCAAAAAATAAATCACTGGTAATTGCGACAGCGTGCTGCCGCCAGTGATGGCTTGAACTTCTGGCGTATCATAGGTTAGCACAACATCGCCAATGCCCGCGGCAGTTGAATGACTGCTAGCCGTAATGACGATTAATTTCGCGCCATTTTGCTGATAAAAGATCCCCTGCTGGATGACGTCTTCTGACTCTCCAGAGGCCGACAACAACAAGAGTACCGCATCTGAAAGATCCACTTTTGCGACTGGTAACGGTTGTGAGGTTTCATTAACTTGTAGCGCATAGACGCCAAAGTTTGCCAACAAATGAGTGCCGTAGCTGGCTAGCCCTTTGCTAGTCCCAGCACCAATTAAAACCACGGTTTTTGCCTGGCGAATGAGTGCCGTCGCCGCCCGAATATCACTCGTGACAGTCGGGACATCCATCCGATCAAAAAAGGTTCGCATGGAAATCACGGTCTGTGAGACTGGTTGCGCCGCATCCTTGCGCAATTGTTCCTTTAAAGTGAATTTGAATTCGGCATAACCGTCATAACCCATCCGTTTCAAAAATCTTAAAATCGTGGTGGCGGAAACATGACTTTGACTGGCCAATTGCCGAATTGTCATCGTACTGACCTCGGCTGGATGCCCCATGATATACTTATAAATCTCAATTTCTAGACGATTGAGCTGCTGTACTTGATCATATGAAAACATCACGCCACACCTCCTGAACTTTCAAATTGGTCTAATCCCAAATTGATTACCATAACTAGAACTTGTAGGAACAAATTCCACTAACGATCGCCCCAACGACCATCCATTTCTGGTTTGAGGTCTAAATCGCTCATTTCTAGCGGACAATCGGCTAATGCCGCCTTAAATTTTTCGGTGAATTCTTTGGTTTTGTATGGTGAATCGATGTGCCAAGTGCGATAGCTCGGTGTCCGACTTAAGGTTCCCAAAGCGACAATTGCTGGTATATCTTTAGGGTCCACTTTCGCCGCCGTCTTTTTCACGTTGATTGAATACCCATAGTGGCCACTGTGATACATTGCTTGCATCGCGTCATTAAAGATGCCCATGCCTATCCCTACTTTCTCAAATTTGTTATTCCAAGTTTACCATAACCAGCTGAGGCGCTTACATTTCTTGCATAAATTTGTGAAAATAACGCCTTTAATCACAACCCTTTCACAACTATTGGCTATAATAGTCATAAATCATGTTATATAGAAGGGATCATTTCCGTTATGAAAAAGACGATTCTGATTGTCGAAGACGAACTCAGTCTTTCTGGCTATCTCACTAAAGAACTCCAATTTGAAGATTTCAACGTGCTGGTCGCCAATGATGGCCTCGCGGCGATGACGATGTATGCTGAACATCAAAATGAGTTGCTCTTAATTTTACTCGACTGGATGCTACCAAAATTAGATGGTATGGAAGTGCTCCGGCGTATTCGCAAGCACGATCAGGTTCCGGTCATCATCATGACTGCTCGCGATTATATCGGCGATAAGGTCGCCGGCTTAGATAACGGCGCCGACGATTACATTACGAAACCGTTTGAAATCGAAGAATTGTTAGCCCGAATTCGGGTGATTCAGCGCCGCGTTGAAAATCAACTTGACCCTAATCAAGTCTATCAACTCGATGACATCATCTTGGATACGAAGGCCCATCGCGTGACGAATGCTGGCGCTGAAGTTCAGCTCACCCATCGTGAATACGACCTCCTACAATTTTTCTTAGCCCATCCCGAAGAAGTTTTCACGCGTGATGACCTTCTAGATCAAGTCTGGGGTGCGGATTTCCTCGGGCAACAAAACGTCGTCGATGTTTACGTCGGCTATTTGCGCAGTAAATTAGCCTCGCCAAACGCCGGACCACTGATTAAAACCGTTCGTGGTGTCGGCTACAAACTAAGGGAGTCGATTGTGAATGCCGAAAAGTAACTCAATTCCAACATACGAACAGTTAATTAACCAAGCTTTCAAGCGCCTCGTCCTCACCATCACGCTCATGATTAGTGCCATTATTTTAATCATTGTTGGTGGGCAGCAGACTCTCAACACTTCCCGCGAAGCCCGCGAATTGATGACTAGTTTGCATCAAGCTAACATTAAAGACGTCCCTAGCTTCATTCGGTGGAATAATAATACGACCCGCGATTCAAAGCAGGCCGCTTTCATCCGGGTGACAACTGACAAGGCGACCTTGACGACGGCCACCAAAACGAAGCAAACGATTTTAACCTCCCCATCATCAAAAGCCTTCTTTGCCGAAAAACAAACTCATTTTGTCGGCGCGTTAGTTCATGTCCGTGGGTTTGGCTTCTTTCTCGCGTATACGCAAAAAGACGGCGAAAACACTTATCAATTGTGGGTTAGTCTACGTCGGCTACTAGATAGTTTATTAATTTTAATCTGTCTCACGATTTTAGTGACATTGCTCACACTGGCGGCTGGAACTTGGTGGGCTCACCGGTTAGCGGCGCGTTTAAGTGCCCCGACCATCAGTCTGTTGCACGAAACTAAGTATACGTCCAATCAACCGGACGCCGACCAGCCAACGTTAACCGTGCCAACCAGTCCAAGAGAAATCAACGACCTTGGACACGCTTTTAATGATTTGTTAGTCACCCAAAATCAACGCTTGCAACATGAGCGTCAATTTATTTCAGATGCCTCCCATGAACTTCGGACGCCAATCGCCGCCATTCGTGGTAATTTAAGCTTGATTCGACGACGTGGCGATGCTCATCCAGAAGTGATCCCGGAATCGCTAAACTTCATTGATGAAGAATCCTTGCGCATGCAACATTTAATTGAAAATCTACTCCATTTATCACGCGCGGATCGCGCTAAATTAACGCTAGTCGATCAGGACTTATCATTTTTGCTATTACAGCTTGGCGAACACTATCAACCGTCACTATCGCAACCACTCAAATTAGCCATTGACGCCGATATTCACGTCAACGGCAATGCCGAGATGCTCCAACAAATCGTGGTGGCTTTACTGGATAATGCCCATAAATACTCACCAGCCGATCAGCCTATCACGCTGAGTTTACACGCGACCGACCATGACGTCCGATTAGCCGTATCTGACTGTGGTGAAGGGATCCCAGATGACCAAAAAGCAGCCATCTTCCAACGATTCTACCGTGTCGATCAATCACGTTCACAAGAAGTTGGAGGCAGCGGTTTAGGCTTAGCAATCGTACAACAATTAGTCAGTTTGAATCATGCCAAAATTGAAGTTACGGACAATCAGCCTCAAGGGAGCGTCTTTACTTTGATTTGGACAAAATAAGCTGTAAAAACAACTCAAAAACATCGGTACTCATTATTTGAAGGCCTTCTTCAAGTAATGGGTGACCGATGTTTTTTTACTATGCAAGACATCCTTATTTCCAGTGAATCTTACTCAGGACGCGCCGGCCGAGGCCGTTTTGCAATAAGACGAATACGGGGTACGCACTTAACATTAACGGCAAATAGATCATCGCTAACTGCCAATCCAACAAATTGACTAGCGAGAAAATCTGCCCGCCAACTAGGAATGCGAGTGCGAACAAGATTGCCATCAGTGCGACTAACCCAATCTTAAAGCGATTCAACGGCCGCGCCGCAATTAAGAGCGCGTTCAAACTAATAATTCCCGTCAACAACACATTTAAGGTGGACGTCGTGGCAAAGTTCAAGTTAAATTCAGCCCCCAACAAATCAATGACCATAATATAGCCCACAACCGCAATTGCGGCAGGCACGGCAATTTCCATCACCTGTTTCATGAAACGACTGGTGATTCGCGTATAGTCCGGTTGCAGTGCCAAGAAGAACGTGGGAATACCGACCATCAGTGATGAAATTGGCGTTAACTGAATCGGCTCGAACGGATAACTGTGGCGCATAAAAATAAAGATGACGGTCAAGGCAACGGAATACATGGTTTTGATCAAATACAGCGCAGCCACGCGTTCAATATTATTGATGACCCGCCGGCCTTCATTCAGAACTTGAATCATCGCATCAAAATTAGAGTCTAACAAGACAAAGTCAGCTAGGCTTTTAGTCGCTTCACTCCCACTGGCCATCGCAATACTACAATCAGATTGGCGCATCGCCAGCAAATCGTTCACCCCGTCACCGGTCATTGCCACGGTATGCCCGGCCCTTTGATAAGCCTTAATCAGACCGGCTTTTTGTTGCGGCGTCACCCGGCCAAAGACGTTGTAAGTCGCGACTAACTGATCATAGTCGGGCTCAGTCCCCACTTGACTCATATCAACCAATTGATCCGCACCTGCAATCCCAGCACGTTGGGCAATACTAGCCACCGTAACTGGGTTATCCCCAGAAATAACTTTAAAGGCGACATCTTGTTTGGCAAAAAAGCCAAACGTCGCTTGTGCATGCGGACGTAATTCATCCGTAATCAGAACTAGTCCTAATGCTTCGGGGCTTGTCGGCTTGGGAGTCGTTAGCTGGGCCACTTTTGCCAAAACTAACACCCGAAAACCTTGTTGGGCTAACTGATGGATACGTTGCTTTAACGCTGGTGAAACTTCTCTAAAAATAAATTCTGGTGCGCCGAGCACATAGGCTTGCCCCGCAAAACTGGCGCCACTCCACTTGCGTCCTGACGAAAATGGCATCACTTCGTCCGGTGTGACTGCTGGTTTGCCTAAACCTTGCTGAATGGCCTGGGCCGTTTCGTTATCATCATTAATGGCACTCACTACTTTTGCCAAAGTGGTCTGCACCGTTGCTGCGGCAACATCCGCCCAAGGCTCAATCCGTTCAAATTTTAGATTGCCGCTCGTAATTGTCCCCGTTTTGTCGAGACATAAAATATCCACTCGGGCTAAGGCCTCAATTGCCGGCAATTCACGAACCAACACTTGATGTCGCCCGAGCGTGAAGGCACCAGCAGCCAGTGCGACCGAAGTTAGTAACACCAAGCCTTCTGGAATCATGCCAACCATTGCCGCGACAGTGCCTAAAATGGCCCGATTTTGACCAGACCCACGCATCAAGGTCGAGATAAACAGTGCTGCGCCTAAAGGAATAATGGTAAACGTTAATATTTTAATGATCCGATTAATAATCGTCAGTAGCTGGCTCGTCGTCCGATGACTCGTTTTCGCGGAACGGGCCAACTGTTTGATATAGCTCCCGTGACCAACCACGGTTGCTTGGACGGTTCCGTGACCACCTAATAAAACGCTCCCTGAAATCAGCTCATCGCCATTACCCTTAATAATTGGTTCAGACTCACCCGTAATTTGAGATTCATCGACTTCTAGGCCTGTCGTTTCACGGACGACCACATCGACTGGCAACTGGTCACCACGCGTCACACTAATCAAATCATCCTGAACCAAATCCGCTTGATCCACCGCAACTAGCTGCCCATCACGCCAAACGTTCATCTTGGCTGCCGACAGTATCGTCAATTTATCCACTTGCCGCTTAGCGCGAATTTCTTGAAAAATACCGATTGCCGTATTCATGATCACAACGGCTAAAAAGAGCAGGTTTTTATAGCTCCCGGTAATAAAGACTAATCCACCTAATAACACATTAATTAAATTGAATAATGTCAATAAGTTGTCCCGGAATATCTGTTGGACACTCCGCGTCAATGGTGGCAGTGGCTCATTATGCAGTCCCGCCGCTAGCCGTTGTTGCACCTCGGCGGTCGTTAAGCCTTGTTTTAGTGGTGGTAAGTCCCGTTCAGTCATCGTGGTGGCCCCCTCAGTTTGCTTTATCTTCTATTGTAAGCATTTTTGCATTTTTTTGACGATTCTAACGCTCAAAAAATGTTGGATTTAACATATTTTTAAGCTAGTAACCGCGACAGCTCGCCTTTCTTAATGAATCTAAGCGGCTTTCTAAGAAATTCTTAGATTAGATTTACGAAAAGTCGATAGTTACGCCCGCCATTTGCCGGTAAACTATAGTCATTCAAGTCAAGCAAGCAACTAAGGAGCTGGAAATATGTTATTAGATACCGATCCTAAAATTAAAAATATTACCGCAGTTCATTTGGTAAAAGTCTTTTACCCGCTAGTAATTGCGAAAACGGAACAAGGCGAGTATGTCAAAGTAAAATTAAGCAATGACCAACTCAACGATCCGCTGTTTTGGGAGACGGCCCGTAACATCTGCCAGTCCGAATTATGGGTGCCACTTGGCCGTAAATTCCATCAACTACTTTCCAACGATTGGCTCGTCCCAGTCGCCTAACTAAAAAAACAACCCACTCAACTAAAAGGAGCTCGATTATCATGAAAAACACTTTAAAGAAATTAACGATTACCCTAATGGCCGCCGGCACCCTATTCGCAACAACTGGTACAGCTTTCGCTGACACAACCACTGCGCAACCCGTCGCAACTTCAACTAGTTTAGTTAGTCATGTTAACGAAGGCACCAACATTGCGACCCGGCCATCCCAACCAAAAGCTGCCAACGATTTAACGCCACACGCCGCTAAATTAGTTGCTAAAACAATGCAAACTCAAGTTATCGACACCATTGATACTAGCAGTCAAAATCTTGACAAGTTGCGCTATCAACCTACTAAGTAGCCCGTATTAATGTCATTGAAAGGAGGAGGTAATCAGATGTCTAATTTGACTAAAAAGATTGAAACGCAATTGCGAAAAAACTATCAACAACCGCTACTACAAAATCAGGCTCAGGGCATCTGGTACACTGGTGCTGATCTCCTCGAAGACTTGACCTTGTGTCGGACGAGCTTACAACAACAAGCCGTCCAGCCTGGTCAAGCCATCCTCATTAGCACCACTAACCCAGCTCCGATTCCAGCACTCTTACTCGCTAGTTGGCAATTGGGCTTAACTGTCACGTTGGCCCCGCCAACGACTGAATTACCAGCGTTACCTTTGAAACGCTATGCGGCAATGGTGTATTCTGCACCCCAAACGCTACAGCTCATGCAGCAAATTGATCCCCAAGAAATCAGTCACCTCACCCTGCTACTGAATACCGCACCAGACTTCGCTTATTTTGTCCATGACTTAGTTCCCTTGACGACTGCAACGACGGCACCGGCGCTGATCCTCCCCATCAGCCAAACCGTCATTTCACAAGATGAGTTACTAACTGCCGTCACAGCCCACAATTGGCCGGTGACGATCAGTGATTTATACGATTTAACGACGGGTATCCTGCCATTACTCGCAAACCTGCTTAACCCAACCCCCTTTTCTTTGGCAACAGCAGGGTAATTGTCCCCCTCCTCACTAACTTCTGAGAACAAAAAAATGGACAGACAACCTCAGTTGTTCGTCCATTTTTATTTATCAGCATTGGCTTATCGCTTAAACCAAGCCAACCGTTTGTAAAATCAAGTAAATGTTCAAGATAATCAAGACCGCGGTGATCACCCAAGCAGTCCATTCAACCCAACGGCGACTCTTAAACTTGCCCATCAACTTGGCATCACTCGTAAACTTAACCAGTGGAATCATGGCAAATGGTAACGCGATACTCAAGAAGACTTGTGAGAACGTCAGGAGGCTTTCAATCTTAGCTTCGTTGCCATGGTAGTAAATAGCAAAAGCTAACACTGGCGCCACGGAAATCAACCGAGTCAATAACCGTTGTGCCCATAGTGGCATCTTCAAACGGATAAAGCCTTCCATGATAATCTGACCAGATAGCGTCCCAGTAATGGTTGAACTTTGACCAGAAGATAACAACGCCACGGCGAACAACATGCTCAAGACAGGACTCGCAATAGATCCCACAATCTTGCTATCACCTAAAGCGTTATATAAGTCAACGAATCGGCCTAAATCACCCTTAGTTCCGAAGAACAAAGCAGCCCCTAAGATTAACAGTAAACTGTTCACAACAAACGCCACTGATAATTGAATATTAGAATCAATCGTTGTAAATTTAACGGCCTTGGCAACTTCTTTTTCATCACTCCGGTCAACGGCCCGAGTTTGTGAAATGGAAGAACCCAAGTACAAGTTATGTGGCATCACGGTTGCCCCAACAATCCCCAATGCCAAGTACAGCATCGATTGATTGCTGACAATCTTAGTGGTTGGGACATAACCTTTTAACATTTGTGGCACGTTCGGCTGTGAAATAATCACTTCGTATAAGAACACGAATAAGATTACCGCAACCAAAGTTGCTACGATGGCTTCAATTTTACGGAAGCCTAACTTCATCAATAATAACAGTATCAAAACATCGGCAGTGGTAATCAAGATTCCGACGATCAATGGGAAACCAAATAACAGTTTCAACGCAATCCCGGAACCAATGATTTCAGCCACATCGGTCGCCATAATGGCTAATTCAGTAATAATCCAGAGGAAGATCCCCATCCCTTTTGACGTCCGTTCCCGGGTCAATTGGGCTAAATCTTTCCCAGTGACAATCCCCAACCGCGCTGCCATCGCTTGTAATAACATCGCAATCAAACTTGAAAGTAAGATCACGGATAGCAACGCGTACTTATACTGTGAACCCCCAGCAATCGATGTAATCCAGTTACCTGGATCCATGTACCCGACTGCGACTAAAGCCCCCGGTCCCGTATATGCGACTAATGTGCGCCAAAAGCTCGCATTTTTCGGAACTCGAACACTCCCATTCACTTCGTCCAAGCTTTTACTATCGGTCCCAGTCGAATGAATGCCACTCCCGGTACTTCCCTTGGTGGCTAACATCGCTGAACGGTCCTTCGTTTTTGCTAGTTTCATTATGAAACCCTCTCTTCTATTGGTTTAGAATTCAGGTTGTGGACTACTGTGTGATCCTCAACAGCCAACACTCGTTGTTGCTAATTGAGCGCTTGCTTCAATTCCAATTGGTAGTATATCACCCATGAGATAATAGTCAACTGTTTTTATTTTATTTTTTGGTAGTCCTAAACCTTTGCCGGCTTCGGTCTAATCCACATGTAAGGGCATTCGACGTGGACTTAACCCATTTACTAAGAAATCACTGAGATAACGAACGGTCTGTTTCGTATCAAGTTGATTCAAGTCCGGATACAGCACTTTTTCAACCAAGTAGCCACCCAGTGTCGAGAATAATAATTGCAAAATCATGCGATTCGGCCAATCAACTAGCTCACCAGCAGCTTTCAAGCGGTCCATCACCACATTCGCTTGCGTTAATATTTCTGGTGAAACCATCCCCATCACGGCTGCCCGATCAGCTTCGTTATTAAAAAATTGCGATAAAATAACCGCGAGTGATTCTTGATTACGCTCAGCAAAGGCCACTCGATCAGTCACTAGCGCCACAATAAACGCATCTAACGTTTGGCTGTCGCCATCGAGAACGGCTTGATCTAAAGTATTCAACATTGTCGGCAAAATGTTCTGCATAATAGGTTGCATGATGGCGTCGAGAATTCCGTTTTTATTAACAAAATTATGAAAAAGTGTTCCCTCTGCCACGCCAGCACGATCCGCGATTTCACGCGTTCCCACTTCCTCATAACTTTTTTCGGCAAATAACGCTAACGCCGCAGCCAATATCCGCTGCTGCGTCTTCGTAATTTGACCGTCCTTCCCCAATGAGGCCGCATAATACGCCTGAATCGTTTCAATTTCACTCATGTCACTCGCTCCTTTTTTGAAGTAACTGCTCAATTCATCATCATTAAGATAACCGATTTTATGATAATAAGCAATTATTATTGATGAAAAGTTACATGATACTTTAGATAAATAGCTATAATTGCTTTAATTATCTTAATCAGCTATAATCACGGTAATTAATCTAGTTACAGGAGTGATTGACATGCGTGTTTCAACTCGTTTTAGCGACTCAATTCATTTGCTTGCATTCATTAAAATCTATGCCGGATCGCATTTAACCAGTGATTTGATTGCTAGTAGTATCGAAACTAGTCCCGTTGTCGTTCGTCGATTAATGGGTAAGTTACGGCACGCTGGCCTGATTACAACCACGGCAGGAACAGCCCAGCCAGTTTTAGCCAAACCGTTAACTGAAATTTCACTATTAAGCATTTTTTATGCTGTAGAAGGTGACAAGGCACTATTTTCGGTGGATACGAAAACCAACCCTGATTGTATTGTGGGCGGCAACATTCAGACCGTTTTAACGCAATACTATCAAGAGGCCCAAACCGCGGCAGAGGCCCGGCTAGCTAAGACTAGCCTACAAGACATCGTCGATAATATCTTAGTTGAACAGGCTAAAAAAGATGTCATCAAGTAAGCCCCAATGTGTCAATAACCAGCCCATACAAATCAATTAACAGCTGTCACTTCCGGTTGGGACTGATCACATGCGGTCGTGGGACCGGACCAAGCCAGGCACGTCTTGGTCCTCGCCCAGAACCCTTACAAAAATCGTAAGTGTCCCGGCCCGTCCGTGGTGTAACGTCGGCAAAAAACAGCCGATGTAACGCCACCATCACGACCGATGTGATCATTCCCAACCTACAGCTATTGAATAGCTGAGCTAGGCAGAAACGTTGTGCCTGTCGGTAAGATTGGCGCTTAATCTTGCCGGGCGATTCTAAGATGTGAGTTTATCGGCTTAGAATCGAAGTGGCAGACCATAGTTTGGCTGAGACTATCTCGCATGGCACAACGTTTCTGACTGGCGGAGCATTCATCACAAGGCGAGTTTAGAATCGACTGTTGCTGATATAGTTCTGTTCACGATCCTTTTTGTACTTTCAATCTTTTAGTAACGACAAATAAAGCTTCCGCATTTTTAAACGGAAGCTTTATTTGGCTCTATAATATCTGTTGTTGGTAATCAAGACCAATCTTGATTACTGGCAACGGATTTTTTATGTGCTT
>NZ_BJDG01000026.1 GCF_005404945.1 Lactiplantibacillus pingfangensis | reverse complement strand
TACCGGAATCATGCCCTCAAGAAAATTGCTTAACAATTTTAATTATTTGATTGTCTACTTGACACGGAGCCGCGCCGAGTCCCCTGATGGTCTTTTTGCCGTTACTATTATTCACCATGCAAAATATCTAACGCCAACTCACAATACGTCATATTTGCCCATGAGAACCAATCCCGGGTATATTGACTCGTATCGTCCACACTAACACTCTCATGACATTGACCGGTTGTATTATCAGTGGTCGCAATCTTTTCTAATTGGGTGAGCTTCGTTGCTTGATCAGTTGAAGTCAGGCCCACCATAGCCAGACTAATTGGCCAAACGTACGCTTCCGGCGTGTGATTACTCCCAATTCCGGACAAAACTTTGCCTTGATAGTAATACGGATTCTGATGACTAAGAATAAATTCTCGCGTATTTTGATAGATGACATCATCCACATCTGTATAACCAATAAACGGCAAAGCTAACAAACTTGGCACATTAGCGTCATCCATCAATTTTTGATGGCCTAGCCCATCAACTTCGTATGCGTAACCCACTTGACCACTCGGCAACGTAACCATTGCATAGCGCGTAATACCTTGCTTAATCGTTGCCACTAACTCTTGAACACGGTCCTTTAATATTTTAAAACTGGCCGGTATTAATGGCACTAATCGCGTCAAAACTGCGACGACAAACATATTGGACGGTACATGATAACCATATTCACAAACATTATCACTCGGTCGGAAGCCGTCCCAAATCATACCGGTATAACTAACGGGCGTTCCTTTTCCTTCATTCGCTAAAGTATCATTTGCCGGACAGTCAACGCGGCTAAAATAATACGATGACGCGTCATGATGCTGCTCGGTTTCGAAGACTGTCATAATAATTGCTAAGGTCTGCCAAAACTCATCGTCTAAATGATCAGAACTACCAGTTCTTTCATATAATCTCAGCGCTAGTAACAGGGGTGCGCATAGCGAATCAATTTCAAATTTTCGTTCCCAAACTAAATCTGAAACCGGAATGTTGGACTCGTCATCACTCCAATGAGCGCCAGACGCAGTTTGATTAAAGGCATTGGCATATGGATCATGTTGGACATAGCGCAATTCACGCCGTAACACACCAACTAGCACTGGGATTAATTCCGGCACTGCTTGCGTCAGGCTAAGATAAGGCAGCACTTGAAAAGTGGCATCTCGTAGCCACATCGCTGGAATGTCACCAGTTTTAACGAAAAACGTCCCATCAGATTCTGCCGTAGTGGCCTTTGCCAACGCGTCGCTCAATAAATTCCGAAATAACTCAGTAGTTCGAGCCGTCGGTAGGGTCTGGTTGGCCGCATAAGCCTCCACTTTTTTAATAACTTCGGCTAACTTAATCTCCATTTTAACTAATCTCCTTCTTAGTTAAAACACCCTGCGACTAGGCAGGGTGTTTTAACTTTTAGCAATTGTTGAACGAAACTGGATAAATGCCATAAGTCCGAATTTCACCTGGACGAAAATCTGCTAACGATAAGTCGGTCACACAATCAGCAAGATTATCAATCGCCACATGATTTAAATTTAACTGTTTGACAACACTCGTTTGACCAAGCGTTAACTTACCAGGTGTTGCTAGTGATTTCTTAGTTGGATTATACACCCGTAAGACTAATCCAGTTTGATCTGGTGTCGTCGTTAATGAACTAATGACTAATTTTGGTGCAGTTAACTGTAATAATGGTAAATGCGTCAACGTCGCTGCAGTCGCATTAATCTGGAAATATTGAATCGGACTCGTAAACCGATCTAGTGTCTGATTCTGGTACGCCATGGTCCCAATAGACAACGCATGATGGCGCTGTTGGATTGTTGCCGGATCGAATTGTTCATCAAGACAGATCCCACCCCTAAAACTCATTGGTCCTAATAATTGACTATCCGGTGTCGGTACATACTTAGTTTGTAACCCGGACGCATCACTCGGCCGACGAATGAGATCCGGCCGTCCTAGAAAACCGACCCCTCGAAGTAACGTAATGGCTAATTGATCATAATGCTGCCCAATTACTTGAAAGTCCTTTTCACCTAAACCAATCACTGACCAACTACTATTCTGATCATGAATATTGACGAAATGTAACATTGGTCTTAAGGCCGTTGTTTCTTCATGATACCCAATCGCTCGCCAATCAGCTAAATGGGGATCAATCACAGGACGCTTAATCACGCCAAAAGGTGTATCAGCATAGCTATTTTCAGCTTGTACACTCGTTTGTACTAACAACCGTAATCGATGATCTTTCACCTGATTATCAAGGTCAAGTTTGAAACCAATCGTTTCATTTGCATGTTGTAAAGTTAACGTCAACTGATATGGCACAGCGGTTTCACGAACTTTTTCAGCGCGTTGCGATAAATCAGCTGGCAACTGCCACGTTCCTGTCAAGGTTAGTTGGGAATGATATTTTCCCGTTGTACCATGAATAACCGCTTGTTTGAAATCAAGGTTTAAAAGCCAATCTTGATAGGCAGGTGAATAATCATAGGTATCACCCTCATCGCCGCTATCTTCTACTTTTAAAAAGTCTTCATAAGTTTGCTGCGTCCGCTTATCAATTAAGGTGATCCCCGATTTATCAGCCACAAGCTGATAAAATTCATTTTCAATTGAGTCAACTGCCGCTGACTGAGCAAAGGTTCCCGCAACTTCAATAATTTTGGCGCCGGCCCAATCAGTCGCTGCAATTGTTACTGGCAATGCAATCGTTGTCTCGTAGTACAAATCAGGTTTCATTGCTGACCGATCATGTCGCAAAGTAGCCATATCAACAGTTACTTGTTTCAAAACTTGAAATGTAACGGGATTTTCCTGTTCATCAGTTAACTCAAATTTAGACGCCCGCGTCGCCAACGTGACTGTTTTGATAGTGTTCGTAGCGTTTGCTGTAGCGTTCCAGAAGAACAGATCAAGATCACCATCAATATGACTGCTTAACTTACGCAATAAATAAGCTTTAACGGACGTCGCTAATTGTAGTGCCACCGTGCCACGATGGAAGATATCCTGATTGGTGGCATCACTGTTACAGCCACCCGAAGAGTCATGGGCTTGTCCACGGGCCACTGCTTTCCAAACCTCTGCGACAAGTCCCTGCTTCGTTTCAATACCATGGTATTGGGCAATGGCCATCAATGGTTCAACTTCATAAGTCATTAGACGCTCAATCTGATCATACAACTGTTTTAAATCTGCCCGTGACGAGTAAATGCCGCGATGAATTTTCGACGTGCTAGGATCGACAAACTCACCTTGATAAGTTGGCAAATCGGCTTCCTTTGACAGCGCGTCAAAATATTCTGGGTAAGTACTTTCATGTAAATGGTACTCAGACTGGGCCGTATTAGCAGCGGCGATCCGTTGCTTTAAGTTGAAGTCTACTGGCCGCTGATCACCACCCACCGGCAATGCTAAATGACTGACCTCAGTATCTGAACTGATTTTGTGCAGCAATGAGACGTAGTCATCTGATTCCATTAACTCAGCGCCCACTGGATAACCATTACGTAAATTCGTCACTAATACTTTTGACTCATCATCACTAGTCCAGTAGAAATAACGGGCAGAGTTTTCCGCTGGCATGCCCCGCCAAAAGATGGCCTTATCAATGCCAAAACCACGGTAAATCTTAGGCATATCTTGCCCTTGGCCAAATGAATCCGGCAAATAACCAATCGGCATCGTCTTGCCCAACGATGCTGACAATGCAATCCCTTGTTGCAAATTTCGGACAATTGATTCGCCAGAAGTGACTAGTTCATCAATCTGCGTGTACCAAGGCCCGACAAACAAACGACCGGCAGTGATGAACTTCGTCATCGCTGACCTTTTTTCGGGATCAGTTTGCAAATAATCATCAACAATCGCCATTTGACCATCCAATAAATAATAATCAAGTTGATTTGTCGCTAACGCCTGTAAAACTTCATCCATATGATAGGCAAATTGAACACGGGCATCTTGCCGTGTAAAGTACCATTCAAAATCCCAATGGGTATGGGCAATTACCGAAACTTCTTTCATAAGTCGACTCTCTTTCTAACGAGGACTAAGCAGCATCTTCGGCCGCTGCAGCCTTAGCTTGTTTTGCAAATTGGGCGCGTTCGCTTCGTTGATTTAAAATGACAAACGGTGAGTAAAGTAAAACATCTAAGATAACTAGGACCAAGGTCAAGACAACTGGACTCGTATGGAACGCCCCTAGAATCCAAGTACTTAAGAAGATTGGTTCATTACCCGAGTTCAGAACAACCAATGGCACAACCCAACCAATTTTAGTGACGGTGTAAGCAATAATCGCATTCATCAACGGTACAACTAGCCATGGGATAAACATAATTGGATTCAAGACAATGGGTAACCCAAAGATAATCGGTTCATTAATCCCAAAACAACCTGGAATAAAGCCTAATTTGGCAATTTCGCGCTCTTTTTCACCTTTTTTGGTAAAGATCAACATGGCAATAATTAGTCCAAAGGTTGCCCCAGAGCCACCAATCATGGCATAAACGTTAGTCATGGTATTTGGTGCAATCGTAATGCCAGCAAAGCTTTGCGTTGCCGCATACTTAGCAACATCTTGTAGGAAGACCGGCAACCAGAACGCTGACATCACGCCCCAAACAATGTTAAATCCGTGTAAGCCAAGGAACCACAGAATTTGTTCCACGATAATGACGACAATAATAGCTGGTAACCCAGTTCCAACAGTCAAAAGCGGCTTGATCAAAACTTCAGAGATTAATTCAATTAATGAAACGAAACCTAAACTTTGAATAATAATTCGAACAATCCCAAACATCAATAAAGCTCCAGTAATTGGGATCAATGACGCAAATGAATCGAAAATGTTTTGTGGGACGCTGTCAGGCATTTTAATCGTAATCTTGCTCTTACTCAACCGTGCATAGATATAAACGGAAATCATCCCAACGATCAAACCGGTAAACATCCCCGAATAATCGAAGAATCCCGTCGCAAAGCCTTCAATCACTTTAGCTTTAGGATCTGCAAAGTTGATATTCTTAGGCACCATTACAAAGTAAGCGGCCAAAGCCAAAATTACAGCCAAGAATATGTTGATATCTTGATACTTCTTCTTTAGTTCTCGTGCATATGAATATGACGAACTCAAAACGACAATAATTCCAATAATCCCTAATGTGGCAGTATTTAAGTAACCAAATAATTCACTCGTATTTGTTAACCAGACATTGGTAATATGAGCACTTTTAATCCAGGCATCGAGTTGCATCTTAATCAAATTGGAGAAAGAACCAATGATTGAGAAAGGAATCGTCATGATGAAAGCGTTTTTAATTGCTTGCAAAATACTATTTTGTTGCACCCAACCAGAAGCTTTAAGTAACGGTTCTTGGAGCTTTTCGACATTGAAGGCCATAATCTGCTACCCCTTTTTATAATGTATTTTCAGAAAGCGTTTTCTAACACTTTTGATTATAGCAAGAATTGAGTAGATGTAAAGAAGAATTTAAAGATTTGTATTGCCAAATTTAGATAATTTTCGTTATATTTGTATACATATAATTTAGTTATGCTACAATATGACTATTACCTAGGACGATTGGAGCGAAATAAGTTGTATAGATATAAAGAAATTTATTCTGATATTAAACGCGATATTTTACGCAACCATTATCGCGCTGGGATGGCAATGCCAACTCAGGAAGCATTAGCTCATAAATATAAGGTGAGTCGTTTAACGTTGCGCAAATCATTACAACTATTAAGTGATGAAGGGTTAATTTACAGTCAGCAAGGTTCCGGAACCATTGTTCGATCACAAATTGCTAATAATAACGGTGAATTATTACCCTTGGATCTCCCCATTGGCACAACCTATACTCATCGGGATCAAAAAATCACTAGTAAAATTTTGCTTTTCAGTGCACGGCTCCCCGATGAAACGGAACAAAAAAACTTACGAATAGCTGCTAATGAGCCCGTTTACGAAATTAAACGTGTCCGTTTCCGTAATGGTAAACATTACAGCTTTGAACATACCATCATGCCAACTCGGATTGCACCACTCGATAAAAAGATTTTGGCTGGTTCCATTTATGATTATCTCGGAATCAAAAAGAATCTCTTCATGACTGATGCCCGTCGTGTTGTCTATGCACAAGCAGCCAACGAAGAAAGTAGCCAAGCGTTGGCTGTTACAGTTGGTACGCCAGTATTAGTCATCGAACAAATCGCTTATGACCAAAAAGGCGATGCTTTCGAATATTCCATATCACAATTTATTGAAGATCATTCTAAATTCGTGATTGACGTCCATCGCAGTGAATATTGGTGATTAATAAAGACTCACAACTAGGCTTTTTCCCAGTTGTGAGCCTTTTAATTTCACTGTCCTTACCTTACTTTGCACAGCGTTGCCGAACTATTTTAACCATCTTCAAGGTGAGTTCTTGAGATAAACCCGTGTAGTTTTCCGGTTTTAGTAAATTATTAAGCTCATCCTTCGAAAACATCTGGCCTAATAACTCGTTCTTCAATAAAATATCTTGATACGATTTATGATTAACCTCCGCATCAATTGCCATTTGATAGACCATCGTATGCGCACGGTCTTTACCAATCTTTTTTGCTAAAGTCATCATGATATATTCACTGTTATCAATACCATGATTAATCGTCGCATTTGCATATAGTCGCGACACATGCACTTGCAAAGTCTCGGTTAGTGCCACCGTGCGACTCAAAATTTCACGCATTAACCCCACGGCTTCAGTCAGTAGGCCATCGAACAACATATTAGAACTACTATCAGCTTCAAATGGCCGAGCACTTGAGTAGTAACCCACTTGCGTTAACGAGTAGAGCTTCTGCGCATTCGCAATGATACCTTTAGACAATTTAGGATTAATCTTATGTGGCATCGTGGAACTCCCAATAGTGCCCTTCTGAAATGGCTCAGAAACTTCCCCGAACTCTTCAATTGAAGTTTGAAAGACCTCCTCAGCAATCGTCTCACAATTATTCGCTAACAAAGCGAGCGCATTAATATACTCAATCTGCGGTGTGTGGATGGCCCGTGAAGGAATCATCATTACCGGCATATCCAACAACTCCCCCACTCGTGCTTGAATCTTGGGACCAACTGCACCCACAGAGTTAAAAGCACCCACTGCGCCTCCCATCATAATGGTAAATACACGTGGTTCCAATTGTTCAAGGCGGTCTAGACTCATGAGCATGTCAGACAGCCACGTTGAAACCTTATAACCATAAGTAATCGGAATCGCATGTTTACCATGCGTGCGACCAGCCATGACACTCGCCGCATTATTTTCAGCTAACATCGCTAAATTTAACAAAATTGTTTTTGTCATGGTCAAAAACTTATGATTAATCTGCTTCAAAATAATATTTTGTGAACTTTGCTGAATATTTTGAGTCGTCGCGCCATAGTGAATATACTTACCACTTTCCGAATCACAAGTTTGAACAAAGACTTTAACAAAGGGCACAAAACCATGGCCAACTTGGCGCTTAATTTCAGCCATTTTCGTCAAATCTAAATTTTCAACTTTAGCATTTTTCTTAATTTGTATTGCCGCTGCCTTAGGAATTAAACCATTCTCCGCTTGGGCAGTTGCCAGAGCGCTTTCGACATCTAACCAGGTCTGCAGTTTCACGCTTTCTGAAAGTAACTGCTGAATACCTTGATCATCGAGAACCGTACTCATTGAATCTGTTAATGCCATAATTATCGCCTCACTCTTTCAATCTAAAAAAGGGCCAGATGACTGACATCCGGTCCTTCACTTAATCATTTAGACATATCTTACTTTTGATAAGTTAATGTGCCTACTGAATCACCATGATCAACATATTGCGGTTCAACTGTTGGAACACTATCAATCTTGTCCATGTTTGTATAAACAATAACAACGGTTGTTCCTTTACCACCGGCTTTAACCTTGTCTAAATCCATGATGGCAAGTGGGGTGTTTGGTTCAACTTTTTCGCCAGCCTTAACGAGCATTTCGAAAGGTTCGCCATTTAATTCAACCGTGTCGAGCCCCATATGAACTAAGACTTCAAGACCTTCATCAGTAGTAATCCCAATCGCATGTTTCGTTGGAAAGACGGTTGAAATCGTTCCAGCTACCGGCGAAACAATATCATTATGTGACGGTTCAACAGCAAACCCATCACCCATCATTTTTTGTGAGAAAACATCATCTGAAACTGATTCGATCTTAATCAATTGACCCGTAGCTGGTGCCACGACAGCTTCTGTTTTATTTTTCTTAAATAGTTTAAACATAATAAATCCTCCACTCAATTTAATGATTGCCGTTTATAGACTTCGTAATGGCAATTTTCGTCTAAATCAATTGTCGTAATCAGCAGGTTACTCGTTAACTTTTTCAAATCTGCTAATTTTAAGCCACTAGTGACGCGCTCTCCTGGATTCACATAAAAAGTAATTAGCTCGGCAGGCACTGCTGGTAATTGCATGACCACTGGTATCTTTGAACCGGCAATGATGATATTGATACTTCGATCAACTTGTGAATAAGCGTCAATAATCCCTGCTACCGGCGCATAAATATTAGTATCCTCACATTTCATCACAATTTTCATTTTGCCATTAGCCGTGACGATATGATAAATACTGTTAGTTGGTAATTCAATATGAATATCCCTTTTAATTACTGTCATGCCGCATCAATTCTTTCGATTTGGTCATATCCATCATTAACATCTGTCGGGCAATATCCGTCGCATCCGCAATCTCGACAAATATTCGAGTATCAACAGTCTTAACGGCTGTTACACCAATTCCTAGCTGCAGCATAATATCAAACGGATCAACCCATGAGACATCTTTAACTTGTACGATAATCTGGTCATTTGACACTGTAATTTGTTGAATATTACCATCCAAGCCAAAACACTCATAGAGCATTGTTGCTTTTTCACCAATTGGTGTTAAACCGTATTCATCAAGCTCAGCATCGTAAATATCCAGACCTGATATGAGTTGTCGCATTACACTAAGTATTTGGGGGACGTCCAAACCGACAATTACTTGAATCGCTTTCCCATGTCGAACAACGGTAATGGCACCATCCGCAATAAATTGCTTATCGGAAGCCACTGCGGTCACATCATTTACAGTGACCCGAATTCGTGAAGCACAATTAACGATATCCTCGACATTGGCACTTCCGCCTAAATCCTTCAGGTAATCAACCGCCTGCTGAGAGAAACTATTTCCTTTCCTCATCCTAGACATCCTCCTGAATCAATAATAATTGCTAAGCAGAACAACTAGCAAAACTGATTGTGCTTAACATAACTTTTACTTAATTAGCCTTTTCAAATTTACGATTCAGAATCTAATCAGGAAACGCTAACATTTGCTGCCATCAAATAGGTGCTAATCTTCCAAGTCCTGATTAGTACTACTAATATAGTTTATCAGTCCCATACTGAACAAATCTATCAAAACATGTAAATCTGAGAAAAATTGTTCTTTTCGATTCTCATAACTCACATTTTTTGAGACGGTATCATAATAAAGATTGTATTTTGCTATTTGTGACAACTTGTTTTGTCGAAATGATGTAAAGGCCAAGGTTTGCACACCTTGCAAATTAAAGTTTTGTACCATCTTTAACACAACATCATTCATCCCAGAATAAGAAATCACAATCAGCGCATCATTTGCATCAATATGTGTTCGCGACAAACTCATCTCGTCAACTGCACTCGGAAAACTAAATGCCATTTTGCCTGACAAATATAGGTTGCGTTGCAACTGCTGTGCCACAATTTGCTGTTCCCAGCCAGTTGAGTAAATGAAGATTGTTTTAGCTCGATTTAACATGCCATAGATATCATCCAACTTGGTACTTTTAAATTGATTTGACATCCATAAAACTGATTTAACGGTTTGTGACACAAAATCAATATTCACATCTTGAACTTGCTTTGCTTCTTCCTGCAATAAATATTTAAGCTGGCTAAAACCCGTTAACCCTAATTTTTGACACGCTCTAAATATGGACGACTTAGAAAACAATGACCTCGTTGCAACATCTGCTAAACTTGCCTCTCTAACCATCGCTCGATTTCGGTTAATAAATTGGATAATTTCTTTGTCCGTTTCATTTAACTCACTAAAGTGTTCGTTTTCCAGAGCTTCTAAATTCAAATCGTATCCCTCAATCTAATCTGTATATTCATTTAGTAAACGTTTTAATCTACTAAACTTCTTAGATTATAACATGCCCATTACTCACTATTTAAACGGTGAATTGCCTGGTATGACTGCTTTATTGCCTAGTTTTACAAAACAATTAACGCCTTAATTCAGCTCAAAAATTACCATTCCAGTCCCATTAGAAAGTTTTAGGTTTAGTGACTGATACCATTATATTAACAAAGGAGCGCACCCTTATTTTACTATCTAAGTTTGCTCTCCAATTGTTATCCTTATTCTATTTTTTCGAATTACTTCAATTCTGGCCAGAAGTCTTTATTAGCAACAACCATGTCATCAAGAATATCCTTGGCAACACCAGCGTCAGGTACAATCTTGCATAAGCTGAAGGCTTCCCATAACTTCGTGTAAGAATGCTCTTCCCAAGCATCAACAGCTAACTTTTCAACACTGTTTTGTTCGGTAATTAACCCTTTCTGGAAGGTGGCAGCTTTACCCATGGCGATTCGTTCAGCACCAGTTGCACCAAACAGGCAAGGAACTTCAACCGTTGCAGTTGGGTCAATATTTGAAATAGCACCTTCGTTAGGGATGATTGCTAGCATTCGTTGTTTAGTATCGTAAGCAATTGCGGTACATAGATCAACAATGTACGTTGAGTGTTGGTCTGAAACGAAGTTAGTATCCTTAGCACTATTATTCTTAACGATTCGAGCACATTCACCAAAGACATTCTTTTGACGATAGGCTTCAACTTCGTCCGTCCGAGTATAGTTAGGATCTGAGTGTTTAACCACTTCAGT
Source organism: Lactiplantibacillus pingfangensis (assembly GCF_005404945.1). Taxonomy (GTDB): domain Bacteria; phylum Bacillota; class Bacilli; order Lactobacillales; family Lactobacillaceae; genus Lactiplantibacillus; species Lactiplantibacillus pingfangensis. The sequence goes on along the minus strand of NZ_BJDG01000026.1, from coordinate 40,664 downwards.
TGGATAGAGATAATACTTCAAGTACGTATTAGGCAACGTGGTTGGGTCCAAAGCATAAACATCAGCCGCCATCTTGAAAGTTTCTTCCCAACTAGCTTCAGTATTCTTATCATAGTCGCCGCCAACCCAGTAACCATTCTTAGCAACGTATTCCTTCAAGGCAGGCATCAAATCTTTACCAGTCTTGTCGCGAATATCTGTCCACCAACCAAAGTGGTTCAAACCATAATAACGGAAGACTAATTCATTACGATCCTTCAAATTAAGAATTGCCGCCATCCGGTCCATGATATCAATTGGCATATCACAAATATTAATAATCTTTGAGTTTGGACGTAAACGGCGAGTTGCTTCAGCAACAATCGCAGCAGGATTTGAATAGTTTAACATCCAAGCATTTGGTGAATACTTTTCCATGTAGTCAACTAATTGAATGACACCTGGAATTGAGCGAAGTCCATAAGCAATCCCACCAGGGCCAGTCGTTTCTTGACCAACAACACCATGTTTGAGCGGAATCTTTTCATCTTGGCTCCGCATTGCATATTTACCAACCCGGATCTGAGCCATCACAAAGTCAACATCTGAGAAAGCTTCCTCTGGATTAGTCGAAGCTTCAAATTCAACTTCTGGTGCGCGTTCCTTGACTAAGATACGACAAGCATCAGCAATTTTCTTTTGGCGTTCACCATCGTTATCGTAAAATTTTAATTTTCGTAACGGGAATTTTTTAATATGTTCCAATAAAGTTAAAACGATTCCTGGGGTATAGGTGCTACCGCCACCGGCAATTAATACGGAAAACTTTCTATCATCCATGAGTAATTCCTCCTAGAACTATTTGTGTTTCACTTGATTACAGTCTTAATATTACTCCGAAATTAAGCGCTTTCAATGCTTTGGAACGAGTTTGGAAACAGTTTCACAAGCTATCCCATGTTTCATAAATTGAAATATATTTCAGAGTTCTTTCAGCTCACAAATCCCCAAAGTAAGCCATTTACAACGACTGGCACACCCCTATCGATTTTCCAATAGTGTTTCACCAATCCGATAATAATCACTAATTTGATGGTCCACTCGCAGATCTACTGGCAGGCTAATAGCAGTTGCTTGCGGGTCTCTCACCAAAATAACCTGACCAGTTTGCGCACGGTTCGCCGCTTGAATACCCGAAACAGAGTCCTCAAAAATGGCACTTTCAGCACCGTTCGCACCAACATTAGCCATCGCCTTCAAAAAAATATCAGGTGCCGGTTTACCAGGTAGTGAAGAATCATTCAAGGCAACCTGATCAATCGCAAACCAACGTGCTAGGCCCAAATTTTTAAAGAAGAATTCAACATTGGGGCGTTCTGAAGCAGTGGCAATATTTAACTTAATACCTTGAGTACGACAGTTATCCAAAAATTCAGATAATCCAGGAACTAAATGGAAGTTTTCCGGTTGAGATAGACACAAGGTACGATAACCTTGTTCTTTAGCTTCACTCATTGTTTCTAATTCAGTCTCAGTAATTGGTCGATGAGCATAGTATTCAAAGGTATATCGATTATTACGCCCAGCAATATGGCTTTGAAATTCTGATTCAGTCATTTTAACATTAAACACTTCAGCCAAGAAATTTCCCCAAGCTGTCTTTTGGAAAGCAGCGTCAAAAAACATTGTGCCATTAAAATCAAAAATCAGGGCATTGGTCATGCTAATCACTCCTCATTTATTTTTCCCGAATTGTCAAATCAAGTGCAACACTAAGTAAAATAAACAAAGACATGGAGCTATACTCATTAATGTAATCTGAGTTTGATTGGTGAGAAGAGCTTGAAAGCTTCACAGGCACTTAGATAGCCAAGTGACTTTCTGAGTCGGTTGTTAAGGGCAGCTTGGACTTCAGTGATGTAGCTATCTGTATAGTTCTTCATTGATTTACCTTTAGGCATAAACTCACGGATCAACCCATTTTGGTTCTCGTTACTACCACGTTCCCAAGGTGAATAAGGATGGGCAAAATAGACCTGAGTTCCTTGGACCTGGTTAAGCAAAGAGAATTCACTACCGTTGTCAAAAGTGATGGAATGAAATTTGTCCCGGCCATACTGGTTAATGATAGCTTGTAAGGCATCAAGACAGGTTTCGGCGTGATAGTCGGGGATCTTGACGATGATTTCAAACCGGTTTAAACGTTCGGTCAAAGTCATGACAGCTGGTTCGCTAGCGACTCGCTTCCCCTTGACCAGGTCACCTTCCCAATCACCAAGCAGTAGACGATCATCAATATAGCTTGGACGATCATCGATGGAAGTTCCTAAGTTCTTCTTGTTCATGCGTAGATGGGGCTTATGGCTGCCCTTAACTCGGCGGCGTAATTTCATTGGTAGATCACTATTGTTCAAGTCAAGCATTCCCATATCAATATAACGGTAAACCGTTGGGGTTGATGGACAAGGCTTGTCTGGATGATCGCGCCGAAAACGATGGACAAAGCTATCAATACTATCCCACCGGACATGCTTTTTAAGAGCCTTACAGAGCATTGAAAAGAACAACCAGCAGCGGTTTAAGAGTCCGTTAGCATGGCAGTTTTTACGGTGCTTGAGGTAATTAGCTTGTCCGGTCTCAGCGAAGTATTGATAGTATGGTAAGTAGTTTGAATTAAGCTGACGAACCGTGCCACGCTTGAGCTCACGGCTAATTGTACTAGGGCTTCGATGGAGTCGTTGAGCAATAGTTCGAATTGAATAATGATCTTCATGAAACGCTTGAATGGCGCCTCTTTCAGCTTCCGACAGTTGTTGGTAGTTATGAGTAGTGGTAATATTTAATTGGGTCATGGAGAGTCCTCTTTCTTTATTCGTGGTGATTAAAGTATAGGTCTCCATGGCCTTTTTGTTTACTTTACTTGGTGTTGCACTTCAATTTTAAATCCGGGCTCATTTATTTTTACAAAACAACAGCCCAGTCATCACACTAAGTGCTGGCCAGGCTGTCTTCAATCTTATATTACCAATTTTACGCAATCAAATTATGATTCAAAACGCTTATTTTAAACCAATGGTAAACAGTAACCAAGTACAGATCAAGTAAAATGGTGTACTGCCAATAATCACGGCTAAAGTCTGCTTATCAACGGCTGTTGATTGTGCTGCAACGATGTTTTTCGATAGATAGAGCACAATTAAACCTAGAATAACTGAGATCACATTACCGACCATCAATTGTAAGACGGTTAAAACACTAAACGTTACAATCACCGTCATCCGGTTGGTCAATAGCACCGACTTTCTAAAGTAAAGCACATAAGCAACAATCAAGTCCATCAATGTCACGATGAACATTACCGTTGTGATTGGACTCTGCTTAAAGTAAGTCTCTAACCCCATGTTATTCATGTTTAAAGCCAGAGCAATATAAGCAAAGTAAGCTACTGGGACGATCATCAAAACTGCAATATAAATATTCAGCGCTTTTCGTAAATCATAATGCAATCCGGTGATGACTCGGTCAAAAAATCTTGAAATTCTACCATTCTTTGCAACCATCTGGCTGACCCCCTACCTACTGACTAACACTTCGCAACTAAATCAACGACAACATTGCTTGCGCAAACTTTTCGTGATCTTTCATATTGATTGTGACTTTCTTGCCATCAACCTTAACACTGTCAATGCCAATATTTAACTCTTTAAAGACTGATTCTTGATCAACCTCAGCTGGATTAACAACAGTGACAACTAATTCACTAGCAGTATCTTCAACATTTTCGATGTTTTGATCAGTCCCTAATGAATCCATCAGCAAAACAGCATTCTGTTGCATTGGTGTCAATTCTTTAACTTCTGGTTTTGATTCAGTATCCATTTGGAGTGGCCCACTGGACAAATCAGTCATCTTTTCGAGCACTTGAGCAACATCTAAACCAACAATAACTTGAATCGCCTTGCCGTGCCGAACCACACCAACAGCTTTATTAGCTTTAAACATGCCATCTGAGGCAACCTTTTCAGGGTCCTTAACCGTGACCCGTAAACGAGTGGCACAACTAGTCATGTCCTCAATATTCCCAGCACCACCAAGACCTTCAAGGTAAGCTTGGGCACGTTCAATATATGGATTTGATGTTGAACCAGTCTTTGCTTTGTATTCTTTCTTGTTGATTAACTTAGTATCTTCACCTTCTGCTTCACGGCCTGGAGTCGCATAGTTGAAGTGTTGGATCATAATCTTAAAGACAAAGAAGTAAATAACTGAGAAAATTAAACCAATTACAATTTGAAGAACCCAAGTGTGCCAATGGTTAGCCCACAGTGGAATCCAGTTCATACTCAAGAAGTTAATTAATCCACCATCGAACTGACCAACGATCCCAAAGGCGAACATCGTTGCATCCAAAGTAGCAGCTAATAATGAATGAACAACCCAGAGAACAGGCGCAGCAAACAAGAATGTAAATTCAACAGGTTCAGTAATCCCAGCGGCGATTGAAGTTAATCCAGCTGGAATTAATAATGCAGCAGTTTGCTTCTTACGGCTCTTTTTAGCGGTAACGTAGAATGCATAACAAATTGCTGGAATCCCGAAGACCTTTTCGTTACCAAACAATTCGAAGCCCATTGCTGGTGCTAATGACTTGATTGGTGCGGTACTGGTTGCAAATTGTGATAAATGTTGTAACCAGTATGGTTCTAGCCCACCAGCAACTGCGGCTGGTCCGTATTGGAATGGAATGTAAATAAAGTGGTGTAACCCAGTTGGAATCAGGACCCGTTGTAAGAAACAGTAGACCCAGACCCCAATTACACCGGATGTCTTCATAAACCCTTGTAGTGCAGAGATACCTAATTGAATCTTTGGCCATACTAAGCAAGTGACAAAGGCTAAAACAAACATTGCAGCGAAGCCTAAAATAACAACATACGATGATCCTTGGAACGTTCCTAACCAGTCAGGTAACTTCTTATCGAAGTACTTATTGTGTAGCCAAACCACGATCCCGGCAACAACTAAGGCCCCAACGATACTAGTATCAAGTGTCTTGATACCAGCAATCATGGTTAACCCACCATTAGTCGAGTTCGCAGAAAGTTCAGCGGCGTAGTTTTTAACCCCAAAGGTTGGGCCCCAGATACTTAAAATAGCACCTACGAAATAATTAAAAGTTAAATAAGTCACTAATGATTCTAGTGCGGCCCGGCCTTGTGATTTTTTAGCTAAGCCAATTGGTAGCCCGACAACGAACAGTAATGGGACTTGCCGGAAGATGGTCCAACCACCTTCTTCAATAGTGTACCAAATACCATACCAAGTCGTCGTAGTCTTTGCTAAACTTGGAAAAATAGCAGCATTGGTAAACAAGGAACCAAAGGCAACAATCAACCCAGCAAAGGAGAAGAGCAAAACAGGTACGAACATCGCGGCCCCAAATTTTTGCAGTTTCTGCATCATGATTAATTCATCTCACTTTTTTTAAATTAAAAAGAAAGACTAGTACAAATCATTGCAATAGTCCTTCTTAACTGCTACTTGTCAAAAACTAGTTAAGTTCTGGCCAGTAGTCCTTATTTGCAACAACCATATCATCTAAGATATCTTTAGCGACACCTGCATCAGGCACAATCTTGCATAAACTAAATGCTTGCCATAATTTCGTGTAAGAATGTTCTAACAAGGCATCAACGGCTAACTTTTCAACACTATTTTGTTCCGTAATCATCCCAGTCTGGTAAGTCGCCGCCTTACCCATGGCTAAACGTTCTGCCCCATTGGCACCAAACAGACAAGGCACTTCAACCATCGCTGTTGGGTCGATATTTGAAATGGCCCCTTCGTTAGGAATAATTGCTAGCATCCGTTGCTTTGTGTCATAAGCAATCGCAGTACATAAATCTACAATATAAGTTGAATGATCATCTGGTTTGAATCCAGTATCTTTAGCGGAACCATTCTCAACGATTCGTGCACATTCACCAAAGACTAATTTTTGACGATGGGCTTCAACTTCATCTGTTCGAGTGTAGTTAGGATCTGAATGTTTAACCACTTGGGTTGGATACGTGTAATACTTCAAGTAAGTATTAGGTAAGGTCGTTGGATCCAGGGCATAGACATCCGCAGCCATTTTGAAAGTTTCTTCCCAGCTTGGTTCGATGCCGTCTTCATAGTCGTCATCAACTAAATAACCATGTTTTGCAACATGCTTCTTCAATTGTGGCATCAAATCTTTACCAGTTTTATCGCGAACATCTGTCCACCAGCCGAAATGATTCAAGCCATAATATCTGAAGACTAAGTCGTTACGATCCTTCAATCCAACGATTTTAGCCATCCGATCCATAATACCGATTGGCATATCACAAATGTTAATGATCTTTGAGTTTGGACGGAGCCGACGAGTGGCTTCCGCAACAATTGCAGCTGGGTTAGAATAGTTAAGCATCCAAGCATTTGGTGAATACTTTTCCATATAATCGACTAATTCGATAACACCAGGAATTGAGCGTAATCCATAAGCAATCCCCCCAGGACCAGTTGTTTCTTGGCCGACAACACCATGTTTGAGTGGAATCTTTTCATCCAAGCTCCGCATGGCATATTTACCAACCCGAATTTGAGCCATCACAAAGTCAACATCCGTGAAAGCCTCGGCAGGATTAGTCGTTGCTTCAAATTCAATTTCTGGTGCGCGTTCCTTAACTAAGATTCTAGCGGCATCCGCAATTTTCTTTTGGCGTTCACCATCATTATCGTAAAATTTTAATTTACGAAGTGGAAACTTGTCGAGTCCGTTCAATAAAGTTAGCACAATCCCGGGTGTGTAAGTACTCCCACCACCGGCAATTAAAACTGAAAATTTACGATCATCTGCTGCGTGAGTCATAAAAATACCCTCCAAACCTTTTTATAGCTTCATATAAAGCGCTTTCATCAATTGACGTTTTCATTATTGCATGCTCACTACTGGACTGCAATAAGTTGAGGGGATTTAGAATAGCGTTTCAAGATTTTAAATTAATTTCAAGTTGTGGAAATTTTTTCATGAATTTGTACCCATCACTTAAAAACAGCTATATGTCAATGTTTTATCATTAACAAAAAATATAAATAGTCTAAATTTGATAGATATACATTATGCTTATAATCACAAAAAACTTATCAATCTCAGAAATAGCGTTCCTTAAATTCGTTAAAACAAGTAACAAAATGCTCATGTATTCACATACGAGTTTAAAGTATATCCTTTTTATTTTACGAAGCCAAAAAGGCGGCTCAAACCAGTCAACTGACTGGCTTGAACCGCCTTAAAGCATCAATAAGGGTTAATACTTCTGAATTTTCAAAAAGGTATAGTAATCGTGATTGTACAACATCATCTTCAAGTTTCGCCCTTATTAATTCTTTAACGCTTTGACAACAGCAGCACGCAGCGGAATCGATGGAAAAGCTCCCAGATGTTGTACTGTTAACGATGACGCCCGACTGGCATATGTGGCCGCTGCAACTAAATTAGCTAGATCTGGCTGCAGAACCGCACTGAGGGCACCAATAAAGGTATCCCCAGCAGCAGTTGTATCAACAGCCTTGACTTTATATGCCGGCACTTGTTGTTTAACTTGTTTAGTTGAAACATATGATCCGGCTGATCCAAGCGTGATAATCACGCCAGCAACGCCTAAACGATGGTAAAACTCAGCGTTTTCTCGATAGGTAGTATCATCAGTCACTGGAATTCCCGTGATGGCCGCGCTTTCTGTTTCATTAGGAATAATAATATCAGTTTCAGCTAGTAACGATTCTGGTAAGTCTTGATGAGCAGGTGCTGGATTCAAAATGGTCCTTTTTCCAGCTTCGTGAGCAATTTTAAACGCTTCTTCTGCCACATCAAGTGGCGTTTCAGCTTGAGCAACTACAAAGTCAGCTGCAACAATCGCTTCTCGAGCTTGATGAACATCCGTTGGCGTTAACTCAAAGTTAGCACCATGCTGAATAATAATTGAGTTTTGACCGCTTGCCACTAGCAGTATATAAGCTTGACCCGTCTGCGTTTTTGCAACACCAATATTTTCCGTATTGATATTATCCTTTTTCAAGGCAGTCAACATCATCTGACCATTTGAATCATTGCCAATTTTACCAATAAAGGTCGTCTGAGCACCTGAACGAACCGCAGCAATTGCCTGGTTTGCGCCTTTGCCTCCCGCAGCCTTAGAAAAGTCAGCCATTTCAATGGTTTCTCCTGGTTTAGGTAACGCCTGAATATGCAAAATATTATCGACGTTGATACTACCTAAGATGACAACTCGATTTGACATTAAGCATCACTCCTCACAATATTTTTAAAACGTGACACCACTCTCTAAAATGATATTTGAGAACGGTGTGCTTTCACCCGTTCGGATAAAGGCCTTATCATGAGTTAAATGCGCTTTCATTTCTGTATGTGGCATAAATTCAATGGGCACATCCACTAGTGATTTGATCGCTTCCAGTTGTTTCGGATTCTCAACCTTGATTTCTTCTGCAAGATAGACCTTTTGCACTTGTAACTCACTCAAAACATTTTTTAAAACGTCGATGAAAGTTGGGAGTCCTAACGTAACTGCTAAATCAATTTTCTTTGTGCCATCAGGTACTGGCATTCCAGCATCACCAATCATCAATGTGTCAAAATGTCCCATGTCAGCAATCACGTACGATATTTCAGTATTCAACACTGCACTCTTTTTCATTTAGCTTAAACCTCTTCAGTCTTAACTATTTAACGTTAGCCTTAGTTGTTAACTTAATTGGTGAATGAATCGTCTTCTTGACTTTCTTACCTTGATAATGGTCATAAACAGCGTCTAAACTCATCGTCCCCATTAAGTCCCAACGTTGGGCAATCGTAGCAGTCCCTTGTCCATTCTTAATCATCTTCAAGAATGAAGCTTCACCGTCAAAACCAACGACCTTGATGTCTTTGTGGCTACTACCTGAAACAGCTTTAGCAGCCCCAACAGCCATCGCATCGTTTTGAGCAAAGATTGCTTTGATTTCTGGATGGGCTTGAATAATATTTTCAGCAACAGTTAACCCTTTAGCACGGTCAAAGTTAGCAGTTTGCTTAGTAACAATATCCAATTTACCTTTAACAGCACCATCAAATCCTTGACCACGTTCACGGGTGGCAGAAGCCCCTGGAATACCTGTAATTTCAGCCACTTTACTACCTTCACCAAGTTGCTTGATCAGGTAATCACCAGCCATCTTACCACCTTTAACCGAGTCAGTTGCAACGGTACTTAAAACTTTACCGCCATCACTAGAACGGTCAACACAGACGACTGGAATACCCGCTTTATTAGCACTCTTAACTTCTGGCGTAATTGCTGAAGAATCACAAGGGTTGACAATAATAGCATCAACTTTCTTCTGAACAAAGTCTTCCACGTCGTTATTTTGTTTAGCAGTATCATTTTGGGCATCAGTAATTTGGACTTTAGTTCCGTTCTTTTTAGCATAATCTTCAATTTTATTCTTTAAAACAATAAATGCTGGATTAGATAAAGTTGAAATTGAAACCCCAACAGTTAATTTATCTGGCTTTTTCTTCTCAACTTTATTTGAAGAACTTGTACCACTACTTAATCCAGTACCACCACACCCTGCTAGTGCACCAGCACTAAGTAACACTACTGCTCCAATTGTTAACAGACGCTTAAATGAACGTTTCATTTTCTTATTCCCCGCTTCTTTTGGCCCCTAGGCTTTATTTTTTTTACGGTCTAACAAAACAGCAATCAAAATTACAACACCTTTTACAATTTGTTGGTAGAAACTAGAAATTCCTAATAAGTTCATCCCATTATTCAATGTCCCAATAATTAATGCACCAACTAGGGTTCCTGTAATACGACCTTTCCCGCCGGCTAAACTAGTCCCACCAAGGACAACCGCCGCAATCGCATCCATTTCATATGAGGTCCCAGCATCAGGTTGCGCTGAACTCAATCGTGAAGTTAAAATCATTCCGGCCAATGACGCCATTAGGCCTGAAATCGTGTAAATCAATATAGTTGTTTTATTAGTGTTAACCCCAGCAACAAATGCGGCTCTTTCGTTACCACCTAAAGCATATGTCTTACGACCAAACGCTGTCTTGTTTAAAACAACAAACCAAATCAGGAAGGCTACAACCATGATAATAATCGGAAATGGAATTCCAAACAGGTAACCGCGCCCAACGTATTGGAAGAGAAAGCTATTATTCAATGCATTGCTGGAAATTGGATTCCCGTCTGTAAAGACATAGGTTGCCCCACGAAAAATGGTCATAGTGGCTAAAGTTGCAATGAACGCAGCCGCCTTCCCGTAAGCAATGATGAAACCATTCAAACAGCCAAATAATGCACCTAACAATAATCCAAAAAGAATCGCTAACCAGGCCGGTGTCCCACTTCCGATTGTGGAAGCAGTAACTGCACCCGTAAAGGCAAGAATAGAACCAACAGATAAATCAATGCCACCAGTTAAAATAACAAAGGTCATCCCAAAGGCAATAATGGCATTAATCGAAGTCTGCCGTAGCAGATTAAGTAAGTTATCTGGTTGCAAGAAGCCTGGATTAGCAATTGTTACTACCAAGACTAGTATCAGTAGTGCAATTACTGTTCCCATCTTGCTGATAATTTGTTTAAAATCAAACTTTTTCTTTGGTGTCTCATTATCTACTTGTTGCATTGACTGTTCCTCCCGTTGCGAGCGTCATAACCATATCTTGAGTAGCGCCTTTGGCATCAACCACTCCGGTAATTCGCCCTTCATAAACAACCGCAATTCGATCACTCATACTTAGAACTTCCGGCAAATCACTGGAAATCATGATAATCGCTACATTTCGGTCGGTTAACTCATTCATCAGTTCATAAATTTCACGTTTAGCTCCAACATCAACCCCACGAGTTGGTTCATCCAAAATTAACACCCGGGCACCTGATCCAACCCACTTGGCCAAAACAACTTTCTGCTGATTACCACCGGATAAACTTCCCGCAGAAACATCCGCACCCATTGCTTTAACTGTTAGGCGTTTCATTAGCATCTTCACAAAGTCATCGATGGTTTTATCATCAATCAGACCATGTTTTTTGAACCCTTCAATTGAAGGTAAGGCAATATTGTTGTAGATCGAATCTTCCAGAATCAGGCCTTCATCTTTGCGGTCTTCCGTCAAGAAACCAATATTATGCCTGATGGCTTGCTCTGGTGTATGAATCGAAACTTTCTTGCCATCTAATAAAATTTCACCCGAAGTTAACTTATCAATCCCGAAAATAGCGCGCATAATTTCAGTTCTTCCGGCACCCATCAAGCCCGAGAAACCTAATATTTCACCATCATGGACTTCAAAGTTAATATCATCAAAGACACCATTTTCTTTGAGATGTTTTGCTTCTAAAGCGACTTTACCAATTTTGGGATTACGATCCGGATAAAATGACCCAATGTCACGACCGACCATGTCATGAACTAATTGTTTCATTGCAACATCAGCAACTTTATAAGTCGCAACTGAAACACCATCACGCATAACCGTCACACGATCTGCAATTTTAAAGATTTCTTCCATCCGATGAGAGATATAAATAAACGAAACCCCTTTGGCTCTTAATTTATTGACAACTTCAAATAATTGCTTAATTTCATTACCAGTTAAGGCCGCCGTTGGTTCATCCATGATAATCACTTTAGCATTAGTCATTAATGACTTAGCAATTTCAATCATTTGTTGATTACCAACAGTTAACGACCCAATTGGTGCCAATACATCAATATTTGATCCCAACTCACCTAAATAATGATTTGCTTGCTTGATCATCGTCTTCTGATCCATTAATCCAAACTTGGTTCGCAATTCCTTACTTAGAAACATGTTGTCAACAACCGACATTTCCGCAAAATTATTCATTTCCTGATGAATAAATGAAATGCCATGTTGTTCTGCATCTAGTGGACCTGAATAATGGACTGCTTTACCATCCACTAGAATCTCACCACCATCGGACTTTAAAAGTCCGGTAAAAATATTCATCAATGTTGATTTTCCGGCACCATTTTCACCTACAAGTGAATGAACTTCACCCGGTTCAACAGTTAAATCAACACCTTCCAAAACATGGTTTTCACCAAACGATTTCGAAATATTCTTTAATTCAACTTTCAACAACAATCACCTCCACAGGTGTATAAAGCGCTTACATTAGTGTGCGTTTAATTTATTTTGATAAATTTTGAGCATGATACTTCACAGTTTGAATCGCATCGTTCCAATTTTGTAACTTCTGCTGACGATCGGCTGGTAACAATTTAGGTTCATAGTAACGATAGTCCAGATATGTGCTTACTTGACTGCTATCGTAAAATCCGACCGCATTCCCAGCAATCAAAGCGGCTCCAAAGGCACTCATATCTTCATTATTAGGAACTGCGACACGTAAGTTACTAAAATTACTCTGACACTGCATTAAGAAATCATTGTGGGTAGGACCGCCATCAACAAATAGATCATGGCTAATGTGGTCGATATCATTTACGGTTGACTCAATAACTGCCTGAATTTGTAAGGCAATTGCTTCTAAGCTAGCCTTAACGAACTCTTCCCGCCCAGTTGTCGATGACATATTAACTACCGTTGCTCGGGCTTCATTTAACCAGTATGGCGCTCCCAAACCAGTAAATGCTGGCACAATCACAGTTTGATCTTTTGAATTAGCAGCAAGTGCTAACTGTTCGGTCTCACCAGCATCATGGATTAAATGTAGTCGATCTTTCAACCAAGTAATCAAAGCACCAGTGTAATTAATATTTCCTTCCAGAACATAAGCAACATTACCGCCTTGTTGCCAGCCAATAGAACTAACTAATCCAGCAGTAGATCGCACCAACTCAGGTCCAACATTGACCATAATTGAGGAGCCCGTTCCATAGGTTGCCTTCAATGCACCTACTTCGGTACCACCTTGGCCATAAAGGGCAGCTTCTGAATCACCAAGAACACCATGAATCGTTACCGGTTGTGATAAAACACCATTGAAATCAGTCTTACCAAAATCACTATCAGATGGCTGAATTGTTGGCAACGCATCTTCTGGGATTCCGAATAAATTCAATAACTCTGGATCCCACGTTAGTGTTTTAAGATCCATTAACTCAGTTCGACAGGCATTCGAGGGTTCTGTGACAAAGTAACGGCCGTGAGTGAGTTGAAATAGCAACCAACTATCAATAGTGCCTAAACACAAATCATGCTGATTAGCAGCTTGCTCCACTTGTTCATTATGTGTCAGCAACCAAGCCATCTTGGCTGCTGGAAAATACGGAGATAACGGTATCCCAGATTTTTCTCGTACAAGGTCGTCCAATCCCGGATGTTTCATACGTAGTTGCTGACAAAGCGCGTCAGAACGCGCATCTTGCCAGACAACTGCCAATCCCAGAGGTTTACCGGAACTCCGTGACCAAGCTGCAACGGTTTCTCGTTGATTAGTTAAGCCAATCGCTTTAATACTGGTTGCGTCAACGTCAGCAACTTTCACTACTTCATCAATGCAACTCATTAAGTTCGCATAGATTTCATCAAGATCATGACTGATCCAACCTTGATCATTAATGATTTGTCGATGTTTACGATTTGACTTCGCGACAATTTTACCTTGCTGATCATATAAAAATGCTTTAGTACTTTGGGTACTTTCATCAATCCCAATTATATAATCTGCCATAATATAACCTCACGCCTTCAACAATTTTTCAACACGATCAGCAATATCTTGAGTATCAATACCGTAATACTTAAAGACCTCATCTTGTGTGCCAGCAATCGCTGGTGCATCCGGAAAACCAACGAAGTCTACCTTAGTATCTCCTCGCGGTGCAACTACTTCAGCAACTGCTGAACCTAAACCGCCGATAGTTGAGTGTTCTTCAATTGTCACAAAATGATGGGTGGCATCAGCGACAGCATTAATCATCTCTTTATCAATCGGTTTAACACTAACCAAATCGACAACCTTAGCTTGAATCCCGCGTTGTTTAAGTTCGGTTGCAGCATCAACGGCAATTGCTACCGTTTCACCTGCTGCCAGCAACGTGATATCATCACCATTATCAACAACTAAGTTAGCTTTGCCAGGGCCTTTGAAAGCTACTTCAGCACTGTCATACACGTCTGTTAAAGCTTTCTTACCAATTCGAATATACGCTGGTAGATCAGACTTAACCAAATATCTCATCAATCCTTGCGTTTGAGCACGATCGGCCGGCATATAAACTTGTAAATTAGGTAAAGCCCGCGTTGTTGCTAAATCTTGTAACGAGTGATGGGTATTACCCAAGACACTATAAGAATTCCCGCCACTAATTCCAACTAATTTAACATTCGTATTAGAGTACGTTACATCAACTTTAACTTGTTCAATACTCCGAGCACTCAGAAAGGCCGCTGGTGAAAATGTAAACGGCCGCTTACCGCTGTGAGCCAAGCCAGCGCTAACAGTTACTGAGTTTTGTTCGGCAATTCCCATTTCGATCAATTGATCTGGAAGCTGGACTGCAAATGGGCTTAAAGAAGCCGAACCTCTTGAGTCACTAGTAACCGCCAGAACATCTGGATTGGCCGTTGCCGCTGCAATCAACTCTTCACAAATAACGTCGCCCGCTTTTTTACTATTACTCATTACGTAACCTCTCAATCTCTGCGTCGAATTCTTGCAAACCTTCTTGATATTGTTCTTCAGTCGGAACCTTGTGATGCCAAGCGGCCTGGTTCTCTGCAAAGCTGACGCCTTTGCCTTTAACCGTATCAGCTAAAATTAAACGTGGTTTGCCAGTCTCGTTTGGTGCTGACAAAGCTGTAACTAATTGAGCCATATCATTGCCATCCACTTCTTGAACGTCAAATCCGAAAGCTTCATATTTTTCAAATAGTGGCTCGCTGTTCATCACATCTTTGATGGGACCACTAATCTGTAACCCATTGTGGTCAATAATTGCTGTTAAATTATCCAGTTTAAAACTACCGGCTGCCATCGCAGCCTCCCAAACCGAGCCTTCTGCTTGTTCACCATCACCCATTAGGACAAAGGTATGATAATCTTGATGATTTAATTTAGCTGCCTTAGCAATCCCCACACCTAGGCCCAAACCATGACCTAATGAACCGGTATTCATTTCGATCCCATGAATATGGTTAGTTGGATGTCCAATATAATCCGATTTGAATTGTGAATAAGTGAGTAAGTCTGACTTTGGAATAAAGCCTCGCTCAGCTAAAACATTGTACAAAATTTCAACGGCATGACCTTTTGATTGGATATAGCGATCACGGTTAGGGTCATCAAATGCATCTGGTTCTTGTTTCAATACGCTGAAATATAACGCGACTAAAATATCAGCACAGGACAAATCAGAACCAGTATGTCCTGTTTTGGCCCGGTAGATCATTTCCCAAGTTGCTTTCCGAACTTGCGCGGCAGTAATTTTTAGTTCCTTAATATTTGAACCAAGTTCTTCTGTATTCAAACTATTTCCCTCCTATTTAACGATCGAAGTAATATCTCCACGTAAATATGCCTGAACATCATCTTCAATTGGATCATAGAAATCAGGTGTTACGCCAATATACTTACATGCTTCATAAAGGATTGGTACCACATCGTCAGTAACAGCAGCAATGTGATGGATGTATGGTCCATATACCAGTTTGGTTTCAAATCGGTTTAAATTCTTAAATTGCAGCCAAAGATAGGTTCCTTGTTCATATGGTCCGGCAACCGCCTCAGCATTCCCCATTAACATCGAATATTTGCCATTGTCACCATCAAAACGACAAAGTGTGTAATTGCCTGTCTGGGCTTCAAACGCAACTGAGCCAGGATAATCAAAAACAAAATGTGATTTCGGTAGTGATGGTCGATTCTTGGCTGTTGAAAATGGGAAAACACCTAAATGTTGTAATAATTCACCGTTTGGATTTTCTGGGTGTCGGCAGTTCACATCAGCAAAGACTGCCTTATGTTCGCCCAAAGTTGCAGCTTCAACGATCAACTCTGAGATGACCCCATGGATATCAGTTTCACAAGTTACCGGCATACCTTCATCTTGCAACAAGGATTCAGATGCATAAGGTAAGATACCAATTAAGTCTTGTAATGCCGTCCAGCATTGAATTGCCCCAGCATTGCAACCATACTCAATCATTTTATGCTTTAGTGCGACCTTCAAAGCTGCGACCATGTTTAAATCCTTGTCACTAATATCAATGTCGGCAACTTGACGTAACGTCGCAATGGTTTCATCGATTTCAGTATCGTTATCTTTTTGGCAAGCATGAATTTCATCAACAAGTTCATTCAGCGGAATTGGTGACATTGAAATATTGAATCGTTCAAGTAATTCGCCTTCATTAACCATGGTTGACCAGAAATCAAATGGTCGTGGACCGACTTGCAAAATTCGCGTATTTTTAAATGTTTTAACAACATTGCATACTTTAATGAAATCAGTAACACCACGTTCAAATTCCGGATCATCAATATCAACATTAACTAAATAGGTAAATGGGACTTGAAAACGTCGTAAGACCTTCCCAATAGCGAATAAACCACACTGTGTATCGCGTAATCGCGAGCCATCTGCTGCTGGTGCTTCATCCTTAGGTCCCCACAAGAGCACTGGAACATCAAATTGTTTAGCTAAACGAGCACACTCATATTCAGTTCCAAAGTTCTCATTCGCTAAAAACAAACTATCAATTTTAGCAGCTTTAAATTTATCGGTGATTTTATTCATGCCCGCATCATCATAGAGCAAGCCATCATCATTTACGTCTTTAATATCGACATAATTGACCGCCATCGAATCAAGCTTGTCCCGTGTCTTATCGGCAAATTCAATTGCTGCATCTGCGGAAAAAATGTTTCGACGCGTTGGCGCAAAACCAATTTTAATTTCATCTAATTTACTCATAAATATTTCCTCCTAAACGCTTTAAAAAGAAATCGCTTTCACAAACACAGTATAAGTTTATACATAAACAAAGTCAACAAGATATATAAACAAAACTAAAGTTTAGCTATTTTCCTGTTTATTTAAAATCTATCTATGTTATTATTGGAATCATCAAAGACATTAATGGAGTTATGCATATGAAAATGGATGATATTGCTCAACTAGCGAATGTATCCAAATCGGCCGTCTCGATTGCCCTAAACAATCGCCCCGGCGTAAGTGATGAAACTAGACAGCGCATTTTAAAAATTGTTAAAGAACAAAACTATTCGCCGCAGCATCGATTGCACAAGGCTCCGGCCAAATCAATTCTGCATTTTATTACAATTAGCCCTGAAGATCACACTCAACAAGCGACTAAACTACCTTTCTTTGCCAGTTTAATTGCAGAATTTTCTGTGATTACACAGCAAAAAAGTATTGGTTTACAAATTGAAAATCTCGAGCCAGCACAATTAGCAGATCGAATTTCAACCATTGATGAGGATGCTCCCGGATACTTCGGAACCATCGTTTTAGCGACTGCATTAAACCGTAAACAAGTTGAAAGCTTTACTAAAGCCTTAAAACGAGTCCTGATATTGGATGCCCCATTTAAAAATCTTTCAGTCAACGCTGTTTCAATTGACAACTATCTTGGCGGTTATTGTGCCGCTAATGAATTATTAAAACGTGGTTATGAAGATATTGGTTACGTGGCAGCTCGAGAACCATACCCTAACTATCTTGAGCGTCAACAAGGCTTTAATGCCCGATTAGCCGAAGCACAGATGAAAATTCATTTGAAATATCAAGTTGGTTCAATGACCATGAATCAAGATAGCGATATGGCTACTATTTTTACAAAGCCACTACCCCGTGCATTTTTCTGTGATAATGACTATATCGCCATTCGACTAATGCGGTTGGCCCAACAAAAAGGACTGAAAATTCCGCAAGATTTAGCCATTATGGGGTTCGATGATATTGGCGAGGGACGCGTAACTAGTCCTGATCTCACTACTGTCCACGTCCCCGTGACCACCATCGCTAAAGTTGCTGTTTCACGATTACAGGAAATAAAAGACAACCAATTAGTCGATTACCACTTAAAACAATACGTACAGCCACAAGTTACGATTCGCCATTCGATCTAATCAACCAGAAACTAAAAGGGCATAGCGTTTGAAAACGAGCCTGTTTTCAAACGCTATGCCCTTCTTAAATTGATGCTGATCATCACTGCACCATTAGTTTTGTTTTAATTGATCAATTAATTGTTCGTGGTCGGTCAGCCGCTGCAACTGGACTGCACTTAAATGCTTAATTTTGGCATAGATATAACCAAAGACCTGACCATTATCTTTACGGCCCTGGTTAGCCAAAACCATAATCATTAAATAAATAGGTTTGCCGTCTATTTTAACCTCACCATCAAACGAAATGGCAAATAATTCATAAGCATCGACTAATTCAGTGGAAGCATGCGGAATCGAGATATGATTTAAGACTAGTTGATTGCCAGCCTCTTCACGGTTAATCAGTGCCGTGGCTTGGTCATCGGTCAACAGGCCAAGGTCACTAAATTTAGCTAATCCATCACGCAGCACACGCTTAGCACTATGATGGACACCTTTCAATCGAACAAAATGACTCTTTGGGAAAAACTTCAGTAAGTTCTCCTGAATGTAACTCTCACTCCCCAAATTCTTAAGTCGATCTAACTCATCCTGGCTGATGATGCCATCAAAAGTGCTGTCAAAATGAACTGGTACGCGTAAATCATTGGGATGCAAGCCATTACCGATCACCAAGTCGAAGTCAATATAAGCGAGCCGTGTTTCCATTTGTTCTCTCGAAAATACCATTTCAATATCTAGGTTCGGTACCTGTTCGGTAATAATCATTTTGTTGATATTTGCGACAGATTGACGTGTTCCATACATTAAAGTTCGAACATTATGGGCAACTGGCGTTTCAATTGCCCGTAAAACGTACAGCGCGATATACTCATCTTCAATTTGACTGCTTTTAAATGTACTTTGTAACTTTTTCGTTAGATCAAAAGCAAAATCAAAGGCGAACGGGTTTTGAATTTTAAGATAGCGAATTTGTTCAAGTAATGATTCTGGCACAAACGTTGGAAACATCGAACTACGACGTAGATGGTTCAAGATTTCACTGGTAAAATTATTATCCAGCGCATCTAATGTATACCGCGTTTTAGTGACTTGAATCGCTGTTTGAACTTTAACCATCGTCAGATCAGTTAATAGTTTAAGCTTAATCTCAAAGAAATTAGTCAAAATACTAGCAACGCTAATGTTAATTTCATGCCGTACGAACTCATTTAATAATGTCTGGTTCGATACGGTCACGGCTTGTTGCGCAACTAAATAACAAGCCAGGATCTGAGCATGCAATTGTCCTGCTGTTAAATAGTCAAATAGTTGTTCCGGCAGTTGTTGGCGAATAATCCGTGCTGGCGTCTCAATTTCCGGAGCTAGTTGCCATTGTTTTAATTGTTTCGTCACTAGTTGCTGATTATCTAAAATCAAGGCTGCTAAAACATCAATTTTAGAAATATGCTTTATTTTAAGGGCAATCCCAATTCGGGGTTTAGAACTAATTTTTAAAACATCCTGGAACCGCCGATTCAACTTTTCAATATTGTTAAGAATATTTTGACGCGATAAAAAAGTCTTTTCTGCTAATTCAGCCATACTAATATTTGGTTGAATTAGCAAGTGAAGCAGGACCAAATCACTTTCATTGTTAACTCTCGTTAGCAGTTGATTAAAGTTAGCCGTATTTAATACTAGCAAATGATACTTTTTAACACTTTCAACCGATCCAATCTTTTCAGTTGCCAACAAAGTATTGATTTGAGCAATATCACGCACAATTGTTCTTCTAGAAGTCGCTAATAGTGTCGCTAATTCCTCGCCTGAAAGGTCGTGTTCCTGTAATAATAAGATAATCCTTAATTCCCGTGAATTCAGCATATTTTACGAACGGATTCCCTGCTCCATTCTTCTCAGTCCCTCCTGTAGTTTCGAGATTGGGCACGCAATGTTCATCCGTAAATATTGGCTATCACCATACGTTTTCCCAGGCATAATGCCAACCCGGCCTTGATTGACTAATTTGGACTGTAACGCTTCCGATGTTAACCCTAACTTTGACACATCCATCCAAGCTAAATAGGTCGCCTGCGGCTGTTTAAAGGTAACTTCTGGCAATTGTTTTTGTAAAAAGTCAGACAAATAATCAAAATTGTTTTGCAAATAGCTAATTAATTGTAACAAATAATCAGCACCTGTATTATATGCCGCGATTTGCGACTCGATCCCAAAGATGCTAGCTGATGACAAGGCATTTTTCTGTTTCAATTCCACTAAAAATGCTGATCGTAATGCTTCTTCTGGTTCAAATAAATACGAGCCAATTAATCCTGGCGTATTAAAGGTTTTCGTCGCGGAGCAACACAAGACTACGTTTTTTTGAACGTACGTCGTAATCGGCGTATAGGTTGCGGCTGAAAAAACGATATCTTTATGAATATCATCCGAAATAATAAACACATGGTATTGCTGACAAAGTGCCACCATCCGTTTCAATTCGGCTGGTGAGAAGACTTTCCCCGTTGGATTATGCGGATTGGTAACCAATAAGATCTTCGTATTATGCTGTGCAAGCACCGTCTCTAAAGCATCCCAGTCAATCTGATAACCCTGTTGTGCGCTGCCTAACCTCACCGGCATTAATAGTCTATCATTATCCTCAATAACATGATAAAACGCATCATACATTGGCGTAAAGACCGCAACACCGTCACCAACCTCAGATTTCAGCCGCATGAAAGTCGCAATTGTGAAGACAACACTGGGACTATATAAAATCCAATCTGGATTGGGCTCATAGTCATTCTGATTTTTAAACCAGTTTACAATACTATTTTTATAATCGTCATGATTCCAACGTGTATAGCCGTAAATTGGATGTTCAATTCGCTTTTTTAAGGCGTCCTGAACGCCAACTGGGACTGGAAAATCAGTATCTGAGATCGAGAATGGGATAATGTCTGATCGACCAAACCGATCCTGAATGTAATCCCATTGCGTGCTATAAGTTCCACGACGATTAATAACTTGATCAAAATTATACTTCATCTTTGACACTCCTCCGCTCGATAAATAAACAGACATGTCATCAAACATGCCTGTTTATTAATATTCTTTTAAAAGTGGCATGTATCGATTATTTATCTTCAACCTGCGCAAGCTTTTCTTGTTCTTTCTTTTCGCGCCGCTTTAACCAAGCTGACTTGAAAGTGATAATGAAGAACACGTTCAAGAACAACCCAATTGCCAATGAGAGATAGAACCAATACCATGGCTTTTCCAAACCAATTAATGGATCAAAGATCCCAATCCCAGGCGCCATCCGTTGAACATTTAACATGATCGTAATCGCACCGGTGATCCCACCAGCAAGCGTGTTCGCCGCAATCATTGGTAACGGTGCCGCCAAAGCATATGGAATCGCAGGTTCAGTCGCAACTGTCATCCCAACTAAGAATGAACTCCAGCTAGCCGCTCGTTCTTGTTTAGAGAAGAGGCTTGGACGAATCCAAGTGGCAATTGCCGCTGCCATTGGTGGTAATAACGTTACAACCCCAACAATCCCGTACCAGTTATAAACACCGGAACTTAACAATGAAAAACTAAAGAACCAAGCGGTCTTGTTGATTGGGCCACCCATATCGAAAGCCAACATACAGCCAACTAGGAAGCCGCCGCCCAACTTCATTGAAGTTGGAATGTTTTTCAAGAATGCTAAGAGGATACTCATTAACCAACCCATAAATGGTCCTAACAGGTAATAAGTTAATAGTCCAAAGACTAATAATGTCACAAACGGAATAATCATAAACCCTAAAATTGATTGGAAATTCTTACCCAGTTTAACTTTCTTGAAATATTTAACAAAGTAACCAATTGATAGCCCAACGACAATCGCGCCCAAGAAACCAGCACCAGATTTTGTTCCTAGTAAATCAGTATCATTCGCCAAAAAGGTTACTAAGAAGGCCGGTGCAAAGGCTGGCTTATCACCAATCGCAAACGCAATATAGGCACCCATAATTGGAATCATGAACTGAAAGCCTAAATTACCAATGCTGGTAATGACCCAAGCCAATGATGGCTGTACGCCCTTAGCCAAGGCCGTATTGGGCATCCCAAATTGAACCATCATACTACCGATCGCGATTAATAACCCACCACCGATAACAAATGGCAATGCCGCCGAAACACCAGCCATCAGGTAACTCATCACGCCGTCTGTAACGGCATCTTGTTCACTACCTAGTTTAACTTTTGAGGCCTCAAAGACTCTAGCCTTATCATCAATGTTGTCAAATAACGTATCGATTTCTTTTAACGCTTCTGAAACCGGTAGTTCAACAACTTTTTTACCATTAAACCGTTGCTTATCCTCATCTGTCATCCCTTTACCAAGGGCTAAGATGACATAATCCGCCGTAGCAATTTGATCTGGTGTTAACTTGTTTTCAACCCCGCTAGCACCTTGCGTTTCAACATGAGCTTCATAACCGAGCGACTTTGCTTTTTCTTCAATCGCTTCAGCAACCATGTAAGTGTGCGCAATTCCGGCCGGACAATTAGTAACGGCAACAATTTTCATATTTGCCATTTAAAATCCCTCCTCTAACTAATTGCTTGATTAATTGCATCCAAAACAGCTGACTGATCGCCATTTTTTAAAATGGCCACAAAATCTTTATGAACTAACTTACGACTTAAACTAGCTAATAACTTCAAATGAACATCTCCAGCATTTGCTGGGACCAATAAACTGATAAACGTATTTACCGGTTTGCCATCCAATGATTGCCATTCAATCTCATTGGCACTGCGACCAAATAGAATCGTTGCCGTTTTCACATTGTTTGATTTAGCATGTGGAATCGCCACACCATTGCCAAAACCAGTTGTTGATTCAACTTCACGTTCGTGATAATCCGCAACTAGTTGGGCTTCGTCATCAACAACATCAATCGACTTTGCTAATTTGGCAAGATCCTTTAAGATACTATCTTGATCGGCACCCTTAAGCGCCATGTTCATATGACTTACTTCAAACATTGCCATGTTTTTCAACTCCCTTACTTATTTACAAGTTCAGTATATGTGATAGCGCTTACACAGTTAATACACACTTTGTCACTAACCCTGTGACATTTTTCTTTCAATCAAGAGCAGAATCTAACGCAACATCAGTTTAAAAAATCAAAAAAATTGGTTTGAGTAAAGTGACTTTTACTCAAACCAATCTATCAACGCCCTTTATAAGATGTGTTCATGTGTCATTGACTTAGGATTGCTCTGCCCATAATAAGCATTGTCTCCGTGCTTACGATAGTAGTGCTTATCCAATAGATATTGCGGTACTGACGGATCAGCGTGTCCAGACAACTGCATTGTATGATAAGCCATCTCAGCGACAACTTCCAATACCTTAGCATTGTAAACTGCTTTATCGGGAGTTGCACCCCAAGTAAATGGACCATGATCTTGTACCAAAACTCCTGGCACAGCGTCCGTATCCAACTGCTGCTTTTTAAAGGTATCAACTATTACACGCCCAGTATTGCCCTCATAATCATCAGCAATTTGTTGTTTACTCAATTGTGGTGTGACCGGAACAGGGCCGTAGAAAGTATCTGCATGTGTCGTCCCACAGGCGGGCACAGCCATCCCCGCTTGTGCAAATGAAACTGCCCATGGCGAGTGGGTATGAACGATTCCGCCAATTTCAGGAAATTCACGATACAAAATTGCATGTGTTGGTGTATCACTGGAAGGATTCAGTTCACCTTCAACAATCTGACCATCCAGATCCACAACAACCATATCACTTGGCTTTAGCTGATCATAGGCAACGCCACTCGGCTTAATGACAAACAAGCCCTTATCACGATCAATACCACTAACATTTCCCCACGTAAACGTTACCAAGTTTAACTTTGGCAATTGCATATTTGCTTCATAAACTTTTTGTTTCAGTGTTTCAAGCATGTTCGTCAACCTCCGCCTCAGCATTAGTAAATGCCTTATCAATAAATTGCTTAGCGACTTTAATTTCCCCAACTGGGTCAGAACTCATTTCACTCCACATTTCAATCATGTAAGGACCATTGTATCCCAAAGATTTCAATGTTCTTAAACATCCAACGAAATCAACCGTTCCTTCACCAAATGGAACATTTTTAAACTTACCTGGAAAATCACCATGAACTGGCAAGGTATCCTTTAAATGAACTGCAGCAATATTATCAATACCATGTTCTAACTCGTATCCAACATCATTTTCTGGCCAAGCAGACAAATTACCGATGTCCGGGTAAGCTTGCAACCAAGGACTATGAATCAACGTCTTAATATGTTGAACCTTGGAAATAGAATTAATAAACGGATCATCCATAATCTCAATTGAAAGCATAACTTCATATTTTTCAGCCATTTTGACACATTTAGTCAAGTTTTGTATAAATAATTGCCGAGTTAAGGGCGACTTATCTTCGTAATAAACATCATAACCGGCTAATTGGATATTTCTAATACCAAGTCGAGATGCGAGCTTAATAGCTTTCAGCATCATTGTCAGCGCTGTCTGACGATTTTTAAGCTGATGGGAACCTAATGGGAACCGCCGATGACCGCTCAAACACATTGACAGGATTGGCAAATCATTACTGATAATGGCTTGGTGTACCGATTCAATTTCATCATTATCCCAGTCCAATCGTGCTAAGCGCTCATCACTTTCATCAACTGACATTTCAACAAAATCAAATCCTAACCCTTTCGCCAATTTCAGTTTTTGATTCCAGTCCATTTGATGTGGTAAAGCTTTTTCGTAGATTCCTAACATTTATCTCAACCCCAATACTTGGTAATTTCGTCCCGTAATGCCTTAGCAGCAGCATGAGGATCATCTTGACCAGTAATTGCTCGACCAGCAATAAATGTAAAGACAGGCACACCTTTAAAGAGTTTTAAGGTATCAACGGTTAAGCCACCAGTAACTGAAACTTTAAAGCCCATATCAATTAGTTTTTTAACAACTGATAAATCTTTTTCGCCCCAGACTTCACCAGCTAATAAAGCATCCCGACTTTGATGATAGACAGCCTGATCAATCCCAATCTCACGCCACTTCTTAGCTTGATCCCAAGTCCAATCACCATATAATTCAACTTGTAAGTCATTCAGTTCTTTCTTGGCTGCTTGCATCGTTGGAATCGTTGCACAACAAATCATCGTCATCCAATCGGCCCCAGCGTCCTTACTGTGTTTTGCCACGGTTCCACCGGCATCAGCACACTTAGTATCAGAAACAACAATCTTATCTGGGAACATATGCCGTAAACAGCTAACTGCTTTAACGCCCTCTTGTAATTGCAAGATGGTTCCGGCTTCAACAACATCAACTTCTGGACCAGCCTGTTTAACAATTCCAAGCGCGTCTTCCAAAGAATCTTGATCTAAAGCAATTTGTAAATTTGGTCTAGTCATAACTAACAATCTCCTAATCTTTAATCAATATTAATATCAATATCTAAATCATCATGAACTTCTTCTTCTTTAGAACTTTCCTTGATCTTAGGTTTGATTAGGGAAAGCGTTACCCCAGTGATGCAAGCACCAATTAATAACGCTGCTAAATAGAGGAATGGATTACTTGCAACTGGAATGGTAAAGATCCCACCTGAAAGTAATGGTACTGTGACACCCCAAGACAAGATCAATCCATCGGCAATTCCTGATCCTAATACTACTGCTGGTACAACCCTGACAGGGTCTTCAAAGGCAAACGGTAAGGCACCTTCAGTGACTTGACACATTGACATGATAATTGCAGCTTTAGCATTTTCACGATCTGCCTGCGTGTATTTATGTGGTGAAAATAATAATACTGAGAATGCAATTCCCAATGGTGGCGCCATTGCAGCAACATTTTTGCCTGCCGCTGGCCCCCAGACACCCGATGATGCAAACGCGGTAACAATCGCAAATGAGATCTTGTTAACGGGACCGCCCATATCAAACCCCGTCATACTACCAAGTAGAAAACCAAGTACAAATCTTGAAGCGTGATTCATACCCATAAAGAATTTGACCGCAGCTCCAGTCAATGCAGCCAATGGCGGACCGATGACATACATTACCAATACTGTCTCTAAAATCCCGCCCAATAATGGAATAATAACTAATGGCACCATCGACTTAACTGACTTCGGCAATTTCCAACTGTTACACCAGAGAACTAACATCCCAGATGTAATCCCAACAATAATCCCACCTAAGAAACTAGCGTTAACAACAGTTGACAGATACCCACCTAATAGTCCGGGTGCAATTGCCGACTTACCGGCAATCGAATAGCCAATCCCGGCGGCTAAAACAGCAATCATAATTGTAAAACCATCATTACCGGCTGCGAGTAAATAATATGAGAAGGATCCTTTGATATCTGTCCCACCGATAATTCGGGCAATTGCTGTACAAAACCCAGACATAATGATAAGAGGAATCATATAAGATAATCCACTTAAAAAGTGTCTTTTTAAGTTGTCGATTTTAAATATATCCCGATACATGTCCTACCACTCCTTAAAGTTTATGAACATCACTAAAATTAATTGGCGACTTGCAACTTCTTTTGAATTGTTCGTAATAAACTTTCAGGCGTTTGAATGGCTGTATTGGTTGGAACTTTAACAACCGCTTTACCATGGAAACGATCCTCACCAGTAATCGCAACGTCCGCCGCAATAATGACAATATCGGCGTCTTTAATATGTTGTTCTGTAAGTTGGTTTTCCATTCCTGCACTCCCTTGGGTTTCAACATGAGCTTCCATACCCAAATTTTCAGCTGCGCTAATTAATTTTTCACGAGCCATATAAGTGTGTGCAATTCCGACAGTACAAGCTGTTACTCCGACAATTTTCATAATTACATTCCTCCAGATTTTTCTAATATTTTCTTGAAATCGGTTACATTATTTTCTGTTAATAGCTGTTGCTGAACATCTTTATGTGTTAAAGCTGCTGAGAGATGCGATAATATCTTCAGATGGTTAACATCTCGATGCTGTGTCGGAACAACCAACATGAAGATCAATTTAATCGGCTTACCGTCTAAACTATCCCATTTCAAATCTTGGTTGGTCTTAAAGACTGCAATAGCTGCATCTTTAACAACATCAGATTCACCGTGAGGGATCGCAATGCCATTTTCCATTCCAGTAGGGCCTATCGCCTCACGATCAAGTACAGCTGCATAAAAGGCATCTTTATCACTAATGACGTCATTTTTTTCAAGCATGACGCTCATTTGATATAACGCTTCTTTTCTTGTTTTCACGTCTGCATGCAAGTTAATATTGTCTTTTATCAAATCATTCATAATTTCACTACCTTCAATTAATAGACCTTTTCTATTGGCAATTACCTATAATCACCTGGCATTCTACTTAACCCATATTTCTAATGGGCGGGTAAATGAATATCTGAATCCCGTAATTTTTGCAATTGATTCTTTTTGGTGAATCTTAAGTAGGATATTGTGATTCTTATGAAGGTATGAGAAGTAAATAACACCGTAGGCTAGCACAACCAGTAGCGCAATTACATAATGATTCTGAACACAGAGAATTACGCCTGATAAAATTAGGATTAATCTTATATAACTGATTAAAGTGTTCCAACAGTATACAGTTCTACCTTTTTGATGTTCCACGTTGTACCAATAAAATAACTTACGCTTCCGGCCGATAACCGCCAACCTCCTTTCTCAAAGAGTTAATAACTCTTGCATCAAAAGTTTCTTGATTTTGAGTTCTTTGACGCATTAATAATGAAAGTCCGAATGCCGGTACCGGAATATTTAAATCCATTCCTGATTTAACTGCATCCGCACAAGCACTGCTTGAATGAATAACTGTGCTGACATCATCCAGCTTCTTGTTTTGATCCAATGCATGATACATCAATTCCATTAACCAGCCACGAATTAATGCTGACTTATTCCAGGTATAAGCTACATCCTTTAAGTCATAATCAAAGGGACTAGCATGTAATAAATCAAACCCTTCACCAATAACTTCCATCATTGAATGTAAAATTGCGTTATGGATAACTTTCAAGTAATGACCGCTGCCTGATTTACCGGTATAAAGCAACCCATCTTCCGCTGCCATGGATTTAAGTAATGGCTCAATGTATTTGTAGGCGCTTTCATCTCCGCCAACCATAAAGCTGGCACCATGTAATGCCCCGTATGTGCCACCAGATGTCCCAATGTCCATAAAGAAGGCCTTAGCGTTGGCAAATTCCTTAGCTCGTTCAACGGAAACATGATAGTCTGAATTGCCGCCATCAATCACAATATCATTCTCAGAAACTAGCTTTTCCAGCTTTAGCAAAGTTGAATCAGTAATTTTACCAGCTGGTAGCATCACCCAAATAACTTTTCGTTCCGTGTCTTTTTGTAATTGGTCTAAAGAATCAATTGTCTCAAAGCCATCGGCATTTGCTTTTTTTAACACGTCCGCACTAACATCAAATCCAACAACCTGGTGTCCGTGCGCTTTCATGTTAAGCGCTAAATTGTAACCCATTTTTCCGAGACCTACTAAGTATACTTTCATAATTTACCATCCTTTATTTTATTAATATTGATTGCGACGCCAATAAGAATGCCGCATCACCCTCTTAAAATTAGTTTTTTAATTATAAAATTCATTAATTATTTGTTGAACTGAAGTAACATCCTTAGCGGCAACAAGTTGATTCATTGTTTTCTTAGCAGCTAACAGACGATCAAAGTATTTATACACTTCATCTAGCGACAAAATTTTTAGATCTTCCTGACTAAATCCAATGAAGAAGACAACCTTTACAGTATCATCGCCCCATTGAATACCGCCCGGATTAATAAAGATCGAGATACTAGACCTATTAACATACTTGCTAGCTGTATGTGGAATAGCTGCTAACCCTTTTTCAATAACTGTGGAGGCAACTTTTTCACGCTCAAGCGCAGCCTCAACAACTCCAGATTTTGCAAACTTTTTAGTAATCAAATGTTCACCCACATAGTTAATTACCGCCTGCTGAGTATTTAACGTTTGATTAACAAATATTAGCTGAGAATTCAACAATGCCACAAACGCATTAACTGTTGGTTGTTTCTTGCCTAATATTTCATCGATCTGTTTCTTCAAAAGGACCCGTTCTGCTTCATTGAAGAATGGTTCAATCACTACAACCCGTTGATTTGGAATATCCAATGGCAATGTACTAACAATTAAGTCCTCTGAAATCTTAGTTCTAAATAGCTCTGACACCGAGATAACCCGTTTAACTGCAACTTCACCATTAAAGTAACGACGAATCCTTTGCGTTAATAAACGTGCAGTCCCCATTCCTGTGCTACATACAACAACAATATTGACGAGATTCTTGACTTTGGTTGTTGGTTGTTTACGTTCTAGAAAGGCTTCAAAGTGAAGTGCTAGATAAGCAATTTCATTCTTATCCATCGTGACCATAAATCGTTGATCAATCTTTTGACTTAATTCAAAGGCTAGTTCAAAAGATTGAGGATAAAGTTTAATAATCTCCTTGGTATAGGGATTAAAAGCCTGTAATCCCACTTGAAAGCGGTGCAATGCCGGTTCCAAGTGAATTGATAAATCATTGATGAGTTGGTCGTCATAATCTGACAGCTCATTAGTTAAAACGCAGAAAGCGTTTGCAATTTTGTGTTTAACTTGGTATTTTGCTCAAAATCAGTAACTTCAATTCGATTCTTTTTCGCAGCTAAAATATGAATATTTAGATACTCTTGTTCAGTCACAGGAATACTAATTTTTAAAGTTGTCTCCAATAATTTAACCAGTACTCTGGTCTCCTCACAAAACTGGTTAGCACCATAATCACTATCCTGTAGAAACCGATCATTCTTAATTCGTAGCGTCGAAATACAGATATGGATAAGCAGTGATTGATACTGATATTCCGTAAAAGTTAATCCAGTCTTGATTTGCAATTCATGCAAAACTGTTTGAACTTTTTTTAGCGAATCCTTATCTATTAACTCGTTCAAAGAACTCGGAAAATTAACTACCCGAGTATTGGCCTTGACCGATTCACGCCAATATCGAGCAACGATTTTACTTGCAATGTTGCGCTTATTGCGTTCAGCTCCTTTTATATAAAGACCATGATTATCGCTCAATAGTTGCAGATGATACTTGGCTAATGATATTTTGATTTGTTTAATATCACGATCTAAAGTGCTTCCACTAATATAAAAGCGTTCACATAATCGTGCCATTGTTATTTCATGATCTGAAATTAACAGCTTTAACAAGATCAGACTTTCACGCCCAACCGCGTCAAGATTTAATAACTGCGCATCATCTTGAAACTTTTGTTTAAACTTATCAAAGTCACCTTCAAAATAAATACCAACATTACGTTTGCGGATTAGTCTAACATCTGTACCTTTTAGAGCCTCCTCAACCAAATCAAGATATTTTGGAACTTTTTTCCTAGAGACGTCTAACAACTTAGTTAATTCTGAATAGTGCACTAAATCCTTGGAATAAATATATGCAATAACTCTTTGAACGTCATTACTTACTTGTTCGCCCATACCACTACTAGTTGTCACATAATCACCTCTGGGCTACATTCATAATACTAATGGCTAATAAACTATCTTCACACGTCAAAAACGGAACTAATATAAGTTCCGTAATAATAACTAACAAAATTAAAGTTAACTGGTGATAACAATCATTAGTATAATCATTTACATAATGTTTTGCCAAATTCCCCTGAAAATACTTATAATACCAATGGTGATTAATGATAGACCATTTATTAGCGTTTGCGCTTTATGTTGTTGGTTTCTAAACTAAAATTCAAACATGCTACTTATATCATTACCATCGCTACCATCGTTTTGTCGTTAGGAACAAACACTTCATAAATAAAGAGCTGTCATCACTAATGTATAGTAATGACAGCTCTTTATTTACTATTCAGTCAACAACCCACAAAAATAATAGTTGTTAGCTATTTTTCAGTGCCCTGACCATCCCATTCACGTTCCATGATAGCCTTCAATTCACTGATTAATGGTTCTCGTGGATTAGCGGTCGTACATTGGTCCTCATAGGCTAACTCAGCTAACTTATCAACGGTCGCGTCAAAGTGTTCCTTTTCAACTCGATTAGCCTTCAAAGAAAGCGTCACGTCCATCGAATGTGCCAAGTCAATATAAGCTTGGACCAGGCTTTCCTTCAATTCTTCATCCGTCTTACCAGCTAATCCCACAGCACGCGCAATATTAGCATAGTCTGCCAACGCTGTATTGTGATTATACTTGGGCCACATTGCCAGTTTAGTTGGAATCTCCGCATTATACCGAACAACTTGCGGATATGTGATGGCAATCGCTAAACCATGAGGAAGATTGAATTCTCCTCCCAATTTATGCGCAATGGAATGATTAATTCCTAAGAACGCATTTGCAAAAGCCATCCCAGCTAAAGTAGACGCATTATGCATCTTTTCACGCGCTAATTTGTCCCCGTCATAGGATGCCTTCAAGTATTTAAAAGCCAGTTGCAAGGCTTGGATTGACCAGCCGCGAGTAAAATCAGAGGCCATCGTTGACACATAAGCTTCGGTCGCATGAGTAATGACATCTAACCCTGTCCAGGCAGTCGTCCGCTTAGGCACCGTTTCAACGAATTGTGGATCAACAATTGCAATATCTGGTTGCATAGCATAGTCAGTAATTGGGTACTTCACATGCGTTTTTGAATCGGTAATAACTGCATATGGGGTGACTTCTGAACCCGTCCCAGAGGTGGTTGGAATCCCGACGTATGTCACCTTATTTGCAACAGGTACACGATAAGTCCGTTTCCGAATATCTAAGAATTTTTGTTTAGCCCCTAAGAAGGAAGCTTCAGGATGTTCATAGAAGAGCCACATGCCTTTCGCTGCATCCATTGCTGAGCCCCCACCTAATGCAATAATGGTATCGGGATGGAATGCCTTCATGCGGGCAACACCTTTGTAAACCGTATCAGTCGATGGGTTTGGTTCAACTTCTGAAAAAATATCAATATCCACTGGTTCTGGTCGCCGATTTAAAACTGCGGTAACTCGATCTGCATAGCCAAATTCAACCATCCCAGGATCACAAACGATAAAGACTTTCTTAATTCCAGCCATGTGTTCCAAATATTGAACTGAGTTTCGTTCAAAGTAAACCTTAGGTGGCATCTTGACCCATTGCATATTATTCCGGCGCTTCGCAACTGTTTTGATATTAATCAGATCCATATCTGTGACGTTATGAGAAATTGAGTTACCACCATATGATCCAGTTCCCAAGGTTAACGATGGCGTCATATTGTTGTAAATATTGCCTAAACCACCTACTGAAGAGGGCGTATTAATTAAGATTCGACAAGCAGGCATTGCTAACCCAAAAGCTTTAACAAGATCGTCATCTGTGGTGTGTAACCCCGCAGTATGACCTAAGCCACCATAGTGTAATAATTCATTGCACCGCTTGAAAGCTGAGGCATGTGAATCTGCTTTGTAAACAGTCAAGACAGGTGATAATTTTTCACCAGATAATGGGAATTTTACGCCGACGCCATTAATTTCAGCAATCAATACACGGCAATCCACGGGAACATCTTCCAATCCAGCCATTTGTGCAATCTGATAAGCTGATTTCCCGGCCACTGGCCCTCGAACAGTATGCCGGTTTGGATCAATGACAGCATCACTCAAAGCTTGAACATCTTTTGATTTGACCCAGTAGCAGCCTAGCCGAATAAATTCAGCTTTCACTGCCGCATAAATTTCTTTGTCAATGACAGCACTATTTTCCGATGCACAAATCATCCCATTATCAAACGTTTTCGATAATACAATATCATTAACTGCTTGCTTGATATCTGCTGTTTTCTCGACATATGTCGGTCCGTTACCAGGGCCAACACCTAAAGCTGGCTTGCCAGATGAATAGGCAGCGGTTACCATGCTAGGACCACCGGTTGCCAAAATTGTCGCTACATCTGGATGATGCATTAAAGCATTCGTCGCATCAATACTAGGTTTTTCAATATAAAGGACTGCATCTGCCGGCCCTCCTGCTGCAGCAATTGCCTTTTGCATAATTCGTGCAGCCTCGGAACTCGCTTTTTGGGCCTGAGGATGAAAGCCAAAAATAATCGTATTCCGACCTTTTAATGAAATCAATGCTTTAAAAACAACTGTTGACGTGGGATTCGTCACCGGCGTGACCCCGGCAACGATTCCGACTGGTTCCGCAATCTCCATCAACTGGGTTTCATCATCATCTTTTAGAATTCCCACAGTTTTATCGTGACGAATGCTATTCCAGATATATTCGCTAGCATAAATATTCTTAATGGCTTTATCTTCAACAACGCCTCGTCCAGTTTCTTCTACCGCTAATTTGGCTAATTTCATATGATTATCGAGTGCAGCGACAGCAACCTTTTCACACAAATCATCAATTTGCGCTTGTGTATACGTTTTCAATTCCGCTAATGCTTTTTTAGAACGTTGGACAAGTGTGTCAACTTCAGTTTCAACTTTAGGTTTTTGGTTAGTTTTAATCATGTCGGGTTCCTCCGTTAAATTCTTTGTGAATTAATTTACAAACATTATTATAACTAACTCATTTAAAAATGCAACCGATACTTTTATAAAATTATAAATTCAATAATATCAAGTGTTTGTCATCCTTATCCCGGTGGGCTTTCAAGCGTCCCAAGACACTCAAAAATAAAGTTCATTAATGAACAAAGTTCCCCGACGATTCATTTTTTCAGACAAAAAAAACGAGTTTCAGTTCATCAAAGAACCGAAACTCGTTTTTAACCCTACGCTAACGTTGTCCAAATTAATTGTAAATTCAGAATAACTAAAATAATCGCCACAATCCATGAGGTGTATTTAACCCATGGCCGATTCGCAAAAACGCCCATCAACTTTTTATCACTCGTAAAAATAATCAATGGTATCATCGCAAACGGCAGGGCAATCGACAGAAAGACTTGCGAAAATGTCAGTAAGCTTTCAATCTTTGCTTCGTTGCCATGATAGTAAACCGCAAAAATCAACACCGGCGTAATTGACATTAGCCGTGTCAATAACCGTTGTGCCCACAATGGCATCCGCAAGTGGATAAAGCCTTCCATGATAATCTGACCAGCTAACGTCCCGGTAATCGTGGAACTTTGCCCGGACGCAAGTAACGCAACTGCAAACAACATGCTGAGCATTGGACTCGCAATCGCGCCAACAATTTTAGAATTGTTCAGCGCGTTAAACAAATCGGCGAATCGTCCTAGGTCACTGTGTGTCCCAAAGAACAACGCCGCGCCTAAAATCAGCAAGAGGCTATTGACCACAAACGCCAGCGTCAATTGAATGTTAGAATCCGCAATCGTAAACCGAATCGTTTTCCGAACAGACGCTTCGTCATGAATATCATATTTCCGCGTTTGTGAAATTGACGAACCTAAATACAAATCATGCGGCATAACCGTTGCCCCAACAATCCCCAACGCCAAATAAAGCATCGGTTGATTGGTCAAGATCTCGGCCCGCGGCACATAGCCACCTAAAACGCCCAGCGCATCCGGCTTCGACAAAAATACTTCATAGGCAAACACAAACAAAATAACCGCGACCAACGTCGCCACAATCGCTTCAATTTTATGAAAGCCTAATTTCATCAAGAATAATAAGATCAACACATCAAATGCCGTAATCGTGATCCCGACAATTAATGGGAAACCGAATAATAGCTCTAACGCAATCCCAGAACCGATGATTTCAGCAATATCTGTCGCCATAATCGCCAGCTCTGTAATAATCCACAACCCAATTCCAGCCCATCTAGAAGTTCGCTCCCGTGTTAACTGTGCCAAATCACGACCGGTCACAATTCCGAGTCGCGCTGACATGGCTTGTAGCAACATTGCAATCAAGCTAGATAGCAAAACGACGCTCAGTAAGGTGTATTTAAAGCTCGCACCACCACCGATTGACGTAATCCAATTCCCTGGATCCATATAGCCGACCGCAATTAATGCCCCCGGCCCAGTGTATGCCAGCAGTGTCCGAAAGTAGCCTTTATCTTCTGGGACCTCGATCGTCCCGTTAATTTCATCCAGACTCTTACGCTGGGTACCAGTCTCCTTAATGAATTTACTGGTTTGTTTTTTTTCGCCCGTTTTCTTTTTCAAAACGGTACGCCCTCTTTCCGCGTATACAACTCCTGAGGGGGTTGAGTTTGATTTTTTGTTTTAACGAACGACAATGACGGAAATTGGCGCTTTCCGTGCTAGCCGTGGCCCAATCGCACCGGCAATCTTTGAATGTGCAAATTCCGTATCGGCCCCAGTGACTAACAAGTCCGGTTTAAAGTCCGGAATAACCTGTTCCAAGATCACATCATCCACATCGCCGCCTTCATAAACAAGCGGTTCAACCGTCTTAACCCCACCAGCTTCAGCCAAATCAACATAGCCCTGCACAACTTGCTCAACCTGTCTTCGTTTGGCTTGAATTTTTGATGGTGTCAGCGAATCGAAAATATTAATATCTTCACTTTCCATAACAGACACAATCCCTAGCGGCACCCGATAATCGCGCGCCAACGTCGTTGCATACCGAAAAGCCCGTTCCGAAGACGTATTGTCGTCCTCGTCCACGGTCAACAAGATCCGTCGATAAATTAACGGGTCATTCATTTTATTACTGTCCATGATATCCCTCCTCATTAAATTGAATTGGTTATTGCCACTATATTATAACCCTTTCATCGCTTTAACGTGGTCGTTCCAGTTGCTTTTTCAACCCAATTTCAGCTCATTTCGGCAAGGCCGTAAGTGTCTGCTTCAACCAGGTTACATAGTCTGTTTCCCGACCTAAAGCATGTTGCAAGATTAAATAATGGCCAAAATTTTCCGACTGTGTGGCTTTCGTTGGAAAGACAGTCGTTAAGCGCTGCTGTAAATGCTCAAGCTTGTCTTGATGTAAGTGTAATTGTTCTGTCAGCATCTCAGGTAATCGTGGATCACGATTCGTGCGCACAAAGTAGAGTTTCAAAATAAACTCATCCTTAGTTGCCGTGAGTTCTGGCGTCCCCGCCGTAATCCAAGTCGTTAAAGCGGCTTGACCAGCGGGCACAATATGGTAGAGCTTTTTTTCAAGTTTCTCGCCACTAATGGTAATTTCATGCGTAATGTAGCCCTGCGCTTCGAGTCGTTTTAACTGCGGATAAACCTGACTATGTTGTGCCTGCCAGAATTCACCAATTTCATGCTCAAAAGCTTTTGTTAAGTCATAGCCCGTCAACGGTTGCTGATTTAGTAAGCCTAGAATAATAAATTGTAACTTGTTTTTTTGCGCCATGAGAAGACCCTCCTTGACGAATCATTAAGTTCAGTATACACTAACCTTGTTGATTAAAACATATAACTAATTACATGTTTTAATTTTACTAATTTAATTAAAAGAGGCTATAACTAATGACAAAAAAGTTTAAAACTTTAGACGACTTTCTAGGCACACATTTTATTTATACTTACGACAATGGTTGGGAATATGAATGGTACGCTAAAAACGATCATACGGTTGACTACCGCATTCATGGTGGCATGGTTGCTGGTCGTTGGGTTAAAGATCAAGAAGCAAATATCGTCATGCTAACTGAGGGTATTTATAAAGTTGCCTGGACAGAGCCTACCGGTACCGATGTCGCTTTGGACTTCTTACCTAATGAGAACAAAGTTAACGGCACGATCTTCTTTCCTAAATGGGTTCAAGACCATCCTGAAATCACGGTTACCTTCCAAAATGAGCACATTGCCTTAATGGAAGCGTCACGTGAAAAATACGCCACCTATCCCAAACTAGTTGTCCCTGAATTTGCAACCATCACTTACATGGGCGATGCCGGACAAGATAATGAAGATGTCATCAGTGAAGCACCTTATAAGAACTTACCTGATGAGATTCGTAACGGTAAGTACTTTGATCAGAATTATCATCGTTTAAACAACTAATGTTTCACGTGAAACATCAAAACGGTCGCCACAAAAAATGTGACGACCGTTTTGAGATATAACCTTCAAACTGACTTACTCATTCGTGACAACGAGTGCGACATTGCCGAGTTGTTGATCAAAAGATACTTCCCACTGACCGGCAGTTAAACTTGGTGGCAAGACGAATGTCCCTGACGACACACGTTGTCCTGCCCCGACCACTTTTCCTTGTTCCGCTAGTTTGCCCACCAACCAGTGCAACGACTTCAATGGATTCCCAAGAACTTCACTGGCCACACCAGTTTTAACTTCCACGCCGTCATGTGTTAACCGACAGTTAACAGTCGCCACCGCACCAACTGACTTAAACCGTTGTGAGGTTGCCACTTCTTCACCATAGACAACTAGTCCCCCGACGGCCGCATCTGCCACCACTAAATTTTTAGGCAGACTTGGAAACCAGTCAGAAAACCGTGAGTCCGGTAATTCTAAGCCGGGCGCGACAGTAGTCTTACGCCACAAATCAGTTAAAGAATCTGTGGCAGTTAGCGCTTCTTTGGCTTTAAAAACAAGTTCTACTTCAACGAGTGGTGCCATCAGCTGACTTAATCGAACGCTTGCCGGTGCTGCTAAAAAATGATCTGCGACTTGC
Organism: Lactiplantibacillus pingfangensis; assembly: GCF_005404945.1. Classification (GTDB taxonomy): domain Bacteria; phylum Bacillota; class Bacilli; order Lactobacillales; family Lactobacillaceae; genus Lactiplantibacillus; species Lactiplantibacillus pingfangensis. The sequence continues at coordinate 2,776 of NZ_BJDG01000026.1, read as the reverse complement.
GCACCATACAGTGGCGTGTGCGCGTTAAACATCTTCTGCGTTTCCGCACTAGTTAGTGACACTTTATAACCCCCAACCGGTTGTTGCTTGAGGTCCGTTAACTTGGCTTGAACACGATAAGCCATCTCCTCGTCAACAACGACATCTTTAAAATCAGTTGGATTCAAGGCATGTTGTGTCTGATAAGCGTCAAATAATTTCTGTGCAAATTCGGTTTCTGTTACAGTAGCAGTTGTCATAAGCGATGTCTCCGTTTCTATGTGTGCCTGTTGCTAATCAATATGTGTTGGTCCTATTTATGTGTTTAGTCAATAGACTAAATAAGCTGGCTTCTATGTGCTTTACGCCATGACCATTTCTGAAGTCCTAGGGATTAGGACGTTCAATGTATTCATTATTTGAACCGTTAGTGGACTAGTACGCCTTGGCCATGTTTGTCGGGTACTAGCCACTCTAATGTCCGATTTCATCGTCCTCACCACCTTAAATTGACTAAAAAAGACGTCCTTCACTAACTCCACTGAGTTAGTTAAAGGACGTCGATAACGGGTTACCACCTTTGTTCGTGTTCATCTCACAACAAACACCTTAGCGCGTACAGCAAAATTGCGATACGCCGGTACACTAATGGGTACCATCCAGAACCGCCTCCAACTTAATTTCGGGGCTCAACTCAAAGGTGATCATGACTAAGCTGTTCAGACTGCCTTACACCAATCCGCAGCTCGCTAACTGAACCCACTTAGTTCCGTTCCTTTTCAAAGTTTTTTAATCAAATTTTAATTTATAAATTGAGTTTAGCGCCAGTTTAAATCAATGTCAAGTCAATTATTAAAAATAACTGTGTAAAATAAAAAAAGTGTCCTGAAAACAGGTCGCTCCAAGAGAGTGGGACAAAGGGCGGTTTGCCACCGAGCATAGCCTAGGAAACCGGATGATTGGGACTTTCAATCGTTCGGTTTTCGTAGCTCTGTGACATCCGTGCCTTTTGTTCCACGTTTCGGCTATTAATATTCGGAGTTACAAAAAGAGTCTGGGAGTTTGTCCCAGACTCATCAGTCACGTTTATCGTTGATCAAAATAGCCTTATCTTTGACAGTCTTGTTCAGTTTTATGACTTATTGTAAATTTAAGGCAACATATTGTTCAGTTCGCGTATCACGCAGCGTGTAATTCGGTGGTAATGCATCACGATCAGCTTTGACGACCCTGAAGCCGACCCGTGCATAAAACTTCAATGCCCCTTCGTTTGCCATGACGCATTTTAAGGTCATTGGTTCGGTTGCATATTGTCGCATTTCAGCTAACAAGCTTTCGCCGACGCCCATTTTCCGGAACTCTGGCGCAATGAATAAGAGATGAATAAAATTCGCTAACCGGTATAGCGAACAGAACCCAGCTCGTTGACCATCAACCCAGGCAACTTGAATAAATTCACCCCGACTATCATGTTCAAAGTCGGCTAATTTAGGATTCGTTGCCCACGGAAAATCACGCTGCCGGTCAATCAAATAAATCTCAGCCAATGCGTCAAGATCTGCCACTGTTGCTGTTTTAATTTCAATTGTTGCCATCGTTGATCAACTCCCCCATCATTAAAGTTATTATGGCGGTTTTGGCGTTGGAATACAACATTATAGCGGATTTTTCGGCCTTAAAATGCCGTTAAAAACCAGCATCGCATTCATGAAAACTAGCATTCAACACGACACAAGCGGTATAATACAACATAATCTGTCACGATGAAAGCAGGGGAAAAATGCGAACAGCAATTGTAACCGATAGTGCAAGTTATTTATCGGCCGCCGATATCAAAAAATATAATATTTTTGTCGTTCCAATTACCGTTATTTTTGGTCAGCAAACTTATTTAGAAAATATTGAAATCACGTCCAAGGAATTTTATGAACGGATGCGGACCGCACCAGAATTACCGACCACAACACAGATTACATTGGGTCAAATGCAAGAAATGTATGACCAGTTGGCCGCCGACGGTTATGACGCCGTAATTAGTATTCATCTTTCTTCTGGCATCACTAGTTTCATCACCAACCTTGAAAGCTATCTACCAAATATTACAAACATTAAAGTTTATCCATTTGATTCTTTGATCACTGCTGCCGGCGAGGCCAATATGGCGATGTTAGCCGCTAAGTTAATTGCTGAAGGCCAAACGCCGGAAGCTGTCATTGAACAACTCAAACACTTACGTGACACGACCGAAGTTTACTTCGTCGTTGATAATCTCAGCCATTTAGTTCGAACCGGGCGGCTTTCAAACGCCTCACGACTCGTTGGTAACCTGCTTCGAATTAAGCCGGTTCTAACCTTTGAAGACGGTAAAATCGTTGCCATCGAAAAGGAACGGACGATGAAACGGGCCTATGCCGCGATTAAAGCAAAATTGGCGGCGGCGATTGAGACGACTGATTATCCCTTACGGATCACCATCGTTAATGGGAATAACCCCAAGCTTCAAGCTGAATGGGTCGCAGATATTGCTGAAAGCTTTCCTGGCTTGACCATTGACCAAAGTGAAATTGGACCGGTCGTCGGCGTGCACGTTGGCGAAGGCGTGATGGGACTATTCTGGGCTAAAGATTGGGAAAAATGGCCTAAATAAGCTTATTCAAAAGGATCAGCGCAACGTACTCACACGTTGCGCTGATCCTTTTCTGCTAAGCCTTTGTTTTTTTCGGCTCTATAATATCTGTTGTTGGTAATCAAGACCAATCTTGATTACTGGCAACGGATTTTTTATGTGCTTTTTATA
>NZ_BJDG01000025.1 GCF_005404945.1 Lactiplantibacillus pingfangensis | reverse complement strand
AAAATCGAAATTAAATTTACTCATAAATGAAACCCCCAAAATTGGATTTTTCTGTCCAACCTTGGGGGTTCACTTTACTCAGCGGCATTTTTAGTTGTCCTCGGTTTGCTGCCAAAAATTGGCGCCTTAGCGACCGTCATTCCCGACCCAGTTTTAGGTGGCGCGATGGTCGTCATGTTTGGGATCGTCGGTATCCAAGGGATTCGCATGCTCGCTCAGGTGGATTTCCGCAATAACAATAACTTACTAGTTGCCGCCGTCTCCATTGGTTTGGGGTTAGGCGTTACCGTTCGTACCAATATTTTTCAGTTCTTACCAAATTCACTCCAAATCATGTTAGGCAACGGTGTCGTTGTCGGGAGTTTGGCCGCAGTTGGCTTAAATCTCTTGTTCAATCGTCACGCTGCCGAAAAAACCGTCGATGAAGAATCAGTCGGCCTAAATGAAGAAAACAATTAATTTCATAAAAAAGACTCAGCCGGTCTAGTCGTGATAATCACGATTGGACCGGTCTTTTGTTTACATTGGTCTTACGGTTAATGCGGCCACCCCCTACCATCCAAAAACCAGTATGTTATACTGGATAATTGTTGAATTGTTAACCTTTTATTATGTAAGGAGCGGGAAACTATTTTAGAGCAATTATTTCATTTAAAGCAACGACGCACTTCTGTCCGAGCTGAACTTGTGGGTGGCTTAACCACCTTCTTGGCAATGTCATACATTTTGGCGGTAAACCCCGAACTATTAGGGGGTGCCGGCATGAACAAAACTGCCGTCTTTACCGCGACCGTGTTGGCTGCCATTGTTGGTTGTTTACTCATGGGCCTTGTCGCAAATTTCCCGGTTGCTTTAGCACCAGGAATGGGACTCAACGCCTTTTTCACGTATACCGTTGTGCAATCTTGGCATATTCCGTGGCAAACAGCTTTAGCCGGCGTGTTCGTTGCTGGCTTACTATTTATTTTGCTAACATTATCCAAGTTAAGGGATAAATTAATCAATTTGATTCCGAGCGCGTTAAAATATGCCGTTTCTGCTGGTATTGGGCTGTTCATTGCCTTTTCTGGCTTACAAACTTCTGGTATCATTGTCGCCAGCAAATCGAACGCGGTCGCTTTAGGCAACTTGCATAGTCCAGCCGTCTTGCTCGCCATTTTCGGGATTATCGTCGGCGTCATGCTGGTCACTGCCAATGTGACGGGTGGTATTTTCTGGGGCATGTTCATCACCGCAGTTGTCGGGATGATTTTCAAAGTCATTCCCTTACCAACCGGCATTATCAGTGGCGTTCCTAGCGTCCAACCAATCTTTGGTCAAGCCATCTTGCATCTGACAGACATCAACTCGTTTCAAATGATTATCGTCATTTTGACCTTCTTCATCATTGGCTTATTTGATACCTCGGGAACCTTAGTCGGTGTCGCCACGGAAGCCGGCATGGTCAATCATGACACTGGCGAAGTCAAAGGTGTCGGTAAGGCCTTGTTTAGTGGCGCTTTAGCAACAACGATTGGCGCCATTTTCGGGACTTCGCCAACCACCGCCTATGTGGAATCCACCTCTGGCGTCGCTGTTGGAGCACGGACCGGTTTATCTTCCGTCGTCGTGGCAATTTTGTTCGCGATTGCTGCCTTCTTCTCACCACTCTTATCGGTGATCACGTCAGCCGTCACGGCCTCAGCGTTAATTATCGTCGGTATTTTAATGTTATCCAACGTCCAGTATATTGATTGGACGAAATTTGAAATTGCGGTGCCGACCTTCTTCACTATGATTATGATGCTATTGACTTATAGTATCTCCGAAGGCTTGGCTGTGGGCTTCATCTTCTACCCAATTACCATGACGGTTAAAGGCCGTTGGCGCGAAGTTAACGCCTTAATGTGGACGATGATGGTCGTCTTCATTGCTTACTTTGCTTTTGTGGCTTAATTAAACCTGACAGCAGCAACAAAAAGTGATTCAGAAATTTTAACCAAATTTCTGAATCACTTTTTTTATTTCATTAACTAATTTCGGTGTTAAACTTGTTTTTTCAGGCGACTCAACCCGATTAATCCCATGCAACTGCCAAAGAATATGCCACGAAACACCGCATGCCAAATATTACCAGGTAAACTCAAAACAGCAAAGAAGTCACTACCATCAGTCAGCATATCAATACCGGCAAACAAGAAATACGTGCTGATTCCAAAATAGCTGCCGGAACCGAGTGCTTGCCAGCCTATTTTTTGGCGGGCTTGACGCATTGATTGCCAGCCAACCTCCTGATCAGTTAGATGTGCACGCTGACTAGCAATCATCACGTAAGGTGCAATGATTCCCATCGAAAAGACAATATTCGCCATCATGAGACCAACCAATGCGTCATACGGTGATTGTATTCCCCACACACCCGCAATCACAGTGGCAACGACTATGAACATAATGGAAGCCAAAAAAGCAGTCGTACTAATCCGCCCCACTGCTTGACGTTTATACTCGTCAAAGCTTCCCGTAATACAAAAAAACGTTTGACAACCCAATCGTGCAGCCATTCCCCATTCTTCATCCGTTTATTTTCTCCCAGAACAACTGATTAAGATCCGTATGCAACACTTGCGCTAAACGAATACAGAGATCGAGTGATGGATTATACTTGTCATTTTCAACCAGATTGATGGTTTGGCGGGCAACACCAACCGCTTGTGCTAATTCAAATTGGGTTAATCCTGCCGACTTACGATAATTTTTGACTCGATTCAATGTACTCGCTCCCTTTTAAAACATCAAGGCTAATTGACACCTAGCGTCTAACACTCACTTAAGAAATGTCGATTATATATGACATTAAAATATGAAAATGAGCCATCAACCAACTTCGGCCGATGACTCATTATGATCTAATTAACTGCCTAAAGATTGTAATCAAAAAGGCTCGTAAACACCGTTATGTCAATAATAAACATTTTAGACTAGAATTATGATAACTGCTCCGTCAATCAGAATGATTGTCGGATACGGGATAGTCCCAACCAGAGTGTGGTCTAAGATTTCGATTCAAACCCGATACCCCACGTCTTTGAATCTTACCCACACGGCACAATATTTCTGCCAGTCTCCGCTAAGTTTATGGCTGAAGGTTGGGGCTGATAACATCGGTCGTGATGGTGGCGTTACATCGGCCGTTTTTTGCCGACGTTACGCCACGGACGGTCCGGGATAGTTGCGGTTTTTGCAACCATTCCGGGCGAAGGCCAAGACCGCTCCTCAGGCTTGGCCTGGTCCCACGACCGCATGTGATCAGTTCCAACCGGAAGCGACAGCTATTAATTAATTGGTGACTCATTATGACCTGGTTAGACGCCCCAGACTTCTTCAGCAATTGACTTAACGAGGGCAATCTTTGCCCACTGTTGTGCTTCAGTTAGCACATTGCCTTCTTCGGTAGAAGCAAATCCGCATTGTGTGCTTAAGCACAACCGGTCTAATGGCAAATAGTTGGCCGCTTCATGAATCCGATCAATGACAGTCTGGCGATCTTCCAACTCACCTGATTTAGAAGTCAATAATCCTAAAACAACTAACTTGTTGTCACTAACTAATTTCAATGGTTCAAAGCCACCCGCACGGTCGCTATCGTATTCAAGGTAGTAAGCCTTAACGTTTTCTTGGTTGAACAGTGGGTCGGCCACAGAATCGTAACCACCAGCTGATGCCCAAGTAGAATGATAATTACCGCGACAAATATGTGTATTAATCGTTAAATCTGCGGGTAAGTCTTTAATCGCTTCGTTATTAACGTCCAAATAAAGTTGTTTGTTTTGGTCCAAAACCGCGTCATTACGAGCGGTGAGGTCACCAGTTTCCGCACCTTTAGCATGATTACCGGCTAACATCCCCCAAGTACAGTCATCCAATTGAATCGTGCGCGCACCCGCGGCGTATAAGTCTTCAATAACTTGATGATAGGCCGCTGCTAAATCCTTAACAACTGCAGCCTCCGTGCCATAAACTCGGCGTAATGCCGCCACATTTTCTGGCCTCTGTAATTCAGCTAGGCACTGGGCTGGTGCTGGAATCGTTTGCTTGATTTGGGTGCCAGCACTGACATGATCACGCACAAACTTGAAATGGTCAACAAACGGGTGATTCTCACCGCTAAGCTTGCCGCTGACAATGGCAGATTCGGCCCGCGTTTCTTCATCATGGAAAACATAACCTTGGGCCAGTTGTTTCTTTTCAATCCCTTGTAAGCCCCAGAAAAAGTCTAAATGCCACCAGCTCCGCCGAAATTCACCATCGGAAACAGCCTTTAATCCTGCCGCTTCTTCCTTTTGAATCAGCTCAACAATTGCGGCATCTTCAACTTTTTTTAACCCAGCCGCATCAAGCGCTCCCTTAGCAAATTGCGCCCGTGCTGTCTTTAAAGCTGCTGGCCGCAAGAAACTACCAACGAAGTCATAACGAAATGGTGAAGTGGTCCGGTTTGAAAATGTTTGTGTTGCTGTTGTCATCATAAAAGCCCCCGTTAAATTTTGTTTTAATCGTAACTAAAAAATCGTCCCTTTTAATCACACCAATGTGATTAAAAGGGACGATTTTTTTGCGCGTTACCACCCTAGCTTCACTAATTGTTTACACAACTAGCCTCAACGGTACCTGTTGATACCTGGCAAGCTAACGGTTGCAACCGGTCAGTCAGCGTGAACCGCCTGACATGCTCAGAGCTCATCTTCACGCTTATCTTAGGACCCGTTTCCACTCGTCGGGCTCACTGTCACCTAAAACTAAACGCTACTCTTCTCCTCAACGCAAATATGAGATTACGATTAAATGATGATTAAACTATAAGTCTGTTTCTCATAATTGTCAAGCTCATCATCACGCTTTTTAGGTTTTAGTGAGTCCTTTGGCACCAATATCATGCCGATAACACAAGTCACCTAAGGTCAATTGCGCCAGTTGGGCATAAACTTGGTGCTGGGCTGTCGCTAAATCTACGGCGTGCGTCCCCAGCATCATCAAGCGTCCACCGGCACTCACTAAGGCGCCCGGTTCGCCAGCAACACTGGCATAGTCAGCACCAGGGACGGTCGGTACCGGCACATTTGCTTTTGTTGGCCCCGGATACCCCGGTGCCGCCAAGACAACCCCGAGATAGGTTTCATCGGTTTGCCATTGCACAACCGGTTGCCGATGCTGCAACAAGTCGACGATGAGCTGATAAAAATCGCTCTGACATTGTGGCAACAAGATTTGTGCTTCAGGATCACCTAGTCGCAAATTATATTCAATCACTTGTGGTCCTTGTGGTGTCAAGATACCACCCACATAAATGACGCCTTCAAAACTCAAATCATCGGCTTTAAGCCCTTTGATGGTCGGTTCAATAATGGTCGTCACCGTCTGCGCCAAAATTTCCGGTGTTATTTGCGGTACAGGTGAGTAAGCTCCCATGCCACCAGTGTTAGGCCCAAGATCATCATCCAACAGGCGCTTATGATCCTGTGCGGTTGGTAACAAGACAGTCTTGTCGCCACCAACGAAGACCATTTGTGAGAATTCAAAGCCTTCAACATAATCTTCAATCAAGACCGTCTCAGTTGCCTCAAATGCGGTCACTAACGCCGCTTCCGCCTCATCACGAGTCATGGCCACGGTGACCCCTTTGCCAGCCGCTAAGCCATCGACTTTGATGACTTGTGGCACAGGCTGTTCACGACTATACGCAATGGCACTCGTTAACTCATGAAAAAGTTGATAACCAGCCGTTGGGATTTGATGTCGCGCCATAAATTGTTTTGCAAAAACTTTTGAGCTTTCGAGCCTGGCAGCGGCTTTGTTCGGTCCAAAAACAGCCAAACCCGCCGCCTGAAAGTAATCGACAATTCCGGCGGCCAATGGCACTTCTGGTCCGATCACGGTCAAGTCAATGGCTTTTTGACGTGCAAAAGTGACTAATTCGGAAAAGGCCAGCTCATCAATCGCAACCGTTTGAATATCATCTAACCGCATGCCTGGATTGCCCGGGGCACAATAGACCCGCGCGACTTGAGGACTTGCTAGCAATGCTTTAGCAATCGCATGTTCACGCCCGCCATTACCAACAACTAAAACTTTAGCCATGCCTTGCCACCCTTTCGCTTAATGTCTGAAGTGTCGTACACCCGTCGTGACCATGGCAATACCGTAACGGTCCGCCATATCAATTGAGTCCTGATCTTTGATACTGCCACCAGGTTGTACAATTGCACGAATCCCATGTTGGGCGGCGAATTGAACACAGTCATCCATTGGGAAGAAGGCATCGGAAGCCAAAATGGCATTTTCATAACCTGGCTTGCTCATGGCTTTTTCAATCGCAATTTTGGTTGAATCAATTCGGTTCATCTGACCAGATCCCACGCCCAAAGTTCGGTCCGCGGTAGTCACCACAATCGCATTACTCTTGACGTGTTTGACGACTTGTTGCCCGAATGCTAACGCCTTTAATTGCGCGTCCGTTGGTTGTTGTTTGGTCACAACCGTGAAATCAGCTAGGTTTTCGAATGCTTGATCAACTTCTTGACGTAACAAGCCCCCACCAACGGAGATTGTTTCAAACTTATCGGCCGTGTGTGCTTGATCAAAGTTGACCGTGAGTAACCGCACATTCTTTTTCTTCGCTAAGACGTCAAAAGCATCCTGATCAAAACTAGGCGCAATGATAATTTCCAAGAAAATCTTGTGCATTTTTTCCGCCGTTGCCAAATCAACTGGTCGATTAAGCGCAATAATGCCCCCAAAAATGGAAATTGAGTCGGCGGCATAGGCTTTATCCCAGGCCGCTTCGACCGTATCACCTAGCCCAACACCGCAAGGATTCATATGCTTCATCGCAACAACTGCCGGAACATCGTATTCGCTGACCATATGCAAGGCTGCATCAGCATCCTTGATGTTATTGTATGACAATTCTTTACCATGTAACTGTTTCGCACCGGTAATTGAGAATGGGGTTGGCAAGGCATTTTCATAGAATGATGCCTTCTGATGACTATTTTCACCATAGCGCAGTGCCTGCTTCTTGTCGTAAGTCAGGGTTAATTTGTCAGGAAATTCATCCGTCGTTAAATATTGCGCAATCAACGCATCATAGCTCGCGGTGTGTTGGAAAACCTTGGCAGCTAAGCGCTGGCGCAATTCTGGCGTCACTGTATCGGTTTGTAAGTCAGCTAAAATTTGATCATAGTCAGCTGGGTCCACAATTGGCAATACGGCTGCAAAGTTCTTGGCGGCTGAACGTAACATTGAAGGACCACCAATATCAATCTGTTCAATGGCTTCTGCTTGCGTCACATCTGGTTGTAAGATAGTTGCTTTGAACGGATACAAGTTGACCACAACCATATCAATTGGCGTAATTCCAGCTTCTTTGAGTTGCGCCATATGGGCTGGTAAGTCGCGTCGTGCCAATAAACCAGCGTGAACTTTTGGATGCAAAGTCTTCACGCGACCGTCTAACATTTCTGGGAAGCCGGTCACTTCTTCAATCCCGATAACGGGAACGCCCGCAGCTTCTAAGGCTTTCTTCGTGCCACCGGTTGAAACCAATTCATAGTCGAGTGCGACTAACCCTTTTGCAAAATCAGTCAATCCTTGTTTATCAGAAACACTTAATAAGGCTCGCTTTGTCATTAGATTGCTCCTTCATTGATGAGTGATTGTAAGACGTCTGGATAAAATTGATGTTCTGTTTCGTGAATCCGTGCCGCCAACGACGCGACGGTATCTGCTTGCTTGACTGGCACTTGTCGCTGACCAATAATTTGCCCGGTATCAATGCCAGCATCAATAAAATGAATGGTGACGCCAGTTTCAGAAACACCGGCCGCAAAAGCATCCTCGATGCCGTGCCGCCCGGGAAACTTAGGCAGTAGTGCCGGGTGAATATTAATAATCTTATGTGGATAAGCGGTTAACAACGTTGGCCCAATGATGCGCATGTAGCCTGCCAATAAAATGGCAGCAATTTCATGGCGTTGTAGTGCAGACAAAATAATTGCTTCTGCTGCTGCTTTATTAGCATAATCATGAAAATTAATGACCAAAACCGGAATTTGATCGGCCTGCGCCTTTTTGATTACGGGTGCCTCGGCGTTATCACAAACTAATAAGGCAATTTCTGCCGCGATCGGTCGCGTTTGAATGGCTTGTTGTAACGCCACAAAATTAGTTCCCGTTCCAGAAGCAAAGATGGCAATCTTTTTAAGCATGCGCTGCCTCCTGAAAGACGACTGGTTCACCATGGTCAGTCACTTGACCGACCTGATAAAACACTTGTTGCTGTTGCGTCAAGCTGGTCGTCACTGCTGCTAACTGTTCTGGATGAACAATCAAGACCATCCCCAAGCCCAAGTTAAAAGTTGCGCGTAAGTCGGCCGCTGATAAGTCCCCTAAATCTGCTAAGAGCGACATGATCGGCGGGATCGGCCAAGCACCGACCGTAAATTGTGCCGATAATCCAGTCGGCAAAGCTCGCGCCACGTTCTCAATTAAACCGCCCCCCGTAATATGGGCAATACTAGCAACGCACTTTTGTTGCAACAACGGTAAAATCGCGTCAACATAAATTTTGGTTGGTCGTAATAATTCGGTCTGTAACTCGTGCCCCAATTCAGGGAAAACGTGGGTCAACGCAAAATCATGTTGCTTGAATAAAATATCTCGAACTAAACTGAAGCCATTAGAATGCAGCCCATTAGATGGCAGACCAATCAAAATGTCACCAGCTTGCACATTATCAGGGCTGAGCAAATCCGCTTTATCCGCAATTCCGACCGCAAAGCCGGCTAAATCATAATGATCCTGACCGTACATGTCTGGCATTTCGGCCGTTTCACCACCAATTAAAACTGTTCCAGCTTGCTGACAACCGGCGACAACCCCTGCTAAAATTGCTTTAACGCGAGTCGTATCCGTATGTCCCAGTCCTAAATAATCTAAGAAAAATTGTGGTTTAGCACCTTGAGCTAAAATATCATTCACGCACATCGCCACCAGATCAATTCCAATGGTCGTGTGCTGATTTGCGGCAATCGCGACTAATAACTTGGTTCCAACGCCATCCGTCCCGGCAACCAAAACTGGCCCGTTCTCAACGGCATCGGGCGCCAACGGGAATAACCCACCGAAAGCCCCAAGTTGGCTGTTACCACTCATTTTTTTGACTTCTTTCAAGACTTCATAACCGGCATTTAGGTCGACGCCGGCTTTTTTATATGCGTCGCTCACCTAATCACCCCTCGACTGTTTTGCTTGTAACTGTCGTTGTTCTTCATCATATTCCGCTTGGTAATCATATAGTGGCGTTGGATAGTCACCATTAAAGTAAGCCATGCAAAGACCGCCATATGGGGCATCCACTTTTAAACCGACCGCGTCAATGACCCCTTGTTCACTCAAGAAGCCCAGTGAATCAGCCCCAAATGTCTGACACATTTCAGGAATCGTTTGTTGCGCGGCAATTAACTCTTTAGTGGTCTGAATATCAATCCCATAAAAACACGGGAAACGTAATGGTGGTGAAGCAATTCGTAAATGAACTGCCTTGGCCCCGGCATCTTTTAGCAATTTCACAATGCGCCGACTAGTGGTCCCGCGCACGATTGAATCGTCAATTAAAACCACGCGCTTACCGGCAACGACCCCTTTGACGGCCGATAACTTCATCCGAACCCCTTGTTCACGTAACGCTTGAGTTGGCTGAATGAAAGTCCGCGATGAATATTGATTTTTTATGAGCCCCATTTCATAAGGCAAGCCACTCGCTTCGGCGTATCCCGTCGCCGCAGATAAAGACGAATTGGGCACACCGACAACAATATCAGCTTCAACCGGTTGTTCCTTAGCTAAAGCTGCCCCCATTCGCTTACGCGCAGAGTGGACATTGACACCATGAATATCGGAATCGGGACGGGCAAAATAAATATATTCCATCGAACAGATGGCTAATTGGGTATCCGTCGTATAGTGGTCGATTTTCAAACCCTGGTCATCAATAATCAGTAGTTCTCCTGGATGGACGTCTTGAACAAACGTGGCGCCAACCGTATCTAAGGCACAAGTTTCACTGCAAACGACATACCCACCCGTTGGTAACTTGCCGACAACTAATGGCCGAAACCCATTCGGGTCCAATGCGGCATAGAGCCGGTCATTAGTTAGCAGTAAGTAGGCAAAACCACCATGGACTTGCCGCAGCGCATCTTTGACTTGCTCCGTTAAGGTCGCTGCCGGACTGCGACGAATTAAATGCATCAGGATTTCACTGTCAGAACTCGCATGGAAAATGGCGCCATTTTGCTCCAAATTATGGCGTAACGTCACAGCATTGGTTAAATTACCGTTATGTGCCAATGCGAATTGCGCATCACTAAAGTTAAATTCTAACGGTTGAATATTTTCAACGCCGTGGTTGCCTGCTGTCGCATAACGAACGTGCCCAACCGCCGCATCACCGGTTAACCGGGCTAACCGAGCGGGGTCCCGAAAAACATCGGCTAATAGCCCCAGGTCACGTTCCGATTGCAAGACACCGTGATCATTAGCAGTAATCCCAGCACCTTCTTGACCGCGATGTTGTAACGCATGTAAGCCAAAATAAGTGAGTTGTGCCGCATCCGGGTTACCCCAAACACCAAAGAGCCCACACTCTTCATTCAAACCCTTTACTTCAGTAGGCATGGTAAGGCTCCTTCCCATAACCGTTTCGCAAAACTGACCTTAATGTCAAAATTCTGGTCGGCCGTTTCGATGAACAACCGGTCATCTGCCGTCGTCATGCCTAAATAGGTGGCGTAGGGTTCCATTAAGTTTTCAAATTCTGCACGCTTCGCCGCAGTCACAGAAATCACGAATCGTGATTGGGTTTCCGCAAAGAAATGTGCTGCTGGCAAGTCGCTCTTCAAGTTAACCCCCAAGCCGTTACCAAAGCAGGATTCCGCAATTGTTGTAATTAAGCCACCTTCCGAGACATCATGCGCACTGGCAACGAGCCCTTTTTGAATCGCACGTAATAACAACCGTTGATTTTGATTTTCAGTCACCAGATCAAAGTCAAAAAGTTCGCCAGAAATCGTTCCAGTTAACATCTTTTGTAATTCACTGCCGTTAAAGTCGGCGCCAGTTTCGCCAAAGACGTACACCGCATCGCCCGCTTGTTTAAAGTCTTGAGTCGTAATATCACGTTGATGTTTGATTAACCCGACCATCCCAATCATCGGCGTTGGATAGATTGGGTCGCCATTCGATTCATTGTTCAACGACACATTACCGGAAATCACTGGTGTATTGAACAATTGGCAAGCACGGGCAATCCCCATCGCCGACTCGTCTAAATCGTAAAATTGTTCCGGTTTTTCTGGATTACCATAATTTAAGCAATCGGTAATCCCAAGCGGCTGTCCACCAGAGGCGACAATATTTCGGGCCGCTTCAGCGACTGCAATTTCACCACCGACTCTGGGGTTCAAATACAAGTAGCGGCCATTCACATCGGTCGTGACGGCTAAAGCTTTATCCGTGTATCGAATCCGAATGACCCCAGCGTCAGAGCCCGGCTTAACGACGGTATTCGTCTGAACTTGTGAATCATACGTTTCATAAAGACATTTCTTAGACGCAATCGTTGGTTGTTGCAATAATTTTTTCAATGCGCCGGTCGCATCCACGATTCTTGGCATAAATTGATGATGACTCTGTTTGTTTAAGCGACTGGGCCGTTTCTTTTCACGTTGATAGACGGGGGCCTTCGTCGCTAAGGCATCGACGGGCACATCCGCCACGAGGTTGCCGTGATGGAATAATTGATACTGATGACCATCGGTAACTTTCCCAATCGTCACCGCATCCAGACCGTACTTGTCAAAGACCTGGGTAATTTCAGCTTCTGCGCCAGCCTTCACACAAAGTAACATCCGTTCCTGTGACTCTGACAACATGAGTTCAAAAGCTGTCATGTCGCTTTCGCGTTGTGGGACTAAGTCTAAGTTCAGTTCCAAGCCACTACCGGCCTTTGAGGCCATTTCAGCTGAAGACGACACCAAGCCGGCTGCACCCATATCTTGAATCCCAATCAACACTTCGCGATGGTCATGAATCACTTCCAGACAAGCATCCATCAAGAGTTTTTCCATAAATGGATCACCAACTTGAACTGCTGAACGTTGTGATTCTTTGGCATCATTAAACTCAGCCGAGGCAAATGACGCCCCGTTGATGCCGTCACGGCCAGTTTTTGCGCCAACGTAAATCACTGCATTGCCTATCCCAGTAGCTTGGCCCTTCTGAATATCGGCTTGATTTAAAATCCCAACACACATGGCATTGACTAATGGGTTCTTTTGATAACTGGCGTCAAAAACCGTATCGCCACCAATGGTAGGAATTCCAATACAATTACCATAACCACCAATTCCGGCAACCACTTGTTCAATTAAGTATTTGGTATGCGCATCGTTAGGTTCACCAAAGCGCAAACTATCCAGTAACGCAATCGGCCGCGCGCCCATGGAGAAAATGTCGCGAATGATCCCACCGACGCCAGTTGCTGCGCCTTCATATGGTTCAACTGCCGACGGATGATTGTGACTTTCGGCCTTAAAAACCACGGCTTGACCGTCACCAATATCGATAATTCCGGCACCTTCACCGGGGCCCTCTAAGACTTGTTCGCCTTGAGTCCAGAACTTCTTAAGCACTGGTTTAGAGTTTTTATACGAACAATGTTCACTCCACATACCGGAAAATAAGCCAGCTTCCGTATAATTTGGCAACCGCCCTAACACTTTTTCAGTAATTAACTGGTATTCGGCGTCGGTCAGTCCCCATTCACGGTACGTTTGACTGTCACGTAGCGCTTCGGGTGTTAACTCATTATTTTTAAGCATGGGCAACCTCCTCATGGTGTGCTAACAGTGACTTAAAGATCCCGAGTCCGTCGGTAGACCCTAGCAAGGCTTCCACAGCCCGTTCTGGATGGGGCATCATCCCTAAGACATTGCCTTGTCGATTCACGATGCCAGCAATATTTGCGACACTACCATTTGGATTAGTCACGTATTCAAAGACAATCTGATGATTTGCCTGCAAGTCGGCCAAGGTGGCGTCATCACAATAATAATTGCCTTCCCCGTGTGCAATTGGCAGCTGGAGACGCGCATCCGCGGCATAATCACTCGTAAACTGCGTCTCAACATTACAGACACGTAATTCACTCGTCTCACAAATAAATTGCGCTGAGCGATTCGCTTGTAGTGCACCCGGAAGCAAGCCAGCTTCAGTTAAAATTTGGAAACCGTTACAGATTCCCATGACTGGCTTTCCAGTTACGGCAAACGTCTTCACCGCAGTCATTACTGGGGCAAACCGAGCGATGGCACCGCTGCGTAAATAATCACCGTACGAAAACCCACCTGGCAAAATCACGGCATCATATTCGGCTAAGTCCGTGGTCGTCGCAGGCACTAAATCCGCGTCAGCGTTTAAAATATCACGCAACGCGTTGACCATATCGTGGTCACAATTGGACCCTGGAAAAACAGGTACGGCAAATTTCATGATTGCTTACGCCTCCATCTCAGTAATTTCGTAACGATAACTTTCCATATTCACATTAGCTAACAAGCGATCACACATTTCATCAACTTCCGCCTCAACGGGTTGTTTACCAGCGGTTAGTTTGATTTCAAAATACTTCCCGAGTTCTACCGCGTCAACATTAGTATAACCAAGCCGGTGTAGGGCATCATGAACGGCTTCACCTTTTGGATCTAAGATTGATTCTTTATAAGTCACGTATACTTTTGCCAAATACATTATTGTTGGCTCCCTTCGACAGTGGCTAAACGCTGGAGGACTTCTTGATAAACAGTCGTTAAATCGCCCAGATTTTTCCGAAAAACATCTTTATCTAGTGACTTTTGAGTCTTCTCATCAACTAAGCGACAGCTGTCCGGTGAGATTTCATCCGCCAGTAATACTTGACCAGTTACAGTCAGGCCAAACTCAATCTTAAAATCAACGAGTTGAACGCCCATCTCAGCGAAGATTTCCTGCAACCGGGTATTGACGAGCAGTGCTTGCCGCTTCATTTCGGCCACCACTTCGGTACTGGCAATCGTCAATGCCGCAACTTGTGAGTCATTAATAAATGGATCATCTAAAGCATCACTTTTATAGAATAATTCCAAAACGGGTGTAGCAAATTTAGTTAAATGATCAACGGCAAATTTTCGTTCAAAGCTACCCGAAGCAGCGTTGCGAACGACCGTTTCCAGCGGAATCATTTTGACGCGACGCACTAATTGCACATAGGCAGACGGTTGATCAATAAAATGATTTGGAATGCCATGTTGAGCGAGATCTTTAAAAATCAGACTAGAAATGCGGTTGTTGAGTAAGCCTTTTTGATCAACAACCACTTTTCGTTTCCCGTTCAGCGCGGTTGCTTGATCCAAATATTGGACCCACAACACCTCAGGATCATTGGTCGCATACATTTCTTTAGCCTTGCCTGTGTAAAGTAACTCGCCTTTTTCAACTGCCGTCATAATTATTGTTCTCCCTTCAATTGTTGCAATGCGTTTAATGCTTCATCAACGTTTTGATTTAGAACTGTAATGTGCCCCATTTTTCGTTGTGGTTTAATTTCGGCCTTGCCGTAATCGTGAAAATGCCACTCGGGATGATTCATGAGATTTTCGCGCGCAACAGTTAAATCGGTGCCTAATAAATTGCGCATGACTGCGGGTTCAACTTGCGTGATGGCTGGAATCGGCAATCCACAAATGCTCCGAATATGTGCTTCAAATTGAGAAATATTACAAGCTTCAATGGTGTAATGGCCGGAATTATGTGGCCGTGGTGCAAGTTCATTAACTAATAAGCTATCATCTGGTAAAACGAAGAATTCAATCCCTAAAACGCCGCGTAATTTTAGTGCTTCGGCGATTGAGACCGCAATTTTGCGTGCGGCCACATGTACTGCCGGCCGCACATTAGCTGGCGCAATGGTGGTGTGTAAGATGTGATGTTGATGTCGATTTTCAACGAGTGGAAAGGTGGTCACGACGCCGGCAGCGCTCCGTGTGACTATCATTGACACTTCCGCGCGAAATTCTTGTCGGGCTTCGAGAATGCAAGGTTGGTCAATTAATCGAGCTGCCGCCGCAGTTAATTCTGGTTGCATCAAGTCCGTTTGACCATGGCCGTCATAACCACCCGCCACAGTTTTTAAAATCGCTGGCGTGCCTACTCGTTTCAACGCATAGTTAAAACTTTGTTGGTCAGTCACCGGGGCAAATGGTGTCACTGGAATCCCGTGATCATGTAAGAATTGTTTTTCATTGAGGCGATTGCCAGTAATGTGTAATAGATCAGTACCCTGAGGGAGTTTGGTATAGCGCTGCGCAGCGATTAGCGCGGCTTCATCCACATTTTCAAACTCATATGTCAAGACGTCGCTTTCTTGTGCCAGCATAATCAAGGCAGATTTATCTTGATAATCCGCAGTAATTTGAAAATCCGCAACTTGAGCGGCTGGCGCTTGTGGTGTCGGATCGAGCACCCCGACATGATATCCCATTGATTTAGCACTGAGCGCCATCATTTGGCCTAACTGTCCACCACCGACAATGCCAATCGTGGCTGGCGGTAAAATTGGCTGATTAGAATTGTTGTTCACTTTGTTCAGCCTCCTGCCGTTGTTGTTGCCGAAAGTTAAGTACCGCGTGCTGAATTTTTTCATCTTGTAATCCTAATATTTGTGCCGCCATTAAGGCCGCATTCTTGGCACCAGCTTCACCAATTGCCATCGTGGCAACCGGTACACCGGCAGGCATCTGAACAATCGATAGCAGTGAATCAACCCCGTTGAGCGCTCGGGTTTTAATCGGCACGCCAATGACTGGCAACAGCGTATTAGCAGCCAGCATTCCTGGTAAATGGGCTGCGCCGCCAGCACCGGCAATAATTAATTGCAAGCCACGTACAGCCGCCTGTTCACCGTATGTTTGTAACGTTGTTGGCATCCGGTGTGCCGAAATCACGTGCCGCTCATAATCAATCCCAAGCATTGTTAATTGCTCGGCAGCTAATTGCATCGTCGGCCAATCTGAAATTGACCCCATCACTAAACCAACTTTCGCCATCTCAATCCTTCTTTCTTTGTTTTCATGATAAGTTTAACAACCTCGCTAGTTGCTGTCAACGAATTTCTTAACTTTATCTATTAATTAACGTTATAACGTTCGTGTTATTTAAATTAAGGCAATTTTATCTCTAGCTTAACATTATTAATTTTATATCTGTATAGGCCGCAATTTGTTCGGTTGTCGACCAAATAAACGGTCTGAGGCTGTTTATAAGATATAAATTGTTTTATCGTTAAATTCCGAACGATACAAATTCTTCGCTCAGCTTTTGACTTGACGTTGTGAGCAATCTGACGCGACTTAAAGTTAACTAACTACTTTGGCTCAAAATATCATTACCAAGCGTCCCATATGATGATTTTGAGTTTACAGCGATCAAAAGCCGAACTAAACTGCTGATGTTTCATTGAATCAGTCGTGCCATTGATGTCAGGAGGCGAGTTAGCCGATGCAGCTTAAACACCCAGTAACCTTTTATCGTTCCATTGCGTTTTGGTTTGGTCTCGTATTCGTTTGGGTCGCCATTTTTGGGTTTCCTAAAACTATGGTGACCGTTGGTGATCTCTTCACTTATCCCATCATTTTCGTTATCGCGATTGGCAGTATTTGGTTTTCCATCTTTCAGAAAAAGAAGAAGTATTAACTGATTGGACACAAAAACAGACCCGAAACTAATAACGGTTTCGGGTCTGTTTTAGGTTTCCATCTAATTTAACTGTTCATGTCACCAGCACCTAGTTGTCGTTACTAGAAGCGCCCGAAACACTGTCAACTTCGGGTTTAACTGGTTCAGGATCTGCTGACGCAGCTGAAACTTCATCAGGTTGCTCCGGTTCGGCGTCTGCGGATGCACCCGAAACGCTGTCCGGTTTGGCATCAGCGGATTTGGCAGAAGCGCCAGAAATGGCATCGGCTTTAGCATTCGGATCCTTGGCTAACACTTGACCAGTATGTGCCAAATAATATTTCACAATTGGCAAAATATCGAGGACAAATTCATTAATCCCCTTGTATTCGCCTTTGGCATCATGCATCGCTTGATAGTAATGCATAATGTACTTTTCGGGACCATTTCCTGGAACGGGTAACTTGAACAAGTCGGTCTTACCGGTTCGTAGCATGTGAATCACTTGTTGTACATGCGGAATGGCTCGCTTCGGATGACAATCAGCCATCGGATTGCCGGCTTGCGCTGGTGTCCGCGCCGCCATCATATCTTTGGCATCGGCATTATGATTATAGTAAATAAATTGATTATTCGCATCGGCATAAGTTAATTCCATCGGCATCGAATTTAAGAAGTAATTCAACTGATTGACAGTCAGGACACCACGATCCAACTTAACGGTGTCGTCCCCTTCAGCGGCATGTGTTTTAGCCGCCGCCTGTTCGACCCAATCGGCTGCATGCATATCCACGCCTTCAATCGTCGTTTCAACTTTGCCATGGGCTTCCAAATCTTCCGACTTCCAACTATCGTCTTCGACTGGGCCATTCATCGTATTGATGACTTTAACAAACTTAACGAACTTTTCAAGCGTTTCCTTTAAAAAGCCAACTGTTCGTGGGTCCTTTAAATTATGCTGATCATCAAAAGCATCTTTAACTTCGCCGAGTAAAAATTCATTTCCGGGCATGACAACCGCATCGACGCCGGGAGATTCCAAGATTTGCCGCAAATTCAACTGTGCGCGTGATGAACCTTGATCATAATACGAGGCGCCGACAATCATCACCGGCTTGCCAGATAATGGATGAATACTGAAAGATAGCCATTCAATGACACTCTTTAACGCAGCGGTGATCGTATGATTGTGTTCAGGTGTTGCAATAATCACACCATCCGCTTGCTGGATTTTGTGACTTAAATACTGAACGGCGTCGCTGTTAGTTTGATCATCGCTTTGATTAAACATCGGCACATCTTGAATGTCCAAGATTTCAACGTCAACGGTGTCACTAAAATGCGTCGCAATAAATTTTAATAGTAACCGGTTGTATGACTTATCTGCAACTGAACCGGCAATTCCAACTAATTTCATGGCAAAAACTCCTATCTATAGCTTGTCCCAATTAACGTTTTGTACTTCTTGACGATTAGCCTCGTTCGCATGATTTAGCTCAGCGGTAATATCGACGAACGTCTGAAAATCAGTAAACAGCCCCGTCAACTTCGCTAACTTTTGGGCATCAATTAAGTTGCCATCTTCATCAAAAGCTTGCAATGAATGCCCTAATAAGAACTCTGAACTAGGCATGATCCGCGCACGTAATTCTGGCGAATCCAAAATCTGCCGCAAATGAGCCTGTGCGCGTGAGGTCCCTAACGACCCATATGACGCGCCGATGATCATGACTGGCTTATCCACAAAGGGATGAATATGGAATGACAGCCATTCCAACGCATTCATCAAGACCGCTGGTGCCGAATGGTCATACTCAGGGGTACTGATAATCACCCCATCCGCTTGGTCAATCTTTTCGGCAATCGCCGTTGCCGCCGCTGGCACTTGTTTATTTTCTGGCTTATTGAACATCGGTAAATCCTTAATTTCAACCAGTTCAATGGCCGCTTGGTCGGCAAAATGTTTTTGCATAAATTGTAATAACTTTCGATTTGTGGACTGATCAGAATTGGTCCCAACAATCGCAATAAATTTGTGCATCTTCAGTCACTCCTTTTGATGATTTAATCACTCGTTTTATATAAAATAATTATCATTAATGATATTGTAAACGATTTCATTAATGAAATCAAAGGGTTATCGAAATTACACCCTTTGTGACTAACATACTTATTATTTTCCGGTTTCACCCTGTTCAACAATTAGCTCAATCAACTGGTCACGATCAATCTGACCAAAATACTGTTGTAAATCTAAGTCTGCTAAGGCTGCCGTTACGGCTGTCCGAGTATATTTAACCCCTTTTAACTGGTCCAACACGATTTGAACCGGTTGGGACCCAAAAAAGTCGCCATACACTGTCAGATCAGCAATTCGACCATTGGCAATATTGAGTCGAAAATCAACGGTTCCGGCCGTAAAGTGCCGCCGGTGTTGTAGTTCAAATGCTGGCGACTGACCATAGATCCAATCCCAATTTTTAAAGTAGCGTTGATTTAAGTCGTCAACCCCCGCCTTAGCCGCCGCATCTAACGAATACCTCTTGGCTTCGGCTAAGTCCGACACCCCTAAAATTTCTTGTGCCAAATTATCTCGAAATTCTTCAATCGTCAGATGTTGGTATTCCGGGGCCAAGTATGGTCGCAAATTGGTCACGCGACTCCGAACTGACTTAATCCCCTTGGACGCCATCTTATCGGCTGGTACCGTTAAGGCTTGTGCAATCTGAGACTGATCCACATCATACATTAAGGTCCCATGTGAAAATAGCCGCCCGTTTTCAACATGCATGGCGTTTCCTGAGAACTTTTTACCATCAATTAACAAATCATTGCGACCGCTCATCTCAGCGCCAGTCGCCCCCATAGCATGTAACGCCTTGAGAACTGGTGCCGTGAACCGTTTGAAATTACCAAAGCCATCGCCGTCATCTTTCGTAATGAAACTAAAGCTAACGTTGCCGAGATCATCGAAGACTGCCCCGCCGCCAGATGTCCGACGAGTCAAAATAATCTTTTGCTGTTCAACATACGCCTGATTAATTTCTGCTAAGACATTTTGATAGCGACCAACAATAATACAAGGTGAATTGATATAGAAGTATAAAATTGGTTCGGATAAATCGGCATGCGCCATTAAATAAGTTTCAATGGCTAAGTTTGTCCGAATGTCGTGACTGGGACTCGTTAAATAACGCATATTGTCACTTCCTGATTAGTCTAAATATAACTCGCGTAATCGTAAAATTTCTGTTTTTGTCAATTTTAATTCAGTCCGTAAATAATGCTCAATATTACCAGACTGATGCTTAATTTCTGCCAAGGCGCTGTCTAAATAATCATCATCGACTGACCATAACGCCCGGATACTTTCAACCGTATCGGCACTGGCACCTTGCTTTTTCGCATCAGCGACAGCTGCATCAATTCGATCAGCAGAAGCTGAGTTTGTTAATAAATAATCCTGTCGAATCGTGTCAAGATCCACCCCAAGCGCCGTTAACAAATAAACAGCACCCATCCCGGTTCGGTCTTTGCCGGCAGTACAGTGGAATAAGAGCGATTCATCTG
This sequence comes from Lactiplantibacillus pingfangensis, assembly GCF_005404945.1. Classification (GTDB taxonomy): domain Bacteria; phylum Bacillota; class Bacilli; order Lactobacillales; family Lactobacillaceae; genus Lactiplantibacillus; species Lactiplantibacillus pingfangensis. Next base: position 35,282 of record NZ_BJDG01000025.1, on the reverse strand, counting down.
GCTGATCATTGGCTAATAACGCATCGAAAAAGCGCCGATATTCCCGCTTAGCATGATGTTCAGTCACGACCATCCGATAAACTTTAAGCATGTGGCGATAACCACTATCAGGATGATGTTCAAGGTCGGCGGCCATCTTGTCAGTCCCGTCAGAGTTCTTGGTTTCATCAACATTAAACACTGGTGCGTATAAGTATTTGGCATGGCCAGGAACACGGTCAGGACTATCTAAAACTTCTTGTGGCGACCGGAAATCCACATCGTAACGAACACCGTACTCATCTAAAAACTTTAAATCTGCTTGGGTCAGACGGTCCAAGCCGCCGCTCCGAAGTAATTTATGCCATTTAATATGATGACCATCTTTCGTTGCATAGCCACCTAGTTCGCGAAAATTAAAGCCTTGTTGAATTGGTAATAATCGTTCATTTGCCATGAGTCCTGCCACCTATTCTATGAATTTAGAGACGGGCTGTTTTGCGAGCTAACAGTTGGCTAGCGCCAATCGTTAAACTTAGTCGACCGTCTCAGCACCTCTCTATTCTAACATTGTCACGCCGGTGATTTGATAAAAACATTCCCCATTAATTGACAAAGTCAGTCACCGTGAGAAAATAGACGTTAAGACAACAGTTACGGAGGCTTTTTCATGACAAAATTAGACTATTCAACCCAAGCCAATTGGCAATCAATCGGCGGTCAACAACAATCCCCAATCAATATCGAAACTAAAAACAGCACCGCATCGCAGTTATCTGCAATTAGCTGGCGCGGCTTATATCAAGCAAAAACAATTATTGGCACTGACACCACGCTTGAAGCGACCGGGACTGGGATGGCCTATTTAAACGACCGCGACTTCAATTTTGACCAAATCCACTTCCACACACCAGCGGAACATTTAATTGATGGCCAAGCAGCCCCAATTGAATGGCACTTAGTTCATCGTAGTGCGACCGGTCAACTCGCGGTCGTCGCAATTTTTGGCCGAATTGGTAAACCTAATGCTAGTTTCCAAGCACTATTGGACCAGTTCACGCCTGCCACTAGTCACGCGTTGACTGAACCGATTGATCTGACGGAACTCTTACCAGATACTGGGACCGTCTACCATTATCTCGGCTCATTAACCACCCCACCATTAACCGAAACCGTTGAGTGGTACATTTGCGCGGACAGTGTCATGCTTGGTGAAGAACAGTTAGTGACTTATCAAAACTTATTTGCTCCCAACAATCGTCAGGTTCAGCCTTTAAACGACCGACCAATCATTGCGGAACGGCTCTAATCAAACGAGGTGCATACCATGCCTAAAAAACTAAAATGGGGATTGATTGCTTGTATTGCTTTCCTCCTATCAATTATTGGCCTAGGCTTGGTCACCCAACTGCATACCGACCAAGCGAGCCACGTGATTACCGGTCAGAAACGGCCCTTAATGCTGATTGCCGGCAGTAATAGTCAGCGTGATGACTTTGACCAGCTAATCAAAACACTCAACGGCTCGCAACCGCATCCCGTCATTAATGTGACTGTTGACAAGGATTTGAAAGTGTCTTCAACGGCGACCCGCGTCAAACACACACAGTTTAATGACAGCTTTATTGTGATCTTTTTTGAAAATAGTGACGACACGAATGACACGATTATTGAACAAACTAAGGGCTTAGCCAACGCGGTCACTTATTTGCAAAAACATTATAAGTTAACAACGGCCAATGCGTTAGGCTATTCCAACGGTGGCTTGATTTTCAGTCGTTATTTGGCTGGCATGGCGTCTTCGAACCCTTTGGCAATTCGTGATTTAATGCTGGTCGGGACACCTTTCCTAGGCACCAGTGAATCTCAACCAGATGACACGCTCTATAAACCACTATTGGCGAAAAAGGCTAAATTCAAATCCTTACACACCGTCATCAATATTGCCGGCGATGCCGGTGACGGCGACGATCACGTAGTGCCACTTTCAAGTGTAACGGCCGGCAGCAAATTATTTATGAACGAAGCGACTCGATACAACGCCATGACAATTAATCAGAAAGACATCAATCACGGCGATCTCTTACAGGAAAATTACTTAGCCAGATTAGTCCGCCAAAATTTGCTCAATCAGTAGTTGGTAACGAGAAGAAGTCAACGCTGTCGCTTCCGGGCGTCGCTGATTACATGCGGACGAGGGACCAGGTCAAGCCTGAGGAGCGGTCTTGACCTTCGCCCGGAATGGTTGCAAAAAACGCAACTATCCCGGACCGTCCGTCCCGTAAGACCGGCAAAAAACGCCGCTCAACGGGACTTTCACGCCCGATGCAATCAGCGACGCCCTCCAGCTAGGCTAATGGTTATAAAGAAATGACGCTAAAAACGGTTGATTTTATTCTTGCAATTCATTGAACCAGTCAGCAATGCTTTGAACTTTCTAAGTATATTCATTGGCTATCGGTGAGTAATATTTCGTATGTGAATATTGCTCCACTGGGATTACTAGCCACTGGCTACCTTGCAACTTTTAGCTAGCGGTTTCAAGTCCTAAAGAAACGTAAAGTGGACCGCATCTAAACTAAACTTACGATAAGTGCTCCGTCAGGCAGAAACTTAATAGCTGAAGTTTGGGACTAATAACATCGGTCGTGATGGTGGCGTTAATCGGCTATTTTTGCCGATTTTACACCACGGACGGTCCGGGCTTGGACCGGTCCCACGACCGCATGTGATTAGTTCCAACCGGAAGCAACGAAATTCTGAAAGTTAATAAAGACCAGTTCAACACTCAAGCTTCAATGCTTGACGGTTGAACTGGTCTTTATTTTTAAAACTAATTTTATGAATTCGCAGTTGCCACAAAACGGGCTAACTCGTCCTCAGCCATGCCGGCACTCACGCCGACCAATAACTTAATCCGGGCCTTTTGACCGTTCAGTCCCTGGCAGAAAATGACGCCCATCTGCTTCAACTGAACGCCCCCACCTTCATAGTCATAAACGTCTTGGGCAATCCCATTGAAACAACGGGAAACCAACACAACCGGAATCCCCATATCTAATAGCTTTTGCACGGCGGGTAACGTTGCCGGTGGCAAATTACCAGCACCTAAAGCTTCAATAACAACCCCGTTTGTCGTCGATTGTGCAATGGCGTCAAATAATTCTGGCCCCATCCCCGCATATGCCTTGATCAAAAAGACATTGTCCACTACTGTCCGAATTGGGCAAACAGTTGAGCGTAATAATGATTCAAAGAAAACAACACCATGTTTGGCAACTAAGCCAATTGGGCCGAAGGTTGGGGTCCGAAACGTTGCCACGTTGGTCGTATGCGTTTTAGTGACGTAGCGCGCGGAATGAATCTCATCATTCATGACGACCAAGACCCCTTTTTCAGCGGCATCCGGCGTGCTAGCAGTTTGAATGGCGGTTTCTAAATTATGCAAGCCATCAGAACCGATCTCATTCGCCGACCGCATCGCACCAGTAACAACCACAGGTAACTCATTTGGCAATGTCAAATCTAAAAAGTAGGCCGTTTCCTCTAACGTATCTGTCCCGTGAGTCACGACGACACCATCCACCCCGTCACGCGCTGCTTTCGCGATTCGCTGCTTTAATTGCAACATTCGTTCCGGCGTGATGTGTGGTGATGGCAAATTGAAAACATCTTCCGTTTCTAATTGAACTTCGCCACTAAATGGATTTTCATAACTATCCAATGGATTCTGCGCGCCCGGCGCCATATTACCCGCTGCATCCGCCGACATGGCAATCGTCCCACCGGTGTGCAAAACTAAAATCTTTTTCAATTCATTTTCCTCCTATAACCGCTACCTAAACTCAGTAAGTGTAATTTTAGGCTAGCAAGCCGGTGATTGCAATCAAAACTATCAAGACTTAATCAAGGGACTAATGAACCGCCCCGCCAATCAAACGGCGCTGCCCACAAAATTAGTCATCCCCGAAAAGCCACTGACATCAGCGTTTACCGCACTAATTACCTTAAACTAATTGAGATTTAGTTGACAGAATTAATCACAGCCTTTATAGTTAGTTACATAAGCAACTAACCAAATAACAAACTAAGTACCTTAAAAGGAGAAAGATATCATGTCAACAACACCAATTATGACGGTTACCGATTTACACAAAACATACGGCAAGGCCGGTTCTAAACAATACGAAGCCTTAAAAGGGATCAACTTCAACGTCAATGCTGGCGAATTTGTCGGCATCATGGGGGCTTCCGGTTCCGGGAAAACAACCTTACTAAATATGCTTGCCACTCTCGATCAACCTACAAGCGGTGAAGTAACCATTAATCAACAACCGATTACCCATTTAAAAGGTAATCGACTGGCAGACTTTCGGGCTAAAGAAATTGGCTTTATTTTCCAAGACTTTAACTTACTAGAAACGATGACCGCTTACGAAAATATTGCCTTACCCTTAACGTTACAAAACACAGCCGCTAAAAAAATTAAGCCGGCTGTCGAAGCCGTTGCTAGTCACTTAGGCATCGCTGAATTTTTGAATAACTATCCTAATGAACTTTCCGGTGGCCAAAAACAACGGGTTGCCGCCGCACGGGCCTTAATTAATGAACCAGCCATGCTGTTCGGTGATGAACCAACCGGAGCACTGGATTCCAAATCAGCGCGGGAGCTCCTCGACTTATTTACCACGATTAATCGTGAACAAGCCGTTTCCATCTTATTAGTCACCCATGATCCCTTCTCAGCCAGTTATTGCCAACGAATCTTATTTATTAAAGACGGCAAAATCGGTCAAGAACTGAACCGCGCAGACCTCTCTCGGCAAGACTTTTACCAACAAATTCTCGACACCTTAGGCACATTCGAACAATAGAAAGGAGCCGCTCACAAAATGTTAACTAAACTCGCAATGACCGGCTTTCAAAAACGCTGGCGGGACTATCTCGTCCTATTCTCAGGCTTAATTATGTCCAGTGCCATCTTCTACATGTTCGAAGCCCTAGCGACGAACAAAGCCTTCTTAAAGCAAAATACTAGTATCAGTATGGTTGGGATGATTTTCCAATTTGGCTCAGTCCTACTGACGATTATCACCTTAGTTTATATCGGCTACGCCAACTCTTTCTTGCTCAGCATGCGCAAACGCGATTACGGCCTGTTCATGCTAGTGGGCGCACGTAAGGGTAAAATCGGCCAATTGATTTGGTTGGAAACCTTATTAGTCGGAATTACCGCCACCATTATCGGGATTGCCCTTGGCAGCTTGTTGACAATGGGCCTCAGCCAAGTCCTTATCAATAGTCTCGGCTTAACGTTGCATCACCTAGCCGCTTGGTATTTCCCAGCTGCTTTGACGACCCTCTTACTCTATGTCGGCCTATTCATCATCGCTGGCTTCTTCAACCTAATTGCGTTAACGAAGACACCCGCGCTGAAATTATTACACAGTAACGATCAACCAAATCGACCTAAGTTGAAACCAGTACGGCAACTCGTTGAAGTGATTATCGGGCTCTTATCAATTAGTATCGGCTATTGGTCAATGGCGAACCTCGACAAGCTACAACTGGCCGGGATTGGGATCGCCCTAGTCACGATTGTCTTGGGCACTTATCTTCTATTTAATGCCATCTTTGTTTGGCTAATTGTCTTGCTCAAGCGGTTACCCTTTGCCAATCGCGGTTTAAATGGCTTTACCTTGTCACAATTGAGTTTCCGGATTCGTAATTACACGAAGATTTTAGCCATCGTCGCGATGCTCTTTGCCTTAGCCTTGGGCGCGATTACCGTGGGGATGGGCTTTCATCGGCAAGTCCCATTAATGGCGAACGGGACCAGTGCTTATGATATGGGAATTGTGAACACGACCAGTCAACAACAGGCACAGATCAAAGCTTTAAAACCAACGACTGAAACGACTTACCATTTCAAAATCGGTAAAAAGGCCGTTTACTACCGTGCCAGTGAATTTAACGCGCAACCTTTTGCAACTATGTCACCGGTCGGTAAAACCCAGCTCAAATTTAAGCTGAAACGGCTAGATGCCCAAAAATTGACCAAATCATATGAACGTTATCAATTTGGTCAATTACAAGGGAGTGCGCAACAACAGTTAGCGACGACGATGGTCTCTGAGCAACAATATCAATCCTTGACCCAACCAGAACAACGTTTAACCGTCTTTGTGACTAAAGACGTCGTTGCCAATCAAGCGGCCTTGAAAAAGTTAGCCGCTAGTCAACAAAAGCGTGATCATGCGCTACAAGGCCAAGTTCTTGGTGGCCGTTACAGTGGTTATCAAATGGTCAACGGCATGTACTCTGGACTAGAATTTATGGGCTTCTTTCTAGGAATCGCCTTTCTCGCCATGTTAGCCAGTTGCTTAATGTTCAAAATTTTATCTGGTGCCGCTGCCGACCAACATCGTTACGTCATGCTGGCTAAAATTGGGACACGGACTAGCGAACTTAACAATGCCTTGCGCAAAGAAATTGCCGTTCTATTTATCCTGCCCGGCATTGTCGGTGTCGTGCACGTGCTCTTCGGCCTAAAAATGTTTAGTTTCATCATGATTGGCTCACCATATACTGGAATCTGGTTGCCTTTCTTAATCTTTGCGGGGCTCTATTTAATCTACTATCTCATTACGGTCCAGATTTATCGGCGGATCGTCTTACAATAACCTTTTGGAGGAGGAATGAATCATGGTATACTTTGGATTAGTCGCTTTATTAATCGTTATTACGCCAATTCATCGTTACGTCTTAGCTAACCGGAAGCAATTCTGGCTTGGCGGCTTGATGCCAGTCTTTTGGCTCGCTGCAAATTTGATGACCGCCAATTTTGTCGGTTTTGAACATCAGGATACGTTACTCGCAGTACTCGGGATTATGCTACTGCTCTCCTGCTGGATTGCCGCCCGAATTGACCGGACTGAACATCAATTAACCTTGACTCGTCACCACAAAATTGCAACCAAATAACGATTAACCCACTGCAATGAGGTGAAAAATATGCAGTTCAACTTTAATAGTACTGAACCAATCTATTTACAAGTTGCTGAACAAATCGAAGAAGCAATCTTTGCGAGAACATTTGCGGAAGGTGAACAAGTGCCTTCCACGACTGAAATTTCTAAAGAATTCCATATCAATCCAGCGACGGTTTTAAAAGGGATGAACATCCTAGTTGATGCCAACTTGATTGAAAAACGTCGGGGCGTCGGCATGTTCGTCATTGCCGGTGCGCAAAGCCGGATTGTCGAGAAACGCCGTAACCAATTTTATGACGATTACGTTAAAAACTTAGTTAGTGAAGCACGAAAACTGCACATTACGAAACAAGAATTAGCACAATTAATTGAACGGGGGTTTTCAACGAAATGAGCATTCAAATTCACGCCGTTAGTCAAAGTTTCCACGGCAAACCAGTTCTTGAGGATATCAACCTAACTATTGAACCAAACAAAATTTATGGCTTGCTAGGTCGTAACGGTGCCGGTAAAAGTACCTTACTAAATATCATTAGTAACCGCATTTTTCCAAGCCAAGGAACCATTACTTTAGACGAATAATCACTGAATGATAACGATCGTACCCTTGGCCGCCTTTATCTCATGAGTGAAGTCAACCTCTACTCTGAACGAAGTAAATTGAACAAGCTATTCGATATTACTGAAATGATGTATGGCAGTTTTGACCGTGACTATGCCAACGACCTTGCAGAAAAATTCGGTCTCGACTTAACGTCACGCTTCGGTAAACTCTCCACTGGGTATCGCTCGATTTTCAAACTCATCGTCGCCCTCTGTGTGCCAGCCGATTACATTTTCCTTGATGAGCCCGTTTTGGGACTAGACGCCAATCATCGCGAATTGTTCTACCAAGAATTGATCGAGACTTATTCAGAAAAGCCCCGTACTTTCGTGATTTCGACCCATCTGATCGAAGAAATTGCTAACTTGATTGAACATGTCTTTGTTTTGAACGATCATCATATTGTCGTTAATGGCGCCGTCCCAGACATTCTTGAACGGGCTTATACGATTTCAGGCCCAGATGCCGACGTGAAACAATACACCACTGGCTTAAACGTCATTGGCGAAGATCACCTGGGCGGGATCACTGCACATTATGTCTACGGTGCATTAGCAGACGACCGCCCAATTCCAGACACTGTTAAACTGGAACATCTGGACTTACAAAAACTATTCATTAACTTAACCAATGAGAAGAAGGCTGCCACTCATGTCAGCTAAACTGAAACTAACAACGCGTTACTTATTGCGTGAACAGTTAAAAATTCTTGGCTATGTTTATCTGATGATTGTCGTCAGTATTGTTGGGATTCCGCTCGTGTCAACACTCATTACCCGTCAGCTGACTTCACAGACCATTCTGAACACCTTGCAAATCAATTTGGGCTTTACGTTTGGTTGCGTGATTTTCATCATCATGACGTTCACCTACGATAATTTTAAGCTCTTAATTCAAAATGGTATTTCACGGCGAACTTACTGGCGTGCGCGGGTACTCACCGTGATTGCTTTAAGTTTTATCGGTGACCTCGTTGCCACTAGCTATCACTTTTTGGTCAATACGCCGCTGCAACATCGTACTTTTACGAGCGGGTTTAATCACCTCTTTTATGCCCAACTGTACGGAGACTTCTTTGGCAGGCATAACTTGGCTGGCAACTTCATCACGAACCTGATCTTTATGTGGCTAGTCTTTATCATGCTTGGCTTAAGTGGAATGGCCATTGGGAGTATTTTCAGTTTGCTGACGAAATCAGTGCGACGTATCGTATTCATCGCAGTGCCAGTCTTGGGATTCGTTTTCTTGGCCTTTCTCGTTAACTTGATTGCACGGTTTCCTAGTCAAGTTAGTTTTGAGGGCACCGCCAAGTTTCTTGGCTTTCTTGCCGGATACACGGGACAAAGTACGGGAGTCACGCTGAATCCGCTAATGCCCATGGTCACCATGTTAGTCATTAGTGCCATGATGGGTGCGATTTCGACCTACTTCAATCACAAACTTAAACTTAAGAATGCCTAAGTCTGGGAGGGAATTCATATGCCAAATAAAAGTTGGCGTTTAACACGTTACTTGTTCAAGGAACAATTACAATATCTTGGCTGGTCCTACTTAGCCATTATCGTCCTGGCAACCGTCTTTCCTTTTTTAATGGCCGTGCTCAATGGCACGCTCAGCACATTTAGTTGGCGCTCTCATCTGAGTGGTTTAGGCCTTGGTGCAATTTTTGGATTCTTTATTTTCATTGTTGGGTTGCAAAACTACGACAATTTCAAACTATTCATTCAAAATGGCATCTCGCGGCGGACTTACTGGCTAGCACGCGTCACTAATTTGCTCATCATGAGCGCTGTCGGCGTCTTATTAGCGATTATTAATGACTTCGCGATTTCGGCGCCATTACTTCGGCTTGACGTCTTCGGCTTATTGGCGCACGGGCCTTACGAAATGTACGCAAAATTCTTTGGTGACAATGTCTTTCTAACCGTGACGATTTATATGCTATTCTTATGGCTGCTCTTCATCACACTCGGTCTGCTCGCCATGGCCATCAGCAGTATCATGGTCTTATTTTCAAAGACAGTGCAACGACTTATTTACATTGTTGTCCCAGTTTTAGCCATCTTCTTACTGGCCTTCGTTGCCTCCGCAGCGATTAGAACACAAGAATCTGCGGGAACACTGGCCTTACAACGCTTTGTAAAATGGTTGCTCGGCTACCATCAAACACTCGGCTTGTTCAACCCTTTCATGCCAATGATGACGATGGTTGTTGCCAGTCTCATGCTGGCGCTGATTGCTTACGGTTTCAATCGCAAGCTCAAACTCAGAAATTAGGTGATAAAAAACGACTGCCCACTTCACTTCGGACAGCCGTTTTTCATATCACGATTTTTATTTAGCAACTTGCGTATTATTTAAATCAGTTTTAACCACGATAACATCGGTTAAAGCATTACGTTGAACAAAAGTGGTGACCGAGCCTTCAAGAACACGTTCCATCGCGTTCAAGCCAGTCGCACCCATCATAATCAAGTCATTGTGATGATCTTCAATAAAGTCTTGCGAGATGATTGGTTTAGGACTGCCCATTCGAATATGGAATTCAATATCGTCAAACCCGTTTTTCTTAATGGTTTCAACGAGTCCCTTCAAATAAGCTTCCGAATCTTGAACCAATTGGTACGTAATGTCGCCATCCGCCAAGCCGGCTAAATTATACCCAAATTGACCAGGATCAATCACGGCTAGTACGTCAATGTGAGCCTGGTTACGTTTAGCAACCTCAATTGCCTTATTTAAAGCGACTTCCGCTTGTTTCGAACCGTCTAGGGGAACTAAAATATTCGTATATTCTTGTAACATCTGCGCCACACCCTTTCCATCTACTGTCTTTATTTTACCATTTATCGATCATGAATGCGTTCTCAATTGGTTTGTTCAAGCGAAAATGACTGTTAACTGCCCGAACACTCACATTTACACAACATTTACACAAACAGAATCATCTTTTTACACCCAGCGACTACAATGAACTTATTCCACTGGGGAGGCGGTTAACATGTTAGCCCTTGAAAATAAACATCATGGTGTGATTATCAGTCAGACAATTGTCATTAGTGACGAAGTTGAATACCAGCTCGATCTAACCAGCAAACGTTTATCCAAGTATCCCTTTACAGTCAAGATTACAGCCCTAACACTCGTGGGACATACGGTCATTGCCGTAAGCCACTTTGACCATTTGGCAGCGGCACAAACAGCCTACGAGGCCTATTTCGCAGATTTAGCACAAAAATAATTATTAACTGCCGCACAAGTTGTCTTTTTATGCTACGATAATAGCACTTAATTAGACAACTTGGAGCGAAAAATCTTGAAAAAAATCATACAATTATGGCATCGCTATCAAAGCGTTTTGTCTTATTTAATCTTTGGTGGTTTAACCACCGTCGTCAACTTTGTCGCCTTCTGGCTATTCAATGATCTCGTTGGCTGGCCAGTCTGGCTCAGTAATGCAATTGCTTGGTTCTTGTCCGTGTTATTCGCCTACATCACCAACAAGTTATGGGTCTTTGATTCAAAGACCCCAACCGCCAAAGCAGTCTTGGCCGAGGCCAGCTCGTTCTTTGGCTTCCGCCTACTCAGTTTCTTCGTGGATGAAGCAATCATGATTATCGGGGTCACCGTCTTGCATGGTAACAACTTACTCGTTAAGTTCTTAGACCAAGTCATCGTGGTTGTTATGAACTGGTTCTTCAGTAAATTATTTATTTTTAAAGATCGTGCCGATAAAGACTAAAAAAAGTGGCTGAGAATTTTCTCGGCCGCTTTTTTGTTGCGCATACTAGACAAACCAGTTGCTATCAATCCGTGACAGTGGTCAGGGTAAAGGAAAGTCCTCACCCGAGTTTTTGATTCGCAGTATGTAACATCGTTAATGTCTGCATGACTTCATCGATGTTGATGCCATCCCAGTTGTAAAAAACAAATTGACGACCACCCTTCATTTGAATCAATAAATGGCGCGCCGTTGACTCATAACCATTGCGGATTTCATTTTGGGTCGTGGTCATTTCGTAATATTGAATCTGCGCAAGGTTGATTACTAGTTCACCAATTCGGACAAAACGCGGTTCATCTGCCGAGTTTGGCACTGGAATGACGACCCGTGAGCCATCATGATGGTGTAAACATAATTCCGTCGCCATCAATCCAGCAGCCGTTAATTGCGGCGTAAAACAAATCTCCTCCCCCAAATGAACCGGTCCATCAGTCGGTGTCGCTGATAAGGTAAATTTAAAATGACGCCCATGGAAGTCCGTTAAGACGCCTTGATTCAAGCTCCGGTTTATTTTCGTAACATGACCAATCATAATAATCTCTCCCTCCTACCGATACCGTAAATTTACCACCTAATTTAAGTCACTACCGCCTAATTTCCCCAAGCTTGCACTCTTTTGAACAAGTTTAGTCAACTAGTAACTTAATTATCTTTTTTAAGGCATCGAACGTGCTAAACTAGAATGAATCAGAGTAGTTTAAGGAGGTTGTCAAATTGGGATTTAGCCGAGATGAGACGGATTATTTAACCGATATTTTAACCACGCATTTGTTTACATTGTTAGCACGCGTCACCCGTTGGCAAACGCACAGTCTCTCACAACAGCAATATGATCAACAGGTTGCCGAAACGCTGACGCCGAATGTTGAAAAATTACAGTCAATTGCCACAATCCTAGCACCAACTGTTGGTAATCAAGATCAATTTAAAGCCTTACAACTCGGAATCGACAAGCTTATTCAGGCACAACGTTATCAATTGACCGAAGAACAGCTCAATCAAGCAAACGAACGTCGTCTCAGTCGACATCGCTTTCGTTAGCTCGGGAATACTTTTAAATAGCCGTTATCAAAATGACGTTAGTACGAGCAATCGTGCTGGCGTCATTTTGATAACGGCGAAATAATCTAACCGAGCGTAGTTAATCTCGTGCCATATTCCAGGGCATTTTTTCAATTGACTTAAGTTGGCATTGCAAAAAAATTGGCAGCACTATCCTATCAGTAATGACTACTGCTTAATCAGACTCTTAACAAAAAATTCAAATTTATATCACGAGATGGCTACTTTTTGTCGTTACAATTAAGCTATTAAATTAATCGACACGATGTGAAAGAGGGAGGATCCCAATGTTTTTACTCATATACTGTACGCTCGCCATTGCCGTTTTCTTTTTAATCTTTGGTTTTAAAACCGCCGCGGTAGTCATCGGACTTTTGGCGCTCGCCTTATTGGCTTACTCCTTCATTCGTCGACAAATTGAACGGAAACGCGGACTAAAGCGGCATACCACCGCCAACAAAAGCCGCAGCTAAGCGATCAAAAAAATAACGTTCTTCAAATCTAAATAGATTTGGGAACGTCTTTTTTTGATTAAGCCGTTAATTCAGCTAAACAGGTCACAATATTTTGAACCGCTTGATGCACATATTTGGGATCAGTTGCCAAATTCAAACGGACAAATCCCTTATCATTAGCACTAAACCATTCACCGAAATCGACCGCCAAGCCACATTTATCTTGAATAAACTCGCGAGTGTATTCAGGTTTTACATATGGCCGAATATCCAACCACGTTAAATACGTCCCTTGCAAGTCTGCAACGACAATTTTAGGCGCGTGAGCCGCCAATTCAGTTTTCAAGTAATGATAATTGCCACGAATAATGTCCAAAATTTGATCTAACCATTCCGTGCCATACGTGTAAGCCGCTTCACCGGCCGTTTGACCGAGAATATTCGTTTCGGTTTGATTAATCGTCTGGATAAAGTCGTCATAACGTTGACGCAACGACTCGTCTGGAATAATCACATGTGAATTTAATAAACAAGCCACATTAAATGTTTTAGAAGGTGAATTGACCACGATCACATTATCGGCAAACCGCTCATTGGCGACCGTTAACGCGGAAATAAAAGGATGATTTTCTGGATCAATTTCTAAATCTTGATGAATCTCATCTGAAATCACTAGCACATGATATTGTTCGCATAAGGAAAGAATTTTAGTCTCTTCTGCTTCTGTCCAAACATGTCCAACTGGATTATGAGGTGAACATTGGATAAACAAGCGAACTTCATTTTGCTTGATTTTGTTTTCAACATCTTCAAAATCAATCGCGTAACTGCCATGATCATTAACCAGTTCAGAGGTCACCAATTGACGATGATTATCTTGAACAGCATTAAAGAATGGGTAGTAAACTGGCGTCAAAATCAGCACACCATCGCCAGGTTGCGTGTAGGCATTAACAAGGGCGTACAACGAATTAACCACACCCGTGCCAAAACGAATCCAATCTTTTTTTAAGGTTAAGCCGTGACGCTGTTCTTCCCAATTAATAAAGGCGTCGTAATAACTATCTGGCGTATAGGAGTAGCCATAAATCCCATGGGCGACTCTTTCAGTCAGTGCCGTGGTGACTTGTTCAGGCACTTTAAATTCCATGTCGGCGACCCACATTGCAATTAAATCCTTGTTACCATAACGTTGATCCAATGCATCCCACTTTAGTGAGTTGGTGTTTAACCGATTAGTGGCATATTTTTTAATAAATCCTGCTTGATCCATTCTAAAACTCCCCTTCATCACTGGCTGACAAAAACAAAAAACTCCGTCCTCATTACGAAGGACGAAGTTTTTTTACTCCGAGGTGCCACCTATCTTCACAGCTTCTGCTGCCTCATTCTCGCGCGAAAAACACGCTTGATCTGGGTATCGGTGATCAATCCGAACCAGTTGCGTCAACAACTGACCAACTCCGAGTTCATCTTCATTAAGCCACTGTCGTCAATTTCCACCACCCATTGACTCGCTGTTCACCACGACTTAACTACTCTTCTCATCAACGTATCATTTTTTAAGTTATTTCTAACTTACAACGTTCAGTCTTGATTGTCAAGCTGACGAAATTGTGGTTCGGCCGGTGTCTCATAATTGGCAATAACCTGATCAGCGATCGGAAAAGTCCGCGTTTCCAAATAACGTTTCGCTTGTAAAACTAATGGCGAACTGTTCGCCCAATTCAACTGATTCAGTGGCACTCGATCCGCCCCAGCAGATAAAGCAACCGTATAATTTGGTCGTTCGGTGATCAAGTGACCGCCGACTGGCTCTAACAAATAAAACGTACTAACAATCATCCGCGGTTGCTCTGCCGTTACAATTGCCGGTAACAATAGCCGAATCGTGCCCAATTGTTTTTCGATGGTTGTTTGTAAGCCGGTTTCTACCGCCGCGATTTCCGTCACCGTTTCGCTAAGCGTCTTGGCAATTGATACGGGGGCCGTTGCTAAATCGTAACGATTTTCAAAGGGCCCGGTCAGGCACTTGGTCACAACTAAAGTGGTCTCATCACCAATGACGCCACAAACGACTAACGGTGAATCTTGTTTGACTATCATCGGTTCCGCTTCCTTCACTATATCGTTTACACTAAAAATTCAAATTTACTGATGAGTTAATTTTACCCCTTTACGCAACTGGCATAAACTAAAAACTATTTTAAATATAAATATTTAACAACTTTTAGTAATTAATTCCCTTTATACGAAAAAAGAGACCACGACAAAGTCATGGCCCCCTCAGTATCTCCAAACAGTGACAGTCGAAACTTGTATCAACCACTCTCACTAGTTCAATTATTGATTTTGAATATCCGTTGTATTAATAAATGATTGGGCTGGCACCCGGATCAACCAACGTGTCATGGCTTGATGACCAACTCGCACACCCAGACCATTGATGAATGATGGCTGGTAAGTTGCTATCATTTTAGCCACATAGGCATTTTCATGTTGGGCATCCTTTTTCTGTAACGTTTTTTGTGACCACGGAATCCCAGTATCGATGATTTTTACTTGCTTTAAGCTGCTAACAACCGTGGCTTTATTACTGGAAACCGTATACTTAGCACCCTTGACCCAGTAATTATAAACGTGGACCGGCTTGTTACTCGTGCTGCGATCAACAGCGACATAGTAAGAACCTTCTGTGCCGACTCGTAACACTAATGGTTCATAGTCATAGGCAACTTTGACAGCATTCTGATCTGATAAATTGACGCGCCGACCAAAGGTAACATAACCCATCCCGATGACTAAACAAAACGCGACAATTAATTCCAAGCCGCTAGCGATTAAATTACCCCATTCAAACGTATGCTTGCGTTCCACAATCATTTTAATTCGACGAACGCGGATATGATGAAATACCCAAACAAACACCGCTAAAGTAATAATCCAAGCAATGATTCCAATCCAGTTCCATGCAGAAGTCATTGATAGGCCAATCCTTTCCCTATTTCATTGTTGTTATGTTCTAATTGTAAATAATTAGCCCCTAAATAACAAGTAATGCCACCAAACTTATTAAATGAACGCCCTAACCAAATTGTGAAAATTATCACTGAGCACTCCCAATGTAATCGAATTCATGGTAAAATAAAGTTATTAACTTGAAGAAAGAAGGAGTACCAATGATCGCTGCAATTATTTATTGGGTCGTCGTCGTAGGCTTAATTGTCTGGGGCGTTTGGATGGCCATCTTATCAGCTTACTGGGCTGGTCAAAAACAAAATGGCAATATTTTCTTTATCGCAATTATGAATACTTTAGGGGCACTTGCCGGCTTGTTAGTTTGGTGGGTATTCAATAATCAACACTGGCAATATTACTGGTTATCCAGCAATGTGAACACCACTAATCTATTAGGGATTGTTCTAATTTGCTACGTTGTTTTGATTGTGATCGAATTCTTCCAAGGTCGCAGTATTAAACCAGCTGCAACTAAATAGCACCATCAAGTCGCTCGAAATCTTAGCTGATTTTGGCGGCTTTTCTTTTGTGCCAAAAAACGCTCAAATCTGAATTTTTATTCACATACTAATCACAACTATTAGCTAAAGGTGGTTTTAACTTGAAAATTTATTTAATTCGCCATGGTGAACCAGACTATCGCGCTGTCACCGAAAAACATTATGTGGGTTACGGTCGTGATTTAGGCGGCCTCACCCCTGCTGGTATTCAACAAGCCCAACAATGTGCACGACGCCCTGAATTACAGCAAGCGCAGGTGATTTTAACGTCACCATTCACCCGCGCAATGGCCACAACACTCGAAATTGCCCGTCAAGTCGCCGCTCCCGTCAAAGTTGAGCTAGGGTTACATGAGTGGCAACCTGACCGAACGGGGACCTTAATTGAAAACAATCAACAAGTTTCCCAGTCCTACGCCCAATATAAACGCACACCACACAGTCGGCCAGCCGATTTTCCTTATCCATACGAAACGGCCGATGAGCTTCAAGCACGGGTAACAGCAGTTTTTGACCAATACGTCACGCAGTACGACTGCATCATCTGCGTCACCCATGGCGAGGTCATGTCACAGTTTGTTCACCAAGACCAGTTTGATTACTGTGAAATTCAGTCCATCAATTACCCGAATTAAAAAATCCAATCACGATTTTCAAACTCGTGGTTGGATTTTATGATTACTTCACGCCTGAAGTTTAAAAGGACAAAAGGACTCGTAAACACTATCATATAGACAACAGGCATTTCCAAATTTATGGTGATCCGCTCCGGCAGGCAGAAATCGCTGTGCTATGGTGGGACAGTTGTAGCCATAGTGCGGTCTGCGCCTTCGATTTAAAGCCGATAATTCACGTCTTTAAATCGCCCTGTAAGATTAGGCGGCCAAGACCACCGACCAATCTTACCGACACAGCACAACGATTCTGCCCGTCTCCGCTAAGCCTAGCCTAAAAACAGTTAAATTAGCTGGAAGTCGCCGCTGATAGCATCAGCCGTGACCGTGGCGTTGGGTCGGCATGTTGCTGGCCGGCGTTACGCCACGGACGGTCCGGGACACTTGCGATTTGTGCAAGGGTTCAGGGCGAGGGCCAAGACGTTTCTCAGGCTTGACCCGGTCCCACGGCCGTATGCTATCAGTGGCGACTGGAAGCGACCACGTCAACTAATTTTCATGCCATCATCATTGATATGGCAGTAGTTACTAGTGATTTTGATCGTTCAACCTTTACTTCACGCTTAAAACAAAACCAGCTGCGCCCAACTGACCGGCAGTCAGCGCCGTCGACAAGATAACTTTATCAGTGGTAACCGTTACCGGTGTTTCACCGAGATTAATTGTGGCCGTGACTGTCTGGGTCGCATCTTGACGAATTAATTTCAGGACATCACCGGCAACCTGCCAACTTAATTGACTTTCTGCTAAAAAGTCCGCCTGACTTTGCCGCCAAGTCACTAATTTCGTCACAAAGCTGCGCAGTGCTAAATCTTGATCTGCTGGTTGCCATGGCATACAGCGGCGATTATCTGGATCGGGGCCGCCCGCCAAACCAACTTCTGTGCCGTAATAGAGACATGGCGTCCCTGGCAATAACATCAATACTATCAAGGCTGCCTTAACTTGATCAACATTATGATCCAACACCGTCAGTAGCCGCGCTGTATCATGCGTATCTAGCGCGTTGAACATCACTTGCTGATTTGGTTGCCGATATTGCATCAACTGTAGATTAGCTTTGCCGACATAGTCAGTCAACGTCAACTCGTGTTTAAATAACGCCAAGATGGGTTGGGTCAATGGGTAATTCATCACCGCGTCAAACTGGCCATTGCCGACCAATGCTTGACTACTATGCCACGCTTCACCGAGCAAATACACATCTGGTTTCACTGCCCGCAATGCGCCACAGAGTTTTCGCCAGAAGCCATGATCAACTTCATCCGCCACATCAAAGCGCCAAGCATCAATATTATATTGTTCAATCCAATATTTCGTGACGTCAATCAAATACTGTTGCACCGCCGGATTCTGCGTATTAACTTTTGGCATCGCCGCCCCGGTTGCGAAAGTCTCATAGTTGAGGACGCCAGTTTTCGCGTCAACTCCGACTGGCCAACCATGAATATGGAACCAATCCGCAAACCGAGAGTCCTGACCATTTTTGACAACGTCGCGCCACTGTGGTGATTGATCGCCAAAATGATTAAATACAGCATCCAGCATGACTTTCATACCGCGCGCGTGGGCCTGATCTACCAATTCTTGAAAATCTTTTTTAGTGCCAAAATGTGGGTCAATTTCAAAGTGGTCAATCGTGTCATACTTATGATTTGATGGTGAGGTAAAGATTGGGCACAAGTACAAGCCGTTCACACCCAACGCCGCAATCTCGTCTAAATGGTCAATAATGCCACGCAGGTCGCCACCATAAAATGAGTCTCGCTTGACTGGTCCTTGCCCCCATGGCTGGGTTCCAGCCGGATCATTGCTGACGTCGCCATTGGCAAAACGTTCCGGAAAGATCTGATACCAAACCGTGTGTTTGACCCACGCCGGTGGTAATTCTGCATCACTTAGATGCAAGTATGGGAGATGGAAATAGCGCCCAGCAACCGCCCAATTGGCCGTCGTATCGGCGAAAAAGCCTTCATCACCATAACCAATCGTTTGACCCGCTTGATCCGTAATCTTGAACGCATAGATGGCGCGATTAGTGGGCAGGTCAACCGCCAACGTCCAATATTGATTGGCTTGCGTTGCCAACCCTTTTCGCATCTCGACCTGCTGCATCGGTGCGCCTTCCTGCCATAAGTACATGTCGGCATAGGCCAACTCAACTTTTACCACATCGTCCAACGCCGTCTGTAGGCGCAGTAAGACACGATGATCGGCTAAAATCGCGCTGTCTTCACTTTCAGGCCGATGTAAAATTCCTGCTAATTGCATGCTTAACGCTCCATTTCTCGTAACCGGTTACATTTATCACCGTTAAAAGGCGACCAATTCATAAAATGTCCGGGTAATTTTCTTGTAAACGCCCCCGTTGCCGTCTAATTTAGTGTATCATTTAGACAAAATCAATTGAAAGGACGTTCATCCATGGAAACACTTTATCGCAGTACCCGAGAAACTGCAAGTCACACCATGACTAGTTCACAAGCGGTCTTGCAAGGGTTAACACCCGACGGCGGCCTATTTGTCCCGGTCAACTTGCCAACCGCCCATTTCGATTTCGACCAACTCGCAACACTGTCCTACCAAGAAGTTGCTTACGAGGTACTAAAATTATTTTTCACCGACTACAGCGAGACTGAATTAAAAGCTTGCATCCGTGCGGCTTATGGCGATCAATTTGACGATCCTGCCATTGCGCCAGTCACGAAACATGGCAAACAATACTATTTAGAACTTTTTCATGGCCCGACAATTGCCTTCAAAGACTTGGCTTTACAAATTTTGCCACAATTGATGACGACCGCCGCAAAAAAGAACCAACTCGAAAGCGAAGTCGTTATTTTGACGGCCACTTCTGGCGATACTGGTAAGGCTGCCATGGCAGGCTTCGCTGACGTTCCCCAAACGCGCATTATCGTGTTCTATCCAAAAGATGGGGTCAGCGCCATTCAAAAACAACAGATGATTACCCAAACTGGTGATAATACTTATGTGGTAGCCATTAACGGCAACTTTGACGAAGCTCAGACTAAGGTTAAGGAACTTTTAAACGACCCGGACTTGCATCAAAAACTGGCTGCCAATCAATTTCAATTTTCGAGTGCCAACTCAATCAACATTGGCCGCCTCTTTCCACAAGTTGCCTACTACGTCTACGCCTATGCCCAATTAATTAAGCAGGGTCAGATCAAGAACGGCGACGAAGTCAATTTTAGCGTCCCTACTGGCAATTTTGGCGATATTTTGGCGGGCTATTATGCTAAACAATTGGGAACCCCCATTCACAAATTAATTTGTGCGTCAAACCGTAATAATGTCTTGACCGATTTCTTTAATACTGGCGTTTATAACAAAAATCGCGACTTTTTCTTAACGAGTTCACCCTCGATGGATATTCTCGTTTCAAGTAACTTAGAACGGTTAATCTTCTACTTAACTGGGGAAGATCCCGTTCAGACCGCCAGTCTAATGGCTGATTTAAAGGCGACCGGGCAGTACCAGTTAACGCCAACCATGCGCCAAGCAATTAAAGACTTCTGGGCTGGTTTCGTCACCGAGGGGCAAGATCAGGCGGAAATTCACCACTTATCTGCCCATCATCATTATACGATTGACCCTCATACCGCAGTGGCGTCGGCCGTTGCCAAACAGTATCGCACGGCAACTAAAGATCAACGGCCAATGGTAGTTGTCTCAACCGCGAGTCCATATAAATTCCCACAAGCCGTTTTATCCGCAATTACTGGGGCTGCGGTCGATGTGGATGGGTTAACTGCAGTCGACCAATTACACGAATTGATTAAAACGCCAATTCCAGCCACCGTCGAAAAACTACGGAAGGCCCCAATACGACATGATCAAGTGACTGAAACTGCCAAAATGGGCGCCGCGATTCAACAAATTTTGCATTTAAACTAAGCTTTAGAAAGGAAACTTGTCATGATTACAACGATTGCGTTGGATTTAGATAATACCTTGCTCACTTCTGAAAAGACGATTTCACCGCGGAATGAGAAAGTGCTTAAACAATTACACACTAATGGTATCCGGGTCGTCCTCTGCACTGGCCGGCCGATCAAGGCGATTCAGCCACTGCTGAATCAACTCGGCTTAATGGAAACAACTGATTATTCAATCACCTTCAACGGCGGGCTAGTCCAACAAAATGCGACCGGTGATATTCTCGCCCGGACGAGTCTAAGTAAGGCTGACATTGCCCCCTTACACGCCTATGCCCAAAAATTAGGCATTCCATTAGATGCCATTGATTTGACCCAGGTCTTCTCACTAGTCGATTTAGGAAAATCTGAATATGAGGCCTTTTTAAAAGGTCTGATGCCTTTCAGTGATGTCACCTTTGCCGACCTACCTGCTGATGATAAGTTCGGTAAAGTCGTCAGCGCTTCGGCCAAAGCCGTTGACAATCGCGACCAGTTACCTGCTGAAATCACCGCTAAATTCCATGCAGTGCCTTCACGACGTAATTTATTAGAATTTTTACCACAGCACACCGATAAAGCCAGTGGCTTAAAACAACTCCTCGCCCACTTTGACGAAGATTACAGCAATCTAATGGCGTTTGGTGACGAAGAAAACGACCTCGGCATGCTAGCGGCCGCGAAAGTTGGGGTCGCCATGGATAACGCGATTCCCGCTGTCAAGGCGGCTGCATCAGATCACACCTTGAACAATGATGCGGATGGCGTGGCAGTTTTCTTGGAACAATATTTTGGCCTGGTTTAAGTCTTAATTGCTAACGGACGCTTCTAATTTAGAGTTGTTGTGAGTGGCGCTCCACTAAACCATACAACTTTCAAATTTATGTCATTAAACTAAAATAAGGTCACCGTCAAATACGGAGGCCTTATTTTTTTCGATTTATTCAAATAATATGGTTAATCAGATTATTAAGTCATCAAAAGCAACGTGAACAGAACCATATCAGTAACAGTCGTTCCAAAACTAAATTCGTGGTAAACGCTAAGCTTAATCGCTGTAGGTTGGGACTGATCACATCGGTCGCGAGGTCCAAGACGTACTTGGCTTGGACCGGTCCCACGACCGCATGCGATCAGTCCCAACCGGAAGTAACACTAACCACGAGACAGCTTGAACTGTTCACCAGTAAAGCCAGTCTGATCAGCTGCGGTAATTGCTCGGATGACCTGACAAGGATTGCCAGCCGCAATTACTCCGGCAGGTATGTCATGCGTCACAACGCTCCCCGCGCCAATGATTGTCCCTGCCCCAATGGTCACGCCGGGTAAAACTGTCACATTGGCAGCCAGCCAACAACGATCACCAACCGTAATTGGTTTCGCAATACAGCCACCAAGTTCACGTTCACGCGCGTCAAAGAGATGATTACTCGTATACAGCCCAACTTTAGGGCCAAAGAGAACACGACTACCAATCGTAATTGGCGCACCGTCTAGCATCACACAATCATAGTTAGCATAAAAAGCATCACCAACCCGAATGTTACGCCCAAACTCAACCCGAAAATTAGGTTCAACAACTGGAGACTCACCAGCTTTACCGACCAATTGCCGAAACAAGCTTTCTTTTTCAGTTCCAGTAGCGGTATTTAAAGCGGTCGTCTTAAGCGTGGCCACTCGTCGGGCTTCGACCAATTCAGAGTCCAAGTCATTATAAGGGTCACCTGTTGCCATATAATTGAATTTATCGCTTAAGTCCATCGGTTAACCCTTTCGAATGAAGTTCAAATACCAAGTAATCGCACAAATGCCTTGGGCTGAGCGAATCTTACCCGCTTTCAACAAGTCGATGACTTGCGGCAATGGTACTAACTGCGTATTGACATATTCATCATGATCAAAATGGCGGTCGCCATGTTCATTGGGATCAATGTGCGTCAAAATCAAGCTCACCGCTTCATTGGTAAAGCCCTCCGAAGAACTAATTGTTGTCATAATTTGGCTATCATGCGCAATATAACCAGTTTCTTCTTGTAGTTCCCGTTTAGCTGCGGTTAACGGTGCCTCACCCGCATTAATTAAGCCCGCTGGTAACCCGATTGTTTCCGAATTACGGCCGACCCGATATTCCGTGCCCAATACCACTTGATCATCCGCAGTCAGCGCTAAAATCGTCACAGCGTTGCCATGATCAATCAAATCCCGTTCAACTTCTAAGCCATCCGGCGTTTTAATCGTTTCCTTAACCAAGTTAAAAATTGGCCCGCTGTAAACTTGCTCTTTTCTTAGAACTGTCCCTTGACGGCCAGCCTTATCCAATGCATCTGCCATTTACAAGTTCCTTCTCTCAATCCTATTTTTCAGACGGCAATAGTTTGCGAATCCCACCTTCTGGATGTGGACTATCACCATGGTAACGCGGAATCAAATGGACATGACAATGCATCACCGTTTGTCCCGCAGCCGCACCGACGTTGATGCCAATATTATACCCATCTGGCCGATAGCGTTCATCTAAATAGGTCTTAGCCAGATCAATCAAGTCCGCCATCGCCTGTTTATCAACCTGGGGAACGTCAAAAAACGTCGCATAATGCTGCTTTGGAATAATCAACAAATGGCCTAGACTAACCGGATGAATATCAAAAAATGCCGCCGCCCGCTCATTTTCGAGCACATACGGCTGTGGCTGACAAAAGATACAATCCGTCATACGTCTCACACCTACTTTTCTAACCAACCACCATCAATTGGGGTCACCGTGCCATGAATATAATCCGCATGCCGGCTCGCCAAAAATAGCGTTAAATCGGCCACTTCTTGCGGTTTGGCCCAGCGTTTGGCGGGGGTCTCACTTGCGACCCACTTAGCCATCTTGCCATCACCGGCAAAATCAGCCGCATTCATGGGCGTATCAATGGCGCCCGGTGCAATACAGTTCGCGCGAATGCCCTTCGCCGCATAATCCAAATCCAACTGTTTCGTGTAGCCAATAATTGCGTGCTTAGCTGCCGTATATGCCGCACCACCGCCACCAGCGACCAATCCAGCAATGGACGCCATATTGACAAAGACTCCTTGCTTGGCCGCTAGCATACTTGGCAACACGGTATTCGTCACGATAAATTGGCTGGTGACGTCGGTGGCAAAGATGTCTTGCCACTGTGCCATGCTCGTGTCTAAAGTTGGCCGATACGCATCTAATTTGCCGGCGGTGTTACAGACAATCTGGGGCTGACCCAATTTTGCCATCCCGGTCTTGATCGCTGTCACCAATGCCGATTCATCACAGACATCCGCAACTTGATAAGTTAAGTCGGAATTTTTTAAAAGTTCCGCTGGTTCTAGTTGTCGATCAATCGCAATGACCTTGGCGCCTTGTGCCAGGAAAGCCTGCACTTGTGCGAAGCCAATTCCTGACGCGGCCCCGGTAATCAGTACGGTCTGGCCCTGATACTCACTAAATTGCATTAGTCGACAAGTTGCCAATCTTCGGCCAAGATGTCGCAATCCGTTGGTGACCACAGGCTAAAGGCTTCGTCGGCCGTCTTAATTAGGAAGTAAGGATTCAGGACATCGCCTTGATAAGTAGTCGTTGGTTGTAATACCACGTACAGTTCGGTACCTTCCCAACCAGTTCGTACCGCCTTTTGACCTTTTTTCAATGCGGGTAAAATTGCTTCAAATGTCATGTTAATTCCTCCATTATAGTCTGTTCATCATGACCGACAATCTTTCCGATAGCTTTAGATGGGCCAGTATCCTCGCAGCCCAGCCGTAACTGAAAAAACAATCGTTCACGCTGTCCAATTAATACTCAAAGCGTAGCATAATCCCGTCGATAAAAACAGCAGTCAAATTTGTACCAACAAATTCGTGGTTTTCGCTGGTATGGACCAATTAATCATGCTACAATGAAAGCGAATACAACTACGACTATCATGGAGGAATTAATTTATGAGTAAACTTGGCGTATCCGTTTATCCCGAACGGTCAACCTTTGAAAAGGATGCTGCTTATTTAGATCTAGCAGCGAAGTATGGTTATCAACGAGTGTTCACTTCATTACTAGAAATTAAAGGCAACAAAGATGAAGTGGTCGCTAATTTCAAAAAAGTCATCACTTATGCCAACAAATTAGGGTTACAAGTTATGGTCGATGTTAACCCCGACTTGTTCAAGCAACTTGGCGTTTCTTATGACGATCTCTCATTTTTCCACAACTTAGGCGCCTGGGGAGTCCGTTTAGACCTTGGATTCACGGGTCAAGAAGAAGCCCGGATGACGCATAACGAGTACGGCATCAAAATCGAAGTCAACATGTCGAAAGGCACGCACTACGTTGACACGATTATGGACTACTATCCTGAAAAAGATAATTTATTAGGTTCCCATAATTTTTATCCACAACAATATACTGGTTTAGGCGTTAACTACTTTGTCGAAACTTCTAAACAATATCGGCAATACGGCATTAACACCGCTGCCTTTGTGTCATCAAATGATGCAACTTATGGGCCCTGGCCAATGCAAGATGGTCTCTGTACGTTAGAAGACCATCGCGGCTTGCCAATTGCAACTCAAGTTCAACATTTGAAGCTGACCGGTTTAATTGACGACGTGTTAATCGGTAATGCCTATGCTAGCGAAGCTGAATTAAAGGCTGCTAGTGAGGTCTTCTTCAGTCCACTACCTTTATTGCATGTTGAAACGCCAGCTGACCTTTCAAAGGCCGAAAATGCCGCCCTCTTCAACCAATCACAAACTTATCGTGGCGATTGCTCCGACTATGTGATCCGTTCATCACAAACGCGGGTCATTTACAAAGATGAAGACTTCCCAGCCAAGCATACCGACGATGTACACGTTGGTGATGTCTTAATCGACAACGATGAATATGGTCAATATAAAGGTGAAACTCAGATTGCCTTACGCGACTTCAAGAATACTGGTCGGATCAACGTGGTTGGCCATATTCCAGCTGCAGAACTCCCAATCATGGGCTTATTAGTGCCTTGGATGGATTTCAAGTTTTTACCTGCTAAATAAGGAGGCGTAACTGATGACAGAAAATTTACGGTTAACAACTGATGAGGACCGCGAAGCCTTTTATCAGTTATACCAATATGCCTTTAACCGGCAAGATACCCCGGAACGACGGGCCTTCTTCATGGACCGCTACCAACATGGCTGGATCTATGGTCTTCATGACCAAACTAAACTGGTCAGTGGTCTGTATAGCTTGCCGTTTCAAATTAACTTTCACGGTGTTAACTATGGGATGAACGGGATTGGCGACGTGATGAGTGCGCCAGAATATTCTGGCCGCGGTGGTGCCGGTAAATTACTGACCGCTGCCCTCAATGAAATGGCCACTAACCATATCGAGCTCTCGTATCTGGCCCCATTTTCATACGCTTATTACCGAAAATTCGGTTACGAGCAGACTTTCAATCATACGATCCAAACCATTGCGGCCAAGGACTTACCGCGGATTAAGCCGAGTGATTTCAGCGGGACCATTACCCGCTATGGCAATGACGGTCTGGCGTTGGTCAATGACTTTTACGCTGCCCAACCGGCCAATCAACGTGGCGGCCTCATTCGCCCTGACTGGTGGTTAAACTACCTCCAGTTGAAACATGATTGGTCGGTCGCCATTTATCGGAATGCCACGGGTAACATTGAAGGTTATCTGATTTATGAGCGACAAGCCACTAACTTCGCCATTCAAGAATGGTCGACGAGTACGCCCGTCGCGTTTGAACGACTCGCTAATTTTGTCACGAAACACGGGACGACGTTTGAAACGTTCAGTTATGACGGCCCTAGCGATGGCCATGGACTGGATTTATTGGCTGACCCTTACCCACTGACCGTCAAAACCGTTCCTTATATGATGACGCGAATCGTTTTGTTGCACGACTTCATCAAGAAATATCCTTTTACTGGGACTGATCTGGCCCCAATTCGGCTAGCCGTAACCGATGACACCTTGGCACAAAATCAAGGCATTTGGGACTTACAGCTAGTTGCCGGCAACGTTACCTTGAATCGACTCACGACCGATCTAACTAAGCCGTCAGCGCTGCAACTAAGTATTCAGCAGTTGACCAAAGCCTTGTTCGGCACGCGTTCACTGACGAGCACCTGGCAACACGGTCAACTTACCGGCGACTTATCGGCAGCCCAACGGTTAGATGCCGTTTTGGTTCATGAAAAGCCAGCATTGATTGATTATTTCTAAACAGGTTTAAAGGACCCACACAAAGGCATTTAGCTTTGTGTGGGTCCTTTTTAGATTAATTCCAAATAAGGGATTGTATTTTAGGAAAATCAGTGAAGTAATCGTACACAAGGACAAATGTCGGTATCATTGAAATATTTGAGATCAGTGTTGTCGTAATATGTATCTGGACAAATCTCGTTAATGTACTTTTTTGCACATCCGTGAGTCTTCGAGAAATTGAATCGTCATTTTTAGTCGCCACCCAATCAAAAAGTACTGAATATATCAACAGTTCAATCAAAATGATATTGCAGAAAAAGCCAATATGCCATTGAAACTTTGAAATCGGTAGATTAAAATATATTGCCAAAATTTGTACTGCGCCAAATGACCACAAAATAATGTGAAAACAAATTCTCAGGATCAAGGTTCGCCTTGATTTAGAAGCAACAATCCGATTAATTCCGCCATTTTTAGTTTTAAGTAACTCAACGACTTGCAATGATATCGCGATCAAGAACCAAGCTGAATATGCCACCATTAAGGTTACTAGCCGATCAATTACTAACTGGTCAGAAATATGCCAAATCAAATAATTTGGATATAAATACATCTTCGCCTCCGCTGAAAAGATTTTGTCACCGATTTAAGTCTTATCTACTGATAATTGTACATTACTCGATATAGATGGTAAAGATCATTCGTATGTTGATGATTTAAAGGTCAACCTATCTTCGGTCATTCCGCCAGCCAAATTACTCACACCAACTGCAGATTGTAAGGTGGCTAGTATTCCTATTGCAGCAGCATTTACATACGAAATATTACTCAGGGATGACCAATGAAAGCATTGAGAAAGCTCAAAACATTGCCGAGCTGGCCGACGTCGCTCTGTCACGTAGAATCACTTTGAGATGCGGGACAGTCGCAGCCATGGTACGGGTCTGCGACTTCGATTCAAAGCCGACATGGTACAACAATTCTGGTTGCCTCCACTAAACCTAACCTAAAAACAGTTAACTTAGCTGGAGGTCACCGCTGATAACATCGGTCGTGAAGGTGGCGTAACGCCGGCAAGAAACGTGCCGGCGTTACGCCACGGACGGTCCGGGACACTTGCGATTTGTGCAAGGATTCTGGGCGAGGGCCAAGACGTTTCTCAGGCTTGACCCGGTCCCGCGGCCGCATGTTATCAGTGGTGACTGGAAGCGGCCATGTCAATAATCTTCATGTCCTAATCATTGACATGGCGGTAGTTACTAGCAATTTTGATCTTGCAACCTTTTACATACCAACCTAAAAAAGCCTGCATCGTCACATTTAATGACAATACAGACCCTTTTCGTTTCATAATTTCAATTCAATTACTTAATGTCCGCCCCATTGGTCTTAATCACTTTCTGATACCAATAGAACGAGTCTTTCTTCGAGCGAGCCAATGTTCCTTGACCGTCATCGTCTTTATCCACGTAGATAAAGCCATAACGTTTGGACATCTGACCGGTCCCGGCTGAAACTAAATCAATACAACCCCAAGGTGTGTAACCAATCAAGTCAACGCCATCTTCATTGACAGCTTTGATCATTTGATCGATATGAGCCCGCAAATAGTCAATCCGGTATGGATCATGAATTGAC
Organism: Lactiplantibacillus pingfangensis; assembly: GCF_005404945.1. Taxonomy (GTDB): domain Bacteria; phylum Bacillota; class Bacilli; order Lactobacillales; family Lactobacillaceae; genus Lactiplantibacillus; species Lactiplantibacillus pingfangensis. The sequence goes on along the minus strand of NZ_BJDG01000025.1, from coordinate 6,409 downwards.
CCATCAGCCTCGACTTTGTCGCGTGCGCCTAACCCGTTTTCGACGATCATCATTGGCTTGTTATAACGGTCTTGCAACCAGTTCAAGGAATAACGTAAGCCTTCGGGATCAATTGGCCAATCCCATTCGCTCGTCTTCAAATAAGGGTTATCAACGGCTTCCGTGCCGACAAAGTGATAGCTTGGATTGTCTTTTTGAGCTGCGACTGTGTTGGAGTTGTAATAACTGAACCCAATATAGTCAACGGTCCCTTCAGACAAGACTTCTCGGTCTTCCGCCGTAATATCAGGCCGGAACCCAGTTTGCTTGAAATAGGCTTCCATGTTACGTGGGTAATAACCCCAAGACTGAACATCGGCAAACCAATAACGCCGTTGCATGGCTTTTTCTGCTTGCATGATGTCCGCTGGTTTCGCGGTCAATGGGTAAATTGGCGTCATGTTAATCATATTCCCGATCTTAAAATCAGGATTGATCTTATGACCAATTTTAACTGCCAAAGCACTCGCGACGACTTCATAATGGGCCGCCTGATACATCAAGGCTTCGGCATCAGGATCGTCTGGCTTCAAAACTAGCCCAGAATCGGTCGCCATCAAAAATTGGTTCGTATAAGTCGTTTGATTATTAATTTCATTGAAAGTCATCCAATACTTAACTTTGTTCCGGTAACGTTTGAAAACCGTTTCCGCGTAATGCACAAAGTAATCAATGACTTTCCGATTACGCCAACCACCGTATTTTTCAACTAAGTGGTATGGCATTTCAAAATGAGCTAACGTGATGACCGGTTCAATGCCGTACTTGAGACAAGTATCGAACATGTCATCATAAAATTTCAAACCGGCTTCATTTGGTTCAGCTTCATCACCATTTGGGAAAATCCGCGTCCAGGCAATTGACGTCCGAAAACATTTGAAACCCATTTCGGCAAATAATTTAATATCTGCTTCATAGTGACCATAGAAGTCAATCCCAGCATGGTTCGGATAGTTCTTACCTGCAATCACACCATCGGTAATTTCACGTGGCACACCGTTCGCGCCGGCCGTCATGACATCTGCCATGCTGACACCTTTGCCACCAGCATTCCAGCCGCCTTCTAGTTGATGAGCGGCAACCGCGCCACCCCATAGAAAGTCTGAACGTAACCCACTTTTAGTCGTTGTCATTAATAATCGTCCCTTCTATAACTTTTCGCCGTCACTCGCAATAACATCTTTATACCAGTTGAAGGAATCCTTCTTCGACCGGTCAAAGCTGCCTTCGCCATTATCATCAGCATCCACGTAGATAAAGCCATAACGCTTAGCCATTTCACCGGTGCTAGCTGAGACCAAGTCGATGCAGCCCCATGGCGTATAACCAATCAAGTTAACCCCATCTAACGCAACTGCTTCTTCCATCGCCTTAATGTGGTCACGGAAATAGCTAATCCGGTAGTCATCATGAACGCTGCCGTCAGCCTGCTTCTTGTCATACGCACCGAAACCATTTTCCACGATGAATTGTGGTAAGTGCCAACGATCTTCCATCCAGTTCATGGCATAACGCAACCCAGTTGGATCAATTTGCCAGCCCCAGTCGGACTTTTCAACGTATGGATTTTCAACAAAATCATCGGGTTCCTTGAAATCATATTCAGGGTCATCGCCTTGATCTTTAGTAACAAAGGACATGTAGTAACTGAAACCAACGTAATCAACCGTGCCGGCCTTCAAAGTTGCCAAGTCAGCGGCGGTGATATCTAGGTCAAAGCCCTTGCGTTCGAAATACTTAGGCAACCAAGCTGGGTATTCGCCACGGCAATGCACGTCACCGAACCAGTAACGCTTCTGCATGGCACGTTCAGCCATCATGATATCTTGTGGCTTAGCGGTCAATGGGTAAATTGGGCACATCGCAATCATGCAGCCAATTTGGAAATCAGGATTGATTTCGTGACCAGCTTGTACAGCCAAGGCACTCGCCACTAATTCATAATGGGCAGCTTGATACATCGCTTGTTCCCAATTGTCGTCCTTGCCAAGCTCCAAACCGGAGTTTTGTAGCAATGGGTGCGCATCGTCCCAAGCAGTTTGGTTGTTAATTTCGTTAAAGGTCATCCAATACTTAACCTTATTCTTGTAACGCTTGAAGACCGTCTTCGCAAAGTTCAAGAAGAAGTCGATCATCTTACGGTTAGAAAAGCCACCATACTTTTTAACTAAATGGTAAGGAATTTCAAAATGAGACAACGTGATCACTGGTTGAATGCCATGTGCTAACAGATCGTCAAACATGTCATCATAAAACTTCAAACCAGCTTCATTCGGTTCTGCTTCATCACCATTTGGAAAAATCCGGGTCCAGGCGATTGAAGTCCGAAAACACTTAAAGCCCATTTCTTCGAACAACTTAATATCCTCTGGATAGCGATGGTAAAAATCATTGCCCCAGTGGTTCGGGTAAACTTCACCAGCCTTAACGCCATCGGTCACTTTCCGTGGCACACCATGACGCCCAGCAGTCATGACATCTGCGATGCTGACACCTTTACCGCCGGCTTCCCAGCCGCCTTCTAATTGATGCGCAGCGACCGCACCGCCCCAAAGAAAATCTTTGGGCATTTTATAACCTGTTGCCATAAATGCATCCTCCTAAATTTCTCTTGTGTTATTTGTTTAAATCGTTTGGATAGAGCCTGCTTGCCGCCTTCCGGGTGGGGGGATTTAGGGCTGGAACGTGGTGGGCACGTTTTCGAGCCACAAAGCGGTCTCGAAAGCCGGCCTTTTACTAACCCGCCGGTAAAATCACCCGGCAGCCAAGTAAAATTTCACCACTGAGCCCTAAATCCCCCCACCCTCACGGCTACATAACCATACATTCTGTTAGTCATGAACAACCGCCCGTTGGGTAATGCTTCGTCAGGAAAATTTCAAAACTAACCGTTAGAATACCTCACAACGTCTCATCCCGATTAGACTTAGGCAAGTATCGTCAGCCACTAGTTTCGCTACCGAATCAAGCTAAGTTTTAGCCCAAACTTACACCCGGATAGTTTCGAGCATACTAATCTTATTGACCATTTCGTATATTATCAACCCAACCAGAATTGATACTAACGTATTAACTGCTAAAGGTTGCACGGACACTAGTGGCTATTAATCCTAGTGTAGCAGTATTTACATGCCAAATGTTACATGTGAATAGCCAATGAAAGTATTTAGAAAGTTCAAAACATTGCCGATCCGTTCATTGACTTTTAAGAATCAAATCAACCACTTTTTAGTGCCAGTTACTTTATAACCATTAACCTAGCCGGAGGGCGTTGCTGATTGCATCGGACGTGAAATTCCCGTTAGAGCGGCGTCTTTTGCCGGTCTTACGGGACGGACGGTCCGGGATAGTTGCGGTTTTTGCAACCATTCCGGGCGAAGGCCAAGACCGCTTTTCAGGCTTGGCCTAGTCCCTCGTCCGCATATAATCAGCGACGGCCGGAAGCGACAACGTCGACCCATTTTCGTTACCAATGTACTAGTACGACAACATTTATTAGTGATTTTCGTTCTTTAACCGTTAGCTAGCCGAGAGGTCGTGGTCAGTTAGGACTCAGCGGTGAAATTTTACTTAGTGGGCGGTGAAATTACCGGCCGCTTAGTAAAAGGCCGGCTTGGAAGACCGCACTGTGGCTTCCAAACGTGCCCACCGCGTTCCAGCCCTAACTGGCCACGACCGGCAGGCGGGAATCGATCGACTATCTACGTTCCAAGTGCAAGCCCTTGATACGAAAGAAGGACCCAACCAACACCATCAAGGTATTCGTCTGGGTCCCCAAAGACGTGATTATTTATCTTCAGCAGCTAAGCGACGGTATAAATCAACAATTTCACCAGCTAAATCCCGGAAAGTAATGGCATTCATCATGTGGTCTTGTGAATGGACCAAGAGTAATGAAACATGGGTGTGTTCACCGTTAGCTTCAGCGGTTAACATCGATGTTTGAGAATTATGGGCTTCGGTTAAGAAGTTGTCAGCTTCCTTTAACTTTGCATCAGCGGTTTCAAAGTCGTTTTCTTTAGCGGCTTTGATTGCTTCGAAAGCTGAGCTCTTCGCGTTCCCACCATTAACAATTAATCCCATGATTGTTTCTAAGCTTGCTTCTTTTTCTGTTGGTACTTGATTTTCTTCTGCCATTATCCTCATCCTTTTAGCTTATTTCGTGTGCCCACACAATCAAAATGCTGCCGACCGTTTTTAAACTTCATCCGCTGTCTGGCAGCACCCATCTTCTAGTTATTTAATTATTTGGCCATTGATGCTTCGGCTTCTTTAAGTACCTTTTCGCCGTTCATCATACCGTAGTCTTGCATGTTGATGACTTCAACAGGAATATCAACACGTTTTTGGAAATCACTTAACATGTAACGAACTTGTGGTCCAAGCATTAAAATGTCAGGATTCTTTTCAGCCAATTTTGCATCGGCGTCACTGGCAGCGGTTGCAAAAATTTCTGCATCGATTCCGTCTGCTTCAGCAGCCTTTTGCATCTTTGAAACTAAAAGTGATGTAGACATTCCTGCAGCACATACCAACATAATTGTTTTTTCAGCCATAATAAACACGCTCCTAAATAGTTTTTAAATTTATTGTGATTCTGCGGTTGCTTTACTAAACCGCTTTCATTACAATTAGAATTATAAGTCATGGGTACAAATTTGACAAGTCCTAATGTTTAAATAAACTGAATTTATTAAATTTGTACCCATAAATTTTTTGACTATTAATATCCCTTAGATGAAAGAAGTGATTTCTATGTACCGTGATATTGCGACCAAACTCGTTAATGCGATTCAAGACGGTGAATTCGAAACAAAATTACCCACGGAAGCGCAATTGATGGCGCGCTATCACGTCAGTCGCAACACGATCCGCAAAGCGATTGATTTGGTCTACCAACAAGGCTTATTACGCCGCGTTCAAGGGAGTGGCTATTTCATCGCCACAATTCAGCTTCGTCATAAAACCGTTGTGAATTTATCTGCTAGAACCATGCCTAGCAGTGCGTTGCATCCGCGTGACCTCGTCTCTAAAATTGTCACCTTCGACACGATCCATAGTGACGCTGCTTTAGCGAAGCAAATGCAAATTGCAGAAAATTCCGAGCTCTATCGGGTCATCCGCCTCCGTTATTGGCATAATCAACTCTATTGTTTGGAAAAGGCCTACTATTTGCGTTCCGTGGTCCCTTACCTCTCACCAGAAGCCGTAAATAGTTCGATTTGGGACTTTCTTAATGAAGCTTATGGCATTGGGATTGCCAATAGTGATGATTACTTGTCACTCACGAATTTGACGGAAGAAGAAGCGAGTTTACTCCAACTAGGTCATGGCGATACATACATGGCGCTCGATTCCTGCAATTATTATAAGAATAATAGTTTACTTGATTTTTCCCATACGGTCTTCGTTTATCCCGACCTAGCGCTCTATTTTCACACGACCAATCTCGCAAATAATTAAATTATCCTCAAAAAAGGACAATTCGCTATAATTTCATCACACTTTACGGCTATAATGGTAAAGTATATCAAATTACGATGGAGGAATTAGCGTGTCTGCACCCCTTTTTTCAGTGGTTGTACCGGCGTACAATCAACATAAATTTATTAATCCTTGCTTGACCAGTCTACAACGCCAAACGGTAACTGACTTTGAAGTTATCGTGGTTAATGACTGCTCAACTGATGACACCGGTGACCAGATTGCGGCGTTGATCAAGGGTGATGACCGTTTTCACGTCATTACCCACGCCCAAAATCGTGGCGTTTCAGCCGCTCGTAACTCTGGGATGGCCGCTGCCAAAGGAAAATACCTCTGCTTTGTCGATGGCGATGATTGGGTTGAACCCAACTTCTTAGCCGCTTTTTTAGCCGCCTATCAAGCTGCGCCAAAGACACAGTTAGTGATTTGCGGCCATTTTGGCTATTTAGCTGTGCCTAGTCCAGCCAAAACTTATACGCAAAAAGATCTCATCACTAACATTAATTTTGGCACAGTTGGTGGCTTCTCGTGGAACAAGTGCTTCATTCGAACGATGATTACGACCCATCATTTAACCTTCAATGAAGAGATCAACTTTCTTGAAGATCAACTCTTTGCGTTTCGCTATGCCAATTACGTTCAGTCGGCAGAGTTGTTAACGGATAAAACTTATCATTACCGCTGGCGTTTTCGGAGTAACCTGTCCCATATTGGGATTCCGTTCTTCGCCGCTCGCCGTAAAATGATGAAGATTTTGAAGCAAGAACGCAAACACACCTTTAGTGAAGATTTAAATAACCAATAAAAAATGGCTCTTTGTCAACTGTTGTTGGTAATCAGCTATCATTAGCGCCCAGCCGCCCCGTGGCTGGGCGCTTTCTGTACA
>NZ_BJDG01000024.1 GCF_005404945.1 Lactiplantibacillus pingfangensis | reverse complement strand
AATCGAAATTAAATTTACTCATAAATGAAACCCCCAAAATTGGATTTTTCTGTCCAACCTTGGGGGTTCACTTTATTTGCACAGTTTTTTTTATTCAGCATTGAGAAACCATTACCAAGACTTGATCAATAAATGTACTGGCACTTGTTGGTCGGGATCGGGATCGTTTTTTTCGGCGTCAGCCATCATTGTCATGATCGTCTGACGGAGTTTTAAACGGGCGGCAGGCGACAAGTGATAATCACCAGTTGCGAGCACCACTGGACTATCTTCCGGGTCAGTGACTGGTTCGGTTTTGAAGTCATGGGTCAGACTAGCTAAAAATTGTTGATCAAGATAGAGCAACCAACGCGCAATGTCGTCAAAGTGTTGTGTCGTCCATTGTGGTGAAATATTTTTAAAGTCTGGATAATCAGCCATGAGGGTATGTTCACTGGCTGGTTGCTGCGTTAACAAATAACTGGAGTAATAGTATTCATCCAGGTTCTTAACTTTAGTTTGCTTGACGACCGTCAGTAAATCGGCCGCTAACATTTTTTTGATTGTATAGTACAATTGGTTGATCGGTAATTGTGTGGCCTGTGAAATTTGTTTAGGCGTCAGGCCAGTGGGGGCTTTGGTGACGTTTAGGATGGCGCTAACTTTCTCGTCCGCCATTAATTGTGCGAGCTTTGAAACGGTTGATTTTGGCATTGTTTTCACCTCGTGTTCAGCTTAACCGATTGACAAAATTAAATCAATCGGTTATATTTTATTTATCATTTGAAAATATTTAAACGATAAATAAAAATAAAACGAGGATGAGTCCATGAATCAGTTAATCAAAAATCGTGCTTTTATGACATTGACCGGCGCCGACTTTTTTGAAACTATTGGTATTAGTCTCTTTAATATTGGGCTATTACTCTATGCAAAAACTTTTGAGCAAGCGACTTTGCTTGTTTCAGTAGTTTCAGTTGCTACCGTCCTGCCAGGACCATTAGGAATCGTTATGGGGCGGTTGGCCGATTTGACGGGGCATAGGCGCGAATGGCTGATTAGCACTAAGTTTATTCAAGCTGGGTTATATTTAGGCCTAGCACAGTTGATCAATCAGCATAATTTGATGGTTTTTACGATGATTATTTTGCTTAATATTAGTTCGGACGTGTTGGGCCTTTTTAGCAATAGTTTGCGAATGCCGATGATCCAAGCAAAAGTGACAAGCAATTTGCGGGAACAAGCCACGGGCTTTAATCAAGGAGTCACGACGTTGATGCAAATGGTTGGTCAGGCATTTGGTGTGACTTTACTAACGATGACCCATGATTATCAGCTTACAGGGTTGGTTAATGCGCTGACTTTCTTATTAGCGGGATTAGTTTTACTGAGTGGTTATCGGTCATTGGCAGTCACAATTCAACCCGCTGGTCACCAATCGTTTAAAAGGCTAGTTGCGCAAGCCAAACAGGTTTTTGAATTAAGTGCGGGGGTCAATGTGGTTGGATTACTCATGAGTATTTTATTGATGAATGCGGTGGGTGCAAGTATCGATGCGATCTTAAACTTGTTTTTGCTCCATATGGGTCATCGGTTGCCCTTATCATTTAGCCTGAGTGTGCTGGTTCTAAATACCGTATTTGTGACAGGGACGATTCTTGGCAATCTATTACATACGGGCTGGTTTAAACGGTTAACCTTTCGGACGGTGGAATTGCTCACGTTGGGAGTGTTGAGTGGTATTTATGTCAATTTGCTGACTTGGCAAAACTATTGGGTCATTATTGGTGGCATGGCGATTGCCGGTTTTGGCATGGGCCAGATGAATCCTAAGCTTTATGCTAATCTGATGCAGGTGGCAGACCCGCAACAACTTGGCAGTGTTACGGGCGTGCTTAGTTCATTAACGACCATTTCCATTCCGGCTGGCAGCATGGGTATCGTATTGGTTTATAATGTCGTCTCTGGTCCAGTGGCCTATGGTTTATCGCTAGGACTGCTAGCTTTAGCTGCTGCCTGCTTGTTTTTACCGGCTAGGACGAAGTTAAGTGCGTAATTTAATGACCGGTGTCTGCCGAGCGAGTTACTGTGGGTTTCTGCATAGTTGTGATATTATAAAACACAACAGCAAGGCTAAAGGAGGCGTGAGTGTAGATGGCAAATACGCAGTTAAGCGATGCGACCCACATTATGGCTTATATCGCATTGCATCCAGCAGAAAATCTTAAAAGTGACCGAATCGCCAGCAGCTTGAAAACTGATCCGACGACGGTACGACGGTTAATGGGAAAATTACGGCAAGCAGGATTGTTACAGTCGACACGCGGCATTGCGCGGCCACAACTTGCTTGCAAGCCGATGGATATTAGCTTAAGAGACATTTTTCTAGCGGTCAGTACGCGGCGTGCATTATTGACGGTAGATCATGATACTTCAACCGAGTGTCCTGTTGGCAGTGTGATGCCCAAGGTCATGGCCAATTACTATCGTGAAATTCAAAGCAGTGCAGAAGGTCGAATGGCGCGGATTACGCTGCAAGATGTGATGAATGATGTCATCACCCAGCAACAAAATTAATAATCACTGATACTGATTTGTTGACAGCTATCAGTGATTGTTTTATGCTTTGGCTGTGCTTAAAACAAGCACAACTAGTAAATGTGAGGAGCGCTACATATGACAAAAATGACAGCAGGCCATGCGTTGGCCAAGGTTTTAGAAGATTGGGACATTGATCACCTTTACGGCATTACTGCCGATTCCATTAATAATACGGTCGATGGGTTATACCAAGAACGTGCTAACCTTAAATACATTCAAGTGCGTCACGAAGAGGTGGGCGCTTTGGCAGCCGCAGCGGATGCCAAGTTAACTGGTAAAATTGGGGTTAGTTTTGGTTCTGCTGGTCCTGGTGCGGTCCATTTATTGAATGGTTTGTATGATGCAAAAATGGATCACGTCCCAGTTTTGGCGTTAGTCGGTCAATCGGCAACGGAAATTATGAATACAAACTTTTTCCAAGAAATGAACCAAGATCCCGTTTTTGCGGATGTGGCTGAATTTCATAAGCAGGTGACTAATGCGGCCCAAATTCCATATGTCGTTGATGAAGCGATTCGTTCTGCCTATGCGAGTCGGTCAGTCTCGGTCGTTATTTTGCCAGATGATCTTTCTGGGCAAGAAATTGAGTTTGAAGGTTTTAAGACGCGTGCCTTGGCTGCCGTCTCACAAAAGCCACGCTTGGATGACGCTGCAGTCACAGACGTCGCGCAGCAATTAAAAGCGGCTAAGCACCCAATTTTGTGGGTTGGTCAAGGGGCAAGACGGGCTAAGGCCGCGGTAATCAAAGTTGCGGAACAATTTAATTTACCAACTTTGAGTACGGCGCCAGCGACTGGCACGATGCCAACGGATCACCCTTTGTTTATGGGGTCACGTGGTCGGCTTGGGACTAAGGCAGCATTTGAAGTGTCACAAGCGGCTGATTTAGTGCTTTTTGTTGGAACCAACTATCCATTTGCACGTTACTTACCGGGCAATATCAAGTTTATTCAAGTTAATAACAATTTGGCAGATTTAGGTAAGCAACGCGATGCTGATACAACAGTGTTGGCGGATGCAAACGAATTTTTGACGCGCTTAGCCGACACCGGGGTCACTCGTCAAGAGACAGCCTTTGTCAAAGCGGCTAAACAGGACAAGGCGAACTGGGATACGTGGTTGGCAAAGCTCGCCGCCGATGATCACGATGGTTTAGCTGCTGAAGGTGTGATGGCGGCCATTAAGGCTGCTGCAACGGACGATGCAGTCTTTGGCCTTGATGTCGGTAACAATACTGAATGGGCGATTCGGCAATTACCGTTCAATCACGCCCAACGCTTTGCAATGTCTGCTTGGTATGGCACGATGGGCTTCGGGATGCCAGCCGGGTTGGCGGCCAAATTGAGCTATCCTGACAAGCAAGTCTGGAGCATTTCTGGTGATGGTGGCTTTGGGATGGTCATGCCAGATATTTTGACCGAAGTGAAGTATCAGTTGCCGGTAGTGAATGTTGTCTTAGAAAATAAGGCGCTAGGATACATCGGGCATGAAAAAATTGTTGCGGGTCAGGCACCCTATGGGATTGATCTCGTAGGTGCTGACTGGGCTGGAATGGCCGAAAATATGGGTGCTATTGGCTTCAAGGTAACTAACTTAGTAGAATTAAAAGTTGCTATGGACAAGATTGCGACGTTGCAAGCAAATGGTAATACCAAGCCAATCATCTTAGATGCTAAAATCAAAAATGTTGATCCAATTGACACGAGTTTTGTGCCGGTTGATCCTGATAGTTTTGACGCCAAAATGATTGCTGGGTATCGTCAACAATACGCGGTTGATGAAGCGACCCAACCAGCTTTTTCAACGTTATTGAAGCAAGTTAAAGATTAAGTTGTCCAAGGGGCCTTCACTTGTGAGGGCCTTTTTAGTTGCAATCAATAACTTAATTAACAAATTGGGCGTATAATTCTGATTATTAATAGTGAAGGATGATGTTAATTTTGGCTTATAAAGTAGATTTTAAAACTGTCTCAACAGTTGGACTTGAAAGTTCACCAGTCGCACCCGCATTGGCAGGGTTACGTGCAAATGAAGCGCGGTATTTTTGGAATAAATTCAAACATGAATTTGTCACAGTTCCCGCCAGTGAAGCGCCTGAAACGTTGCAGTGGATTGAAACGATTTTGGCAGAACGTGACATGCATTTCGGCTACAAACCGTTAGAAGTAACCGAATTTGTTGTTGAAGGTACTAAGTGGGCCTATGTCTTTTATGAAAATGGTCTGGCCGTTAATGTGCTATATAGCCTGGAAGATGGCGGCAAGCGAGCCGTTGGTTTTAAATTGAGTGATGGGATGGCAATTCCCGCTGAATTTGAAGGTAAGTTTAAATTTGCTCATCAACGATCGAAGCTCGCGGGGACGATTCGTGGGTCGTTTTTTGTGATCAAGGGGACGTATTAGGTAAGCGGGTTGTGCTGACGATAAAATAGCTGTCAAAATGTGACTTAGTTTGGTGCTATCTGAAAAGAATGTTTTATGGATTAAAAAAATTTCCAAAATGGCTTGATAGTCATGTCTGGAAATTTTTTTTGCTATTCAGTCGGTAATACGCTAATTTGTGCATGTTCAGTTACAGTTTCCACGCCGCCACAGGTTAGCAGCAACTGGTGGTTGAATGGACAGACCTAGAAATTTATCTGGGTTGCTATGGAGAGTTGACCGTACGCAGCCAGGTGTTTTTACTCCAGCAATATGCAGTAACCTTCGATCTCATAATGTCTGGATCATTTAAGTTAATGCATTTAGCGATGCTAGTTACTTCGTTAAGAAATGTTTTAATAATAAGATTGCTGCGATAAGATACATGGTGGTAGCGGCGATATTTAATGCTTTTTTAGTACTCATCAGATTACCTCCAATTGTATTTGAATAGGTGACTTGATATTACGGCAGTACGTGAAGTAATTCAGTCTTGTCCTTAACTAGTGTTCTTGATAGGCCCAGTTTGACCAAGCTATGCTTATCAGTGTAATGATGAAGTTTAAGCTAGTTAGGCCTAAATCTTGAGGACTTTTTTGTTTATGTCTAGGGCCAGTGCCTCGTACTCCACTACCTCAGTTTCTCTCATTTATTATAATACCGTAAAGCGTGTGCACAGCCGGGTATAAAATTAAAAAAATTCGTATTTATGATATATGTTCTTAAAACTATAATATATGTACTTGCCCGCCTAGGTGATTGTGTTTAAAAATTGGTCAAAGTGAATGAATTTTTATCCTGAGTGCACCAATAAATCGTTTTAGAGCGTTCAAGAGCGTTTTAAAATAAATAAAAACGCCGTTAAATCAACGATTAGCGACGTTCTGAAAAGATAATTAACATGAATTTAAGGAGAGTACAGGATTTGAACCTGCGCGCCGGTATTAGCCGGTTCGCCGGATTTCGAGTCCGGTGCATTACCACTCTGCCAACTCTCCAAATGGTACCTGAATAGTATAGCATAATTTCTCACAAGAACAAATAATTATTCAAAAATGGTCAGACGACTACTGGTGAAAAGCTGGTAGCTGGAGTCAAATAGCTGTCAACATAAACACGACCTGGATATTAAGTCGTTCGTGCAACAGGCAAGCAGTCTCTGTTAGCTAAAAATGGCACTCAAACGACGGCGTTTAGACGTACTTTCTGATGTCGTGACGCCAAGTTGGCTGCAAATAACCAATGAGGTTTGACTGAGCGAATTCAGTGTTCCCAAAAGGGTTAAAGGTGAAATTGTGTCACCAACGCGAATTTGCCAGTCAAAGGTGCCGGGCATTTCAGCGGTTGCGGTTTGAAGTGTCAACCAATAACGTTTACCGGAAATCGCGGTCATTACAATGTGGTGATTTGTCATAGCGGTCACTTCACCGTTCAATGGTGCGTAGATGGCAGTGTTATTTGGTTGAACGGCTAATCTAATTTGACCCGGAATATTTCTGGCATCGCCAACTGTGTCGAGACTAACTGATTGTCCTTGAACAGGTGAAGATAAGCGATTGATGGCTGAAAAATGGTTGAATAAACTCATTTGAAAAACCTCCTTAATTAACTTTCACGGTAACTATAACTTATGAAACGCGTCTCAGGTCAAGCCTCCGCGCTCATTTTTTGTAGTCGATTGATTGTGTCACAATAGTCAATCATGACCATGGTTACATAAACCTATTTTATTAATATAATTAATATTGTAATATAAGAAAGAAGTTATTATTTTTGGAGGGATTTAGTTGAAAAAATTTTTGATTGGGATCGTCTTATCCTCATTGGCAGTGATGTTAGTTGGCTGTGGAAGTGGGAGACAGTCTTCAAATACATCTAGTAGTCATCAGTCGCAAGCGACTAAGGTGAGTCCGAAGAAACATAAGCGCTTGGCTTCAAAAAAGGCGACCAGCACTAGTCGGACTAGTGCAAGTCATGCGACAGCTGCGTCGTCCAATGGTGGTAGTTCATTTGCGAGTCAGCTTACGGATAACGATTGGTATGTATTAGCTTATTTGAAGGAATGGCATTACGCCATTTCAGATGCAAATGCGTCACCATATTTTGAATTAACAAACGGAGAAATTGAGCAGGGTACGGCTGATTCTGAGTGTAAATTGATTTCAACTACTGCTACGACAGTGACCGTTGCGCCATCATCTGGAGAGGGCGCATGGAGTACTTTTCACAATGTGACCTTGAATAAGTCGGATTTAATTGATCAATTTGTTCATAGCCAAGATGACGTTAGTTTAGTAGCTGCGTTGACAGCTAAAGCCTTGGCGAAACCTGACTCCTATTCGAATGATGATGATACTAACGACGAAGACACTAATAGTGACGATGAAGATACAGATGATGAAGACACTGATAGTAACGAAGATACAACCGATGACCAAGATACCGACAGTCAAGATGATCAAGATACCGATACTCAAGATGACGATCAGTCAACTGACGACGATAGTACTGCTGATAATGAAGCTTGGCAAGTCGTAACGCCAGCACCCATTGATCAGCAGACAGCTTCAGTAATTAAACTTTAGATCCAAAATAGCAAGTAATCAGCCCATCCTGATTACTTTTTATTTTGGGTCAGTAACTTGCTGAATGTCTCGGAGTTAAGTAAACTTAGACATAGAAGTGTAAGAGGTGATTCAGGTGGATTTCATTGATCTGAAACCAATTGATTTGCAGCACACGCCGATGGGAACCCATATTAAGCGCCCCAACCGGCACGAGTGGCAGCTGGATTGGGATAAAATGGCACAATTGATTCGGGATAACCAAGACGTGATTGCGGTCGTCCAGGCGGGCTTGGCTGAAGATTGGCTCAATACCCATGGCACCATCTGGGATGACAAGTGGGGCTATTACCGTTATCCCAATGATTATCGAGAATTTGACGATACAGTGTTTTGGGCAGCTTCCACTTGGGCGACGCCGGCGATTTTAGTCACGTTTCACAATGAACTTGCGAAGTCATTTGCCTGCTACAAAATCGGTACTGACCCGGATTTTCACTACTTAGGTCGGGTGCATTAATAAAAATCATTGGTTGACTCAAATTGGAGGAAATAAGTTGAAAGTTGGAATAGATAAGCTACATTTTGCGAGTTCACACTTATATGTAGACATGGCAGATTTAGCGCTGGCACGCAACGAAGCACCAGACAAATACTTGATTGGAATCGGTCAGTCAAAAATGGCCGTGATTCCACCGAGTCAAGATGCCGTCACGCTAGCGGCAAATGCCGCTGCACCAATGCTAACCGCCGCTGATATTGAAGCCATTGATTTGCTCATCGTGGCCACGGAATCAGGTGTTGATAATTCTAAGGCCGCGGCAATTTATGTGGCAAAATTGCTTGGTTTGCAGCGCCGTGTCCGCACCATTGAAATGAAGGAAGCTTGTTATGCGGCGACAGCCGGCGTCAAGTTGGCGCAAGATCACGTCAGCGGCCATCCCGATAAAAAAGCCTTAGTGATTGGCACTGATATCGCACGTTATGGGTTGCACACGCCAGGTGAGCCGACACAAGGTGGTGGAGCGGTCGCGATGTTAATTAGTGCTGCACCACAAGTCTTGGCATTAGCGGATGATTCCGTTTTACTGAGTCAAGATGTGATGGATTTTTGGCGGCCACTTTATCACACAACCGCATTAGTTGACGGCAAATACTCGTCCAATATTTATATTGATTATTTTCAGGATGTCTTCAAAACTTACTTGGCTGAACAGCAAAAAACGCTTGCTGATTTTAAGGCGTTGACGTTCCATTTGCCCTATACAAAAATGGGCTTAAAGGCATTGCGGAGCGTCTTACCATTGGCGACAGAAGCACAACAGCGAGCGTTGTTAGCTCACTTTGAGGCGGCGCGGCACTTGAATCGCGAAGTCGGCAACTTGTACACTGGCTCGTTGTATCTCAGTCTATTGTCATTATTGCTCACTGATCCGACTTTAGCAGCTGATGATCTCATTGGTCTTTTCAGTTATGGTTCCGGTGCAGAGGGAGAATTTTATACCGGTCGTCTGCAGGAAAATTACCAGCGTGGTTTGGATTCAGCCTTGCCACAACGCCTTGCACGTCGACGTCGGGTGAGTGTCTCAGAATATGAGGCACTGTTTAACGCCCAACTGGCTTTGACCGCCTCAGATCAGACGATTGCGCTCGGTGATGATCCCCATCGTTTTGTCTTGACTGGACAACAGCAAGAACAACGTCAATATCTGGATCGGCAACACTAAAAAATGCGTTGTCAGCCACGCTTAAAGTGGGTTGACAACGCATTTTTTATTTGAAGTTGTTAGTAACAACTTCGCCATCTTTAACACTTAGTAGGGGATTATTGGTGTCCGGTTGTAATAACTGAACCGTATAATTTTTTCCAAGATGTTTTTTGATTGAAGTTGATAATGATTCATAATTTTGTGTAATCGTGGTGATGGCTTTTTGGTTCTTGCTTGGATATTGTTTCACTGTTTTTAAAGATTTGATATATTTGGCATTCGTGGGCGTTACTGTAAAGGTTTTGGTCTTGCGATCCAAAGTAACGGATCCCATCGACTTGTAGTTAGCCTTTAATTGCTTCAAAATACTATCTTCTTTGAGCTGAGTCGTTGCCGCAGCCTTCTTCTGGTTAGCTTCATTAAAGACCACTTCAGATGACCCAATTTTGGCAGTGGTGTTCGAGCTACTGGTAGCAGAGCTTGATGTCGCCGTTGTTTTGGCAGTGTGGCTCTGATTGTATGGCCAGTACGGTAGTTTAATAATGGCAAAAATCGTCAAGGCCGCGCTCAAGACCGCGACCGTGGCTAAAAACTTCCAACCGCCACCACTTTGACGCGCGGACAGGACTGAGAAAAAGGCCAATAAAAAAACAAGTAAGCCAATGATGGCTAAGAATAACATGTAACCAACCCCCGGAATTTAAATTAGTGTCACTATTATACCATTGACAGCCTGCCTGATGAGAGTTAAATTCAGTGGACCGAAAGGAGTTTAGCAATTTGGCAGAATTATTTTTACCGAGCCATCCGGAGAATCAAGCGGCGATGGCGGCATATATGCGCAATCAATTTAGTTTTTTAGGCGTCAGGGCGACAGAACGGCGTGAACGCACCAAACCAGTGATTAAGACGAGTCGAACACTGACTTTACCAGTGTTGCAAGATTGGTTGAGTTTTTATTATGAGCAACCGGCGCGTGAATATCAGTATGTGGCCATTGACTTGGCCTTGGTGAATGTGAAACGTTTTACGCCGGAATTATTTGACTGGTGTGAGCGCCAGATTCCAGTTAAGGCTTGGTGGGATAGTGTTGACGCTTGGCGCAAAGTCATGAGCACCTATCTGGTTGCCAATGCGGCAGTAAACACCCGCGGCAGGGACTTTATTCAGACCGACGAGATGTGGTCGCGACGCGTCGGCATCACCTTACAACTAGGTTTAAAAGGTGTGACAAACCAAGCCTTTTTAACGGAGGCCATTGAAAACTCACAGACGGATTCAGAATTCTTTATTCAAAAGGCGATTAATTGGGCCTTACGAGATTATAGTAAAACTAATCCCTTGTGGGTACAGGCATTCATGTCGAGTCATCAATTATCGACACTTGCTGAACGTGAAGGCCGCAAAGCGCTAAAAGAAAATTAGTCTGAAAAAAACGACCCCAAAACAAAATTGGCTGTACCAATCATGTGGAAGTCGCCAGGCCGAGAATTACCCGGTTTGAATTTTTGGTTAATATAACATGTCGCGATAGAGCCCAACAACTTTACCTAGGACAGAAACGCTAGTCAAGATAATGGGTGCCATCGTGTCATTTTCAGGTTGTAGACGATAATGGTCTGCTTCCTTGAAGAATCGTTTGCAAGTTGCTTCGTTCTCGTCGGTCATGGCAATGATAATGTCACCATTGTCGGCGGCACTTTGACGCCGAACAATCACTTGATCGCCGTTTAAAATGCCAATGTTAATCATACTCTCGCCACGAATGGTTAGCATGAATAAGTCACCGCCAAAAGTTTCTAAGTCTTTTGGAATTGGGAAATAGTCGGTGGCTTCTTGGACGGCAAGAATTGGTTGGCCGGCCGCAACGGTCCCAAGAATTGGGATTTGATGTGGCGTCGTTTCGACGCCCAAGACCTCGTAGCCAGCCGCCGTCACTTCGATTGCCCGTGGCTTAGTCGGGTCTTTTTGAATGAGCCCTTTTTTCTCGAGCCGGGCAATGTGACCGTGGACGGTTGAGGTCGAAGATAAGTCAACGGCCTCACCAATCTCACGGACGGTTGGCGGGTAACCTTTTTCATTGACACGTTCATAAATGAAACGTAGAACGGCCATTTGTTTACTTTCAGATGTTTTACTCATCTTGGCACCTCATTTTAATTTTCTTTAGTTGTTAAAATCATTGTAGCATAGCTTTTTCACGCTTTCAAACAAATGTTCGGTTGACAAATACTTTTAATTGATTTAAGGTCAAAAATCGAGTATTCTAGTTATGCTTTTGAAAGGAGTGACTAGTTTGATTTCAAAAGAATTATTGAGTCGAATTAATGAATTGGCGCACAAAGCCAAAGAAGAAGGACTCACCGAGTTAGAAGAACTCGAACGCAAAGAATTGCGTCAAAAATACTTAAAAGAATTTCGGGCCGGTTTCCGGCAACAAGTCGAAATGTTACAAGTATATGATAAAGATGGTAAGGAAGTTACGCCTGAGAAGGTTCGGCAAGTTCAGCGTGACCGTGGGCTGCGTGATGATTAGCGCTTACAAGGAAGATTTGTCAAATGACAAATTTTCCTTTTCTTTTAGGGTTAATTTGTGTAGACTAGTTTAATGAAGTCTATAAAAAGGGAGGGGAATGACTGTGTCTACTGGTATTTGGATCTTAATTGTCGTTATCGGCGTTTTAGTCGGGCTGACCGGTGGTTTCTTTGGTGCTCGGCACTACATGCAAAACTACTTGAAACAAAATCCACCAATTAGTGAAGAAATGTTGCGCAGCATGATGATGCAAATGGGTCAACGCCCATCCGAAAAGAAATTGCATCAAATGTTAAATTCAATGAAAGCTGCATCTAAAAACGACAGCAAGTAATGATAACAAAAAAACACGCCTTAGTTGGCGTGTTTTTTTTCGGCTGGGTCAATATAATGAAAGTTAGGATCAATTTGTTGATCAAGTTCATCAAATGCGGTCAGCATTTGGGTTTCAATCTTTTTTTGTCCAGCTTCATCAAGCTTTAGTTTGCGGTCGATATAGATTGGCTCGCCAAACCGTACCGTGACCCGTTTGCGACTAAAGAGCCGCTTAAAGGTTAACGGACCTTGATAGACGGTCGGAACGAGTGGCACACCAGCCATTTTAGCAATGACGGTGGCACCACCTTTTAATTCTTGCGAATGCCGTGTGCCAGAAGGGAACATGATGAGCGAAAGGTTGCCCTTACGCAAAAATTTAACGGGCGTCTTAATGGCAGATGGTCCCGGATGTTTCCGATCCACTGGAAAGGCGTTGGCATGAACTAGGATATAGCGCAAAATTGGATTTTTAAATAATTCTTCTTTGGCCATAAAGCTAAACTGCATTGGGCTGCCCGCTAAAGCATACAGCAAGGGGTCAAACCAAGTGCGATGAGGGCCGACTAGCACATAGCCGCCCTCTGGTAATTTTTCACGGCCTTGATAGTGGGTATTGCCGTTAATAATCGCGACGATAACCCTGACGAGTCCGCGCATAAAAGAATAAAACATCGCAAACTTCCTTTCGAAATACTGATTGCCAATAGTATGACGAAATTTTGCGATTTCTGCAAGTAAATTATGTTAAGCTGACAATGAGGTTTAATGAAAGTAGGGAGCAGATGACAACCGTACTGTTGAAGGGCGATGAACGTATCGACCAATTATATAGTCAAACGATCCAAATTATTCAAAGCCCAACAGTCTTTTCGTTTTCCTTAGATGCTGTGCTGCTGGGCGATTTTGCCCAAGTCCCAGTTGCTGCGAAAACGAAAATTGTGGACTTGTGTGCGGGCACCGGCGCGGTCGGACTGCTTGTCAGTTCGAAAACGCGTGGTCAGATTACTGAAGTCGAGCTGCAACCCCGTCTGGCAGATATGGCGGCAAGAAGTGTTTTGTTAAACGACTTGACGGATCGCATGACTGTCTTAAATGAAGACTTGTTAATGGTAACCAAAACGATTCAGAAGGATTCAATTGATACGGTGCTTTGCAATCCGCCGTATTTCAAAGATCAACCGACGAGTAAAAAGAACCCCAACCCGCATTTAGCCATTGCGCGCCATGAAATTTCTGCCAATCTAGACCAAATTATGACCGTCACGAGCAATTTGCTGAAAACGACTGGGAAAGCGTATTTCGTGCATCGACCAGAACGGTTAGATGATCTATTTGCGACGATGCGTGACCATCAGTTGGCGCCTAAACGACTGCGCTTTGTCCATCCAAAAGCTGACCGCGAGGCCAATATGGTCTTAATTGAGATGATTAAATCTGGCCGTCCCAATGGTGTGCGGATTTTACCGCCAGTCATCGTGTATCAAGCGGATGGCGACTATGGGGAAGAGGTGCACCAACTACTTTATGGCAACTAAACCCTATTATTTTTATGTGCTCCTGTGCGCAGATCAAACGTTGTATGGTGGTTTTACGGATGATTTGGCCCGACGGTTGGCCACTCATAATGCCGGCAAGGGGGCTAAATACACGCGGCCACCAAAGCGCCGCCCGTTAAAAATGATTTACCATGAAACATTTACGACTAAATCTGCCGCACTGAAAGCAGAATATGCGTTTAAACATCAACCTAGAAGTGCGAAATTACAGTATTTAGCTGCTCACGGTGTGAAAGTTTCGCAAAGTTTTCATAAATAGTCATTCTTTTTCTGACATTTACTGTTATAATATTTAATGTATCAATATATAGGAGGAATTTTTGTAATGAAAATTATTGCTTATGCTGTACGTGATGACGAACGTCCATTCTTTAAGACATGGATGGAAGAACATCCCGATGTTGAAGTTAAGTTAGTTTCAGAACTACTTGACGAAAAAACTGCCGAATTGGCTAAAGGTTTTGACGGTGCCGATGTATACCAACAAAAGGATTACACCGCTGCTGTTTTGAACAAGTTGGCTGATGAAGGTGTCAAGAATATCTCACTTCGTAACGTTGGTGTCGACAATGTTGACGTCCCAACTGTTAAGGAACGCGATTTAAAGATTTCTAACGTACCTGCATACTCACCAAATGCGATTGCTGAATTATCAGTAACCCAATTGATGCAATTGTTACGTCAAACCCCAATGTTCAACAAGAAGTTGGCTAAACAAGACTTCCGTTGGGCACCAAACATCGCTAAAGAATTAAACACGATGACTGTTGGTGTTGTTGGTACTGGCCGTATTGGTCGTGCTGCTATCGATATCTTCAAAGGTTTCGGTGCCAAAGTTATTGGTTACGATGTTTACCGTAACGCAGAACTTGAAAAAGAAGGCATGTACGTTGATACATTGGACGAATTATTCGCCCAATCAGACGTTATTACCTTGCATGTTCCTGCATTGAAGGACAACTATCACATGTTAAATGCTGATGCCTTCAGCAAGATGAAGGATGGCGCTTACATCTTGAACTTTGCCCGTGGGACACTCATTGATTCAGAAGACTTGATCAAGGCTTTAGACAGCGGCAAAGTTGCCGGTGCTGCTCTTGACACTTATGAATACGAAACTAAGATCTTTAACAAGGATCTTGAAGGTCAAACGATTGATGACAAGGTCTTCATGAACTTGTTCAACCGCGACAATGTTTTGATTACACCACATACGGCTTTCTACACTGAACCAGCCGTTCACAACATGGTGCACATCTCAATGGACAACAACAAACAATTCATCGAAACTGGTAAAGCTGATACGCAAGTTAAGTTTGACTAATTTCTTTGACCGAGTTAAAAGCACGCAAATCTTCGGATTTACGTGCTTTTTTTTTGTCCAAAAATGGGGCAAATGAACAAGTTTACGCGCGTTCAGACTGAGAGCACCAATGATTGTGATTTATTATAATATTATTTATTCTAAAAAATTAGTTATTATTTGTAGAACGGCTTAATTTCAGGTACGCTTAGATCAGTTGAGTTCGGGGAGGAATGTAGAATGAAAGTGTTGATGCCATATTTTAAACGGTATCACGTAGATGTTACGGTGGCGATGTTGTCAGTCATTGTATTGGTGTTTGCCACGCTATGGCAACCGCGGCTACTACAAGTTGTGATGACTGCCATTATCAAAAACGACCAGCAGACGGTTTTTCGGGAAGGCTTATTACTGCTAGGATTAGCAGCGTTAGGTATCGCCGGCGGCATTATTAATACGGTTTATTCCGCGCGAGTCGCTTTAGGGGTGGCCACCGATTTGCGGTTGGACTTGTACGCTAAAATTCAGTCGTTTGCCTACGCGGATGTCGAAAAGTTTTCGGCTTCGAACTTGGTTGTGCGAATGACCAATGATATCAATCAAGTGCAACAAATTGTGATGGCCGGATTCCAGCAAATTACGCGAATTCCGTTACTATTTATTGGCGCCTTTGTGTTGGCGATTGTGACGATGCCAGAGCAATGGTGGGTCATTATTGTCATGATGGCGATTATCTTATTGGCGACTTGGATCGCTGTACGTCACATGACAACTTATTTTGCTGAAACCCAGCAAGATATTGAAAACGTCAATACCGTCACGCGGGAAAACTTAATGGGAATTCGCGTGGTAAAATCGTTCGTTCAAGAAACAAACGAAATTAACAAATTCTCAGCGGCTTCCGATCAATTGACCACGGTTACGGCCAAAATCGGCTATTGGTTTTCAATTTTGATGCCAATCTTTTTCTTAACGGCGAATCTGGCCGTCGGGGTGGCCGTTTATTTAGTCGGTCAAAATATTACGACTCATCCGAGTTACTTGGCCGCGATTACGAGTTTTATTTCATATTTAATGCAAATTTTATATGCCGTGATTAATGGTGGCTTTTTAATGACATTCGCTTCACGGGCCTTTATTTCGATTGGTCGGATTGACGAAGTACTTGCAACTAAGCCAAGCATGACTTATGTGACGAGCGACGATGACAAACCACTAACTGGTGACATCAGCTTCGAGCACGTGAGTTTCACCTATCCGGGTGATTCGCAACCAACTTTGAAAGATGTCAGTTTTCAGATTGCTGCCGGGTCGATGCTCGGGATTGTTGGGGCCACTGGCTCTGGCAAGACGACATTAGCTCAGCTGATTGCCCGATTATATGACCCAGATAGTGGCCAAATTAAAATTGGTGGCGTTGATGTCCGTGAAATTCCGGAAAAGGCCTTGCGATCAACTGTGGCTTATGTTTTACAACGATCGACGTTGTTTTCGGGAACCATCTCAGCGAATTTAAAACAAGTCCGTCCAGATGCACAGCTTAATCATATGCAGTGGGCAGCTAACGTGGCCCAAGCGTCAGAATTTATTGAACGCTTACCGCAAACTTATGATGCACCTGTTGAGGAACGCTCGCAAAACTTCTCGGGTGGACAAAAACAACGGCTAGCCATTACACGTGGGGTGATTGCCAATCCTGAAATTTTGATCTTGGATGATGCCACTTCGGCGCTAGATGCGCGTTCCGAAAAATTAGTCCAAGAGGCGATGGATCGTGATTTGACGTCAACGACGACCGTTGTGATTGCTGAAAAAATTGCGTCAATTATTCGTGCGGATCAAATTTTAGTATTGGACGATGGTCGTCTTAGTGGCACGGGGACGCATCGTGAGTTGTTACAAACTAATGCGATTTATCAAGCAATTTATCAAACGCAAAAAGCACGTGAGGAGGGGGAAAATGACTGATTTACGTAACGCTGGCAAGTATTATTGGCACTATTTAAAGAAATATTGGCGTGGCTTTATACTAAGCAGTCTGCTAATTGCCTTCTCAACTTGGTGTATCGTTATTGCGCCGACATATTTAGGTCGAGCGGTTGAAGAATTGACCACTTATCTAGGTCAGTGGACGAATCCGGCGACTCGTGCTCAGGCTAGTTTAGGCAGTTTTAATCAGACGCTGATCGTTTATATCTTGTTGTATGTTGGTGATGCGGTAACGATTTTTGGTGCCAGTTTGATTTTGGCACGTGTGACTGCGTATTCCACCGGGACGATGCGCGTGGGTTTGTTTCGGAAGATGCAACGGATGCAAGTGAAATATTTTGACACGCATAGCGATGGCGACATTTTAGCACGTTTTACGTCTGACTTAGATAATATTTTTAATGCGATGAATCAGGCGTTATTAGAGGTTTTATTAGCAGTTGCACAATTTATCGGCTTACTGATTGTGATGTTTAATCAAAATGCGACGATGGCTTGGGTCACGATGGCGTCAACGCCAATTGCCTTAATTATCGCGGCATTAGTCATGCGTAAGGCTGGGACTGCTGTCAATCAGCAACAAGATGATATCGGGCAGCTAAATGGCTACATTAATGAACAGATTACCGGACAAAAAGTGTTGATTACCAACGGCCTACAGCACGATTCGCTACGTGGTTTTAGGAATTATAATAATCAAGTCCGCAAATCTGCCTTGACTGGTCAAATTTGGTCAGGTATTTTGAATCCGCTAATGCAAGGTATGTCGTTACTCAATACGGCAATCGTAATTTTCTTTGGGTCCTGGCTGGCTTTAAATGGCAGTCTATCAAAAGGGGCTGCGCTGGCACTAGTCGTCGTGTTCGTCAATTACGCCCAGCAATACTATCAACCAATTATGTCGTTAACGAGTTTATACAGTATGATTCAATTAGCGATTACGGGCGCGCGTCGGATTGATGAGGTTCGTGATCAGCCAGATGAAATTAACCCAACCGAGGGCGGTCAGCCCGATGGGATTCATCATGAGTTGATGATTGATAATGTTCGGTTTAGCTATGCCCCAGGTAAGGAAATCTTGCATGGGGTGACAATCAAAGTACAACGTGGTGAAATGGTTGCGTTGGTGGGGCCAACCGGTTCTGGAAAAACCACGGTGATGAATTTGTTAAACCGGTTTTATGATGTCGATAGTGGTCAGATTACTTTTGATGGGACGGATATCCGGACGTTTGACTTGAAGGCACTCCGGCAAAACGTCGGGATTGTGTTGCAAGAGCCGCAATTGTTTACTGGGACGATTGCAGATAATATTCGCTATGGTGAACCAACTGCCAGCATGGCACGGGTCATTGACGCGGCAAAGCAAGCCAATATTCATGACTTTATTGAAAGTTTACCAGACCAGTATGCGACACGCGTTTCGGATGAACAGAGCGTCTTTTCCGCCGGTCAAAAACAGTTGATGTCGATTGCGCGGACAATCTTAACCAATCCACGATTGTTGATTTTGGACGAAGCAACCTCGAATGTCGATACAGTGACTGAAGCGAAAATCCAGGCGGCCATGGACAATGTGATTCAAGGCCGAACGAGTTTCGTTATCGCGCATCGGTTGAAAACAATTTTGAATGCGGATAAAATCGTGGTCTTGAAAGATGGGGCCATCATTGAACAGGGTAACCACGAGGCATTACTGGCCGAAAATGGTTTTTATGCGGAACTTTATCGGAATCAAATGGTCTTTGAATAGGGCGTGCTAAGTCCCTAAAGTTTGTGCAACAAAATAGACGCTGACAACGGTAAATCCGAGTTGTCAACGTCTATTTTGTTCTGACTAGCTAAAGATTGAAGGACGAAAATCACTATCGTGGTAAGCGCTCCGTCAGTCAGAATCGTTGTGCTATGGTGGGACAGTCCCAGCCAAAAAGCGGTCTGGAACTTCGATTCAAAGCCGATAACCCACGTCTTTAAATCGCCCTGCAAGATTAGGCGGCCAAAAACGCCGACCAATCTTACCGACACAGCACAACGATTCTGTCTGCCTACGCTAAACCTAAAAAACAATTAAATTAGCTGGAAGCTGCCATGTCAACTAATCTTTATACCCTAATCGTTGACATGGCAGTAATTGCTAGCAATTACTGCCTTTCAACCTTTATCTGACTAATTATATGAGATAAAGCTTTGTCGCGCGACTCTGAAGTCACTGTTGGTGATCGAAATCAAACCGCCGCAGCTTGAACTAGGGCCATTAACAAGTCACTCAGTTCCGCTGGTGTTTCGATAATTTGGTCTGGAATGACGGCGGGTTGCACTTGTGATTGCCGCCGATGGTTAAACCAAAACGTTTGCCAACCGGCATGTTTTGCGCTGGTCATGTCTAAGAGAGCGTTGTCACCTACGTAGGCAGCCTGATTAGCGCGAATGCCAACTTGGTGCGCCCAAGTCGTGAAAATTGAAGGATCGGGCTTGGCGAGATCCAACTCATCCGAAATAAAAATATTGTCGGGATGAACGTAACGTTCAATTTGAAGCTGATGTAATTTTTGTCGCTGAATTTTAGCCGGGCCGTTAGTGATAATGCCAATTTGGAAACAGTGGCTCAGTTGCTCAAGTGCCGGTGCAAGACCCGCAAATAAGTCAATTTTTGACAAGGCTTTTTGGTAGGCAATTTCAAATTGAATGGCCCAATCCGTGGTAATGGTTTCCGGCACTAAATCTGTCAAAGTATACCGCAGTCGGGCAGTTTGCCACCCTTCCAAAGTTAATTCTTTAGCCGTAACTTGATGAAAAGTCCGATCAGTAAAATCACGGAAACGGTTAAAAAGTTCAGCCAATTCAGCCGGGGAAAAACGCAACTGTGTTTTTTGCGTTAAGGCCGCACTGAACGGTGATTTTTGATCATAGAGCGTATCGTCTAGATCAAAAATAATGGCTTTAATCATTTTTATTGAGCCTCCTATGCAGGATAGTATCGTAACATACTTTATGAAATTCACAAATTCCTGATGAAAATTCTTGCAAGCGAAGCCAATCTTCGGTATACTAATTTTCGGTGTTAAAACCAATTCACACTTGTTGGGATGTCGCTGGTTGTGCTCGGGAGAGTTCCAGTGACAGTTGAGCAACAAGGAGGAATAAAACAAATTTTTTGGAGGCACATTTATTATGGCTGTTATTTCTATGAAACAATTGCTTGAAGCCGGTGTCCATTTCGGTCACCAAACTCGTCGTTGGAATCCAAAGATGAAACCATACATCTTTACGGAACGTAACGGAATCTACATCATTGACTTACAAAAGACGGTTAAGATGATCGATT
This sequence comes from Lactiplantibacillus pingfangensis, assembly GCF_005404945.1. Lineage (GTDB taxonomy): Bacteria > Bacillota > Bacilli > Lactobacillales > Lactobacillaceae > Lactiplantibacillus > Lactiplantibacillus pingfangensis. Next base: position 35,771 of record NZ_BJDG01000024.1, on the reverse strand, counting down.
CAGCTTACAACTTCGTTAAGGACGCTGCGGCTGATGATGGTGTTATCTTGTTCGTTGGGACTAAGAAACAAGCTCAAGACTCAATCGAAGAAGAAGCAACACGTGCTGGTCAATACTACGTTAACCATCGTTGGTTAGGTGGGACTTTGACTAACTGGAACACCATCCAAACTCGGATCAAACGTCTTAAAGATTTGAAGAAGATGGAAGAAGACGGTACTTTCGACCGTTTGCCTAAGAAGGAAGTTTCATTGTTAATGAAACAACGGGCAAAGCTTGAAAAGTTCTTGGGCGGTATCGAAGACATGCCTCGGATTCCAGACGTTGTGTTCATTGTTGACCCTCGTAAGGAACAAATCGCGGTTAAGGAAGCTCAAAAGTTGAACATTCCGATCGTCGCAATGGTTGATACTAACACTGATCCTGATGACATTGATGTTATCATCCCTTCAAACGATGACGCTATTCGTGCCGTTCGTTTGATTACTTCTAAGATGGCTGACGCTGTCATTGAAGGCCGTCAAGGTGAAGATGAAGACGTTACAGAAGACTCATTCAAGGGTAACAAAGACGCTAAGAAGTCTGCTGACTCTTTAGAAGATATCGTTGAAGCCGTTGAAGGCGACAATGACAAGAAGTCTGACAATAAATAATTGAAATAATTAGGCTGTCTAAAAAATCGCGGACCTCATCGGCCTGATTTTGTGGGCAGCCTTTTATAAAAAAAATCAACTGGATTCAAAGGAGAGACACACTATGGCAAAGATTTCTGCAGCACAAGTTAAAGAATTACGTGACAAAACTGGCGTTGGCATGATGGATGCTAAAAAGGCATTAGTTGAAGCAGAAGGCGATATGGCCAAGGCTGTTGACGTTTTGCGTGAAAAGGGCGTTGCTAAAGCCGAAAAGAAGAGTGGCCGTGTAGCTGCTGAAGGAATGGCTGCCGTTGCGATTCATGGTGATCACGCTGCAATCGTTGAAGTTAACTCTGAAACTGACTTCGTTGCGTCAAGTGACCCATTCAAAGATTTGATTGCAAAGATCTCTGATCAAATCGCATTGGAAGCACCTAAAGACCTTGAAGCTGCCTTAGCTTTGAAGACTGAAAAGGGTACTATCAATGATGATATTATTGAAACGACTCAAGTTACTGGTGAAAAAGTTGGCTTACGTCGTTTTAAGGTCATCGAAAAGCAAGCTGATCAAAACTTTGGTGCCTACATCCATAATGGTGGCCAAATCGGTGCCTTGGTTGTCTTAGACGGTGCTGATGAAGCAACTGCTAAAGATGTTGCCATGCACGTGGCTGCGATCAATCCAGAATATGTCTCACGCGACCAAGTGCCTGCTGAAACATTAGCACATGAAAAAGATGTTTTAGTTAAGGAAGCCTTAAACGAAGGCAAGCCTGAAAAAATCGTTGAAAAGATGGTTGAAGGCCGTTTAAACAAATGGTTAGCTGAAATCAGTTTAGACGATCAAGAATTCGTTAAGGATTCTGACCAAACGGTTTCACATTACGTTGAATCAAAGGGCGGCAAGGTTAATACCTTTGTTCGTTTCGAAGTCGGCGAAGGTATCGAAAAGCAAACTGGTAATTTTGTTGACGAAATCATGAGCCAAATCAAAAAATAGACACATTTTTTTGAAAGTTAATCAGGGGGATTGCGACAAACATCGTTTTGTGGTGATCCCTTTTTTTGCGAAAAAATGTGATTTGTCGTCGGAATTAAGGTTAGTGTGAAATTTTTCTCGGTAGGGAGATTGGTTGAGATTGAAGTCCCTTCGTTTCTAATTGAGTTAGCACATATAAAATGGCGTGAAAAGCTAAAGGATCAAACAACTTTATTACAGCTTTCACTTCCGGTTGGGACTGATAACATGCGGTCGTGGGACCGGCCCAAGCCAAGCACGTCTTGGGCCTCGCCCGGAACCCTTGCCAAATGCGCAAGTGTCCCGAACCGTCCGTGGTGTAACGTCGGCAAAAACAGCCGATGTAACGCCACCGACACGACCGATGTTATCAGTCCCAACCTTCAGTTATTAAGCTTAGTGGAGACAGTTAGAAAGTTAGTAGACTATAGCTGCCTAATCATCTTACAGGACGATTCAATCGCCTTTTAATCGAAGCCCTAGAACGCCCTATGGCTGGAGCTGTCTTGCAGTGCACAACGAATTTAGTTTGGGAGCGACAATTGCTGATATGATCTTGTTCATGACTCATTTTGTACGCTAAACTTTGAGGAGTTAAGCAATCTGGCTATTACAATATCACTAGCCCATCAAGATTTGCGGTTGTATCAATAACTGATAGGTGCTCTAGCGTTGCGAATGGTGACTGGTCTATTGAGGATGATTACTTTTAACTGCTGATTAGTTCAGTCGGCAGTTGATCAAGATTTTTGGTTGGTACTAAAATATTCCACGTCTCTAGCCGTGAGGGGGCTTCGTTTGGGGCTCAGCCGTGGCGTTTGACTTAGCGCGGTGATTTATCCGCGCTTAGTCAAAAACCAGCTTTTGAGACCGCCTTTTGGCTCAAAAATGGTTCATGGCGTTCCAGCCCCAAACGAAGCCCCCGGTAGGCGGGAATCGAGCCACCCAACAATGATTTCAAAGAAAGCCGAGAAAAACTTGATACTTGCGGAATTAAGGCTTTTGTATAATGGTTATTGATAATATGGTAGAATGGTTACAGATAATCTCGAGGAGGACGAAACGATGTCGGAAGTAAAATATAAGCGTGTGATCCTAAAGTTGAGTGGCGAAGCCCTAGCTGGGAAAAAAGGTTTTGGGATTAACCCGCCCGTAATTAAAACGGTCGCAGAGGAACTCAAGGATGTTTATGAGATGGGTGTCCAAATTGCAATTGTCGTTGGTGGCGGTAATATGTGGCGTGGTGAAGCCGGTGCCCAAATGGGTATGGAACGTGCGCAAGCCGATTATATCGGCATGTTAGCGACCATTATGAACGCCTTGGCACTCCAAGATAATTTGGAATCAATTGGTGTGCCAACTCGCGTTCAGACGTCGATTGAAATGCGCCAAATTGCTGAACCTTACATTCGTCGGAAGGCCATGCGCCATCTGGAAAAACGTCGGATTGTGATCTTTGCTGGTGGGACGGGTAGTCCATACTTTTCAACCGATACGACGGCGGCCTTACGGGCTGCTGAAATTAACGCTGATGCCATTCTGATGGCTAAAAACGGTGTTGATGGTGTCTACTCAGCCGATCCTAACAAGGATGCGACCGCGGTTAAATTCGATACATTGACTCATCTTGATATTATCAATAAAGGCCTACAAGTGATGGATACGACTGCGAGCTCATTATCAATGGATAATGATATTCCAGTGGTTGTCTTTAACTTGAATGAACCAGGTAATATTCGCAAAGTTGTCGCCGGTGAACACATCGGGACAACAGTCAGGGGGAAATAACATGGCTGTTACAGAACCAATTTTAAAAGATGCACAAGCAAAAATGAAAAAGGCAGAAAGCGCGTTACAACGCGAATTAGGTAATATTCGTGCTGGTCGAGCAAACGCGTCATTATTGAATCGGATTTCAGCGGACTATTATGGCACCCAAACGCCATTGAACCAGATGGCGTCAATTACGATTCCGGAACCACGGGTCTTGATGGTGACACCATTTGATAAGAGTGCTTTAAAAGAAATCGAAAAAGCAATCTTGGCGTCTGATTTGGGTATCAGTCCTGCAAATGACGGCTCAGCAATTCGGTTAGTGATTCCACAATTAACCGAAGAACGGCGTAAGGAACTCGCCAAAGATGTCAAGGCCGAGGGTGAACGGGCTAAAGTTGCCGTTCGGAATGCCCGGCGTGATGCGATGGACGAGTTAAAGAAGGGCAACAAGTCCGGTAGTTTTACCGACGATCAATTGCACGATTTAGAAGATCAGGCACAAAAGATTACTAACGAAGCAGGTAAATCAGTCGATGCCATCGTTGCTGATAAAGAAAAAGAAATTCTTGAAGGCTAAGCTGGCACCAAGATTTGTTAAGGCTTGAAGAAATTCAAGCCTTTTTTTGTTGACGAATAGTTTAATGTTGGTTTTTTTGGTAAAATAGGGCTTGGTTAAGCTATTTTTGGAGGTGCAACTTGTTCGCTTTTTTAAATAAGAAAGATCCAGTTGAAACAACTGAATTAAAATTAGATCCAAAACGGATTCCTGCGCATGTTGCCATTATCATGGATGGCAATGGGCGCTGGGCCAAGGCACGCCATTTACCACGAGTTGCGGGTCATAAAGAAGGCATGAACACGGTTAAGAAAGTGACCATTGCCGCGAGTAATCTGGGCGTTAAAGTCTTGACACTCTACGCGTTTTCAACGGAAAACTGGAAGCGACCAACTGACGAGGTCAATTACTTAATGCAGCTTCCGGTGAACTTTTTTGAAACGTTTGTGCCAGATCTCATCAAAAACAATGTTCGGGTCTCAGTGATGGGTTATACCGATAAATTGCCTGCAAGTACCCAGAAGGCGGTTAAAGACGCGATTGCCGATACTAAAGATTGTGATGGCATGGTGTTAAATTTTGCCTTAAATTATGGGTCACGAGCAGAAATGGTGACCGGGATTCAGAAAATCGCGCGACAAGTGGCTGCTGGCGAATTAGCAGTTGATGAGATCGACGATCAGACGGTTGATGAAGCCCTGATGACGGCGCCCTTAGCCCCTTACCATGACCCGGATCTCCTGATTCGGACTAGTGGCGAGGAACGGCTGTCGAATTTTTTGCTTTGGCAAATCGCGTATAGTGAGTTAGAATTTACGGATGTTAAATGGCCTGATTTTACAGCGACGACGTTACAAGCTTGTATTGCAGCCTTTCAGAGTCGAGATCGCCGTTTTGGCGGCCTATCGGCTAAAAAATAATAAGAGGAGTTTTTACTATGAGACAACGGGTCATCACAGCGGTTGTGGCGCTGATTTTATTTATCCCAGTGATATTCATTGGTGGGGTAACGCTGGACATTGTGGCCATGTTACTAGGGGCCATTGCCATGAGCGAACTGCTGATCATGCGGAAAAAATTGCTCATTTCGTTTGAAGCGATTGTCAGCATGTTAGCAGTCATGGTCCAAATTGCACCTAACAAGTGGTTTAACGGCTTGCCCGATCAGTTAAACAAAGGTTATGTCGTGTACTTCTTGATCATTCTGATGTTATTACACACGGTGTGGTCACGGAATCGGTTTTCTTTTGATGATGCTGGGGTTTTAACACTGGGGATCTTCTACATTGGGATGGGCTTTAATTACTTTACGGCTGCCCGGGGCATCAACGTTGAAATGTTGTTGTACTTAATGTTCATTGTTTGGGCAACGGACAGTGGCGCTTATATGGTTGGCCGTAAACTAGGCCGTCATAAAGTGACACCTATTAGTCCAAATAAGACTTGGGAAGGCTGCATTGGTGGTAGCTTGATCGGAGTAATTATTGCGACCGCCTTTGCCCTTTGGTTCCAAGTTGGCTATCAAAATTGGTTCAGTATGTTGTTAATTACGATCATTTTATCGGTTGTGGGTCAATTTGGTGATTTAGTTGAATCGGCCTTAAAGCGGTATTATGGTGTGAAAGATTCTGGCAAGATTTTACCGGGTCATGGCGGGATTTTGGACCGCTTTGACAGTATGTTGCTCGTGTTCCCAATTGCACACTTATTTGGGTTATTTTAAGCACGATAACCTTCAAACCTGGGAGAAAGGAACGTTGATTTGATAGTTACTATAATTACGTTCATTATCGTTTTTGGTATTTTAGTCATCGTTCACGAATTCGGGCATTTTTATTTTGCGAAACGGTCCGGAATCCTCGTCCGGGAATTTTCCGTCGGGATGGGCCCAAAAGCGGTGGCATTTCGCCGCAACGCGACCACCTATACCTTACGATTCTTACCCATTGGTGGCTATGTGCGGATGGCGGGTGTCGCCGATGATGAGGATGAAGAACTCAAGCCTGGGACCCCGGTCAGTTTGCAAATTGGTGCGGATGGATTAGTCCAGTCAATTAATGCCAGCAAGAAAACGACCCTTTTTAATGGAATTCCGTTATCAGTTACTGGGACTGACTTGGAAAAGGAACTTTGGATTGAGGGTTATGAAAATGGCGACGAAACTGTCTTAAAGCATTATCAAGTTCAGCACGACGCCACCATTATTGAAAGTGATGGGACCGAAGTCCAAATTGCGCCGGTTGATGTTCAATTTCAATCGGCCAAGCTCTGGCAACGCATGTTGACTAACTTTGCGGGTCCAATGAATAACTTCATTTTGGCAATTATTACCTTTGCCATTTTAGCGTTCATGCAAGGCGGGGTCACCTCGGTAACAACTAAGGTGCAGTCGACGACTGCTAATTCTGTGGCTCGTCAAGCTGGCATCAAGGCTGGCGATGAAATCATTGCCGTTAATGGCAAAAAAAATACGAGTGCGCAGTCGATCTCGTTATTGATACAAGATAGCCCGAATAAGCGGGTTAATTTAACCGTCAAACAGGGCACGCAGACACGCAAGCTGACGGTCAAGCCGGCAGCTAAAACGGTCTCAGGTAATAAAATTGGTCAGATTGGGGTTCGCTGGGCCACGACTACGGATACTAGCCTGGGCGCGAAACTCACCTATGGCTTTACCGGATCTTGGAATATCACCAAACAAATATTCCAAGTGTTAGGCCGAATGGTGACCCACGGATTTAGTTTGAATGATCTGGGCGGACCGGTCGCAATTTTTGCAACCACCTCACAGGCAGCTAAATCAGGACTACGGCAAGTGATTTATTTATTGGCAGTCTTGTCAATTAACTTAGGAATTGTTAACTTATTACCCATTCCAGCCTTGGATGGGGGTAAGCTGTTATTAAATGTTGTTGAAGGTATTCGGGGTAAGCCACTCCGCGTCGAAACTGAAAGTGTCATCACCTTAATTGGTTTTGGCCTGTTGATGCTGTTGATGGTATTAGTCACTTGGAATGATATTCAACGATATTTCTTTTAAGGGCGAGTTTAAACTGGAACAATTAAGGAGAAGATTTTTAGATGAAACAATCAAAATTGTTAATTCCAACATTGAAAGAAGTCCCAAATGATGCTGAAGCGCTTAGCCATCAAATGATGTTACGGGCTGGCTATATTCGGCAGATTTCTGCGGGGATGTACGCCTACTTGCCACTCGCATATCGGGTATTACAAAACATTGAAGCCATCATCCGTGATGAAATGGCCAAAATTGATGCCGCCGAAATGCTGGTGCCAGCAGTAATTCCAGCTGAACTTTGGAAAGCGACCGGACGTTATGATACTTACGGCCCAGAATTGTTCAAGCTGAAGAATCGGCATGAACGCGAATTCATTTTAGGCCCGACCCATGAAGAAACGTTTACGTCAATTATTCGTGACGAAGTTAAATCATACAAAAAATTGCCATTAACGTTGTATCAAATCCAAGCGAAGTATCGCGATGAAGATCGCCCCCGTTATGGGTTATTACGTGGTCGTGAATTCATCATGAAGGATGCTTACTCTTTCCATGCCGACGAAGGCTCGTTGGATGAGACGTTCCAAGATATGGCGCAAGCTTATCAAAATATCTTCGATCGTTGTGGGCTGAAATTCCGCTCAATCATCGGTGATGGTGGTGCCATGGGTGGTAAAGATTCCCGTGAATACTCTGCGATTGCACCAGTTGGTGAAGATACAATCGTGTATTCCGATGCTAGCGACTATGCGGCTAACCTTGAAATGGCCCGGAGTTTGTACGTGCCAAAGAAATCACATGCTTCGCTTAAAGACCTTGAAAAGATTGCCACGCCAGGTGTTGGGACCATTGATGAGTTAGCTGAATTCTTAAAAGTTGGTCCCGATCAACTCGTCAAGAGTATTTTATTTATGGCGGATGATGAACCCGTGATGGCGCTAGTTCGCGGTGATCATGAAGTCAACGATATTAAGTTGAAGAATTACTTAGGCGCCGACTTCTTGGAAATGGCGACACCTGAACAAGCACAACACTATTTGGGCGCACATTTTGGGTCACTCGGTCCCGTGAATGTCAGTGATGACGTTAAAATCGTCGCCGATGTTTACGTTAAAGACATGGCAAACATTACCGTTGGTGCCAATGAAGATGGCCATCACTTTACTAACGTTAATCCTGAACGTGACTTCCACGCCGCTGACTATGTGGATATTCGATTTGCGCAAGAAGGTGAATTATCACCAGATGGTGCTGGCGTCTTGAAATTCACCAAGGGGATCGAAATTGGCCACATCTTCAAATTAGGGACTCGTTACTCGAAAGACTTACATGCCGAAGTCTTGGACCAAAATGGGCGTAATATTCCGGTCATTATGGGTTGCTATGGGATTGGGGTTTCACGGTTGTTATCAGCGATTGCTGAACAGCGCGCCGATGATGATGGCCTCGTTTGGCCTAAGGATATCGCCCCATTTGATGTCCATGTCATTCCGGTTAATCCTAAGAAAGCCGAACAAGTTGCGGTTGCGGATCAAATTGAAGCCACGTTGGAAGCAGCTGGCTATAAAGTTCTCTATGACGATCGTAAGGAACGTCCTGGGGTTAAATTTGCTGATTCTGATTTGATGGGAATTCCAGCACGGATTACCATTGGTAAGAAAGCCAGTGACGGCATCGTCGAAATTAAGTTGCGGAAAACGGGCGAAACGCTCGAAGTGAAGCAAGAAGAAGTGGCCAATAACTTGGCTGTCTTGTTGAAAAATATCGACTAGTCACCGTTAAGCTAATTTTATCAAAACTCAACTGAGCGACTTGAACGTTGCAAGTTAATCTAAAAATGCGTACACTTAACTCATTGTGTATGCAGAAAATCACCTAGTTTCGGCAACCAAGAAACTAGGTGATTTTAGTTTGGTTTTAAAGAACAAAAGGAGGAACACGCGTGAGCTTAAATCAGCAGGAAATGTTTGAGAAACTGCTTGAGCAAATTGAGATGCCGATGGATGAGCCCTTTCAAGCGGCGACCATCGAAAAGCTGACCGTTCATCAAGCCTCGAAAGTTTGGGAGTTCCATTTACATTTTCAACACGTTTTACCATTTTCACAATTCATGACTTTCAATAATAAGCTACAACTTGCTTTTCATGAAATTGCTGGCATCAGCCTACAGATTACGACTGACGACAGCGAGGTCAATCCGCGCGCACTGGCTGATTATTGGGAGTGGATTGTGCAAAACAGTGGGATTTCTTCGCCACTGGTCCAATCACTCTGTAATAGTAATGTCCCGTCTTATGAAGATCATCGGGTCATTTTGTTGGCTGAAAATGAGGTGATTCAAAACTTTTTGACCAATCAGGCGTTAGGACCAATTGAGGAAACCTATCGACAATTAGGTTTTCCAAAGTTTTCCGTGCATACGTTGATTGATGAAACCGCCTCGCAAGAAAAAATCAAGGCGTTTCATGCGCAAAAAGCCAAATCCGATCAAGCGTTGGCGAAAAAAGCAGAAGCAGCCATTAAAAAGGCGAATGAAAAACGGGCTAAACAGTCGGACTCACCCGCACCAATTGATGGGCCAGTTCAATTAGGTAAGCAGATTAATTCGCAAGAGCCAGCCAAGCAACTGGTTCAAATTACCGAAGAAGAACGCTCGGTGATCGTGGAAGGGTACGTCTTCGATATGGAAGTCCGCACCTTGCGTTCACAACGACAATTATTGATTCTTAAAATCACCGATTACAGTTCGTCGATGGTCATTAAAAAGTTCTCACGGAACAGCGATGATGAGGCTCAATTTGCGGCATTGAAGCAAGGGATGTGGGTCCGCGCGCGCGGTTCTGTGCAAGAAGACAGTTTTATGCGAGATTTAACGATTAATGCTTATGATATTAATGAGATCTCACATGCGTCGCGCCAAGATACCGCGCCGGCAGATCAAAAGCGGGTTGAACTTCATTTGCATTCGAATATGAGTGCCATGGATGCGACGAATACGGTTTCTGATTTTGTCGCCCAAGCTGCCAAGTGGGGCCAACCAGCGATTGCCATTACGGATCATTCTGGGGCTCAAGCCTTTCCAGAAGCGTTTGCCGCTGGTCAAAAAAACAAGATCAAAGTGATCTATGGTGTCGAAGCAAACATGGTCGACGATGGCGAGCCGATTGCGTTTAATGATGCTCACGAAGATTTGAAAGAATCAACCTATGTGATCTTTGATACTGAAACGACTGGTTTGTCCGCCATTTATGACAAAGTCATTGAACTGTCGGCCGTCAAAATGTTCAAAGGTAACGTGACGGAACAGTTTGAAGAGTTCATCGACCCGGGCTTTCATTTGTCAGAGACGACGACTAACTTGACGAGTATCACGGATGAAATGGTTCGCGGCTCAAAATCTGAAGAAGAAGTTTTCAAGCTCTTCCGTGAATTTTGTGGGGATGCCATCGTTGTTGGGCATAATGTTACCTTCGATATTGGGTTCATGAATACTGGCTATGCTCGTCATGGGATGCCACCGATTGAAAATCCCATTATTGATACCTTAACTTTGGCACATTGGTTATATCCTGACCTGAAACGTTTTACGTTAAATACGTTGGCAAAACGGTTCAACGTGTCCTTGGAACATCATCATCGAGCCATCTATGATGCGGAATCAACCGGTCACCTGAATCATATTTTCTTAAAAGACGCCGAAGAACGCTACGGGGTTCAGTTCCATGATCAACTAAATAATCATATGAATGAGAATAATGCCTACCGCCATAGTCGACCGTTCCATGCGACGCTTTATGCGCAAACTCAGGCTGGCCTGAAGAATCTCTTCCGGATTATTTCAGCTTCAAATGTCGATTACTTTTATGAAAAGCCGCGCGTTCCGCGTAGTTTATTGAATAAATATCGTGATGGCATTCTCGTTGGCTCGGCTTGTGCAAATGGTGAAGTCTTTACGGCGATGATGCAAAAAGGCCAAGTGGAGGCCCGAAAAAAGGCCAGTTACTATGATTTTCTTGAAATTCAGCCCAAACCGGCGTATTCACCACTGGTTGCATCAGGATTAATTGCCGATAACGCCCGCCTTGAAGATATTCTCAAAAATATGGTTACTTTAGGTGATGACTTAAATATTCCAGTCGTCGCCACTGGTGATGTCCACTACTTGAATCCAGAAGATAAAATCTATCGAACCGTCTTAGTTCGCTCGCAGCCAAGAACCGCTAATCGTACCGAGTTTCCAGATGTTCATTTTCGGACGACCGATGAAATGTTGGCGGCGTTTCATTTCTTAGGTGACGAGTTGGCGCAGCGCGTCGTGGTGACGGCTTCTCAACAAATTGCCAATCAATTTGAAGTGGTTCGACCGGTTAAGGACAAGCTATACACGCCGCGAATGAAAGGCGCCGAGGCCGAAATTAAGAAACTAACGATGGACCGGGCACATGCTTGGTATGGCGACCCGTTGCCAGAAATCGTGCAGAAGCGTGTCGATAAGGAATTGAAGAGTATTATCGGCAATGGGTTCTCGGTTATTTATCTGATTGCCCAACGATTAGTTTTCAAGAGTAATAAGGATGGTTATTTGGTTGGGTCACGTGGTTCGGTTGGGTCTAGTCTCGTGGCGACCCTTTCTGGGATTACCGAAGTTAACCCGATGCCGGCCCATTATCGTTGTCCAAATTGCCAATATTCGCACTTTTACACGAACAATGAATACGGTTCAGGCTATGATTTGCCACCCAAAGATTGTCCTGAATGTGGGACGAACATGGTACGTGATGGTCAGAATATTCCTTTCGAAACTTTCCTTGGATTTTATGGGAATAAAGTTCCCGATATTGATTTGAACTTTTCGGGAGACTATCAACCAATTGCCCATAATTACACCAAAGTGTTGTTCGGTGAAAAGAACGTTTATCGTGCCGGAACGATTGGGACCGTTGCCGATAAAACGGGTTATGGTTATGCCAAAGGTTATGAACGCACCACCGAGCAAAATTTGCGAACTGCCGAGATTGACCGGTTAGCGAAAGGCATTACCGGGGTCAAACGATCGACGGGACAACATCCGGCTGGGATCATTGTTGTGCCAGATTACATGGACATCTATGACTTTACGCCGGTGCAATATCCAGCGGATGATCAGACGGCGGCTTGGCAAACGACCCATTTTGATTTCCATTCGATCCATGATAATATTTTGAAAATTGATATTCTGGGACATGATGATCCGACCATGATCCGGATGCTACAAGATCTCTCGGGAATTAAACCGGAAAGTATTCCACCGGTTGATCCGAACGTCATGAAAATCTTTTCGAGCCCAGAAGTCCTAGGTGTGACTGAAGATCAAATCTTTTCAAAAACTGGAACCCTCGGGATTCCCGAATTTGGGACGCGATTTGTCCGTGGTATGTTGGAAGAAACCCATCCGTCGACGTTTAACGAATTACTGCAAATTTCTGGCTTGTCTCACGGGACGGATGTGTGGTTAGGCAATGCCGAAGAGTTGATCAAAGATGGGACGGTCACGCTGGCGGAAGTTATTGGTTGTCGTGATAACATCATGACCGACTTGATTCACTATGGCATGGAATCGGATATGTCGTTTCAGATTATGGAACACGTTCGTAAAGGCCGTGGAATTCCAGACGACTGGCAACAGGCGATGAAAGATGCTGACGTGCCGGATTGGTACATTGAGTCTTGCTTGAAAATTAAGTATATGTTCCCGCGGGCCCATGCGGCAGCGTATATCTTAATGGCACTGCGCGTGGCTTATTTCAAAGTCTATTTCCCATTGATTTATTACGCCGCCTATTTTTCAGTCCGTGCTGATGATTTTGACCTCGTGGCCATGTCACAAGGCAAAGAATCGGTTAAGGCATCCATGAAAAAAATTCAGGATTTAGGCAATGATGCTAAAGTTGGTGAGAAGAACTTGCTAACGGTCTTGGAATTGGCGAATGAGATGTTGGAACGTGGCTTTAAATTTCAAATGGTCGACTTGTATAAATCAGATGCGTCGGACTGGTTGATTGAGGGGGATACCTTAATTGCGCCATTCCGGTCGATTCCGAGTTTGGGCTTAGGTGTGGCCAAACAGATTGTGGCGGCTCGTGCTGACAAAAAATTCTTATCGAAGGAAGATTTGTCAAAACGCGGTAAGGTTTCACAAAAATTAATTGATTTTATGAGCCAATATGGAATTTTGAAGGGCTTACCTGATGAGAATCAACTTTCTTTATTCTAAAAACCGCGTGAAAGTCGCTTAGTGTTGCGGATTACGCATTATTATGATAATATATGAGTGTAATTTAAAACTCGTTAACGAGTGAGCAGCGATGCTCACTCTTTTTATTGGACTAATCTGGATAGGAGGCGCAAACGTGAGCAATAATGTTGTTGAGACCATTCAGCCGTTGGCACAAGCCATTGTGGCGACCCACCAGTTTGAATTAGTTGATCTTGAATTTGTCCGTGAGGGTCAGAGTTGGTATTTACGACTCTATATCGACAAGCCAGGGGGCATTAATATTGAAGAATGTGCCATGGTCAGTGATGAATTAAGTGAAAAATTGGATAGTATGGATCCTGATCCAATTCCACAAGCCTATTTTTTGGAGGTGTCTTCGCCTGGTGCGGAACGGCCACTTAAAAAAGAAGCCGATTATCAAAATGCCATTGGGAAGTACATCCATGTCGGCTTGTATCAAAAAGTTGATGGTAAAAAGGCGTTTGATGGCGATTTAGCCGCTGTGACCCCCGAGACATTGACTATTAATTACTTAGATAAAACGCGACACAAAACTGTGACAATTGATCGTGAAATGATTTCTCAAGCACGGTTGGCAGTGAAGTTTTAGTTAGTAAAGGAGTGTACACATGAGTAAGGAATTATTAGGGGCGTTAGACACCCTAGAATCAGAAAAAGGAATCAAAAAAGAAGTTGTGATTGATGCCTTAGAAGCAGCTTTGGTTTCTGCTTATAAGCGTAATTACGGCCAAGCACAAAATGTTGAAGTTGACTTTGATCAAGTTAAGGGCAATATTCACGTTTATGCCGTTAAGGAAGTCGTTGAAGATGTCTTTGACTCACGCTTGGAAGTTAGTTTACAAGATGCACTCGAAATCAACCGCGCTTACGAAATTGGTGACGATATTCGTTTTGAAGTCACGCCAAAAAACTTTGGCCGGATTGCTGCTCAGACTGCTAAGCAAGTCATCATGCAACGGGTACGTGAAGCTGAACGTGGGATCATCTTTGACGAATATAGCCAATACGAGAATGAAATCGTGACTGGTGAAGTTGAACGCCAAGATAATCGCTTTGTTTACGTCAGTTTAGGTAAAGTCGAAGCCGTGATGGGTCGTTCTGATCAATTACCTGGTGAAACTTATCGCATTCATGACAAAATTAAAGTTTATGTGTCAAAAGTTGAAAATGCCACAAAGGGCCCACAAGTCTTTGTTTCACGGACAGCGCCAGACTTATTGAAGCGCTTGTTTGAACAAGAAGTGCCTGAAATCTTCGATGGCATTGTTGAAATTGTGTCAATCGCACGTGAAGCGGGCGACCGGGCGAAAGTTGCGGTCCGTTCAAACAATCCGAACGTTGATCCAGTCGGGACCTGTGTTGGGCCTAAAGGACAACGGGTGCAAACGATCGTCAATGAATTACACGGCGAAAACATGGATATTGTGGAATGGACGGATGATACCGCGGTATTTATCGCGAATGCCTTAAATCCTGCCGAAGTTTTGGATGTCATTTTTGATCCTGAAAATGAACGTGGCTGTACGGTCGTTGTGCCTGATTACCAATTATCATTAGCCATCGGTAAGCGTGGCCAAAACGCCCGTTTAGCTGCAAAATTAACTGGATTTAAGATTGATATTAAATCTGAAACCGAAGCATCTGATATAATGGATGAGAACCCCACGGATGTCGCCGCCGCTGAAACTGCTCCGGAGACTGAAACTGAGGATGCAGCGGACGATCTGACTGCGGATAGTGCCGTTGCAGCTGAACCAGCATCAACTAGTGATGAAGAATCAACTGAAGCGACCTTGGCTTCGGCTGATGATAGTGACCCATCCGCGAGTGATGCTGAATAATTAGAGGAGGTCTGGGCCTTGAAAAAAAGAAAAGTGCCGTTACGCAAAGATATTGTAACGGGTGAAATGCATCCCAAGAAAGAACTCGTACGTGTCGTTAAAAACAAGCAAGATGAAGTTTCCGTTGACCCAACCGGTAAAAAGCCGGGTCGCGGGGCTTACATTGCCTTAGACGTTGCAGTTGCCGAACAAGCTAAAGCCAAAAAAACTTTTGATAAAGCTTTTGGGGTTAAAGTGGATGCGGCTTTCTACGACGAGCTAGTGGCTTACGTTGATCACCAACAAGCCCGAAAGGAATTATTCGGTGATGACGCCTAAACAAGCTTGTTTAAACTTACTGGGCCTTTCACGGCGTGCCAAACAACAAATTGCTGGTGAGAACTTAACGTTAACGGCAATTCGTAACCAATCAGCCAAACTTGTTTTTATTGCAAGTGACGCTGGTCCCACGACAGCCAAAAAATTTCATGATAAGGCCCAATCTTATGATGTACCAGTGATTGATACCTTAACGCGCGCAGAACTGACCGCAGCTAATGGTAATCCACGTACGGTGATTGCCATAACTGATGCTGGTTTTGCCAAGAAAATGGTTTCAATCATGACAAAGTAAGGAGGGTGAAGATATGGGGAAAAAGCGAATTTATGAATTAGCGAAGGAGCTAAATATTCCAAGTAAACAGTTGATTGCAAAAGCACAACAATTGGGATTCTCCGTCAAAAATCATATGTCGACACTCGGTGACAACGAAGCCCGTCAATTAACTGGCGGCGCCGTTGTGACCAATCCTAAATCTCAAACGACCGGGGCTACCGGTCAGGCTTCGAAACCAGAAGCTAAAAAGGTGACACGAACTGCGAATCAGCAGCAATCCAACTCGCGTCATTTACAGAGTGGTGATTCTTTGAATAATAATCGAAATAATAATAACAATCATAGCCAAAGTCGGAACAACAGTAACAGCAGTAACGGGACGCGTTCGAACAACAGTAGCGCGCGGTCAACGAGTTCACGGCCATCATCAAACAATGGCACGCGTTCAAATAGTAGCAACGGCAGCCGCACTAACAGTGCCAATCGGTCAGCTAACGGTCAAAATCGGAATAGTAGCCAAAATCGGTCGACTAATTCGACGGCTAACCGTAGCAATAATACGACCCGTTCAAACAATAGCAACGGATCACGGACGACTGGCGGCGCTAATCGGTCAACTGGTTCACAAAACCGGTCGAACAACAGCCAAAGCCGGACTAGTAATGGTAATGGCCAAAACCGGTCGAATGGGTCACAAAATCGGTCGACTAACTCGACCAACCGGAGCAGCAATAGTAGCACTGGTAGCAATAACAGCAGTCGTAACGGTAGCGGTCGTTTTGGCGGCAGCTTGAATAACAATGGCGGTGGTGGTCGTTATCGTGGTGGTAACAACAATAACCGTCGTCGCAATAACAAGAAGCAAAATCGTAAGAACCAACGAATTCGGCAAGTGACGAACAAGCCAGTTTCCGTTCGGAAAGATCGGCCGTTACCAGAAACCTTAGTCTATACGGTTGGTATGAATGCGCAAGATTTGGGTAAAATCTTGCATCGTGAACCAGCTGAAATCATCAAGAAGTTGTTTATGCTTGGTGTGGCGGTTAACCAAAACCAATCCTTGGATAAAGACACGATTGAAGTTTTAGCTGCTGACTACGGAATTAACGCCGAAGAAAAGGTTGAAGTCGATGTGACTGACTTGGACAAGTTCTTTGACGAAGAGAACCAAAACATGGAAAATGCAGTGACTCGTGCCCCAGTCGTGACGGTTATGGGACACGTCGATCATGGTAAGACCACGCTTTTGGATAAGTTACGGCATACCCACGTGACGGCCGGCGAAGCTGGTGGGATCACCCAAGCAATCGGGGCCTATCAAGTGCAACATAATGGTAAGTCAATTACGTTCTTGGATACGCCAGGACATGCGGCCTTTACCGAAATGCGGGCTCGTGGTGCTGATATTACCGATATTACCGTTTTAGTGGTCGCTGCTGACGATGGGGTCATGCCACAAACCATTGAAGCAATTAACCATGCCAAAGCGGCGAAAGTGCCAATTATCGTTGCTGTTAACAAGATTGATAAGCCAGGTGCTAACCCGAACCACGTCATGGAACAATTAACCGAATATGGGTTGATTTCCGAAGACTGGGGTGGCGACACGATTTTTGTTCAAATTTCAGCGAAATTCGGTAAGAATTTGGATGAATTATTGGACATGATCTTGTTACAGGCCGAAGTGCTTGAATTGAAAGCTAATCCTGACCAAAATGCAGCTGGCTCCGTTTTGGAAGCTAGTTTGGATCGTGGTAAGGGTTCGACGGCAACGTTATTAGTTCAACAAGGGACGATGCATATTGGGGACCCAATCGTCGTTGGGAATACCTATGGTCGTGTACGGACCATGACGAATGATAATGGTCGCCGGATTAAAGAAGCTATTCCGTCAACACCAATCGAAATTACTGGTTTGAGTGATGTGCCTGAAGCTGGGGATCGTTTCGTGGTCTTTGATGATGAGAAGACTGCGCGTGAAGCCGGCGAAGAACGTGCTAAGCAAGCCTTGATGGACGAACGTAAACAAACGAACCATGTCACTTTGGACAACTTGTTTGATTCAATGAAGCAAGGTGAAATCAAAGAAGTTGACGTCATTATTAAGGCTGATGTACAAGGTTCAGTTGAAGCCTTGGCAGGTAGTTTGAAGAAGATTGAAGTTGAAGGCGTGCGGGTTAATATTATCCATACGGCTGTTGGGGCCATTAACGAAAGTGATGTCGCCTTAGCAGAAGCAAGTAACGCAATCATTATCGGATTCAATGTGCGGCCAACGCCACAAGCAAAATCACAAGCTGATACTGACGATGTTGACATTCGCTTACATCAAGTTATCTATAACGCGATCGATGAAATCGAAAGCGCGATGAAAGGGATGCTTGAACCTAAGTACGAGGAAAAGATCACTGGTCAAGCCGAAATCCGTGAAATCTATAAGGTTTCTAAGATTGGGACGATTGGTGGCGGGATGGTTACCGATGGGGTCATTCATCGTGATTCCGGTGTGCGGGTCATTCGTGATAGCGTCGTCATTTATGACGGTAAATTAGCTAGTTTACGTCGTTTTAAAGATGACGTCAAAGAAGTCAAGCAAGGCTTTGAATTAGGACTTCGGATTGAAGACTACAATGATATTCGGGTTAATGATGTCATTGAAGCTTATATCATGAAAGAAGTTCCGATTGAATAAACAATCCCTCAAGGAGGTGCACTAGATGGCACAACATTATCGGGTTGGTCGGCTTGAACAAGAGATTCAAAAAGAAGTCGACGACATTCTTTTGAAACGTGTTCGTGATCCACGAGTTGCCGGCTTAACTATTACCGGTGTGACGGTAACGGGTGACTTGCAACAAGCCACAATTTTCTACAGCATTTTATCAGATAAGGCTTCTGATGGTGAGAAGACGGCTAAAGGGCTTGAAAAAGCCAAAGGCCTGATTCGTAGTGAATTAGGATCACGTCTCAGTATTTATAAGACGCCTGAACTTACTTTTGAACGGGATACTTCTGTTCAATATGGCAGTCGAATTGATCAGTTGATCAACAATTTAAAACGCCAAGACTAGTTCGCTAGTTTTGGTAACGACCGTTTCGAGGAAATCATTCTCGGAACGGTCTTTTTTTTCGAAAAAATATAATGTTCAAGTGATTAGTTATTAGCCGGTAGTCATATCGTATAATGAAGTAATCGAATCTTGAATGACAATTGTTGTCGGCGTTTGATTAAAGTTTATTACTCTGATCTAACGGTTGAAAAATCAAACTTGCTAATAACTATTGCCATGTGAATGATTAGGGCATGGAAATTAGTTGATAGTTCCGCTTCCAGTCGCCACTGATAACATGCGGTCGTGGGACCGGTTCAAGCCTGAGGAACGTCTTGGCCCTCGCCCGGAACCCTTGCATAAATCGCAAGTGTCCCGGACCGTCCGTAGCGTAACGCCGGCAAGAAATATGCCGACCTAACGCCACAGTCACGACCGATGGGATCAGCGGCGACTTCCAGCTAATTTGACTGTTTTTAGGTTAGGATTTAGCGGAGATAATCGTTGTGCTGTGTCGAAGTTGCAGCCCCGCACTATGGCTGCGATTGTCCCACCATAGCACAGCGATTTCTGCCTGCCGGAGCGGGCCTTCACTAATTTGAGAGTGCCTGTTGCTTGTATGAGAGTGGTTACGAGCTCATTTGTTCTTTCAACCTTCACCTCTGATGCTAATCAAATCTTTACCGCCAGAAATTTGAGTTGTTCTAAAAGAAGTTAAAAGTAACCACTCAAGTACTACTTCTGGACGGATCTACGTTGATGCGGCCACTAGTTCGACAGGTGGCCATCTGAATAGTTTCTTTAGGCAACTGGTAACTTTAAAATAATACACATCTCTAGCCGTGAGGGGGCTTTGTTTGGGGCTCAGCCGTGGCGCTTGACTTAGCGCGGGGAGGGTGTCCGCGGTTAGTCAAAAACCAGCTTTTGAGACCGCTTTTTGGCTCAAAAATGGTTCATGGCGTTCCAGCCCCAAACGAAGCCCCCGGTAGGCGGGAATTAACCGCTAGTCACTAATCAATTAGTAAGCGGAAAATTAGAATGAATGACCTATCTGGAATGAATTTAGAGAAAATCTTGATACCTAAGAGACACTGTAATCGTTTTAGTCGGTTGTGGTATACTGAAAAAAGTTAATTTTAAGGAGTAAGATTTATGCCAAACGGAATTTTACCATTATATAAGCCACGCGGACTGACGAGTTTTGACTGTGTGGCAAAAATTAGAAAATTATATCATACCCGCAAAGTGGGACATTCAGGGACACTTGACCCAAGTGTTGATGGCGTGTTACCAATCTGTCTTGGCGATGCAACCAAAGTCGTGCAATTTTTGGTTGCTTCTGGCAAGCAGTATCAAGGCAGTATTACACTGGGATTTGCCACCACAACGGAAGATCTGGATGGCGATGAAATTGCACGCGAGCCAATTACCAAACCATTTAGTTCGAGTGAGATTGATCAGGCGCTAGCCGCGATGACTGGTGAAATTACGCAAATTCCGCCGATGTTTTCCGCGGTTAAGGTTAATGGTCGGCGGCTATACGACTATGCGCGGCATGGTGAGACAGTTGAACGGCCTAAGCGCCAGATTACGATTGAGCGCTTTGAACAGCGACAGGTTACCACGTACAATGCCGAACAACAAACCCAGACGATTTACTTTACGGTGGCTTGCAGTAAGGGCACTTACGTCAGAACACTGGCCGTCGATGTGGGTAAGCAGCTCGGGGTACCTGCCGTAATGAGTGATCTGACCCGGTTAAAGAGTGGGGGCTTTACGCTCGATGAAACGGTGACCTTCGAACAGATTGAAGCGGCAGTGACGGCGGGGACCGAAGCAGAGCTACTGGCACCCATTGAAATGGCGCTGACCGCCTATCCACAAGTGGCCTTAACCGATGAGCTATGGTCGCATGTGAAAAATGGGGCCTGGTTATTGCCGGAAGAAGGCCAACAACCTAATCCGGATGCGAACACGATAGTTGCATTCACCTATCAAGACCGCATAAAATGTTTATATAGTTATCGGACTGACTCGCAACGGTACAAGCCGTTAAAAATGTTTTCAGTTGATTAAGGAGTTTTTGTAACATGCAGGTGATTAATTTAACTTATCCCGATTTTGCGCGTCAAATTCCCGCAGGTGCGATTACATTGGCACTGGGATTTTTTGACGGCGTTCATCGCGGACATCAACGTGTTATTGCAGCTGCGCGTGAAAACGCCCAGGCGAATGGCACCAAGTTAGCAGCAATGACGTTTGACCAACATCCTTCCGTTGTTTTTCAACATGCGGCTCCCGATCATGTCCGTTACTTGACGACCGTGGCGCAGAAAGAAACGTTGATGGCGGAACTGGGTGTCGATATTTTGTACATTTTACATTTTGATGCGGCTGTGGGGGCCATGCCACCACAACTGTTCGTGGATCAATTGGTTGTTGGGCTACATGCGACGACCGTTGTCGCTGGATTTGATTATACTTATGGCCCAGCAACCACCGCCAACATGCAACGGCTCAGCGACTACGCGCAGCAGCGATTTGACATTATTGAAGTGCCAAAAGCCATTGATGGCACTGAAAAGATTAGCTCAACGCGAATTCGGACCGCTTTGGATGCAGGTCTGATTGACGAAGCTAATGAGTTGCTTGGCTATCAGTATGAAACCGCCGGAACGGTGGTTCATGGTGAAGCACGTGGGCGAACGCTCGGCTTTCCAACGGCTAACGTCGCACATGACAACAATGAGCGGGTCCCTGGAATTGGGACTTATGCGGTCATGGTGCACGTCCGAGATCAGTGGGTGCTTGGCATGGCCTCAGTTGGCCGTAACATCACTTTTGGGGATGATCGGCCGATTACGGTTGAAATCTATTTGTTAGATTTTACTGGCGATATTTATGGTCAAAATTTAACGATTCGTTGGGGACATCGCATGCGTGGCGAAATTAAGTTCGCCGGTGCTGACGAACTTGTGGCCCAGTTGCAACAAGATGAACAGGTGACACGCGATTATTATGAGCGCCATGCGTTTCGGGCACGACCTCGGTTGTGGTCAGCTTGGCTGGCCGATAAGGAGGATTAACTGTAATGGCAACAAATCAGATTTTTCAACACGGCACCTTAGGCCTGCTAGTTCCTGGGTTATATGATGGGACGATTACGGCCGGTGACTTATTAAAACACGGTGATACTGGTATCGGTACCTTAGATGGGCTCAATGGCGAAGTGATTATTTTAGAAGGGCATGCTTATCAGGCCCGTGAAGATGGTCAGATTCGTGAAATTGCCCCAACTGAAACGTTACCCTTCGCGTCCGTGCACTTTGAAGCGCCACAGCAAACCGCTGAGGTCCATCAGTTAAAAATGACTGATTTTCAAACTCAGGTGGCTGACGAGTATCAACTGGCAAACGTGTTTGCAGCCGTTCGGGTGGATGGCATGTTTAAACAGGTCAAAACCCGCGTCGCACCACATCAGACGAAGCCATATAAAACCCTCGTTGATGCCACGGCGACTCAGCCAGAGTTTGAGGGGACTAATGTTAAAGGAACTATTATTGGGTACTTTGCACCACATTTGTTCCAAGGCGCGACGGTTGGTGGGTTCCATCTGCACTTTTTGAGCGCAGATCATCAATTGGGAGGACATCTATTGGGTTTTGAAATTGATCAAGCCAAATTAAGTCTTCAAAAGTTTGCCGATTTCCAAGTGCATCTCCCAATTGAAAATGGGGATTACTTAGCAGAAAAATTTGATAATGACACGATTGATTCGGCCATTAATAAGGCCGAACGCTAGCACGATAAGCGTGTGACTAAAGGAGCCATGACTGATGTCATAGCTCCTTTTTAGCACTCGACCAATTATTTTGCTAAAATACTTTGTCTTTCCTTGACTTTAAGGTTGGGGGTTGTTATATTAGTACTTGTGTTAGCACTCCATTAAGTTAAGTGCTAAAAAGAGGTGATGATCACGTTAACTGAACGACAAAGCCTAATTTTGAAGGCCATTGTCCGTGACTATACCGAAGGCGGTACCCCAGTTGGGTCCAAATCGTTAGTGCAGGAGTTACCGATGAAGGTCAGCTCCGCAACCATTCGTAATGAAATGGCGCGACTTGAGGATTTGGGATTAATCGTCAAAACGCATTTATCTTCGGGTCGGATTCCATCAATTAAGGGTTATCGTTATTATGTTGATCATATTTTAACCCCTGAAAAGGTGGATAATCGGGACTTGAAGGTCATTCAACATTCGTTGGGTGGTGAGTTTCATAAAATCGATGAGATCGTGGCGCAATCAGCGGATATCTTATCTCAATTGACAAGTTATACCACGTTTACGTTGCGGCCGGAATTGAAAGATAGTCGGCTCAGCGGTTTTCGTCTAGTGCCACTTGGCAATCATCAAGTGATGGCAATTCTGGTGACGAATAACGGTGATGTTGAGAATCAAACCTTTACAATTCCAAACGATCTTTCTGGTGACGAACTAGAACCGGTCGTCCGTTTCATTGATGATCAATTGATCGGTCTGCCGTTACAAGACGTGCTGGCAAAATTGCAAAAAGAAATTCCATTGAAGTTGGCGCATTATTTGCAAAATCCAGATGGCTTCTTAGCAATTTTTGGCAGTGTATTGTCCAAGGCAGCTTCTGAACGGTTCTACGTCGGTGGTAAGTTGAATTTATTCAATTATACTAGCCTACAAGATCCGAAAGAAATGCGATCATTGTATTCATTACTTGATCAAACGGATAACTTGGCAAATGTGATTGGTACTCCCGGTCAGCATATTCAAGTGCGGATTGGTAATGAAATCACCAACGATTTATTGAAAGACTACAGTTTGATCACTGCGACGTATGACGTCGATCAGCACGGGCAAGGCATTATCGCGTTGCTCGGGCCAACGGCGATGCCGTATTCGCGGATGATTGGGCTCATGGGTGCGTTTCAACGTGAACTGGCCCGCAAATTGTTAGATTATTACCGGTACTTTGACGAGTGACGGACAGGGAGATGAAATCATTGGCAAAAAAACCAACTAGTGCGACCGACTCAGCCGAAAGTGCCACGAGTCAAGTTGAAGCAGGCGCCGCTGATTCAGTAGCAACTGAGACAACCGAAAAAGCACAATCGGCACAACCAAAAGTTGATCCTCGTGAGGCCCAACTTGCTGATTTGACTAAACAATTGGCTGATAAAGATGACCAATTGTTGCGGGCGCAAGCCGAATTAGTCAACATGCAAAATCGCTTCAAGAAGGAACAAGCGTCAATCATCAAGTATGATGGTCAGGCGTTGGCTAAAGACGTGTTGCCAGTGTTAGATAACTTGGAACGCGCTCTAGCTGCAGACGCCACCGATGAAACTGCTGGTCAGTTGAAGAAGGGTGTCGAAATGGTTCATGGTCATTTGCAAGAAGCCTTGAAAAAGCATCATGTGGTCGAGGTGCCAGCTGACGGTGAACGGTTTGATCCAAATATTCACCAGGCCGTTCAAACGGTTCCTGCTGACAAGGATCATCCAGCCGAAACTGTGGTGCAAGTCTTGCAAAAAGGGTATCTATTTAAAGATCGAACCCTACGTCCAGCAATGGTCGTTGTGGCTCAATAATTAATTAAAAATAAATTTAAAAGAGGTTTGTTAATTTATGGCAAGTAATAAAATTATCGGAATTGACCTCGGGACGACTAACTCTGCAGTTGCCGTACTCGAAGGTAGCGAACCAAAGATTATTACCACTCCAGAAGGTGGCCGGACGGTTCCTTCAGTTGTGGCTTTTAAAGATGGCGAAACCCAAGTTGGTGAAGTTGCCAAGCGGCAAGCAATCACCAACCCTAACACGGTTGCTTCAATCAAGCGTCACATGGGTGAAGCTGGCTATAAGGTAAACATTGAAGGCAAAGACTACACCCCACAACAAATTTCAGCGATGATTTTACAATATATCAAGGGTTTTGCTGAAGACTACTTGGGTGATAAGGTTGAAAAAGCAGTTGTTACCGTGCCTGCTTACTTTAATGACGCGCAACGTCAAGCGACTAAAGACGCTGGTAAGATTGCTGGTTTGGACATCGAACGGATTATCAACGAACCAACTGCCGCTGCCTTAGCTTATGGTCTTGATAAAACTGACAAAGATGAAAAAATCTTAGTTTATGACCTTGGTGGTGGGACTTTTGATGTTTCCATCTTGGAATTAGGCGATGGTGTGTTTGAAGTCTTATCAACTAATGGTGATACGCACCTTGGTGGTGATGACTTTGATCAAAAGATCATTGACTGGTTGGTTGCCGGCTTCAAGGCTGACAATGGTGTCGACTTGTCACAAGACAAGATGGCATTACAACGGTTAAAGGATGCTGCTGAAAAGGCTAAGAAGGACCTTTCAGGTGTTTCTGAAGCCAATATCAGTTTGCCATTTATTTCTGCTGGCGCAAGTGGCCCATTACATTTGGAACAAAGCTTGACACGTGCCAAGTTTAACGAATTAACGGCTGACTTAGTTGAAAAGACTCGGATTCCAGTTGAAAATGCCTTGAAGGATGCTAACTTACAAGCTTCTGACTTGGATGTTGTCATCTTAAATGGTGGCTCAACTCGGATTCCAGCCGTTCAAGAATCAGTTGAAAAGTGGACTGGCAAGGAATCTAACCATTCAATCAACCCAGATGAAGCCGTTGCTTTAGGTGCCGCTGTTCAAGGTGGGGTCATCACTGGTGATGTTAAAGACGTTGTCCTCTTGGATGTCACGCCATTATCACTTGGGATTGAAACCATGGGTGGTGTCTTCACTAAGTTGATCGATCGTAATACCACGATCCCAACTAGCAAGTCACAAGTCTTCTCAACTGCTGCTGATAATCAACCAGCCGTTGACATTCATGTCTTGCAAGGTGAACGTCCAATGGCCGCTGATAATAAGACGTTGGGTCGTTTCCAACTGAATGATATTCCAGCTGCCCCACGTGGGGTTCCTCAAATCGAAGTTAAATTTGATATTGATAAAAATGGGATCGTGAACGTTTCTGCGAAGGATATGGGCACGAACAAAGAACAAAAAATTACCATCAAGAGTTCATCGGGTCTTTCTGACGAAGAAATTGATCAAATGGTCAAGGAAGCCAAAGAAAACGAAGATGCTGATAAGAAGCGTAAAGAAGAAGTTGATTTGAAGAATGAAGTCGACCAATTGATCTTTACGACGGACAAGACGCTCAAGGAACTTAAAGGTAAAGTTTCTGACGAAGAAGTCAAGAAGGCCCAAGATGCCCGCGATGCTTTGAAGAAAGCACAAGATGACAACAACGTTGAAGAAATGAAAGCCAAGAAGGATGACTTGAACAAGATCGTCCAAGACTTGTCAGTTAAACTCTATCAACAAACGCAAGAAGCACAAGATGCTGCTAAGGGCGCGGATGGTGCTGCTGCAGGTGCCGATAAGGGTGACGCTAAAGGCGATGACAACACCGTTGATGGCGACTTCGAAGACTTAGATAAAGATAAGGATAAGAAGTAAAAATTATCGGTTAGATCAAAAAGCCAAGGCCGCGCGGCTTTGGCTTTTTGTGTCAACTATGCTAGTATTAATGAGACTTTATCAAGGATCATTAGGAGGTTACAATGGCAGAACAAGATTTATATGAGGTTCTGGGTGTTGCAAAAGATGCCAGTCAGGATGACATAAAAAAAGCTTATCGTAAGCTCTCAAAAAAGTACCATCCCGATTTGAACCATGAACCTGGTGCCGAAGACAAGTTTAAGGCGGTCAACGAAGCCTACGAAACATTAGGCGATCCGCAAAAACGGGCGCAATATGATCAATTCGGTTCAACTGGTGGCCAACAACAAGGTTTCGGCGGTGGTGCCGGTGGCTTTGGTGGTCAAGACTTTGGTGGTTTTGGCGGCGGTGGCTTTGAAGATATCTTCAGTTCATTTTTCGGTGGCGCTGGTGGTGGCGGTCGGCGACCAAATCCAACCGCACCGCAACAAGGTCGCGACTTACAATATGAAATGACACTCAAGTTTGAAGATGCCATTTTTGGTAAGAAAACGAATATAACCTACAATCGTGAGGAACATTGTGAAACATGTGGTGGTTCCGGGGCTAAACCTGGAACATCACCGGTCACTTGTTCAAAATGTCATGGTAGTGGCTATATTCAAGTTCAAACGAACACCCCACTTGGCCGCATGATGAGCCAACAAGTTTGTGATGTTTGTCATGGGACGGGTAAAGAGATCAAAGAGAAGTGTGCCACTTGTGGTGGTTCTGGTCATACGGAACAAAGCCACTCAATTAAAGTCACGGTTCCTGCTGGGGTTGAAGAAGGCCAACAAATGCGTCTTCAAAACCAAGGTGAGGCCGGTGCTAATGGTGGGCCTTACGGGGATCTGTTTATCATTTTCCGGGTTGAACCCAGTGATGAGTTTGAACGGGATGGCGCGACGATTTACTTCAAGTTGCCGATTGACTTTGTTCAAGCGGCCTTGGGTGATGAAGTTGCCGTTAAAACGGTCCATGGTGATGTGAAATTAAAGATCCCGGCTGGTACTCAGACGGGAACAACTTTCCGCTTACGTGGAAAAGGGGCGCCACGTTTACGTGGCAATGGCAATGGTGACGAGCGGGTTACCGTGTCAATTCAAACCCCAACGAAATTAAATAAGGGCCAAAAAGAAGCGTTGAAGACTTTTGCCAAGGCAAGCGGTAAATCCGTTGCCGGCAATGGTAAGAGTTCTTTGTTCGATAAACTTCGTGGCGTTTAACTTGATTTTTGAGCATGTCCGGGAAACTGGATGTGCTTTTTTTGTGTGACAATGCAGGGCTAACAGCGTAAAGGCAACCGACTTGGTTTATTAACTGAACTGCCTGGCAGCCGTTTTTTCGAAATTCGGTTTCGATATAGTATAACTATAATATTGTGGGTGCTAGACTTAATTAAGGAGGTGAACCAATGGGCTCAAAACAGATCAGTGGGGGCAATTCAACGGTAATGTTACAAAACCGTTACAGATAGGTCATTTGGCAGTGCGAACGTGCAGACTTTTATGGTTTTCAAGTGCAAACCACGAATAAACGGCATCGCTTGGTAAACTATTCCTTGAACTTAACGTACCGCTAGTCGGTGATGTTGTGTGGTAAATTGACTGACGGGGAAGTTGATAATTGTGAAACAAATGAAACTAGGATTAGTGTTGTTGGTAGGAATTGGCCTAATCGGCGCGGGAGTCGGTTATCGCCAATACGAGCAACATCAAGTGGCCGTTGCCCAACAAAAAGAACAAGCAGCGGTCAAGCAAGTGAAACAACTGAAAGCAGCTGAAAAGGCAAAACGTCTGGCTGATAAAAAGAAGCAACTTGCTGAAAAAATCAAGGCTGATCCATTTAGTAAGACAGAATCAACCAATGAACAGATCACGTCGATGCTTGAGGCGGACAATTTTGTTGGGACGGCGTTAGTTGTTAAAGACAAAAAAGTCATTTATCAAAAGGGCTTTGGCTACGCGAACTATGACAAAAAGCTTAAAAATGGACCGCGGTCAAAGTATCAAATCTTGTCGATTCAAAAGTCGTTAACCGCCGCTGGCATTATGCAACTCGTTCAGGCTGGAAAAGTTAAGCTGTCTGACAAGCTTTCGAAATATTATCCAAGTATTACGCATGGTGATGATATTACGATTCGCATGATGCTGGATATGTCCAGTGGCTTACAATTGAAGAAGGCACCAGAAGAGGCGCTACCTGAGAATCAAGTCGTTAATTTTGCGGTCACAAACGCCACTTATGACGCTAAGAAACATGGTGTCTTTAACTATTCATCGATCAATTTCTTGTTATTAGCTGGAATTATCCGACAACAGAGTGGTATTTCTTATCAAAACTACTTTGAAAAGAATATTATTAAGAAGTTAGATCTTCATGATACCGGTTTTGTGATTGATGGCTATGGCAAAAATGGAACGATCGGTTATCAGGCAACTAAGACACAAGTCAATGCCGATTACACACCAGTTGCCAGTGAACCTGAGTCACAAATGACGTATGAGCTCGGTACTGGCCAAGTTTATATGAGTGCTGGTGACTTGTTCAAGGCTGAGTCGGCGATCCTAGAAGGCCGCCTGATGAGTGCGTCAAACGTTGAGATTTTGCATACACGCACTGCAACGAGCCCGTACGCGGGCGGTCTTTACCGTGTTGATGCCGGAACGCTACGTTCACATGGTATGGGTTATGGTCAAGAATCAGCGATGATGCTGTCTAATGATGGTCAAAGTGGTGTCATCTTGCTGTCAAATTATTGGCGGCCAGCTGTAAATATTCAAACACCAATGGCCAAAATTTATGAAGAAATGATGTTGGGTAATTTAAACTAAACCTAACTTGACTTGATTTTTAGGAGGTGACTGTATGTTTGCAAAATTAAAACTTTGGTTTCGACGTCCAGTCGTTCAGTTTATCTCATTGACAGTGTTCTATTTTGCTGTCATGCTAGCGCTGGTTTACCTTTATGGCTACAGTGGGATTAACCAAGCGAAGTTTATTTACAATGAATTCTAGCTGGGAAGGCAATAACGATCTTTTTGGGGGAATAACTGATGATCAAAAATATGATTGCAACAATAGATGACTTTGCACGGACGCAACCTGAAAAGGTCGTCTATGATGTACAAGGCGTTACACACACTTATGCTGACTTAAAACGGTATTCAGATGCCTTAGCAGCACATTTAGATACGCTAGATTTGGCGGCAGATGCACCCATTATTGTGTTTGGTGGCCAAACTTTTGAAATGATTGCGACGTTCTTAGGGATTGTTAAATCTGGTCGGGCTTATATTCCGATTGATACGCATTCACCGAATGAACGGTTGACGATGATTAATGAAATCGCCCAACCAGCTGCCGTAATTGCTGTGGCAGAATTACCAACGGGTGTTGGGACGACACCAGTTATCACACCGGATCAATTGGCAGAAATTTTTGCCACGCCGGTGGACTATCAAGTTGATCATGCCGTTAGTGGTGACGATAATTATTATATTATCTTTACTTCCGGGACGACTGGTAAGCCTAAGGGTGTTCAAATTAGTCATGATAACTTGCTTAGCTACGTCAACTGGATGCTCAGTGATGACTTCGGCTTGCCAGAGCAGCCTAATGCGCTTTCACAGCCACCGTATTCCTTTGACCTTTCAGTGATGGATGTGTATCCAACCCTTGCGGCTGGTGGGACGCTTTACGCGTTACCAAAGGCAGTTACGGATGATTTCAAGCAGTTATTTGCTGCGTTACCAACCTTGCCAATCAATGTCTGGGTGTCAACGCCATCATTCATGGATATTTGTTTGCTGGAACCAAAATTTAATGCTGAAAACTTGCCAAGCTTGACCCACTTCTTATTCTGTGGGGAAGAGTTGACGCATAAAACAGCAGCAACCTTGAAACAACGATTCCCAGCGGCCCGTATTTTTAATACTTATGGGCCAACGGAAACGTGTGTGGCAGTGACACAAATCGAAATCACCGATGAGGCCTTAGCAAAATTTGATCGTTTGCCAATTGGTTATGCGAAAGCCGATACGCAGATGATTGTCGTTGATGAAACCGGTGAACCCGGTGAACCCGTTCCAACTGGCACTGAAGGCGAATTGATTATTGCTGGACCCAGCGTTTCAAAGGGGTATTTAAATAATCCTGAAAAAACAGCCAAAGCATTCTTTGAACTAGATGGGCAACGCGCTTATCATTCTGGAGATATTGGTACGATGGACGCTGACGGCTTGTTCCGTTATCGCGGTCGGGTTGATTTCCAGATCAAAATGCATGGGTATCGAATCGAATTAGAAGAAGTTGACCATTTCTTAGGCCAACAGCAACATATTAAACAAGCGGTAGCCGTACCGAAGTACAATAAAGAGCATAAAGTAACCCAAATGATTGCCTACGTGGTGCCAAAGCCAAATGAGTTTGAAACTGATTTTGCCTTGACCACCGCAATCAAAAAAGATTTACAAGGAATGATGATGGAATATATGATTCCTCAGCGTTTCGTCTATCAAGAAAGCTTGCCATTAACGCCGAACGGCAAAATTGATGTCAAGTCGATTATGAAAGAGGTTAATCCGGAATGATGTCATTTGATCCATACGGTAACCCAACGTACTTCATCTTACTTTTCATTGCTCTGTTACCGTTAATGATTGGATTACTTTACGGCCACCGTTCACACATTTACGAATCAATCATCTCATTTGTCTTCCTGTTGCTGACCTTCGGGGGGCCTAAGTGGAAGACTGGGATTGCGTTAATTATTTACTTGATTTACCAAATTTGTTTAGTTTGGTTGTACTCGAAGTACCGTCAGCGCGCGGATTCAGCTAACAAGGGCTGGGTTTTCGTGGTGAGTGTCATTTTAGCAATCATTCCATTAGCGGTTGTTAAAATTACGCCCGCTGTTGCGCACGGGGCAAGTTCCATTATTGGTTTCTTGGGGATTTCCTATTTAACCTTTAAAGTGGTTCAAACCATCATGGAAACCCGTGATGGCGTGATTAAAGAATTTCACCCGATCTTATTCGGACAGTTCCTGCTGTTCTTTCCAACGATTTCTTCCGGGCCAATTGACCGTTATCGTCGTTTCGTTAAGGACTACGATAGTGTGCCAACCCGCGCGAAATATTTGGATTTAATGGAAAAAGGGGTACGCTACATTTTCCTCGGTTTCTTGTATAAGTTCTTATTGGCTTATATCTTTGGGACAGTGATGTTACCAACCGTTGAACATGCGGCTATGCAGGCCCACGGAATTTCCTGGGCACTCTTGGGTGTCATGTATACCTACAGTATGGATCTGTTCTTTGACTTCGCAGGTTACAGTTTGTTTGCCGTCGGGGTCAGTTACTTGATGGGTGTCGAAACACCAATGAACTTTAATCAACCATTCAAGTCAAAGAATATCAAAGACTTCTGGAATCGTTGGCATATGACGTTGTCGTTCTGGTTCCGAGATTTCATCTACATGCGGTTAGTTTTCTTCATGATGAAACACAAGCTGTTTAAGAGCCGGATTACGACGGCCAACGTGGCTTATGTGATTAACATGTTAATCATGGGGTTCTGGCATGGCGAAACTTGGTACTATATCGTTTATGGATTATTCCATGGGTTCGCGATGGTCATCAATGACTGGTGGTTACGTTACAAGAAGAAGCATCAAGCACAGATTCCGCACAACAAGTTCACGGAATACTTTGCAATCTTCTTAACGTTTAACGTGGTTTGTTTCAGTTTCTTAATTTTCTCAGGATTCTTGAACACGCTGTGGTTTGTTCCACGGCATTAAAAAAATAATTTAAAAGGGAAGTTATTATCATGGATGAAACACAATCAACAGTATTATCAATTTTACAAGATTTAACAGGGGAAGACGTTTCTAGTAACATGGACACTAACTTATTTGATGAAGGTATCTTAGATTCAATGGGTTCAGTTCAACTTTTATTGGAATTACAAAACCAATTAGGGATCGAAGTGCCTGTCTCAGAATTCGAACGGTCAGAATGGGACACACCAGCTAAAATCGTTGCTAAGGTCGAGAACATGCAATGAGTGTTCCAAAACGCCTTTTTAAGATTTTCGGGCCAATTATTTTGGCAGCTATCTTATTATTGGCCGTACTGCTCTCACCATTCTCTTTCGGATTAAATCATGTTTCCAAAACGACTGAGCAAAAGGCGGCAGTATCATTGTCACCGAATGTCCTCAAAGGACGGCTAATTAAACGTCAGGCTTTGGAAGACGGTTACGTGCCGTTCTTTGGCTCATCGGAGTGGTCACGATTTGATCCAATGCATCCGTCGGTATTGGCAGATAAGTATCAACGTAATTACCGGCCATTTTTGTTGGGGGCGCGTGGTACCCAATCTTTGACCCAATACTTCGTGATGCAGTCGGTAAAAAAGCAGTTAACTAATAAGAAGGCTGTCTTTGTAATTTCACCTCAATGGTTTGTGCCGAATGGGACGCGTAAAGATGCGTTTACGTACTACTATTCACCTTTGCAAACGACTGATTGGTTGCAAACCGAACAAAACACCGAAATGGATCGTTACGCCGCTAAGCGCTTGCTACAAATGCCATCTGGTTCTTCTGATAAGGTTCTGGCAAATGCCTTAACGCGAGTTGCTGCCGGCTTGAAGCCGACGAGTGCTCAACGGGCTTATATCAACTATAAGGCACGAGTGCTTGGCAGTGAAGACGAGTTCTTTTCAAAATTTGGGATCTCTGGCAAGAACCTTGGCAAAGTCGACAAGGCTGAATCACAATTGCCTGCCAATTATAACTACGCTAATTTAGATAAATTGGCTGGTCAAATTGGGAAGCAACAGACGACGTCTAATAGCTTGGAAATCAGTAATACTTTTTGGAAGACGCAATTGCGACGAAACTACAAGCATTTGAAAGACTCGCAAACGCATCTGGATTACACTAAGTCACCTGAATTTTCTGACTTCCAATTGGTCTTAAATCAATTTGCTAAAAATCATACCGATGTGATGTTTGTCATCCCACCGATTAATCAAAGATGGTCGAACTATACCGGCCTCTCAATGAAGATGATTGCGCAATTTGATAAAAAGATTCATTATCAGTTAGCGAGTCAAGGTTTCAATAATGTGATTGATTTGTCACAAGATGGTGGTCAAGATTACTTTATGACCGATACGATTCATTTAGGCTGGCGTGGTTGGTTAGCCGTTGATCAACAACTCAATCCATTTTTGAGCAAAAAATCATTGACGAAACCACAATATCATATGAATGATGAATTCTATACGAAGCGTTGGCAACAATTGAATCCAAAAAATCTTAAAGCTTTTGAACAACAATAAGCCGTTTCAATAATCCTAACCGTTCTTGGTTGGGATTATTTTTTTGCCTAAAAGTTTCAGTTTGGGCTTTCAATTGCCAGAAAAATTGTGATTGTGCGGCTTAGTTGGTATAATTGTCTGGACTAGGAATTAGTAAGAAAGTAGGAAAATAAATGGATAAAGCGACAATGCAAGATCGGCAAAAACATATCCGGAATTTTTCAATCGTCGCCCACATTGATCACGGTAAATCAACGTTGGCGGATCGGATTCTTGAATTGACGGATACGATTTCGAAACGTGAGATGCAAGACCAAGTGCTGGATTCAATGGATTTGGAACGCGAACGCGGGATCACGATTAAATTAAATGCCGTGGAACTACACTATACGGCCAAAGATGGCGAGACGTATATTTTTCATCTGATTGATACCCCAGGACACGTGGACTTCACCTATGAGGTCTCACGTAGCCTGGCTGCCTGTGAAGGGGCCATCCTGGTCGTTGATGCGGCACAAGGCGTTGAAGCGCAGACGTTGGCTAACGTGTACCTAGCGATTGATGATGACTTAGAGATTGTGCCAGTCATTAATAAGATCGATCTGCCGTCCGCTGAACCAGAAAAGGTCCGACAAGAAATTGAAGACGATATTGGCATTGACGCTTCTGATGCGGTGTTAGCCTCTGCCAAGGCTGGGATCGGGATTGAAGCTTTATTGGAACAAGTCGTGCATAAAATTCCCGCACCAACCGGTGATTTGGACGCACCCTTAAAAGCCTTAGTTTTTGATTCAATCTATGATGATTATCGTGGCGTGGTTTTGAGTGTGCGGGTTCACGAAGGCATCGTGCGCCCTGGTGATAAAATCAAGCTGATGAACAGCGGCAGTACTTATGACGTCACCGAAGTGGGTGTTAACTCGCCTAAGCCGATTGCCAGAGACTATTTGATGGCAGGGGATGTTGGCTATATTACGGCCAGTATCAAGGATATTCAAGATACCCGAGTTGGTGATACGGTCACGAATGCCGCTAATCCCGCTGACAAGGCCTTGGCAGGTTATCGTGAAATGAATCCAATGGTTTATGCCGGGATTTACCCAACCGATAATGCCAAGTTTACTGATTTACGTGAGGCGTTAGAAAAACTGAAGCTGAATGATGCCGCTTTGGAGTTTGAAGCAGAATCATCACAAGCTTTAGGTTTCGGGTTCCGTTGTGGTTTCTTGGGACTATTGCATATGGATGTCATCCAAGAACGGCTTGAACGAGAATTCAATTTGGATTTGATTACCACGGCACCGTCCGTCACTTATCATGTGTTGATGACAGATGGCACCGAAAAAGATGTTGAAAATCCGGCTGAAATGCCAGAAGCATCCTCACTAAAAGAAATTCGTGAACCATATGTTAAAGCGCAAATCATGGTGCCAAATGAGTATGTCGGTGCGGTGATGGAGTTGGCACAACGTAAGCGGGGCGAATTTGATACGATGGCTTATTTAGACAATAACCGTGTCAATGTCATCTATCATATTCCGTTGTCAGAAATCATTTTTGATTTCTTTGATAAGTTGAAGTCGAATACGCGTGGTTATGCGTCATTGGATTATGAGCTAGATGGCTATCGTGCCAGTGATTTGGTCAAAATTGACATCTTGTTGAACGGTGACAAGGTCGATGCGTTGAGTTTTATCGCGCATCGTGATTTTGCGGCGGCACGTGGTCGTGAGATTGCGTCAAAATTGAAAACAATCATTCCGCGGCAAAACTTTGAAATTCCGGTTCAAGCGACAATCGGGGCCAAAGTGATTGCACGGACGAACATCAAGGCTTATCGGAAAGATGTTACGGCCCATCTCTATGGTGGTGACCGAACTCGCCGGATGAAGTTACTTGAAAAGCAAAAGGTTGGGAAGAAACGTATGAAGGCAGTTGGACGGGTTGAAATCCCGCAAGAAGCCTTCATGGCAGTTTTGAAAACCGACGAGGAAGAAAAGCCGACTAAATAAGGGGTTCCGCGTAAGCGGAGCTCTTTTGTTTTGGGCTCTTTGTCAACTGTTGTTGGTAATCAGCTATCATTAGCGCCCAGCCGCCCCGTGGCTGGGCGCTTTCTGTACA